>NZ_RARA01000025.1:52731-57891 GCF_003788695.1 Candidatus Cardinium hertigii
ACTATTTTATTAACGCACAAGCTAAACCGGAATTAGAGAAAGCTGAACCAGAATTGGAGGAGAAAGATAAAGGGCATAGATTATTGATCCACATTAATTATGCATTGGATCGTAGAACGCAATATATGCTACAGTTTGTTCATAGAACTGTGAGGGATCATAACATGCATCAAAATATAATAGAAGAAAATACAACGAAAATTAGCAAAGCAAACCAAAACAAATTTAAGCTCCATGCAAGCTACAAAATTACCAATACTTGGAAAACCAATATAGCCATACAGTATACAAACTGCATGCTTTTGGGGCATACAAACCATGGCTACAGTCTATCTAGTACGCAGCAATGGAAGCGTCAAGAAAATTTACAATTTGACTTGCAAATACATTACTTTCAAACTGAAAATTTTATCACTCGACTTTATTTCTATGAGCCTAATTCCATGTTTAGCGATAACAAATTTAAATCTTACTACGGTACTGGTATGGCTTTTATGGGTTCAGCACGCTGGAAATTACTGCATTGGATGTCTTGGAATATACAATATAAACTTAAGCATCTATTTAGGAGGGTCATTAGGATGGAAGAAGTAGAAAAAAGGATTATGCCTTTAAGAACCGTACATAGCATAGGTATACAATGGATAGTAAGGTTTTGAACAGATAATATCCGCATTTTGGGATCTATGATGTCATACATCTTATCAATCTTGACTATAGGATCCCTTAACTATACCCTTAACGAATAACCATGCTGAAAGGCAGATTAGACATTATGTAGTCTATCGCAAGAATGCTTACTTTACCCAATCTGAACGGGGAAATAGATTTTTGGAAAGAATAATTTCTCTCTATCTATCCTGGAAGCAACAAAAGCTAAATCCTTTCCATATTCTTTCCCAGATTATAGAGACTTAGGCCACTCCACTGAACGGATACTAATGCAGGATCATAAAAATGCGCCTTGAACAAATATGTGACTTTTAAAGCTACTTTTTTTGCTTGATCAAAAAAAGTAGCCAAAAAAAATCAAGCGCTGGTGAAAAAACTGCTGAAAAGAAAGGAAAAAAACCGAAAATCAAATCTCGCTCCTACGGAGCTCAGACAAGTTGATTTTCTTTTTATTTTTCCCTTTCTTTTCTTTCCACAGTTTTTTCAAGGCGCACTCCTGTTTGTAATGATATCCTTGTCAGGAGCGTGAAAGAACACAAAAAGTGAGGCCGTTGCAACAGGCCGACAGTATAATTTTTTCTATTTTTCCAGTATTATTTTTTGTTATTTTTTGCCATTTTTGGGGTTATGGCAGTAAGAATATCATTATTTATTGNCTATGGCATGAGCTATACCTAGTTGATCTATCGTAGCTGCTACTAGACCTAGATGGTCTAATATTTTACTGCCTAATATATTCGATGGATGTATTTGCATATATATAACTACAGATGAACAGTTTAAACGCAATAGGTAATATAATTATTTTTTTTGTGGAAAAATACTACTACTGAACAAAATAAATAATGATTTTTATTGCGTTTTTGTGCGGAATGTCGGTTTTAGATGCTTTTAGTTCATTTTGGATAGACCATTCCCCTAGCAACCTCTTAAAATGATATTTGGGGACCTGTATAAGTTATAAGCTATTGCTTCCATAAGATGTTGTGTATGCATTTTATCAATACCTATATAGCGGGCTCCCGAACTGCGGAACCAACTTTTTATACTACCAAATACACGTTCTACCTTATAACGAGTCTTGGCTACTAATTTATTAAACCGCTTAGCGGTAGCTGATAAAGGATTATGCTTAGTAGCCTTCTTCTGAATAGCTGATTTTAACTTTTTTTTCTTTAATAACGTTTCATTAGGCGAACCGCTATAGCCCTTATCTGCATATACCCTGCTACCGGGCGGTAAGTTTACTTTATTTAATAAGTCTTCTAAATGACCGCTATCATGACTAGATGCTTTTGTGGTACTGACGGCTAGCACTAATCCTTCTTTACTTTCTACAAGTATATGCCGCTTATAGCCATAATATAGCTTAGGACCTTTTTTAGTCCAACTTGCTTCTGGATCTACTCCTTTTTGATAACTTTCAGATACGGTTATACTGCCATCTGCATGAAGATCATAACTTTTTTTCCATTTAGGACATCTGGGAGTAGGAGTTATTGAAGCATCAATAGCAGCTGAGCCATTTTTAACCAGTACCCCATGGGCAGATAGCTGATCATTAATTATATTTAATAACCTCTCTAGTGCCTTCTTCTTTGTAAGCATAGTCCTAAATCTGCTTAATACACTATGATCCGGAACCGAACTGTCCATTGAAATACCACAAAATAGGCTAAAAGTTATACGGTCGTTTACTTCTTCTTCTACTTGATAGTCACTCAGTCCATACCATGTCTGAAGTAAAAGCATTTTAAATAAAAGTAGGGGACTATAGGCAGGTTTGCCAGATAAGCGTAGGCCTTTAGCATAATAAATGCGAAGTTCTTTTNATTTTTTTATTTATTATGTCGCGTTATACTTTTAGATACCTTTTTAAGCTATTTTTTTTTAAGCTATTTTACTTTTTTATTACGTTTATATGGCATGCTGGACAATCACCTGCACAAGCTCAGGCAAAAAAGAAAAATACACCAGCTAAAAGTAATCAAAAGTCGTTACAGAAAAAAGCAACAACTTCCAGTTTAGAAACGAGTGAATGTTCTATTGATGACCAGCATATAGCACATGTACATGCTATTTTTGAGCGTATGGAAGAAATGCAAGATAAGCCCGGGTGTTCTTCTTCGGCAGATCTTGATGATGGCATTCGTTTTATAACGATGATATGTAATTCTAGGGCTAACGCTAACTCTAAAACAAAATTCCATAATAATTTTATAAAAACTATAAGGGAAAACCAAGATGGTATAGCCGTTCTAGCCTATTTACTTAAAGATAAAAAATCCTCCTTGCGTACTTTTTTTCAGAGCACATTACACAGATCTGGTACAAAATCAGCTGCTAATCTACTAGCATTGGCTAAAGAATTGTATACAATCCAGTGGAATACATCAAATAGCCTAAATAAAACAAATAGTATTACATTTGTTAAGACAAACAAACTAAAGGCATTGGAAAATAACCAAGATACCATAAACTTAAAGAATATTTCTAGTATATTAGATAGCTCATGTACGCAAGCTGTTCATCAATTTAAAGCATTATTTAAGCTTTTTTTTGAAGAAAATGCAACAGGTAATTATAGAGTGTCAGCAATATTGCAAGCTTTTCTGGAAAATGAAGTGGAATTCAAGCGTATTTCCAGTATATTAAGTGGTTCAGGCAAAAGTGCCGCTAAGGCTTTTGAGGAGTTGTTTGCAGAATTATTTGAGTGGAAAAACGGAGCATATGTACCTACTGCTAAATTAAAGGCTTTTAAGGCACGTCACATAGAGCTAGTAAATATCTCTACTATATTAAGTGGTTCAGGCAGAAGTGCTGCTGAATCTTTTCAGGAGTTATTTGATACACTATTTGAAAAAGGAAACGGAGAAGAAAATGGGGCATATGTGCCTACTGCTAAATTAAAGACTTTCACGGAACAGAAACATAAAGTAGAGTTAATCAATATCTGTAGTATATTACATGGTTCAGGCAGAAGTGCTGCTAAAGCTTTTCAGGAGTTGTTTAATGCACTATTTGAGAAAAAAAATGAGGCATATGTGCCTGGTAAGCGGCTAAAGGCCTTTAATGAACATGGNTGCCAGATAAGCGTAGGCCTTTAGCATAATAAATGCGAAGTTCTTTTTCAATTGTTGACCAATCAATTATTTTAGTGATTTGATCAAAAAAGGTATGTTTACATTTACGTTTACTTGCTGAAATATCTGCTAAACTTAATTGACCACTTGTTTGGATTGCCATAACTATACATTAGTAATAATTCTAAAAAATTAAACACCGAAAACTCATGTTAAATTAACCATTTTTTCAATGAGGGGAAAGTGGATTATTTATGATTAAATTTAATTGTCTATTGCAACGGCCTCCTATCGTTTCTGGCATAGAGAGGTGTTGCATAAATGGACCCATACGTACTGCCAATATCCGACATTCCGCATAAAATTTTTAAAANTTTAGCATAATAAATGCGAAGTTCTTTTTCAATTGTTGACCAATCAATTATTTTAGTGATTTGATCAAAAAAGGTATGTTTACATTTACGTTTACTTGCTGAAATATCTGCTAAACTTAATTGACCACTTGTTTGGATTGCCATAACTATACATTAGTAATAATTCTAAAAAATTAAACACCGAAAACTCATGTTAACTTAACCATTTTTTCAATGAGGGGAAAGTGGATTATTTATGATTAAATTTAATTGTCTATTGCAACGGCCTCACTACCATTCTACCGATTTGGCTGCTAATAAGGTAAGCGAAACAACCGAAAGCTTAGCACAAGAAAGAACGTTAGTAGACTTGCTTACAGCAGAAACCAATTTGACGCAAGAAATAGTGGAAAAAACCATTGCTTTTATTAAAAATGCGCATGGTCTTATGATACGTAAATCGGGAGCGCCTTATTATACGCATCCTATGGCAGTAGCTAAGATACTGCTAGATGTTACCAAAGATCCATCTACCATTCTAGCTGGTTTGTTGCATGATATAGTAGAAGATACACCGGTAACCTTAACCCAAATAGATCTCATGTATGGCCCTGAAGTTGCCTATATTGTAGATAGGGTTACCCATTACCATACAAATGGTTATCCTTGGAAATTCAGTGATATGGAAAACAAAAATATGCTGAGCCAATGTGTTAACATCCGTGTTATACAGGTTAAATTAGCTGATAGGCTCCACAATACTCAAACTTTATATGCGCGTGAATGGGCAGATCAACAACGCATAGCCAAAGAAACGCTTTCGTTCTATATTCCATGGGGGAAAAAAAATAATATCTGCTCAAAGTGGTTAACAGAAATGCAGTATATTTGTGAAGAAATTTTGAATAGAAAATAGAAAGTATTCGTTAAAGCTACTTTTTTTGCTTGATCAAAAAAAGTAGCCAAAAAAAATCAAGCGCTGGTGAAAAAACTGCTGAAAAGAAAGGGAAAAAACCGAAAATCAAATCTCGCTCCTACGGTTACTCAATGGA
>NZ_RARA01000025.1:57896-96389 GCF_003788695.1 Candidatus Cardinium hertigii
CAACGGCCTCGTTAGGTATATGCATATTTTGTTTGTTTTTTATAAGCTTTTTATTGTAAATTCAACTTATAGTAGAAGTAAGCGTATACGTATAGGATGGTTATGGTAACTTTACTTCTTTTATATTTTAGTCTTTATATATTTAGTTTTTTATATAGAGATATTTTTCGAGAGGTTTGCGTACATTAATATTTTAAATTACAAAAGTCATGTATATCTATAGAAATGTGTATTATTTAGTCTTAGGGGTAGTCTTAGGTGCTGTATTGGGAATTTTAGTTTGTGATGAAACTAAAAAAGAAATCATAAAAGCAATCCAAAATAAAGCAAAATTCTTTTCAGATAACTGCAAAGCAACTTCTGAAGAGGCAATGGATTCGGTTAAGGGTTCTGTAAATAGCGCTAGAAGTTCTCTGAAAGATTTATTGTAGTATATATCCATTATATATTATTATATATTAATGGATAATAATGGGGAAACAAAAGACGAATCATGCTTTGTTTCTCCATCATTATTTTGTATCCCTTAACATTATACATCTATAATATAATTAATTATGTCTAAAAAATTATTTTTAATATTGGGAATACTTGTGGGAGGGGTGCCTTTGGTGTGGTATGCTATTCCTGATCAACAAAGGTCTAAACTTAAAGGCGTTTTATATAACCGGATGCAACATGTTTTCCTAGTTACTGTAACAAAATACTTATTAAAAAATTTGGTAAGAAATGCAGTTAAGACGTATTTAAGTTAATAATGTATCCGTTCAGTGATGTGGCCTATGCGTATCCGTGTTCGTACCAATTAGAAATAGTACAATAATACTAGATCGTAAAAAATGCGCCTTGCATAAAGCTGTGACTAGAAAATTTCGTATCCGTTCAGTCGTATGGCCTATCCGTGTTCATACCAATCGGAAATAGCGCAATAATGTAAGTTTATAAAAAATGCGCCTTGAAAAAACTGTGGAAAGAAAAGAAAGGAAAAAAATCAAAAGAAAATCATTTTGTCTGAGCTCCGTAGGAGCGAGATTTGATTTTTGATTTTTTTCCTTTCTTTTCAGCAGTTTTTTCACCAGCGCTTGATTTTTTTTGGCTACTTTTTTTGATCAAGCAAAAAANNAATTAAACACCGAAAACTCATGTTAAATTAACCATTTTTTCAATGAGGGGAAAGTGGATTATTTATGATTAAATTTAATTGTCTATTGCAACGGCCTCGTATCGTTAAGAACATTAATGTATACGCGTTAATATAGCATAATCCTCTATAACATTCGCTTTAATAACAAAATTAAAGCGATCTATTTCTAGGCAACGAAAAAAATCTGCTTCAGGGTATTGGTACTGGTCTGTAGAAAAAAAATATTTCCCAGCACCTTTTTGAAGAATAGGTATAAAGGTATCTATCTTTGGTTTTTTTCCGCCAATCAGCTCTTTAAGATAGGTAGCACAGAGATTATCCTCTAAAGAAGGTCTTATTCCCTCATGACCCATAGGTATTATTATGACCTCCACATTTTTCATATTCTTAATGTATCGAGCAGTAGCAGATGCATTCATAAAACCAGCAGCAAGTAATATATCTGATGAACCAGCCAGCATCATTCCGTTTGCGCCTGCTGCTGTTCTGTGTAGCACGTAGCGACCGGATACCATAACCTCTTCTGTGCGCGTTGGGGAATTAGGAATATGGTAGGCTACATTTACGCCTTTTTCAGGCTTTCCTACTAATAAAGGATTCTGAAAATTAGATATTAAACGCTCAATGGTACCGCTTTTATTGGCCAATATGTAAATTTTTGGATTATGACTTAATATATAAGCAGCTGTAGTACAAGCACGAAATACATCAATAATTACAGCCACACAAATAAACAGATATGTTTCATATCTGTTTTAGTATCAAAATAAAATTAATTTTTTTACATTTCTGTTAACGCTTTGGCACCACTAGTGATTTCCGCTAATGCGTTTGTGATAATGGCCTGTCTAGTTCTATTATAGCTGATTCGTAGCATTTTTAAAAGCTCCTCTGCATTATCAGTTGCCTGGCTCATAGTAGCCATTCTGGCTGCATGTTCGCTTGCACTAGATGCAACCAGCATACCCATTATTTTATGCTGGAGTATATGAGGAACAAGCTTTTCTAACAGCAATTGGGGAGAGGGCTCATAAATATAGTGTAACGGCACAAGAAGCGATTGTTTAAAAGGCTCTTCTTGTTTAGGTAAAAAAGGCAAAAAGGGAACAATAGTTACTTCTTGTTTAAAGGCATTTGTAAAGGTAGTATAAGCTAATTTAATTTCAGTATAATAATTTTTCTCAAATGCTTCTATACAATAGGTAGTGAGTTTAGCACTCCCTTGGAGATTAGATTTGTCCAGCAGATCAACATAGCTATCTATAATAGGTAAATGAGATTTTTTAAAAAATTGATAGGCTTTTTTTCCCACGACCAGTATTTCGATGGTGGCAGCTTGCGTCTCCTGTATGGTTGCTAGGTGTTGGCTGACCTCTTTGAGTATATTTTTATTAAATGCTCCACATAACCCGCGACTAGAAGTAACGACTATGCATAATAGATTTTGAGGCTGATCTATTTTTTTTGTTATTAAAGGATGGGATAATTTACTGCTATTCATGCCTTGTAGTACAGCTTCTAACAGCATGTTATATTGCGTTGCATATTCCTGTAGAGGTATCAAGGCTTGTTGCGCCTTATGCAATTTGCAAGCAGATATCATTTTCATCGCTTTGGTAATTTTTTGGGTAAACGCTATAAGGTTTATGCGATTTACTACTTCTTTAAGAGATGCCATAGTTAGTGTATTCGTTCACGTTCGTACCTAGCAATAGTACAATAATGCAAGATTATAAAAAACACGCCTTGCCTTTTTTACTGCATTAACTTTGTGGATATTTTGTCAGAAGGCTTTTGGCTACTTCTATCAGTACCTGAATAATTTGGTTATTCCATTGTCCCTCTGCAATGCTTGTCAATGCAGTATGGTATTGCGTAGAGAGCAATTCTAAAAATTGTTTTTCAAATATTTTAACCTGATTAAGATGGATTTTATCCAAATATCCATTCATAGCTATATATAAAATAGCAACTTGCTCCTCTATGGGCATAGGCGCATGCAAGTCCTGCTTGAGTAATGCTTGATTTTTTCGACCACGGTCGATTGCTCTTTTAGTAGTAGCCTCTAAATCAGAACTAAACTTAGCAAAAGTTTCCAATTCAGAAAATTGTGCTTGATCTAGTTTTAAGCTACCTGCTACTTTTTTGATGGCTTTAATTTGAGCAGCACCCCCGATGCGAGATACAGAAATACCGACATTAATAGCGGGTTTGATGCCTGCATTAAATAAGTTCATTTCCAGAAATATTTGTCCATCCGTAATCGAAATAACATTAGTGGGGATATAGGCAGATACATCCTCCATTTGTGTTTCTATAATGGGCAATGCCGTAAGGGAGCCGCCTCCCTTAACTTTTATCTTTAAGGAATCGGGAATATCGTTCATGGAACGGGCTATATCATCATTGCCAATAATGCGTGCCGCACGTTCCAGTAGACGAGCATGTAAAAAAAAGATATCCCCAGGGAACGCTTCTCGACCAGGTGATCTACGCAACAAAAGCGATATTTCCCTATAGGCAATAGCTTGTTTAGAAAGATCATCATAAATAACCAGTGCATCTCGGCCGGTATCTCTAAAAAATTCACCAATAGCAGCGCCTGCAAAAGGAGCAAAAGATTGCATAGGAGCAGAGGCCGCAGAGGGCGCTGCTACAATAGTGGTGTAGTCCATAGCACCATATCGCGTTAATGTTTCTACTACATTGGCTATAGAAGATGCTTTTTGCCCAATGGCTACATAAATACAGTAGACAGGCTTGCCCTGTTCAAATAACTTACGTTGATTCAGAATAGTATCTATTGCAATCGATGTTTTACCAGAT
This sequence comes from Candidatus Cardinium hertigii, assembly GCF_003788695.1. The sequence continues at coordinate 61,867 of NZ_RARA01000025.1, forward strand.
TGCCTATCACCAATAATAAGTTCGCGCTGACCTTTGCCAATAGGTATCATTGCATCAATAGCTTTAAACCCTGTTTGGAGCGGTGTATCCACTGGTTGTCGGTAGATTACACCAGGGGCATTTCGCTCTAGGGGCATCTCAAAACGTTCTCCAAGGATAGGACCATGGCCATCTATTGCGTCTCCAAGCGTATCTATTACACGCCCTAACAGCCCCTCACCTACTTGTATGGCGGCCACACGCTTAGTTCGGGTAACCGTATCTCCCTCTTTAATGGCAGTAGCATTTCCTAATACAACCGCACCTACCATATGCTCTTCTAGGTTTAATACCATCCCCTTGCATCCATTTTCAAAGGATAGCAGCTCTCCCGATTGAGCATTTAAAAGACCATAGATGCGAACCACGCCATCACCGGATTGTATAACTGTTCCCGTTTCTTCCAATTCAGCTTCGGTTTTGAAATTGGATAGCTTTGCTTTGAGCATAGCAGTAATTGCATCTGTATTTATTTGCGCCATCTGTTCAATTATAAATTTTTTAGCTTGAGCAATAGCCTACCTTATGGTTGCTCGAGCGTAATTCTATCTATCTATCTATCTATCTATAAAAACAATACTTATAAACTAAGTTTTAATAAACGTAAGGAATGTTTTACACTTTTGTCTAGCTTTAATGCTCCAATTTGGAGAATATATCCTCCAATAATAGAAGGATCTACTTGTTGTACCAACAAAACTTCTTTGCAAAAAACTAATTGCTTTACTTCTTCTATAAAACTTTTTGTCAATACGGCTGGTATTGCCACTGCAGTGGTAACCACTGCAGTGGCAATACCTATATATTCCTGATAGGCAGATTGAAACGAAATTAAAATCTCTTTTAATAGCCCTATTTGGTATTGGTCTATGATAATTTCAATAAAATTCCATAGTATGGGATGTAACGCATCTTTACAAATTTTTTCGAGCAATTTGTGTTTTTCAACACGAGGTATGGTAGGATTATGGAGTATATTGTCTAATATGGGCGCAGCCTTAAACTGATTTTGTAACAAAGTGACCCCATTACCTATTGCTTTAAGTTCGCCACTTTGTGTAGCGTAGGCTAAAAAAACGTTAGCATACCGTGTTATTAGCTTCTGTGATGTAGCCATTTCTCATTGCCTAAGTGTATACGCATTAAACAGAGTGGTTGCATCTTGTTGTTAAGCGTTCTATAAACTCCAATTGTGATTGGTCTCCACTTAACTCTTTCATCAACACTTTTTCAGCGGCTTGAATAGCCAGTAACCCAAGACTACTTTTTAGTGTTTCAATCGCACGTTCCTCTTCTTTAGCCATCTCCATCCTAGCTTGTGTTAACAAATTTTCTTTTACAGCTAAGGCTTCGTGGCGTGCTCGGGTAATAATGGCTCGTTGGGCTTCCAACGCTGCGCCAATAATACGGTCACGTTCTGTATGGGCCTCTCCTAATAGCTTAGCCCGATCGCCTGTAGCTTGTTCCATTAATGCCTGAGCTTCTGCGATTTGATTGATAGCATTTGCTATGGTATATTCCCGTTCTTTGAGTACGCTTATAATCGGCTTCCAAGCGAAGGTAGATAATACCAAAAGAACGGTCAAAAATGTTATGGTTTGCCAAAATATAATCCCGAAATCAGGAGTGATGATGCTTATTTCCATGATAGGTATAGTTTATACATGTAAGATAAGGTGCAGATGACCGCTAACGCTTACCCACTAATATGAGTTTACCACTACTACCTCTTGACAGCTATCAGTAGACAAACGAGCACGCCAAATAGCGCTACGCCTTCAATAAGTGCGCAAGCAATAATCATAGCGGTTTGAATATTTGTGCTGGCTTCTGGTTGTCTACTAATGGCTTCCATGGCGGCACGCCCGATTTTACCGATCCCAATGCCCGCACCTAGGGCAATAATACCTGCGCCAATGCCAGCACCTGCATATGCGTATGATAAACTTGCATCTAATAAAGCTAACATAAAAAAAATTCAATTTGATGGTTAAAAACGTTAAACAATAGCACAATTGCTAAATCGATTTTTGTAGTCAAAAAGCAGAAAAGAGCAGGGACTATTTTTTTAGCAATTGGCAATGGCCTTAAATATATACATAAAAAACAGAAAAAAAACCTATCTACCATTAAGGATGCCCTTCCTCGACAGCCTGTCCAAAATAAATAGCAGAAAGCAATGTAAAAACATATGCCTGCAAAAATGCTACCAGCAACTTTAGTAAAAACATAAAGGTACCAAAAGGTACACTAACCGCAAAGCCTATATAGACGCTTTTTATACTAAAAACAAGTCCTATAATACTCAATAGGATAATATGACCTGCTGTAATATTAGCAAATAGTCTAAGCATAAGGGAAAAAAACTTAGTTAAAATACCCAATATTTCTACTGGAACCATAATAGGCAGTAACCACTTAGGCACTCCTTTGGGTTTCAATATATGACTCCAATACTGTTTATTTCCATTCAAAACAGTAATAATGGTAGTAAAAGCAGCTAATACCAATGTAACTGAAATATTTCCAGTTACATTGGCTCCAGCAGGCAGAAGGCCTAAAAGATTGTTAAGCCATATAAAACTAAAAATAGTTAACAAATAGGGAAGAAATCTTTCGTAATGTTTCTTTCCTATATTTGGGATGGCTATCTCATGTTTTATAAAACAAATAATTATATCTATAAAGGCATAATACCCCTTTGGTGCCGTTAGCGGTTGCTGTTGATATTTTCTTGCAGCCAATAATAGTCCGCTTACCAATAATAGGACACTTAACAGCATGGCAGCTATATTTTTGGTAAGAGATAGGTCCACTACACGCCTACCCGGGTCTACACAATGGATTTTTTTATGCAAAAGGGTATAGCCTCGGTAAGTAGTAGGCTGTTGCTTTGAATTATACAAATGGGCAGAGGAAAAGCATTCTATACCCCTATCTTTAGAGCAAAGTATAATCGGCAATGGCCATACAATATCTCTTCCAGCAACCGTTGCAAAATGCCAGTGATACGCATCTTCTACATGCTCCATTACAAAATTTTCAGTTTCACCTTGTGTAGATTGCGCATTACAAGGAAGACATAAATATAATGTGAGCACCACACTACTCGCTACATAAAGAAGGCTTCTGTAGCTGCTTTTACCTACTATATTTTGTTGCATGGCCAAATAAAGTAATAAAATAGTCTAAGAGATAGCATATACTAATGTACGCAGTCGAAGGGAATTTTTCAAAGCATTTTATACAATTATCCATACATTCGTTCATGACTTATAATAAAATACCATTGGACCTCTTTCGAAACCAACGGTATCCGTTCACGTGCATAGCAGCCATATAAGGATTACCCATGATTTAATCAAAAAATGACCAGTGAACGCCAATATCAGCCGCTTTTTTTTGACCAGGATAAAATGGTGTAGCAAAGTAAGCTTTTGGCTTTTCAAGGTCTTCATTGATATAACTATATTTCAAGAAAAATTTTACATGGCTGATCCTAAAATTTAAGAAAAGATCAATGATAGGCCTGCCTTGTACAGGGAATTGTTTTTGCTGGTAAAATTGTTGTGCAATTATATCATAACTATTTCCATAATAAAGGTCTTTATAATGTAGATTTATACCCGTTTCTATATCCAGCTTTTTCTTGAAAGGCTGGTGTGCATAGTAGTATCGAACTGTATACATATAAAAAGGCATATGTCCTTTAAAAATTTGGGGTTTGCTGTTGCTAATATCTTTAAAAAAAGTAACTGAATGATCAAAATGGTAATAAGAAAACAAGCAAAAATCTAGATTCATGCCGTAGGACAAGAGGTAAATCGGCGTTTTAGCTTGCTTAGGTTCGGAAATACAGTGATCATATTGATTAGCTTGATCATTTTGAATAATATGCCTATCTTTTTTTACTTGTCTGTAGTAAATATGGTTTTCTATTCTTTTAAAAGAAAGTAGCGGATGCATGCGCACATAGGGGAAACTATAACACATTTCTGTAGCAATCTCTTGTGCAGAGGGTGCTACAAAATGCTTATTCCATTTACGGTAGTGGCTATAGCCATATTGCACCAGATAGGGCACTTTATATTTAACGGTATTATAATTAAAAATAAAAAAGTTATTTTGATAAGCTACATTAAGTTTATGGTAACCCTTGGCAGCTTCTGACACTAGGTACGCTCCATCTAGCGAAAGTTTATGGGAACCATTTTTAGAGAAATTATATCGGCTATTACAGCCTATATAATGTTCTTGTTCAATTTTGGTCTTTTGCTCTTGTGGTGAAGCGTTTTGTGTAGGGGCATAGTTCAAATTAATATTTTCAAGTCTATAATAGGTACTATAAAATAAAGAGAGCGGTTCTATATCTCCTTTAATCCCTATTTCATTACCAATGGATTTCATAACAACGGTACTGATTCCAGGTATATCTATAGTAGCATCATCGATTTCAGTTATAAAAGAAAGCACATCTTTTGTGTTAATGGCGAGCTCATTTTGTCTACGATTGTAATGTAGTTCATGGTATAATTGTACGGGTTCACTACATTCATAATGGTGATAGAGATAAAAAATACGTCTAAGCTCCTTATGGCTAATGGCAGCTTTACCAGGCGTTGTGCCTATGCTACTTTTAGTTCCAAGATGTGGCCCCACCATTTTTTTGGGATCTAGGAGTGCTATCGAAGAGAGATAACGTTTATGGGCATCCCTGTTTGTAAAATCAAATATATTGTCGGATTGTATTCCACCGGTTTCCTTTGTAGTATACTCCCTATCGGACCAACTACTAAATAAGTGATAGCATTCATCTAGCGCTTTAAAATGGGTAAAAAGCCCAACATAGGGAAATCCGTTGGGGAGGGCGCTAACAATTTTCTCTTCTTTTGTATCTGTCCATTCATTTTCTGTCATCGCACTTTGTGCATGTATTCCTATATGCCAGTTGTCTAGCAGACGGTAGCTATAACAACCATCAAAGATAAAACTGCCTATATTGGCTAGGACAATACTAAAATGCGCATATGCCTTAGATGCAGGCATGCAATAGTAACGTAAATCTTGAGGATGCTCAAAGAAAAAATCATAGGCCGTAAATCCATAGGTAGCACCTATATGTTTTGGCAACATATAAAAAATGTATTGACTAGCTGTCCAGTTATTACCAAGATTTTGGAGGTTATAGTTATACTGTTCCGTAATAGTAAAACGGTCTATTTTTGTTATGGAACGATCAATGGGATGATATGGTCTATAATTGTGTTTTACCTCTCGTGGAGTTATAAAAAAAGTAGAACCTGTTCCAATTCTTGCTTCAGTTTCTTTATCAAAAATATCTTCTGCTTTTGCTTTTTCACCATAGCTCTTAAAGGGCATTCCCAAAACTAAAAGTACTAAACTATATCGCCACCAAATAGAAACATCTATCATTATTAACTTTTTAAAAAATTATGCGTGAATAATCTTTGGTATCCGTTCACTTGCGTGATAGCCATATTTTATAGATTAATTGATTATTATATCCATTTTTTTAAAAAACTATTTCTTTTAAAGCTACTTTTTTTGCTTGATCAAAAAAAGTAGCCAAAAAAAATCAAGCGCTGGTGAACAAAGCTGTTGAAAAATTCAGTCTGTAAGCTGAAAATCAGAACTCGCCCAGGCCTACAGCCTTGGGCTCAAACAGGCTGATTTTCTACTAGCTCTCAGACTGAATTTTTCTAATCACAGCTTTGTTCAAGGCGCATTTTTATGATCTTGCATTATTGCGCTATTTCTAATTGGCCACACGACTGAACGGATACAACCTTTGAGCTTTTTAGCACCTTTACGATAAGCTATCTAAATGTTTTTAGCTTATCTATTGCTTTTATTACTTAAATACAGATAAGATCTTACCACTTGTGTCTTTTACAATAATTGCTATCTTCACCATATAACGCTTCTTTACCAGGGTTGTAAACGGACACCTATATTTTATTTAGTAAATAAAGGCTTCATCTTTTATATAAAAAAAGCAGTATATAATAGCATTATGTAAGTTAAACAAAATAGCCTAAAAATGTATACCTTATATAGGCCCTATCATACACTACTATACATAATACTTTGTTTTCAAGCGTAGAAAGATAAGAACGTCTTCCATCAATGGTATGCATATCGTCTAAAAATGCAAAATATCCATAATTTTTGCATCAAAGGTTGCTTGTGCTTCTTGCGTAAAGCCCACCTCAATAGGAATATAAAACATAGGGAAAGGGGATAATAGCTTTTCCCAGCATGGGTCTATAAATCGAACACTATCTTTTTCTGTTGTAACTATGGCTTTATATGGGTCTTTACCTGCATAAAACGCACGGGTTATTTTTATTATATCATTATAATTAAACCCATGATGATCTGGAAAAGCAAGATGCGTGATGCTATGGCCTTTGGTTTCTAAATATTCACGTAGGGGGAGGGGATACGCAATGCCTGTAACCAGTACTATTGAGCAGGGTAGCTTGCACGGTTTAGTATGCCACATGGCAATAGGATCGTGATAGATGATGTGTGTAAAAAAGAGAGGTACCTCTCTAACATTAGGTTGGTATTTTTGTATTCCCTCCTTTATCTCAGTAATCTGTGCCTCAGTGGGACATGGGGGGCTTTTGGTTACCAATATTATGTCAGCACGTGCTATGCCTGCTCGTGGCTCACGCAATCGCCCTAAAGGCAACAAATGTTCCTTAAAGAAAGGTTCGTTAAAAGTGGTTAGTAGAATACTTAATATAGGTGTTATACTCAACTGCTGGAAGGCGTCATCTAGAAGAATGATCTCGACATCTGGTCTATGCTCCATAATTTTTGTTATGCCTTCCTTCCTATTCTCGCAAACGGTAATAATTACATTAGGATTATATTTAAATTTTTTATATAAAAGATACGGCTCATCACCTGCTGTTAAAGCAGATTCTAGTACACTTATTACTTTAAAGCCTGTGGATGTACGTTTATAGCCTCTACTTAGCACAGCTACAACTTTTTCATTAGAAAGCAGTTTGGTTAGATAAATAACCAGAGGCGTTTTACCGGTACCACCTAATGAGAGATTGCCTACACTGATAAGTTTAGGATTTTTGTAAGAAACGCTACTTTTAATTTTTTTCTTGTAAAGAAAAATACGTAAAGTAACCACCATACCATAACAGCAACGCAATATTTGAAGCAATAGTAAAACCATATATCAGATTTTAGTTAGAAAAATTTAGCTTAGTAGCACAAATACAAATATTTTCACTATTTTTCATAAAACCAGTATTAACTGGATTAAAATTATATAAAAAACACCATGACAATAGCAGCGCCAAGAGATAGTGATTCTACTATTGTTGTATCTGATGTCGTAAACTACTTGGAGCAAGTAGTGCAATTACATTACCAGAATACTTTAGTAAAATCTGGCCTGATAGTTGGTGACATGTGCAATATAGTGACTGGAATATTGATCTGTCTTGACATAACAGAAATAATATTGGATGAAGCTATAGAGCAAGGATGTAATTTAATCATTACAAATCAGCCTCTTTTACTTCAGCCAGTAGATAAAATTACTCCAGAAAGCTATGCTGGAAAATGTGTAATAAAAGCTATAAGGCATGGGCTATCTATTTATATTTTTAATACCAATTTAGACCATTTGGGTAGCGGTGCTAGCCATAGGATTGCTAATTTAATGGAATTACAAAATATTCAGCCTATAATTCCTAAAAAAGAAATAGTATATAAGCTTACTACTTTTGTGCCATCTCATGTAGAAAAGCATTTAATAGAAACTTTATACCGAGTAGGAGCTGTATTAGCAGCGCATAACCTAGCAGGCCATGTAAGTAGTATCCCTACTAAAGTAAGTTATGCAACGGAACCAAGTTGCAGCTCAAATTTTGTTGGTTCAAAATTTGAGATTTCACAAGAAAGCCAACTTACTTTTATCATACCTATGCATTTTAGGGAAAAGATTATCCAGACTTTATTGCATGCACATCCTTACGAAAAAGTCACCTATTATGTAGAACAAATAGAAGTAACCGTAGAAAACATGGGTAGTGGTGTAATTGGTATTTTGCCCATAGAATTACCAGCAAAATATTTTTTAAAATATGTCAAAACCAAACTAACTTTATCATATCTTCAGCATACAAATTATCTCGATCAGCCTATAAAAAAAGTGGCTATTTATGCTGGAAATGGAGGCTTTTTATTAGAAACCGTTTTGAATAAAAATATAAATACTTTTATTACTACAGGTTTACAATATGAACAATTTTTGGCAGCAAATGGAAAAACATTAATGGTTGATATAGGGCATTATGCTACCCGATTGGGTGTAAAAAAATTGATTCTTGCATTACTATCAAAAGAATTTAATAACATTGTGGTATTGCGCTGTAAAACCCTTACCAATCCTATTCATATATTAACGACTAACTGATGGATAAAAATATTCTACCTAAATTGATGCAGCTTATTGAAATTCAAGAAGTTGACACATGCCTTGATGAAATTGTAAAGCTCAGAGGAACCCTACCAGAAGAGGTAGAAGTACTGGAGAAGCGTATAGAAAAATTATCTGCAAAAATAGCAGAAAATACATCCCTGTTAACTACCTTGCGGGAAGAGATCGTGAATAAAAAAGCATTTATCAAAGATACCGAAAAAAAAATTCAACATTACGAAGCCCGACAAATGGAAGTGCGTAATAATAGGGAGTATGATGCTATAGCCAAGGAAATTGAATTGTATAAATTGGATATTCAGCTTGCGGAAAAATTTCTACGTACTGCTTATACCAAAGTAGAGCAAGATCATAATGATTTAGAGGAATTACATAAACTTTTAAAGGTACAAGAAAATGATTTTTTTATAAAAAAACAAGAACTTGAGTCCATACTAAAAGTAAGTGCAGCAGAAGAACGTGCGTTGCATACCAAAAGAGTATGTATAGTAACTGCCCTAGGTGAATCATTATATATGGCTTACGAAAGAATTAGGCAAAGTGTTCAAAACAACTTAGTAGTAGTTTCTATTAAAAAGGGAGCTTGTGGTGGATGTTGTATAGTAATCCCTCCACAACAGAAACTAGAGGTGTATGAGCGAAATAAAATAGTTTTTTGTGAGCATTGTGGTAGAATGCTAGTGGCTTCTGAGCAATCTATAGACGCATTTTATTCATGCGTTAACACGTAGATAATTTTTATGGGCTACTGGGCTACTGCTAATACCTAACGCATAACATACATACAATTACAATTACAATTGTAACTATGCAAGGATATAGCCTATCCATTAGTAAGTGGCTAAATGTTTATGCAATTGCTATACGACTAAATAAAATTGATTATATTTTGTTAGGGGTTTATTATTTCAGGTTACTGAAAATTTAAGATGAAAAGTTATGAGGGAGGCAACATATACACCAGAAGATCTAAAGTTTTTTAAAAAGATTCTTTTAGAAAAATTAGAAAAAGCTAATTACGAACTGCAAGTATTGGAAAAAGTTTTAAGTCGTCAAGAAGCAGGCCTTGAGACTGCTGGTAGACTTTTTGAGGAAAATGCAGAAGTGATAGAAACAGAAAATGTAGGTCAGTTAGCTGAGCGACAGCAAAAATTTATTAAACAAATTGAACTTGCTATTCAGCGTATTAGAAATGGTACGTATGGAATTTGTGTTTTAACTGGTAAGATGATAGATAGGGAACGTTTAAAAGTCGTACCACATACGATGTATGCCGTAGATGCTAAAAAAGCACAACAAGAATAAAGTTATCGATTACTTTTGCCTAATTAATTTTATGTATGCAAGGGCATTGTATTGATCCATGCGCATCTCATTTGATACGGTTAAACAAGTGCATAAGTAATGCTGGTATTTGCGCCAGAAGGGAGGCAGATCAGTTGATTGCGGCGGGTCATATTACTGTTAATGGTCAAATCGTACGTACAATAGGAACAAAAATTCCAGTCAATGCAATAGTTACCTATAAAGGTAAGGTTTTATATGCAGAAAAGTCAAAGTATATCTTATTAAATAAACCAAAGGGATATGTTACCACGACCAAAGATCCAGAAGGCCGCAAGACCGTTTTAGAGCTTATAGGCAAAAAATATTGTGCTGAACGGATCTATCCGGTTGGTCGACTGGATTATGATACTACTGGGTTGCTGCTGTTAACCAATGATGGTATATTGGCCCAACAGTTAGCACATCCTTCTAGTAAGGTTAAAAAGCTCTATCACGTGATATTACATAAGGCTATCCACATAGAACATTTCAATAGTATTCAAAAAGGTATTTTACTAGAAGATGGAGTGGCTAAAGTAGATCATCTGGCTATAGTTGAAGCAGATCGATGCCAACTAGGTGTCGTTATGCATAGCGGTAAAAACCGTATTATTCGAAGAATTTTTGAGTATTTTGGTTATACGGTACATAGACTGGATAGAGTAGGTTATGGCCATCTTACGAAAAAAAATATACCACGTGGCAAATGGATCTTTTTGGAAAATAAAGAGGTGCTTAGACTTAAAAATCTAGTAGCAAAAGTTGATATAGGCCCAGATGACGGCTGGCTTTATGTATAGCGTATCCGTGTATCCGTTCAGTGGTGTGATTTACACTTCACTTCTAATAAGCTGGAAGAGATATGGATACAATGATGGATGTCTATGGCAACGGTCTCGGTATGGCTTAAGTGACGTATCCGTTCAGTGGAGTGGCTTAAATCGGTTAGTAGCTCTATTGTAAAATATAATTATTAATATTAAGTTAGGTTTAGATTTTTCCCATAAACCTTTACCTTAGATGGAATTAAACATAGAAATTATTCCCTATTTACTAAGTCAGGTTCAGATCTTAGAGGCTAGGATTGCGTTATTAGAATCTGAAAATAAGGCGTTGCGTTTAGAGAATGCCCACCTAAAAGAAAAACTTGGTTTAAATGCTAAAAATTCCTCTATACCCAGTTCAAAAGAATTGTACAAATCCAAGAAACGTCCTAGTCATAAGAGTGGACGTAAGCCAGGTGGCCAACCAGGACATACAGGTGCTACGCGCTCTAAGATGGTAGCTGATTCAATCGTAGCAGTTCCTCTGGATAATTTGTCCTGTAGTTGTGGAGGGGATATAAGATGCTCTAAAAAACCTACTGTGCATCAAAAGGTAGATTTACCAGAGATTAAACCTTACGTAATAGATTATCATCTCCAAAATGGGCGTTGTAAACAATGCGGTAAACGCCGTACTGCTGATCTTCCCCCTAACGTTACGTCAGACATATTTGGCCCAAGAACAAAATCAGTTATTACAGCTTTAACAGGCTTTTACAAAAATTCTAAGCGGGAAGTAGCCGATATCTTAAAAGATATATGTAATCTTCCTATTAGTCTTGGCACTATATCTAATAGTGAAGGAAAGGTATCCTCGAAATGTGCTGCGTCGTATCAAACTATAGTACAGAAAGTTAGCCAAAGCAACTTGCTACATATAGACGAAACAAGCCATTATACTAAGGGTAAGCTTGGCTGGTGTTGGCTATTTACCACCAATCAAGTAGGTAGCGTTCTTAAGCTTGCGCCTTCTAGGGGTATGCATGTTTTAAAAAACAGTGCATTTGCAGGTAAACATGCAACAATAGTCAGCGATAGGTATGCAGTCTATAACTATTTTAGTCCATCAAAACGCCAAATTTGCTGGTCTCACTTAGCTAGAGATTTTGAAAGGCTTGCCCATAGTGCTCATAGTGCTATTAAAAACTTAGGAGAAAGTTTAAAACAAGTGGCAACTGACTTGTTTGGGTTAACCAAAGCTTGCTTAAATAAAAAAATTGATTTGCGTTTCTTTTTAAAACGTGCTAGAAAATTACGTAAACGAACCGGTTATTATTTAAGAGGTATTTTACCTATTCCTGATGCGCCGCATGCGGTACGTGTAGNTAGTGAAGGAAAGGTATCCTCGAAATGTGCTGCGTCGTATCAAACTATAGTACAGAAAGTTAGCCAAAGCAACTTGCTACATATAGACGAAACAAGCCATTATACTAAGGGTAAGCTTGGCTGGTGTTGGCTATTTACCAATCAAGTAGGTAGCGTCCTTAAGCTTACGCCTTCTAGAGGTATGCATGTTTTAAAAAATAGTGCATTTGCAGGTAAACATGCAACAATAGTCAGCGATAGATATGCAGTCTATAACTATTTTAGTCCATCAAAACGCCAAATTTGCTGGTCTCACTTAGCTAGGGATTTTGAAAGGCTTGCCCATAGTGCTCATAGTGCTATTAAAAACTTAGGAGAAAGTTTAAAACAAGTGGCAACTGACTTGTTTGGGTTAACCAAAGCTTGCTTAAATAAAAAAATTGATTTGCGTTTCTTTTTAAAACGTGCTAGAAAATTACGTAAACGAACCGGTTATTATTTAAGAGGTATTTTACCTATTCCTGATGCGCCGCATGCGGTACGTGTAGCTAAAAATATATTAAAAATTGAAAAAGCATTATGGAAATTCTTAGAGGATCCCTTAACTATACCCTTAACGAATAACCATGCTGAAAGGCAAATTAGACATTATGTAGTCTATCGGAAGAATGCTTACTTTACCCAATCTGAACGGGGAAATAGATTCTTGGAAAGAATAATTTCTCTCTATCTATCCTGGAAGCAACAAAAGCTAAATCCTTTCCATATTCTTTCCCAGATTATAGAGACTTAGGCCACTCCACTGAACGGATACGTATCCGTTTGCTTGCGTAGCAACTATGTTATTCATTTAATTACAAATAGGCAATAGTTGGTATTTTTTCTGTCCATCTACCATTAGCTAATATTGCAGCGGCCTCATAGCATTATCATGCTGCGTGTGTTTCACCCCCATGGAGTTCCTATTCGGGTGAAAGTGGGCCAGAGATGGCCAGTAGATGTATTTGGACAATTACAGTAAATGTTCCGGAAAAAGTTCAGGGCGATATTCAAAATGCATGGTATCATAATGATACCACTTTCCTCCCCATATAAAATGATATTTCTCAAAAATTTTAACAATTTCTATAGGAATTTTATTTTGATAAATAGGGAATTTATCAGGATCAATATCTTCCTCCTTGATTGCATCGTTTCCAGGATTGTTTTTTTTATAGTCCCATAACCAGTAATTAGAGTGTTCTACATTTATGTCAACTGTCATACCAAAGCTATGTGCACTGGCTCGATCTGTACCTTCAATAACCCTCCAGTTAAATGTTCCACCTGGATCTTTAAGATAATCTTTGAATTCATCCGGTAAATCATCCAATTCTACTGAAATATTTTTTAATTTTTCTGATACATTATTGACTTTTGTAACTAAAAGTGAACTTGGAAGTTGAAAGCTTTTTGGCATCCACTCAATCTTAACCAGATTGCTGCTAACTTCTTCTTCACTATTTCCATATATTTTTTTGAATAATGCGATATTACGTATTCTGCCTGGATCATAATTTTGCTGTTTAACACTATCCATATAATTACCATGGCTAGATTCCACTATATACGGAATAGAAAGTTGATCAAGCAAACTGGCAGTATTCAGTTTTTCTGAGTAACTTTTTTCATTTTCTTTGCCATCACTTACTGCCTGTTGTGTACCATCTTTATAAACTATAGCCGTATCTGTAATGGCTGATATATGCTCAGGATACGCCTTTAAATAGATTTCATGTTTACGCATAAATTGATTGTTCTGGGCACAGCCCCCCTAGTAAGAATAGGATCAAGAAATATAAATAAAATAAGGATATATTGAATTGCATAATTATAATAGTTTAAAGTGTATACGTTCTATTACCCGTTACCTTCGCACTTTTTTATGTATTGAATACATAAACATCAGACTATTATTTTAATAAATTAAACATATATACAATTGCGCAGTATGGGCTTTCCTTCATCTAGGTAAGAGAATTTACTAGGCAAGTCTAAGGTAAATGTAAGGATTACGCAGGCTTAAAGCAAATACAGTGCCCATTTCAGAAATGGCTACATTCCGTATACTTTACTTTTTCATGAATAAAATGCATTATATCAGATACCATAAATTTAGAAAGAGGTGTCCTACCATGGATCATATCTTTATAAATCCTTCTATATATATGTGAACGGTGTAATGTGGGCATAACCATTTTATAATGCTCCATGTCGGCAAGCATAGCACAAGCACTATCATCCATACCCACATCCACATCCATACCTATACCCATAACAATTGGCTAGATAAGGGAATCAATCCATCATGATAAACCGCTTGCTTTTCCGTTATAAATTGTCCATACGCATCATTAAATGATTGTATCACCTGCATAGGTAAATTAACGCTAGCTGCCTTGTTAAGTAGATACTTCCCCAAATTATCATAGTAACCAGCAATTAATAAACAAGGAATGGTATGTGCATCACTATGTATAAAATTCTCTATTTGCTTGATACAGCGGCTATTAGGTAACAAATCGTTTAACCCACTTATTTTTATTTTTTTTAACAACCAGGCTAAGCCCTTTAGATACCATACATTTCCTATAGGCAAGCAATAGTTAATATGTTTCATATATGCTTTTGTATGCGCTATAAACATTTGTATTTCATTGCTGCTACGCTTTAGTATAGGTGCACCATTGAGCGGTGCAAAAAGGGTAATAATAGCTTGTATATTTAACTTATCGTTGTACTGTTTAGCCAACAAACAGGATGTAACGCCTCCTTTACTTTCTCCAATGAGAACAAGCGGAAAAGTTTTAGGGTTTACCGTGTATTTACGTAACTTACGTAAAATATACGTATAAAGTTTTTTAGATTGACTGTCTAAAGATTTTAAATTATATTGTATTTGCCAATATAAATTACTTGCCTCGATAATAGCTACTTTACTACCAAATTGAGTTGCAATACTGTTTACAACAGGTTTAGCTATAAAATTGTTTACAACTACTACCGCAAAAGAAGGGCAGGATTGTGCACAAACATAAGGAGCGTCAAACGTTAGTATTAGGAACATGATTGAAATTAGGCATGGAAATGTTACAACGGATTGTTGTTTTACCATTGACAATAATTTCATTATCGTTGCAAAAAATTTAGAAGTTGACAGGCGCATGTCACATTGAGGCCGTTGCAATAGAAAACAAAAATTTTATAAAAAAGAGAAATCTATACGCAAGTGTTAGTTAAAAGCCTTAAAAAGAATATAAACCATACATTTTTAGTGCTGTAAACTTATAAAGAACTCTATATTTGTATAATACAATGCTGCAATTTTCTATTGCAACGGCTTCGCATTTTACTAAAACGTTAGTTTTGAAAGCGATCTAATAACCAATTATAAGGTATTTTATTACCAATCCTGTACCTCAAAATACATCAAACGTTTCCTGTAGCTCATTTGCTTTACTAGAACGGATAACAGTAGTAAACTGTTCCGACTGTATAGCAGCGGGCATACCACAATCCATAAATTTCATATACCATCCTATAAATTGCAAGTGTACATTATCTAACGCCCCATTGCGATGCTTGGCAACAATAACCTCTACTAGCCCCTGCGTAGAATTGCCTGATTCATCCTCTGTTAATCCATAATATTCTGGCCTATACAAAAACAAGACAAGATCAGCATCCTGTTCAATAGAACCAGATTCACGAAGATCAGAAAGTTGTGGTCGTTTGCTGCCACCACGCGTTTCTACCGCTCTACTTAACTGAGACAATGCAATAACAGCAATATCCAACTCTTTAGCTATGCTTTTAAGGGCACGTGAAATAGAAGCGATCTCTTGTTCACGATTGCTACCACCCTTAGTCGGATCACCTGACATAAGCTGCAAATAGTCAATAACAACTAATTGAATGTTATGCTTAGCTTTAAGTCTTCTACATTTGGTGCGTAATTCAAAAATAGAAAGCGCGGGCGTATCATCTACATAAATGGGTGCATTAGAAAGCTCAGCCGTTTTATGGAGCAACTGTTCCCACTCATGGTCCATTAATTTACCTTGCTTAATTTTTTCACTAGCAAGCTCTGCTTCAGCTGAAATCAATCTATTCACCAACTGTAAAGCACCCATCTCCAAAGAAAAAATAGCTACTGGTGTTTTATAATCTATCGCCGCATTACGCAAAGCAGAAAGTACAAAAGCTGTCTTACCCATACCAGGTCTAGCCGCGATAATAATCAAATCAAACTTTTGCCAACCAGATGTAATACGATCTAAAACAATAAACCCACNACTAGGAATACCCGTAAGGCCATCTACACGTGTACGACGATTGGATAAATTATCAAAAGCTTCTACCAATAACGAACGCATGTCTAGATAACCTTTGCGTACATTGCCATCAGAAATTTCAAAAAGAGCCTGTTCCGTACGGTCCAACACATTAAAAACATCCATAGTAGGATCATAGGCATGCTTTTGTATAGTACTGGAAACCGATAGTAACTTTCTCCGAATTTCATATTCAATAATAGCCCTAGCATGAAATTCAATATTGGCTGAAGAGCTAATGCGCGTAGTCAGATAACTTACATAATAGCTGCCCCCTACTGCTGCCAGTTTACCATCTTTTCGCAACTGATTGACCACAGTAAGCATATCTATGGGCTCAGAATCATCAAAAAGAAATAGAATGGCCCGGTAGATTTCTTGATGGGATTCTTTATAAAAACTTTCAGGTTTTAAAAGATCAATTACACTAACCNAAAGCATTATGGAAATCCTTAGAGGATCCTTTAACTATACCCTTAACGAATAACCATGCTGAAAGGCAAATTAGACATTATGTAGTCTATCGCAAGAATGCTTACTTTACCCAATCTGAACGGGGAAATAGATTCTTGGAAAGAATAATTTCTCTCTATCTATCCTGGAAGCAACAAAAGCTAAATCCTTTCCATATTCTTTCCCAGATTATAGAGACTTAGGCCACTCCACTGAACGGATACGCACGAGGGTGAAGTGCACGCAGCATAGTACCCACTATGCGAGTACACTGAATCCCGAAGCGGAACATAGCCAGCTTTTCAAAGACGAAGAGACGATTACTCAATGGATTTGGAAAGCTGGCAAGGCGCGCGAGGGTGAAGCGCACGCAGCATAGTAGAACTATGCGAGTTCGCCCCATGATGTATATACATACATCATGGGGACCCCAAGTACGCTGAATCCCGAAGCGGAACATAGCCAGATTTTCAAAGACGAAGAGTAAGCTCAAACAGGCTGATTTTCTACATTGCTCTCAGACTGAATTTTTCTAATCACAGCTTTGTTCAAGGCGAGACCGTTGCAATAGGAAACAAAAATTTAATAAAAGAAATAAGCGTCTACCTAATCATTACTAAAAAGTCTTTAAAAGTACATAAAAAATAATATTTTAGTGCTGTAAACGTACAAAAATGTACAAGTTACATCTAGATTTCTATAAAAAATACGTTGCCATTTTTCTATTGCAACGGCCTCAAGGCGCGTTTTTTATAAACTTATATTATTGCACTATTTCTAATTGGCTACACGACTGAACGGATACGACTGAATTTTTCTAGTCACAGCTTTGTTCAAGGCGCATTTTTTAAGATCTAGTATTATTGCGCTATTGCTAATGGGTGTGAACACAGATACGTATAGGCCACATGACTGAACGGATACCGTATACTACCATTAGGGATTATCGAAAGTTTTGTATCGATATATTAAGAATAAAATTAAGAGCAAGGGCTAGTATGCTGTTTGGCTACTTAGGACATTAGATCCTATAAAAAAGATTAAACAACTAGCCCTAATAAAATAAGTGATAAAAATCAGACAGTATCAGCATATTAAGCGTTGAATTATTTCAATGCGCTTATATTTACGAGTTTTTGCGATTTTGATTCTTACCTATATACCTATTTTATTTGCTCTTAATAATAAAATTTAAACATAAATTAACTATAAACCAAATTTTGCTTGATCAAAAAGTAGCTTTAAAAGAAGTAGCTTCTAAATAAATGGATAAAATCATTAATTATCAAATATTAGCCATTTGCTATAATCTATAAAATATGGCTACCATGCAAGTGAACGGATTCGTTTAGGTGTGTGGCCGTGAGATGCACGCTTTTCCTACATTACCACACATGAAGATTTACTGCATAAATCCCTTAACTCTCTAGCGCTATTTAATAATCCACTGGCCACTCTTTCGTATTCCATAGCTTGATCTGGATTTATTTTTTCCACATAATCACGTAATTGAGGTAACTGCGTACCACTTTGGGTAACTTGTCCTGTAGCATTCAAATATAAATCGGTTGTTATAAACTTGCATATATCCCATATTTCATTAGGAAGATGCGAGTGTAAACTCTCAGAATTCTGATTAGTAGGCGTATTTCTTTGCTTAAACTTATTATTCTGTAGTAAATACCCAAGTATACGCTTCTCTACTATATGAGAACCATCTCTGCTATTTAAAAGGTTAATCCCATAACAGTTGCGTATAAAGACAAGATATGCATAATCTTCAGGCGAGTATCCTTGCTTATTTTCAATGTCTTTCCTAGCACTGCAACGCTCTAAGAGCTTAACGGTATTTAGCTGACGACTTCTTGTAAACTTATGATAGCTTCCAATAAACCTACAACATTGCCTATAGGCTATATGCAACGCAGTATTTCCATCATCGTTTTGAGCATCTACCTTAACACCCGCATTTAATAAAAGCTCTATTCCATCTAAGTCACTTTGTTTCGACGCCCAATGCAAAGCAGCAATGCCCCATTTATTTTGTTTGTTTATCTTGTTGCCCCTATCCAATAATAGCTTAACCATATTTGCGTGCCTATGTTTAACTGCGTACTCTAGCGGCATCATCTGCTTTTTGTTCTGCATATCTATTTTAGCACCGTTATCTAATAATAGTTCAACTAAATTTTCTCTACCATCGATAGCTGCTAAATGCAACGCAGTATTTCCATCATTGTTTTGAATGTTTATCTGATCTATCTGGTTTATCTGTATAAGCTTATTTAATAACAGTTGAGCTATATTTTCTTGATTATATTTAACTGCCAAATGCAACGCAGTATTTCCATCTTTGTTCCGAATGTTTATTTTAGCACCGTTATCTAATAATAGCTCAGTTAAATTTTCTATACCATGTATAGCTGCTAAATGCAACGCAGTATTTCCATCATTGTTTTGAATGTTTATCTGATCTATCTGGTTTATCTGTATAAGCTTATTTAATAATAGCTGAACTATATTTTGAGCTATATTTTCTTGATTATATTTAACTACCAAATGTAACGCAGTATTTCCATCTTTGTTCCGAATGTTTATTTTAGCACCGCTATCTAATAATAGCCCAACCAAATTTTTCATGCCATATTCAACTGCCAAATGCAACACAGTATTTCCATCTTTGTTCTGAATGTTTATCTGTTCTATCTGGTTTATCTCTATAAGCTTATTTAATAATAGCTGAACTATATTTTGAGCTATATTTTCTTGATTATATTTAACTGCCCAATGTAAAACGGTATCCCGTTCACCTTGGTTCCTATAATGTATACTTGCATTATAGGACAATAATAGTTCTGCTATATCGCAGTGACCGTGTTTAACTGCCCAATGCAAAGCTGTATGCCACAATTTATCGTAACTATTTTTATTTGCCTGACTTTCTAATAAAAGCTTCGCTATATCGTACTTACCATATATAGCTGCCAGATGCAAAGCAGTATATCCATCTTTATCGATAGCCTCAATGTTTGCACCTTTATCTAATAATACCTCAGCCACATATGTGCGACCATATCTAGTGGCTGTATGCAACAATGTACTATTTCTTACCTTATCATGCTTGATTATGTCTGGACTATCTTTCGGTATTTTTTCGATACAATCCATACAGCCAGCATAGGCTGCCATATGTAACTTATCGCTATTAAACGCAGCAAGCGGAGACGCATTTTTACAGATACAATCAGATTGTGAAGCCCTTACTACGGTTTCTTGTGTAGAAATATTTTGCCCATTTGCATCCTGCGTATGCTTCATGCCATTTTTGAGATTTGTGCAACTATAGGTAATGAAACAGCTATACCATATTGCCGGATACATATACCAATTTACTGTAGATCGCCGCCTACAACCTTTTTTATATATTGAATGCACAAACATCATAACTATAATTTTAATATTTTTATTAATTAAATACATTAAACATCTATATTAATATTTAATAAATTAAATATGCATACAATTGTCTAACATGGACTTTTATTTATGTAGGTAAGCAAACTACCATACAAGCCTATAGTAAAAGGTAAGGATTATCTAAGCTTAAAGCAAATAAAGTGGCCGTATCTGTTCAGTGGAGTGGTCTATGCGTATTCCTGTTCGTATCCATTAGAAATAGTGCAATAATGCAAGATCATAAAAATACGCCTTGAAAAAACTGTAGAAAGGAAAGAAAGGAAAAAAATCAAAAGAAAATCAATTTATCTGAGCTCCGTAGGAGCGAGATTTGATTTTTGGTTTTTTTCTTTCTTTTTTATACTAGGTATATTTAATCAAAGTAACTAGCAGGTGGGGGATCCCACGCAATGCTCAACCATATATTCATCCATAACAACATAACAACACTACTACTCATACTCAATATGAAAATAAATGTGATCAACCAATTATGGTATTGCTATTTTTTTATATCGCTATTATTTATGGGATGTAGCAAATCTGCTTGTCCATATAACATAGATAAGATTAATACACAAGACAATAAAGATAATAATTTACCAACAAGAAATATAAATTCGCAAATAGTTCCTGAAGGATTACCAGCAGAAGATGATGCAGCGATAGAAAAGCAATTTATTGAGGAAATAAGCCATGCTTATGTGTATAATAATAAAAAAAATGAAAGTTGGTGGTCTCCAGATCAACTAGTTGTATATACACTACGTATGCAGGCGATTAATCTAGGGTGGTCCTTAGCAAGAGAGGCATATATCAATGGAGCGTATGGATCTTTTCTATGTGGGGTGGGAATAAACATAGCCGTATTCTATGTAACACATATGGTACCTTCGTTAAAAAGAAAAACGGAAAACGAAAGATGTAAAAATAATATACAGAGATTAATTCAGGGTATACGAGAAAAACATCCCATGAGGTGGTCCCAGTTGGATCCAACATGTAGTATATGTATAAATGAACAAGATACGCAACCTATTCAATGTGGCCATTATTTTCATGCAGCATGTATTGCACGCTGGTGGCAGGAGCATCCACGATGTCCAATATGTAACCAGTAACACAAATAATAAGGAATGTGTTTGCCTAAGTATCCGTTCAGTCATGTGGCCTATACGTATCTGTGTTCACATCAATTAGAAATAGCGCAATAATATTAGATCGTAAAAAATGCGCCTTGAACAAAGCTGTGATTAGAAAATTTCAGTTTGAAAGTTAGTAGAAAATCAGCCTGTTTGAGCCTACTCTTCGTCTTTGAAAAGCTGGCTGTGTTCCGCTTCGGGATTCAGCGTACTTGGGGTCCCCGTGATGTATGTACATACATCATGGGGCGAACTCACATAGTGGGTACTATGCTGCGTGCGCTTCACCCTCGCGCGCCTTGCCAGCTTTCCAAATCCATTGAGTGACCATAGAGAGCGAGTTCTGATTTTCAGCTTTCAGACTGGAATTTTCAACAGCTTTGTTCACCAGCGCTTGATTTTTTTTGGCTACTTTTTTTGATCAAGCAAAAAAAGTAGCTGTAAAAGAAGTAGTTGTTTAAAACAAAGAAGTAGTTTTTAAAAAAAATGGATAAAATCATCATTTATCAAATATTAGCCATTTGCTATAATCTATAAAATACGGCTGCTACGCAGGTGAACGGATACAATATTTCTATCACGCAAGTGAACGAATATATTAATATTGTATTGTAGCAAAAATCGAAAACGTTACCAATACATAAGGGAATGGTTGCCCCTAAATATCATTTTAAACTTTAATTTCAACTTCTACACCACTAGGTAGTTCTAATTTCATTAGCGCATCTACTGCCTTTGAACTATTGGAATAGATGTCTATTAACCTTTTATGGGTACAAAGCTGAAACTGTTCTCTTGACTTCTTATCTATATGGAAGCGGTATTGGACCATTTACGACTGTTCGGGTTGCCTTTACAGCTTTAACGATATTTTCTGCTGATTTATCCAATAGAATAGAATCGAATGATTTAAGTTTAATGCGAATTTTTTGATTCATATGTTTTATTGCAATAATATAGATATATATTTTATACCGTTATGCCTTTTACTTTATTGATAATACCCTCTGCTAAGTTTTTAGGAACGGGTTCATAATGCGAAAAAGTCAATGAAGCAGAAGCCCTACCTGAAGTAATGGTTCTTAGGTCAGTAACATAACCAAACAGTTCTGCCAATGGCACATCTGCTTTAACCATTTGCAACCCAATTTTACTGCTCATTCCTTTCATAATCCCTCTTCTTCTATTAAGATCACCTGTTACTGGACCTGTAAATTCATCAGGGGTAGCTACTTCTATAGACATAATGGGTTCTAGTAGCACAGGAGAAGCTTTCTGGGCAGCTGCCCTAAATCCAACCCTAGCGGCTAATTCAAATGATAAGGAATCGGAGTCAACCTCATGATAAGAACCATGGAAAATTTTAACGCGCATGGATTCTACAGGATAGTTTGCCAATGGACCATTATCCATAGCCATGGTAAATCCTTTTTGAATAGATGGGATAAATTCCTTAGGAATAACCCCTCCAACAATCTTGTTCACAAATTCTAATCCGGGCTGAATCGGTTCTTCTCCAATCTTTTCTCTAGGTCCTATTTCAAAAGAAATATCTGCAAACTTACCTCTACCACCTGTTTGTTTTTTGTACACTTCCTTGTGTGTTATGGTAGTGGTAAGCGCTTCCTTATAGGCTACTTGCGGTGCGCCCTGGTTAATTTCAAGTTTAAATTCTCGTTTAAGGCGATCAATGATAATCTCTAAGTGCAGCTCACCCATCCCTTTTAGGATGGTTTGACCAGTTTCACTATTGGTTTCCATACGCAAAGTCGGATCTTCTTCCATTAACTTGGCAATAGACATGGTTAACTTGTCTTGATCTGCTTGCTTTTTTGGCTCAATAGAATAACCAATTACCGGTTCTGGGAAGGTGATGGCTTCCAGTATAGCTTTATGCTTTTCACTTGTTAGGGTGTCCCCTGTTTTAATTTCCTTAAATCCTACAACCGCACAAATATCTCCTGCTTGTACCGTGTCAATGGGATTTTGTTTATTGGCATGCATTTGCATCAAACGAGAAATTCGTTCTTTTTTACCTGTTCTATTGTTGTAAACGTAGGATCCAGCAGGTAAGGTACCCGCATATACACGTAAAAAAGCAAGTCTACCTACAAAAGGATCCGTTGCAATTTTAAAAGCCAATGCGGTAAATGGTTCACTATTTTCTGGTTTTCTAAATGCTGTTTCGTTTGTATCTGGATGGATACAGGCTACTGGAGGTAAATCTAATGGAGAAGGAAGATACGCACATACTGCATCCAATAATGCTTGCACACCCTTATTTTTAAAAGCAGAACCACAGAGAACAGGAGAAAAAGAGAGATCCATAACAGCTTTTCGAACGGCTGCCCTGATCTCATCTGTGGTAATGGCTTTTGGATTGTCAAAGAATTTTTCCATAAGTCCTTCGTCATAACTGGCTACATTTTCAATCAATTTTTGACGCCATTCTTCAATAGTTTCTACTAAATCGTCAGGAATAGCTACTACCTGGTAGGTCATACCTAAATCATCCTCATTCCAAATCATTGCTTCATTGGTAATCAAATCCACAACTCCTTTAAATGCAGCTTCACTGCCAATAGGAATTTGCAATGGAACAGGGTTAGTACCCAGCTTTTCCTTGATTTCATTGAGCGCATTAAAAAAGTTGGCACCAGCTCTATCCATTTTATTTATGAAACAGATGCGTGGCACTTTATATTTGTCAGCTTGACGCCAAACAGTTTCAGACTGAGGCTCTACGCCACTTACGGCGCAAAATAAGGCAACTGCACCATCTAAGACACGTAAAGAACGTTCTACCTCAACCGTAAAATCTACGTGGCCAGGTGTATCGATAATGTTAATCTTGTAAGTTTGTGTTTTTTCATTTGATTTTCCTTGTATAGTAGGATATTTCCAAAATGTGGTAGTGGCAGCAGAGGTAATAGTAATCCCTCGTTCTTGCTCTTGAGCCATCCAATCCATGACTGCACCTCCATCATGTACTTCGCCTATTTTGTGGGTAAGACCTGTATAGTACAGAATGCGTTCAGTTGTAGTAGTTTTACCGGCATCAATATGGGCCATGATGCCTATGTTTCTTAAAAATGTTAATTCGTTTGTTGCCACTTATCTCAAATTAAAATGTGAGAAGGCTTTATTTGAACTTGCCATTTTATGGGTATCTACTTTACGTTTGAAAGCAGTTCCTTCTTCTTTAGAAGCTGCAATAATTTCATTGGTAAGCCTTTCTTGCATGGTTTTTTCTCCGCGGGATCGAGCAAAAGAAATCAACCATTTTATACCTAAAAAAACCCTTCTATCTGCTCTTATTTCAATAGGCACTTGAAGCGTAGCACCCCCCACGCGACGGCGTTTAACCTCTAATAGAGGGGTTACATTATTTAGCGCTCTACGCCAAACTTCCAACCCATCTTCTTTGGTTTTTTGTGCTACTAAGTCAATTGTATTATAAAATATACTAAAAGAAAGACTTTTTTTCCCTTTTTTCATTAATCCGTTTACAAACCTAGTTACAAGCGGATCTCCATATTTATAGTCAGGTGGTAAAACTCTTTTTATAGCTTGCTTTCTTCTCATAATTTATTTTCTTGCTTTCACTGAAATTAATTTTTTATCTGGGGCATGTAACCCTATGCTTGTACCCTCTCTATGATGGCTACTCTTAGAGATATAGTTCAGCTATTAAGGCAATAGCCTACAGGAACTGGTTAATTTAGATTAACCAGTTATTTCTTTTTAGATTTCTTTGCTCCATATAAGGATCTACCTTGGCATCTTCCACTAACGCCTGAGGTATCCAATACACCACGAATCACACCATATCGGACACCCGATAAGTCTTTTACTCCCCCCCCTCTAACCAGCACGATGGAGTGCTCTTGTAAATTATGCCCTTCTCCAGGAATATATACGTTTACTTCTTTACCAGTTGTGAGGCGTACCCTAGCTACTTTTTTCATAGAAGAGTTTGGCTTCCTTGGTTTCATGGTATACACTTTTGTGCATACGCCCCGTCGCTGGGGGCATGATACAAGTGCGGGAGACTTGGATGAGGAAGATTTTTTTTTCCTTCCTTTTTTTACGAGCTGTTGTATGGTTAACATGTACTGCTTAATAGTGTATCGTTTGCTTTAAAATAAGGTTTTAAAATAAATGTAGGGTAGGTTTGCAAAATGCATTACCAAGGCCCATGTCGGTTTTTAATCACCCGATTAGTCCCCATTAGTTTAGAATCCAATCAACGCAAGATATAATATTTATATTGATTTTTCAAAAAAAACTCAATGGCTTTTCATGTATGACTAGAACAGCCATGCTATGGTTAGCCAGATGAGGGAAACGGTATGGGCGTAATGGCAGACATTTGGCCTTTTAGCTTTGTTTGTTTCTTTCTTAGTCTTGTACTTTGTTTCCTAGATCCTAGTGTTTCAGCTAATATAATATATCTTTCCATTTCCATTAAGTATTGATCAGCTCTAGTAAGCGTTGCTTGTAATAGGGCAGCTTTCCCTCCCTTTGCTTTTCTTTTATTTTGGGATACCTTATTGCCGATCCACCTTTTGATAAAACCTCCCTGGCTAAATTCGTTCCACCATTGCTCATCATAGCTGTATTGGTTGATCTGTTGCTCATACTTGAAACATTTTTTAATCGTTTTATTAGCTTGTTCTAAGCAATTTTTTGCCTTTTCTTTTGCTTCTTTTTTAGATAATCTACCATTTAATAACGCACTATTTTCCATCGCGTTATGCTGGCTATTGTCAATAACCAGACGATTATAAGGAGGAAGTGTATCTTCCGTTAAGTAAAGGGGGGGTGCAGAAGGCATTCGGAGTGGTTTGATAGAAGATTGAACAGATTGGGTTGTATCTATTTGGCTTCTATAGGCATATGCGGTGCACCCGCTTTGAACCAGGAACCAAGACCATAGCAAGCGGGATGTATGAGACTTGCATAAAAGACTAGATCGAAAACATGAAGATATTTTTTTTCGTAGAAAATTCATTATTACAAATTATGACGTTAATGTGTTTTTTTATACATTCTGTTTGCCTATATTACTTAGGCATTATTTTTATGCTGTTTACGCTTTATTTTAGTTATGGATTGGGGCCATTGATATGAGATCCTTGATATAAATAACAATATTATAATAGTAGTATAGTTATTGTTATAATAATATCCTATCTAGATGTAGAAAATAATATAAACGCTCGAAGAAATATAAATAACTTAATATGTAAACCGAGATAACAAGATAACCTAAAAAGTTTATCTCCTGTGCCTGATTATCCGATGCGAATCAATAAAATAGCATATAATAAGTAGGAAAAGAAGCGTTTGATTTGCTACTATTGTAGTAGTTATTTACTGATATTAACGTAGCATTAGAATGTACCTAATCCAAAACGTATGTTAGTATTAGTTAGTTATGGCAGGGGCTTATTGAAAACACGCTTTAAGGTATCCGTTCAGTCATGTGGCCTATACGTATCTGTGTTTACACCAATTAGAAATAACGCAAATAATACTAGTCGTAAAAAATGCGCCTTGAACAAAGCTGTGACTAGAAAATTGCAGGCTGCAAGCTGGTAGAAAATCAGCCAGTTTGAGCCTACTCTTCGTCTTTGAAAAGCTGGCTGCGTTCCGCTTCGGGATTCAGCGTACTCGCATAGGGCGTACTATGCTGCGTGCGCTTCACCCTCGCGCGCCTTGCCAGCTTCCCAAATCCATTGAGTAACCGTAGAGGGCGAATTCTGATTTTCAGCTTGCGGCCTGCAATTTTCAACAGCTTTGTTCACCAGCGCTTGATTTTTTTTGGCTACTTTTTTTGATCAAGCAAAAAAAGTAGTTTTAAAAAAAAGTAGTTTTAAAAAAAATGGATAAAATCATTATGTATTAAATATGTATTAGCCATTTGCTATAATCTATAAAATACGGCTGTCACGCAAGTGAACGGACAATGGCGTCAACTTAAGGTTTAGCTGTTATTGATAACCAAGTAGAATAGGAGGGTAGGCTAATCATGAATTGCCTTAAGTTGACGCCATTGAGTGAACGGATACGCTTTAAGATATTAAATGGAATTGAGACGCAATATGTGCAAAAACATCTTTTTTCAATGAACATTTTATACGGTTATATTCGAACGCAATTTAAGCAATCTGGCAATGGATTGATAAAACTCATATTGATACACGTTTTAAGCTTTTTATTTATATTGTTAATCAGTTCTATATGCTATATCTGCGGTTATGAAGATTACATTCCCTTACTCTATGAAAAATTGACTTTTCCTTCTCTTTATCCATTGCTATTAAAGCAACCTTGGACGATTATTACCTACTCTTTTGTGCATAAAAGCCTTGTAAACTTATTTTGGGATTTGCTTATGTTACATGTTTTGGGTCAACGCATACGAACGGTTACCCATGCAAAACATATATTACGTCTCTATTTTTTAGGACAAGTAGTTGGTGCAGTTGTTTTTTTTATACTATATCAATTTTCGCCCCACTTCAAGGGTATTGCTGCTAATCTTATGGGTCCATCAGCTGCTATTTATGCCATTATGGCAGCAGTTTGTGTTTTACTACCTGATCTAAAGGTAAACTTCTTTTTTATATCTGTACAATTAAAATATATTGTTATGTTTTTACTTGTAGTTGCTTTCATGCATTTAACCAGTAATGATGCAGGTTATTATTTAGCGCAATTAAGTGGTGCATTTGCTGGATACCTTTATGCTAAAAAATCTAAAAATGGTATGGACCGCAATGGCTCTTTTTTTAAAATAACACAATATAATAATAGGGTAAAGCGTACAACCAAATTTGTTAACATAACTAAATAGATAGTATAGTATGAGTAGATAAAATCATATTTCTATAATTTTATAAAATATGGTTGTTACGCATATGAGCAAGTATTATATATTGTTTATTTTTTACCTTAAATTTACGCAGAATGTTTTTTAAAATTGTAAAAATTCTATGCAAGCTATTTGGAATTACCTACCTAGTTGAACTAGCTAAAAAAAAGTTAAGCATATCTATCTGTCAATTTCAGTATAACATTAAAGCACAAGCAAAAAAAATAGGAGCTATTCTTTTATTTGTTTTTCTAATTTTTATGCTGTTCAGTTCAGGGTTCCATTTTTTATTATTAGGATTAGCCTACTGGCTGAATAGTCTACTATGTAGTGCCTATATGGGGTTTTTTATCATTTCAATTTTTTGTTTTTTAATGGTTATGTTAATATTCGTTATCTTGTATAGAAAGATGCATTATCAAGAAGAGAAATAAGAACAAGCAGAAAAGTAAGAAAATGCACAGTAGGATATCTACTGGCAATAGCATTGGGTAAAATTATTTTTGTAAACGTAGGGGTATAGAAAGAGGAATAGCGTAAAACCAGCAGTAACATAATTTTAATTTAAAACAAGTAGCCAAAATGGAATATCTTTTAGTCAAAGCGTTAATGAAATATTTTTTAATAGTAATAGCCATTGTGGTTCTTTTTATAATTTACCTAATGGTTAAGGTTGTGCCGCAACAGCAAGCATGGGTTGTAGAGCGATTGGGAAAATTTGATAGAGTTTTACAACCCGGCTTAAACCTTTTGATACCAATGGTTCAAAAAGTATCATACAAACATACTTTAAAAGAAGAGGCGATTGATGTTACGGCTCAAACGGCTATTTCAAATGACAATGTTACCTTATCAATAGATGGCGTTTTATACGTAAAAATTATTGACCCAGTAGCTGCATCGTATGGAGTGAGTAATCCCTATTATGCTATTACTCAACTTGCACAAACAACTATGCGTTCAGAAATAGGTAAATTACCGTTGGACAGAACTTTTGAAGAGCGGGAAATGTTGAATATAGCTATCGTTTCTACCATTAACCAAGCAGCAGTCAATTGGGGTATCCAATGTATGCGTTATGAAATCAAAGATATTCATCCACCGCAAACCATTCTTAAAGCTATGGAGCTGCAGGTTGCAGCAGAACGTCAAAAAAGAGCACAAATTTTAGATTCAGAAGGAAATAGGCAAGCAAAAATAAATCATGCGGAAGGAGAAAAAGCCCATGTAGTATTGAATTCTGAGGCTTCCTATATTGATCAAGTGAATAGAGCAAAGGGTGAAGCAGAAGCCATAGGGCTAGTGGCATTAGCTGCAGCTAAAAGCATAGAGGTTATTGCAATCGCCATCCAAAAATCGGGAGGGAAGGATGCCGTATCTTTAAAAGTTGCTGAACAATATATAGCCGCTTTTAGCCAATTAGCTAATAAATCAAACACCGTAATTTTACCTGCAAATCTTTCTGAACCAGGGAATTTTGTAGCAAGTGCTTTAACTATTTTTAATCAATTACAGGGGGTAAATGACAAGGAGGTAAATGATAAGAAATTGACAAAGAAACCAAATGCGTAGGTATAACTAATTTTATCCAGTTTATTGTATCCATGTTCGTAATTGGAGTA
Organism: Candidatus Cardinium hertigii; assembly: GCF_003788695.1. The sequence goes on from NZ_RARA01000025.1 coordinate 91,781, forward strand.
GCACTAGGGCACACTTTATGATGTATCCGTTCAGTGGTGTGACCTATGCGTATCCGTGTTCGTCAATTAGCAATAGTGCAATATTATAAAAAAAGGCGCCTTGAAAAAACTGTGGAAAGAAAAGAAGGGAAAAAAATCAAAAGAAAATCAATTTGTCTGAGCTCCATAGGAGCGAGATTTGATTTTCGGTTTTTTTCCTTTCTTTTCAGCAGTTTTTTCACCAGCGCTTGATTTTTTTTGGCTACTTTTTTTGATCAAGCAAAAAAAGTAGCTTTAAAATAAGTAGTTTTAAAAAAAAATGGATAAAATCATCAATAATCTATAAAATATGGCTACCACGCAAGTGAACGGACAATGGCGTCAACTTAAGGCAATTCATGATTAGCCTACCCTCCTATTCTACTTGGTTATCAATAACAGCTAAACCTTAAGTTGACGCCATTGACTGAACGGATACATTAAAATCTGTTCACTGAAAGTACTTAAGCGACTTTTTACTATGCATAGATTCTATACGGAAGAACATGGATAGTTGTAGTAAGCTTATTAGCGAATTCTTTATTCTTACACTTTTTTGATTTACCTGGGATATTAACAATATATTCTTGCGTAAGAGGGTCTTTGACTATATTTCTTCCTATAGGTTCATACAGATCACTATTATCTTCTTTTTCTGCCCCATCCTTATTAGAGTCATAGTTTGGTATCTGAGAACGAAGCACCTCTTCTGTTCCCGAAAAGCGCACAGCTTGATGGTAAATGGTATTGTCCGCTGTTATAGCTATATCTACCATACCATATTTCTTTATTCCTTGATTTTCAACAATAACAGCTGCTGTTCTAGTATTTCCCCTATGCATAAAATAATTACCCTCATCTTCACGCGCTAACAAATTTTGGATGGGAATTATATCGTGCTTGATTTTTTCTTTAATTATATGATCTATGTCTTTATTTTTATCTTTAAACTGTCCGTCATAAGAATTCTCTGGAACCTGCTGAAAATAGTCAAAAAGCCATTTGGGTGGTCTAGACCATTTCTTTACTCTAGGATGGATCTTATACCCTGAAGAGATTGATGGTATTATGGTAAGCAGTTGGCTGCTACTTAGCAGTTCAACCTGGTCATCAAAGGAGAGGGGAACCATTGCCTCTTCACTGCCTTTTTTCTGTCTATTCGTAGACAATGGTTTTGATTTACCCACAAATTTTTTCTTATTCGTACTAGCTACATCTCTAATACATTGGTTTTTATTTATATTAATTCCCTTTATTTCTTCGCATAACATATCAACTGTTTTACATTCTTTGGAAGACGGTTCCGCTAAAACTTCTTCGATAGTGGGCATTATTGCAGATCCACTTGCTGGTTTCATCCTAGCCATCAAGAATTTTTCATATTTCTCTGTTACTTCTTCTATTGTTTGGTTTTCAAGAGCTTTACATAAAGAAAGCAAAATATCTAAGTCAATTGCATACTTGTATATTACGACACCTTGCTTATTCCAATCAGCCGTCTCTTTATTATCATTTACACACAGATTCATTAATATTCTATTTGCTATAGCTTCATTTTGCCAAACATGCGACATAACTTGATTTATTTTTTGCTTATTATTGTCAATAATTAGGCAATTCTCACACATTTTTTTTATTATGTCATCTTTGCTATTTTTAGGTGAAAAATGGAAGCCTAACGTTTGTAGTTTCTTTAAAATAGCATTCCGCAGACGTATTTTCTCTTCTTTGGCAAGTTGAAATAGATAGTCTCCATAGGTCCTTGTACTATCTTGCATAGCCTTTTTAACTAATTTTTTAGCTTGATATTCAATAATATCATTAATATCTTGCCTGCTCCTTATAATTTTATTTTTTATTTCTTCAGTCTCTTCTATCTTTTTTACGCTAGCCATGTAGCTTTTACAACTTTTAACGTGGCCAGATTCGATGTTGAGATTCCCGTTTTCTTGTATATAAGGCACTTTGAATGAAAATTCCTCTTTTACCTGATTTAGCGTATTTTTTGTTAAGATTATCAAATAATCTTGTAAGGATTTTTGTTCTTCTTTTGACAGTAACTTTACTATTTCATAAAATTTAGAGCTTGGTAAGAACATTACATCATTAATACATAAAATAGGAAACGAAAGATCATCATGTTCATGTGCATCTTTTCCATCTTCTTGTATTTTCAGTTGTTCCTGTCTTTTATCTGAAAGTTGTTGATCAGCAGTTACCATTTGAGAAGCTGCTTGCATAGGTAATAACTGTTTGCCACAGCTTGATAGTATTACTACTACACAGCATATTAAAAATGTATATAAAAATCTAAAGTAAAATAAGCAACTGTTATTCTTATTAATCTGCATGGCTAAAAGGTTAAAAGTTTTTTGTATTCCCTACGTTAACGTTAGGAAGTTCCAATTTATACAAAAAAATTTATAATTGCAAAAATTATGACTTGAAAAAAAATACAGTATCTTTTTTTTGATCAAGCAAAAAAAGTAGCTTTAAAGGAAGTAGTTTTTTTTAAAAGAAGTAGTTTTAAAAAAAATGGATAAATAAAATGGATAAAATCATCCATTATTAAATATTAGCCATTTGCTGTAATCTATAATATCGCTGCCACGCAGATGAACGGACAATGGCGTCAACTTAAGGTTTAGCTGTTATTGATAACCAAGTAGAATAGGAGGGTAGGCTAATCATGAATTGCCTTAAGTTGACGCCATTGGATGAACGGATACGTTTATTTTAATTTTTATGGTTCTTATCTATTATCGAGTAGCCATAGGTTATACAAAAACAAGCGGCTAGTAAAGACTCAATAGCTACTATACTACGTACTATAATGGGTAAACTTTTTATAGCAGATTCAATGCTTCCATTTAATCCTAAATAGATTATACTTACTACGCATAAATTATTTATAGCATGCGCCATAATGGAGTAAACGATGTGCCCACTCTTTTGGTATAGATAACTAAAGAAGCATCCCAATGTAAAGTACATTGGGCTATATGGTATGTTCCTATGTATTAGGGTAAATAATAGTGAAATAATGATAGTCGAGAGAAGTTTTCTTCGGGTTATAGCGTATAAGCACTTTTCCAAAATATGTCGAAAAAAAAGTTCTTCTCCAATAGCAGCCAAGCAGGTTATTCGTAAAACTCCAGATAATAGAAAATCAGTTATATTACTAAAATATACTACAGGCTGTACTACAATAGGATGCCATAATTCTTCTTGGATACTCATCCATAACATTATGGAAAACGTTACCAACAGTTGAGCTAATATGGTACTGATACTTAATCTTTGAAAATTAGCAAGTGGTTTCATAAGGCTTTTAATGCCTTGTTTTTCGTATAGAAGTATGTAAATCAAAGAAATTGTACAGAACGCTGTATATTTCCTAAACATAATATAAATGCTAACCCATTTCGGTTCCGGTTGCTGCCAGAACATTACCGTTATGCTTATTACAATAAGAAAGTCAAATATGCACGATAGTACCCATATTTTGAACAACTTACATAGTTTTGCGGTTGGTTTCATTATTGATATCTTTTTTGCTTATATTTTGGTTCAATCAATATAGTAAAAATGGAGGATAATCTTGAAAGTAAACCATTTAGTCAGGTAAAAAAAACAGAGGTACATTTTGACAAAGCCCTACGTCCCTTTCAATTTCATGATTTTTATGGGCAAGAAAAGTTAGTGGAAAATATGCAAGTATTTGTTACAGCTGCTAAGCAAAGAAAAGAGGCGCTTGATCATGTATTGTTGCATGGACCGCCTGGATTAGGCAAGACTACATTGGCGTATATTATTGCCAATGAACTTAATACCAATATAAAAGCTACCTCTGGCCCTGTATTGGACAAACCCGGAGATTTGGCTGGCATTTTGACAGGCTTGGAATCTTATAATGTACTTTTTATAGATGAAATACATCGGCTCAATCCGTTAGTAGAAGAGTATTTGTATACAGCTATGGAGGATTTTAAAATAGATATTATGTTAGATGCAGGCCCTAATGCACGTAGTGTACAGTTAGCGTTGAATCCTTTTACATTAATTGGTGCTACTACTCGTTCAGGCTTATTGACCGCTCCTTTTCGTTCTCGTTTTGGTATTAATGCTCGATTGGATTATTACCCTGTTGCGTTACTCACTAAAATAGTTGAGCGTGCTAGTGCTATGTTGGAAACGGCTATTGACCAAGAAGCTGCCTATGAAATTGCCAGACGCAGCCGAGGCACTCCCCGTATAGCTAATAATCTACTGAAACGCACCAGAGATTTTGCCCAAATTAAAGGAGATGGTTTTATTACCAGAGAAATAGTTAAGCTAAGTTTAGCAGCCCTGCAGGTAGATGAACATGGGCTAGATGAAATGGATAAGCGTATTCTTACCACTATTATTGAAAAATTTAAGGGCGGGCCTGTAGGTCTTACAACGATTGCAACAGCTTGTTCAGAGGAAACAGAAACGATAGAAGAGGTATATGAACCATTTCTTATTCAGGAAGGGTATATCCAGCGTACGCCACGGGGGAGAGTGGCAACAGAAGCTGCCTATAAGCACCTAGGTATACCTTATACAG
>NZ_RARA01000025.1:96396-99260 GCF_003788695.1 Candidatus Cardinium hertigii
TAAAATATTCACAAAATTAGTGAAGGAAATAACAGTAGCAGCCAGAAGTGGTGGAACGGAACCGGAATGCAATCCACGACTGCGTTTGGCGCTCCAAAATGCGAAAGGGGCTAATATGCCTAAAGAGGCTATGCTGCGTGCCATTAGCAAGGGAAATAAAAGTGATGCGGATGATTATCAAGAAGTTATATATGAGGGATATGGTTCAAAGGGGGTCGCTATTATGGTTGTGTGCATGACCGAAAAAATTACGAGGACAGTAGCTAATGTGCGGGCTATTTTTACTAAATATGGAGGAAGCTTAGAAAAAAGTGGTGCTATATCTTTCTTATTCGATCACAAAGGGGTCTTTACGATTGCTACAGCTGATATCAAGCATGTGGATGATTTTATATTAGCATTGATAGATTCCGGAGCAGAAACATTAGAAAATGATGGTGAATATATTTATGCTACTTGTGCTATAGAGCACTTCGGGAAATTACAAAAACAGTTAGAAAAACTTGCTGTTACACCAATATATGCTGGTTTACAATATATTCCATATACTCTTGTGGAAGTGCATGATGCGGATTTACCTAAGCTTATTAAGCTTATAGATGCGTTAAATGATCACGATGATGTCCAAAAAGTGTACCATAATATGGCCATTCAAGCAGGACAAGAAAGGTTTTTTGACTAGGATTGCTTTTTATTTTCAAATTATAAATTAGCTCAGCAATTGATGATTTTATCCATCTTTTTTAAAGCTACTTTTTTTGTTTGATCAAAAAAAGATACGGTCTTACTACTTTGAGCCTTCATGATTTGCTTTTTGGTGGAAATTTTATTACTTATACAGTAGTACCATTAGTAAAAAAGCAAGCTTTAAGCTAATAAATAAAATAGCTAATAAATGGTATGCAGTGATAGTACCACCAGTAATTTTTAAAATTAAAAAGTATATGACATATTCCAACTTTCTGTGTGTACATTTGATGTTATTAATCACGCTTAGTGGATGCGTTGATTCCGCTTACCGTGTTAATCACAAGATAGGTGCACAATCTACTGCTTCTAATTCTAATGTTCCTAGCTCTAGCAATAGCTTGCCTGATATAGGCCCAATCTTACATCATGCTGCCAAGCAAGGCAAAATAGCTCGCGTTAAGCAATTACTTAAGCAAGGAGTTAATATAGACACTCCTGATAAGAACGGGGATACCGCTCTCATATTAGCTTCCGAAGCAGGTCATAGAAACACAGTAAAATATTTACTTGACCAAGGAGCAAATATTAATACTCAAAATCATAAAGGTATAGCAGCCTTGCATTTGGCCTCTGAGGATGATTCTCTACTTCCTATAGTACAATTGCTTGTCCGAAGAGGTGCCAATGTGGATATTCGCGATAAGTATGGTACACCTCCTTTGTATTTTGCTGCTAACAAAGGTTGTTTGCAAGTAGCAAAATTTTTAATTGAAGAGGGAAAGGCTATTGTAGACGCCCCTGATGATGAAAATATTATGCCTTTACATCACGCTGCTTCAAGCGGGCATATCTCGCTAGTAAAACTTTTGCATGCTAACGGAGCAAATGTGGATAGCAAGAGTAACATTGGATTAACACCATTGATGAATGCTGCTGCCCGTGGTCATTTAGCTGTAGTAAAATGTTTATATGAACTGGGAGCTGATATACATGCCCAGTTGATCCAGAGTGAATCTGGTTATACAGCAATGCACCTTGCTGCAAAGAAAGGGCATTTAGAAATCGTCCAATTTTTGGAGAGTAAAGGGGCTAGTATAGAGATAAAAGCTGTTTTTGATGAAACGCCTTTACATTTAGCTGCTAGGGAAGGGCATTTGAAATTAGTAGAGTACCTCGTTGATCAAGGGGTGGATTTACATGCTCAGATTAGATATGATCGGTATAAAGATGTATTAGAACATATGAAACAATTGCAGATTACTCAATTTTCTCAACAATTTTCTAGTCCCGTTACGTTTTCTTATATCTTATGTAATAAGCAAACAGCATTGGATTATGCTAAAGAAGCTGGGAAAAAGGAGGTAGTTCAATATTTGGAATATATCATAGCTCAACGCAAAAAATAAAAGTATCTGTTCAGTGGTGTAGTCTATGCGTATTTTTTCACGTTCGTATTTAGCAATAGCGCAATAATGTAATTTTACAGAAAATGCGCCTTGAAAAAACTGTGGAAAGAAAAGAAAGGAAAAAATAAAAGAAAATCAGCCTGTCTGAGCCTACTCTTCGTCTTTGAAAAGCTGGCTATGCTTTACCCCACCAGATATATTATCTGGTGGGGACCCCTGTTCCGCTTCGGGATTCAGCGTACTTGGGGTCCCCAGATGTATGCATATACATCATGGGGCGAACTCACATAGTGAGTACTATGCTGCGTGCGCTTCACCCTCGCGCGCCTTGCCAGCTTTCCAAATCCATTGAGTAACCGTAGGAGCGAGATTTGATTTTCGGTTTTTTTTCTTTATTTTCAGCAGTTTTTTCACTAGCGCTTGATTTTTTTTGGCTACTTTTTTTGATCAAGCAAAAAAAGTAGCTTTAAAATAAGTAGTTTTAAAAAAAATGGATAAAATCATCAATTATTAAATATTAGCCATTTGCTATAATCTATAAAATGTGGCTGCCATGCAGGTGAGCGTATACATAAAATATGACTGCCACGCAAGTGAACGGACAATGGCGTCAACTTAAGGGAATTCATGATTAGCAGACCCTCCTAAAGACATGATGCCGTTTAGGTTTATCCACCTTGTCACGACTATATAATCGCCCGGGTCGGATTTTCACTTTAGCTCGTATGCACACTCTATCAAAGAGTTTCTGAAAGCTTTTAGTTGAGC
>NZ_RARA01000025.1:99268-100352 GCF_003788695.1 Candidatus Cardinium hertigii
CTGGTTATTTGTAAATAAGGGTTTTAATTTTTGTAAGATAATATCGAAGGCAGCACTGGGAACCGCTATCAAGATATCTGTTACGTTTTCTATAGCTTTGGCTAGATCTGAAAAGCAAGAAATAAGGCTAGGTAAACGGATATTAGATAGATAATTTGGGTTAAATCGGGAAGCTTGGAGTATTTCCATATGATCGGATTTATCTCCCCATAAATGTACAATTTGTCCTTTTAGGGCTAGATGAATAGCCAGTGCGGTGCCCCATGAACCAGCACCTAAAATAGCGATGGCAGATGAGAATACACAAGGCTTAGGAGGGTGCTTTATAAACATAACAGTTCAATAAACTAAAATTATAAAAATTTATAAAAATTAATGTGTATATACAAATAAAAAATTAAAAAATTAAAAAAATATAACAGTATTTATAAGTATAACAGATCAATAAATCAACCAATCTATAAAAAATTAAAAATTTTATAGATTAAAAATAATAAAATCTCCATAGTATTCGAGTTTATATATATATTTTATTTTTTTATTAAAAAATCTATAAACAAATATATACAATGCTTACTTTACCCAATCTGAACGGGGAAGAAATAGATTTTTGAAAAGGATAATTTCTCTCTATCTATCCTGGAAGCAAAAAAAACTAAATCCTTTCCATAATCTTTTCCAGATTATAGAGGCTTAGGCCACTCCACTGAACGGATACATAAAAAACGCGCCTTGAACAAAGCTGTGATTAGAAAATTTTAGTCTGAAAGCTTAGTAGAAAATCAACTTGTTTGAGCCCAAGGCTGCAAGCCTGGGCGAGTTTTGATTTTCAGCTTTCAGGCTGAAATTTTCAACAGATTTGTTCACCAGCGCTTGATTTTTTTTGGCTACTTTTTTTGATCAAGCAAAAAAAGTAGCTTTAAAAGAAGTAGTTTTTTTTAAAATGAATAAAATTAGCAATTTTCTATAATCTATAAAACATGACTGCCACGCAAGTGAACGGACAATGGCGTCAACTTAAGGGAATTCATGATTAGCAGACCCTCCTAAAGACATGATGCCGTTTAGGTTTATCCACCTTGTC
>NZ_RARA01000025.1:100360-101261 GCF_003788695.1 Candidatus Cardinium hertigii
CGTTTATGTTATCCAATGGCAAAAGAGAAGTTTTGGTTACTTCACTTTTTGACAGAGCACAATTTACCCTGGAAAGCATTAGTAAAGTTTATGCTTTGAGGTGGCATATAGAAGAGTGTTATAAACGATTAAAAATAAGTGCAGAACTAGAGAATTTTTCTGGTATATATTTAGAAGCTGTATTACAGGAATTTTGGGCTCATTTAGTAATGTGTAATTTATTGGCACTGCATATGTGTGATGCTCAAGGTCCCTGGAAACCAGAGAAAATAAATGAGTATCGTTTGAATTTTTCAGTTTTGTTTGGTGTGATGCGTCAAAAAATGCATCAAGTGCTGATTGGGAAGTGCTCAACTAANNTGCACACTCTATCAAAGAGTTTCTGAAAGCTTTTAGTTGAGCACTTCCCAATCAGCACTTGATGCATTTTCTGACGCATCACCCCAAACAAAACTGAAAAATTCAAACGATACTCATTTATTTGCTCTGGTTTCCAGGGACCTTGAGCATCACACATATGCAATGCCAATAAATTACACATTACTAAATGAGCCCAAAATTCCTGTAATACAGCTTCTAAATATATACCAGAAAAATTCTCTAGTTCTGCACTTATCTTTAATCGTTNGAGCATTACAAATCAGAGATGTAGATAAATCAACAAATAGTGAAACCCTGGCTAAAGGGAGCACAATTCCGTTTGTGCCATTTGGTTTAAAAAGACCAAACTCCGATATGATTTCGGGTGAAGCAGGTAAACGAAGGGAAGAACCATCTGCTGCAATAAGTCTGTACCTCTTCCATGTGCCATAGGTAGGATCATTTTGGTAAGCTATCCGGATGCTGTCTTCCAATAATTCTTTAAATCCAGTATGAGAAAGTTTATACCTTGCTTTGGAAA
>NZ_RARA01000025.1:101270-172517 GCF_003788695.1 Candidatus Cardinium hertigii
GAGAAAATAAATGAGTATCGTTTGAATTTTTCAGTTTTGTTTGGTGTGATGTGTCAAAAAATGCATCAAGTGCTGATTGGGAAGTGCTCAACTAAAAGCTTTCAGAAACTCTTTGATAGAGTGTGCATACGAGCTAAAGTGAAAATCCGACCCGGGCGATTATATAGTCGTGACAAGGTGGATAAGCCTAAACGGCATCATGTCTTTAGGAGGGTGTGCTAATCATGAATTCCCTTAAGTTGACGCCATTGACTGAACGGATACCGGGGAAATAGATTTTTGGAAAGGATAATTTCTCTCTATCTATCCTGGAAGCAACAAAAGCTAAATCCTTTCCATAATCTTTCCCAGATTATAGAGGCTTAGGCCACTCCACTGAACGGATACAAGTAAGTTTCCTTCTGCGCGTGAACATATGGCCGCCTTTGGAATGGATAGTCTGAAATATTGCTGAATACAATTTATCTTTAATTTCCGAAATAAAATTTTCCCCTAAAAACTCTTGCATAAAAAAATGTATCATACACTTTTTTATGAAATAATAAAAAAAGAATTTATTCGCTAAATAAGAAGCAATGTAGAAAATGTAAAAAAAATATCCTATTCTACTTGGTTATCAATAATACTTAAACCTTAAGTTGACGCCATTGACTGAACGGATACATATAAAAACTGTATCAAATGTTTCTGTCTTGATTATGCTCATTATCCATTTCTTCATCTATTTCTTGAATAATAGGTGTGGATATATTTTGTTGTATGTTAGTAGTAGCTCGATAGTATAATGCTCGATCCATATCGTGATGATACATAGCTTTATGGTACCATGCAGCTTGTGCTATTAGCGTAACTTCATCTCTTTTTTCCGGTCGCATTTCCATTAATATAGGGAATAAATCTTGGCTACCCTGAAAAGTATTTGAATTTGAATAAGAAACCGAAGGTAATGCAGTGGTTGCATCCATAGCAGATTGTATGGACACTAACTCCACTTGAGCTGAATCTGGCGTAAGTGAACTATTTGTAGCACGATCTACAGGTAACGCCGAAGATAAAGGAATTGAAATGGAATCAACTACTGGACAAGATGATGTTGACGGAAGGGAAACAGTAGGCAATGTCTGAGCACTACTTTTCTTATTATGGTATTGGCTCCCCTTAGCAACTTGTTGTGCCAACTGCTTTAATACGGCATATGCTTCTTGCTGCTGAGCTAATTGGTCGTTCAAATTTAGTACAGGTTGCTGGCTTAATGCCTTATTCATAGCCCTCAACAAAGGACGTAATTGTGTGCTTATGATTACGCTAAGTTGATTTACAAATGGTTGAAAATCTGTATATAACTTATTGTATTTATTTTTTTCCTTTTTATTACTCTGCTCGCTTTTTCGCTTTCTCATACGATCGGACTGAAGCTTAACAAGGTAATGTACTTCTTCCTGTTGTTTCTCTAACAGAGCTAATTGTTCTTTACTTAAGGAACATTTTTTGCTAATTATTTGATATAATCCTTTCTGAAGTAACACTATTTTATCGATAAGCTCCAATTCTGCTGCAAATCGACTGATACACTGGTTACTTTTGGGATCAATCTTTAGTGTGTTTGTCAACTGTAAGTGTTTATTTTGCTCTACTTTCCATTGCTCCTTTAACGTATGGATGCTAGCTAAGGTAGTGGTAATGTTATCCATCATATCAGAAGTTACAGTTTCTCTAGAAGGCACTTGTACAACGGTAGCACTGTTAGAAAGCGTATTTACGATCGGGGTACCACTATTCATATTTAACTTGACATTATTACATCCAGCTAATGTTAAAGTAGAAAGGTACAAGCAAGGAATTATCAATTTATTTTGTATATGATATTTCATGTTACATTACGTTTAAAATACTTGTACATATATGTTCTTTTACTTGTAAACAGATATTCTTTATAATTAAGCATAAAAAAAGCTGTTTAGCCTCTGTGGAGGCTAAAAGCTATATAACCTTCTCCTTTCAAAAATTTCTAGTTAGGAAATTTTTATTTGTTGCTATTCTTTATGCGTGTTCTCTTGGAAAAAATGAGGTGGGTAAAAAGTTTGGAACCCTCTGTCCATTTACAACTACCCACTGTGGTGCTGATCCATTAGAAGTTGAACCATTCCTACTTGCTATGGGAGTTGAAGTCTCCAACGGCTTTGTTAAATGACGCATTAGTTCAGGCTGATTTTGTGAACTTTGATTATATCCAAAGGGCCTTGCTACTTGAAGAGGTAAAACTGGTCCATTCTGCAACATTGAATGGTCCTTCGCAGGAAGTTGTGCTGGTACAAACGCATTTCCCAACGTATTTGTCACAAACAAACGCGCTACTGGATCATTTAATATTTTTTTTTGTTTTGTAGGCGTACCTGCTTGAAGTGCCACAGACATTGCTTTTGTTTTTAAAGCCTCCGATTTCATAAAGTGAGCAGCTCCCTGTTGAAAGTGAGCAGCTCCCTGTTGAATATGGCCTAGTGATTTTTGCATTTTACTTTCTGATACCAAACTAAGAACCTCTGCTATAGCATTTGGGTTGTCTGGATCCATATTTTGCAATAGACAGCTTCCGAATTGGTTTACTTCGTTTGGTCCAGCATGATTAGTTGAATGACTGGAAAATAAAGATACACCAGAGGGTGGGCTTTTAACATGTGGAATAGCTGTAGCTGTATTGGATATATTTGACGAATATGCCTCTGTGAGAGGAGCTTTTTCTGTTAACAGTTTCAAAATTAACTTAGCGTTACTCAATACGGATTCCTTGCACTCATTAACGTTTAATATATGCCCATTTATCTTATTTTTAACATCTTTTACTTTACTACGGCTTTCAGATTGAATCTGAAAATCTTCTACTGCTTTAATATTATTATTAATATTATTATTAATATTATTAAGATAATCTTTATCTAGGTCATTTAACTGAGATAACCTAAATCTTATTTGATTCAACATAATATTAAGATTGGAAACTGCATTATTAAATTTTTTTAGATGAGATACCCATCTATTCCATGTATTCAAAGTATTCAAAAGCTGTTTTTTATTCTGGTCAGTATTCTGGTCAGTATTCTGGTCAGTATTCTGGTCAGTATTCTGGTCAGTATTCTGGTCAGTATTTTTTTTCTCCTTAGTAGCATCTTCTATTAGCTGTTCTATTCGTATCCTAATATTATCTATAATTTTTAGGCATAACTCAATTCTTTTCTTATAATCCCTTTCTTCTAAAGCANAATATGTTATTCATTTTTCTGCTATTCTACTATAAATACTACTTTTAATTTTTAATTGATGTACTTTAGTTTATTCCTGTAAACCTGATAAAAATAAATTTACCCCTCTTCCATTAATTTACTCATAACCAGTTATAAACTAGGATGTACAAGGGCTTATCGCCTATTGTACTTTACTTAAAAGCACAAAAGATAAGATCAAGTATGTAGTACCTAAAGTACCTAACCTTACATTTCATTCCCAAATATAACCTATTAAAAAGAACTTTGCAAGTTTATGTGTATCCGTTCAGTGATATGGCCTATGCGTATCCGTTCACTCAATGGCGTCAACTTAAGGGAATTCATGATTAGCACACCCTCCTAAAGACATGATGCCGTTTAGGTTTATCCACCTTGTCACGACTATATAATCGCCCGGGTCGGATTTTCACTTTAGCTCGTATGCACACTCTATCAAAGAGAGGCCGTTGCAACAGACCGACAGTGTAATTTTTTCTATTTTTCCAGTATTATTTTTTGTTATTTTTTGCCATTTTTGACGTTATGGCAGTAAGAATATCATTATTTATTGATTTTTAGATGCTTTTAGTTCATTTTGGATAGACCATTTCCCTAGCAACCTCTTAAAATGATATTTGGGGACCTATATAAGTTATAAGCTATTGCTTCCATAAGATGTTGTGTATGCATTTTATCAATACCTATATAGCGGGCTCCCGAACTGCGGAACCAATTTTTTATACTACCAAATACACGTTCTACCTTATAACGAGTCTTAGCTATTAATTTATTAAACCGCTTAGCGGTAACTGATAAGGGATTATTCTTAGTAGCCTTCTTCTGAATAGCTGATTTTAACTTTTTTTTCTTTAATAATATTTCATTAGGTGAGCCGCTATAGCCCTTATCTGCATATACCCTACTACCTGGTGGTAAGTTTACTTTATCTAATAAGCCCTCTAAATGACCACTATCATGACTAGATGCCTTTGTAGTACTGACGGCTAGCACTAATCCTTCTTTACTTTCTACAAGTATATGCCGTTTATAGCCATAATATAGCTTAGGACCTTTTTTAGACCAACTTGCTTCTGGATCTACTCCTTTTTGATAACTTTCAGATACGGTTATACTGCCATCTGCATGTAGATCATAGCTTTTTTTCCCTTTAGGACATCTAGGAGTAGGTGTAATAGAGGCATCGATAATTGCACCATGTTGCACTAATACACCATGATTAGATAGTTGATTATTAATGTTTTTCAATAACCTCTCTAGTGCCTTCTTCTTTGTAAGGACAGTCCTAAATCTGCTTAATACACTATGGTCGGGAACCGAACTGTCCATCGAAATACCACAAAATCTGCTAAAAGTTATACGGTCGTTTACTTCTTCTTCTACTTGATAGTCACTCAGTCCATACCATGTCTGAAGTAAGAGCATTTTAAATAAAAGTAAGGGACTATAGGCGGGTTTGCCAGATAAACGTAAACCTTTAGGATAATAAAGGCGAAGTTCTTTTTCAACCGATAACCAATCAATTATATTGGTGATTTGATCAAAAAAGGTATGTTTACATTTACGTTTACTTGCTGAAATATCTGCTAAACCTAATTGACCACTTGATTGGATTGCCATAATTATACACTAATAATAATGCTAAAAAAATAAACACTTAAAAGCTTAAGTTAACGATTTTCTGAATAAGGGGAAAATGGACTATTCATGAATAAGTTTAATTGTCTATTGCAACGGCCTCGATATGATTTCGGGTGAAGCAGGTAAACGAAGGGAAGAACCATCTGCTGCAATAAGTCTGTACCCCTTCCATGTGCCATAGGTAGGATCATTTTGGTAAGCTATGCGGATGCTGTCTTCCAATAATTCTTTAAATCCAGTNNCTATGCCTAAACTTCGCTTAACTAGCTTTAAAATAGTGGAAAATACTATTGAAAAAGTAAGTTTCCTTCTGGGTGTGAACATATGGCCGCCTTTGGAATGGATAGTCTGAAATATGGCTCAATACAATTTATCTTTAATTTCCGAAATAAAATTTTCCCCTAAAAACTCTTGCATAAAAAAATGTATCATACACTTTTTTATGAAATAATAAAAAAAGAATTTACTCGCTAAATAAGAAGCCATGTAGCAAATGTAAAAAAAAATATCCTATTCTACTTGGTTATCAATAATAGTTAAACCTTAAGTTGACGCCATTGAGTGAACGGATACATATAGGGTCTACATCAAATTGTTATATAGGGTCTACATCAAATAAAATTTGAATTTTCTTGTAAAGACTTTTACCTAATACCTCTTTACAAACTGCCCTTAACTGCTCTTTTCTTATTTGCAAGGTATGGAGGTTGCTGCTTGGTATTTTTAAAAATATATCTAATAAAAAGTAATGCCTAATTTTCCCAATCAATGGTTCTTGTGGACCTATGACCATTCCTTTAAAATTTTTTTCTAATGTTTTTTTAAGTTCAATGGCTCCTGATTTTAATGTAGTTTCTGTTATACAGCTTAAGGTTAGTTTAATAAGTTTAACATAGGGAGGATATGAAAATTTTCTTCTTTCTTCCAATTCAGATTTGTACATAGCTTGATAGTCATTATTAGATATATGCTGAAATAAGGGATAATGAGGCTGTGCCGTTTGAATAAATACGCTTCCTTGGTGATTGCGTCTGCCTGCCCTGCCTGCCAATTGCGTAATGAGTTGAAAGCATTTCTCGTTTGATCTAAAATCGGGAAAGTAAAGTAATCCATCTATATCTAATACGCCTACCAGATGGATATTAGCAAAATCTAGTCCTTTTGCAATCATCTGGGTACCAACTAAAATATCTATTGATCCAAAGTTGACCTCGTTTAAAATAGATCGATAAGCATCTTTTTTTTGTGTGCTATCGAAATCCATTCGGCCAATTTTTTGTTCTGGAAAAATAAATTTTAGTGTTTCTTCTAATTTTTCTGTACCAAAACCTATATTATGCAGCTGGGTAGATCCACAACTATTACATGCTCTAAAAGGAAGCGCTACATAGCCACAATAATGGCAAAGCAGATGATTTGCCTTTTGGTGATAGGTTAGCCTCACAGCACAAGAGCGGCAACAGGGTACCCATCCACAAGATTCACATAAAAGATATCGAGCATATCCTCTTCTGTTTTGAAAAATCATGGCTTGACCACCTTCTTTAATATTTTTTTGGAGGGCAGATAGTAGGGTAAAAGAGAAATTTTCCCGCATGGCCTTTCGTTTTTTCTCTATTTTGAGATCAATAAAAAATAATTTTGGACTGCTATTTTCTCCAAATCTTTTCATTAAGGTTACGAGTCCATATTTTCCAGATTGGGCATTATAATAGCTTTCTATAGAAGGCGTACCGGAACCTAGTAAAACTTTTGCTTGATATTGTTTAGCCAATAAGATACTGCTATCTCGTGCATGATAGGCGGGTCTAACATCTGTCTGTTTATAAGCATTATCGTGTTCTTCGTCTATAATAATGAGTTGCAGCTGCTTAAAAGGGAGGAAGAGGGCGGAACGTGTGCCTACTACAACCAACGTGGGTTGATTAAGCACAGAAGTCCATGTTTTTAAACGATCTGTAGGAGATTGCTTAGAGTGGTAAACCACCAACCATTCCTTCCAGAAAGGTTTTATACGTTCTACCATATGGGTCAATAAACTTATTTCTGGTATTAAGAGCAATACTTGTTTTTGTTCCAGTAATGCCATATGTATCAGATGCATATACAATTCTGTTTTGCCACTTCCTATGGCTCCATGCAGTAGGACTACCGCTTTTTCTGTAAATTGTGTTTGAATTTCAATAAGTGCTTTTTGTTGTACTGCTGTTAAAATGGCTAAAGGATGTCTAGGGGTAGTAAAAAAAGACAAAGGTGTATACTCAATTAAAATCCCTTTCTTTAATAGCGAGTATAAAGCCAATTTGGAGTACCCTAAGGCTATAAGCTCTTTTTTAGAAGCATATACCTTTGCTGTAGCAGTAACTTCAGTTGGTACAAAATAGGATACAAGCGTTTGTTGTTTTAATGATCGGGAACAAAGCTTGGCTATTTGATCTGGATGGATGGTAGGAGAGAGGGTAAGGTACGTTATGCTATGATCAATTTGATGTATGTTTATGGCTGGCATTGCTTTTACCAGCCCTTTTTTTAGGAGTTCCATCAATATTTTATTGGCTTCCTTTTGACCTACTACATGCATAATGGATCGATACGATAGAGGCCTAGCTTGTAGAGAAGTGAGGATAAATTGTTCAGTTTCTGTTTCTGCGTTTGTATCACTAGAAGGGCTTATTTGAAAAACTATATTATTAGGCGAGTCTAATGCCTTAGGTAATCCAACTGACAAGGCCTCACCAAGATGGGATAAGTAATAATTAGCTATCCACGTTAGAAAGGTTAATTGTTGAGGGGGATATAGTGGCTCTTGGTAAATTACGGCTAGTAGATCTTTTGTAGGGTAAGCAGGGACTTCACTATGCAATTTAATCACAATAGCAAGGAAGAGTTTTCCTGTGCGTAATGGTACTAAAACACCACTGCCTACATCTATCCTATTTTGATATAGATAGGGGACACAATAGGTTAATGTTTTAAGGGGAAGTGGTAAGAGGACATCTGCAAATTTTTTCAAAGGCAATATAAAATTTTATTAGGTCATTACACCTATTTTAATTTGTGTCAGTTTACGTTTGGTATCTAGAGGAAAGTCTCCTTGGAGGATCCAATTATAATACGTAGGCTCTAGCTTTAGCACTTCTGCTACTGCTTTGCCTTTATGTTTGCCAAAATTAAAGACGGGTAAACGTTGCTCGTTATACACTATTCTACCTGCAAAATCGATCATATTGGTAGTCGTTAAGTTGTGTAATGTTTTTATATCATCTTTTACTACGCCTAATACATTGCCTAAAGGATCCACTACAGATTGATTTTTATATTTTTTTATTTGTTCTATCAATATTTCTAAAGTAGCTTCTGTATCTATCATGGCACTATGGGCATTTGTTAGGTCCTTCTGACAATAAAATAGATAGGCTGCTTTTAAAGTTCTTTTTTCCATCAAATGGAAAAGTTTTTGCACATCTACAATTTTGCGATGTTCTACCTTAAAATCTAATTCTGCCCGCAGAAAGCTTTCCACCAGTACGGGCACATCAAAACGAAGTAGATTAAAACCAGCTAAGTCTGCTCCTTTTAAAAATGTAATCAGTTCCTTTGCTATTTGTTTAAAGGTCGGCTTATTTTTTACATCTTCAGTCTTAATTCCATGAATTAAGCTAGCCTCTATAGGAATATCTCTTTCTGGATTAATTCTTTTGTTAAGCGTTAAACGATCACCATTGGGCATAAGTTTGATAATCGCGATTTCTACTATACGATCATTCACCACATCCGTACCGGTAGTCTCTAAATCTAAAAAAGCAAGTGGATTGGTTAATTTTAAATTCATGGTATACTATATGTTTTTCAATTTTGTACCTGTTAGCTGTATTTTTTTTCTATACCAACAAAATGTTCAGTAACTATCTACAACTAACTTCTTTTTGTATTTTCGATTATTTAACTGCATTTGATGCATCAAACACACGATCTTACGCTTTCCCACACTTTTTATAAGGTCAGATGGTGGGTGCATGTAAGCATTATGCCTTCAAATATTCAAATATATTAAAATAAATTACGTTTTCAGCTTTTTATTCATTATGCTACCTACTACTATAGACCACACGCTTTTTCGTAAAGTATTATGCGCTTGGTACAAAGTACATCAACGTTATTTACCTTGGCGTACTACTAAAGATCCCTATAAAATATGGTTATCAGAAATTATACTACAGCAGACAAGAGTTGTGCAGGGATTGCCCTATTATGAACGTTTCATAGCGCACTATCCTTCTATTGTAGCATTAGCTAATGCTACAGAACAAGAAATTCTACGTTTATGGCAAGGTTTGGGCTACTATAGTAGAGCACGTAATTTACACCATTGTGCGCAAACCATTGTGGAAAAATACAAAGGCGTTTTTCCTGCCAGTTATCGAGATTTACTTGCCCTTAAAGGGATTGGACCCTATACAGCTGCAGTAATAGCTGCGGTTTCTTTTAAAGAAGTAGTGGCTGCAGTAGATGGAAATGTCTACCGGGTATTAGCCCGTTTGTTTGGCTTAACAAACGACATAGGCACTGCGCAGGGAAGAAAATACATTCATCAGTTGGCATCGATATTAGTGGATCGGCTACAACCCGATACCTATAGCCAAGCGATTATGGATTTTGGAGCCTTGCAATGCAGGCCCGTATTTCCTTTGTGCTCTACTTGCGTTTTTAAGGATTATTGTATTGCTTTTCAGACAAATAAGCAAAAAATATTGCCTATTAAAACCAATACATTAAATAAAAGAAAACGTTATTTTGATTATGTAATTGTGCAGCACAAAGATGGGTTATATATGAAAAAACGTACAAAAAGTGATATTTGGCANTTTGCCTAGATCAAATGGATGATCCTTTGCTTGTTTTAGCTAAAAATCATCATATAGCTATTGTCACTTTTGAAAAAGAAGAAAGGCATTTACTAACCCACCAGGAGCTATTTGTAAAATTTCATAAAATACAAGCGACTTTAGATTTCCTAAAAGAAGGCCAAGCCCTATTCAATATATTTAATTTAGCCTTATTTAATAGTACAGCAATTGAAAAACTGCCGAAACCTATATTGATTCAGAATTTTTACAATAAATATTTTTAGTTGCCTCCCATCAAGTATCCGTTCAGTAAGGCGCATTTTTTACGATCTAGTATTATTGCGCTATTTCTAATTGGTGTGAACACAGATACGTATAGGCCACATAACTGAACGGAAACTAACTTATTAACTAGAATATTCCTTCTTCTTCTTCTTCTAAGTTTGTCAAATCTAAGCATTCCTTGGTGGTCCAATAATCTTTACCATAATCTAGTAAGAATTCATCTCCAGCTTGGATATCTTTATTGGTATATAACAATACAAACGGCAAATAACCATCATGAATTTGATTAGAACGTACACAGTGTGATTCTACATTTATCTTCTTTTTGAGCTCTTCCTCGAGTTGAGGATCACCCCTATAATCATAATATGCGTTGATTTTTATCAAAGGATTTCCCCGTCCATAGCCACTTACCATCATAGATGATGTTCCCGGCATGGGAACATTAAATCCATAATTGTTTAGCTTCCCAGAAAGGTTACTACACTTCTTAAATGATACACCACGCTCTCGCATATAATCCATTTCCTTCTCTATATCTTTAGAAAGCGTAATGCTATTAGTCTCGTCATCTGTGAACAAATATTTTCCTACGTAAATACCCAATACAGTATATGCTGGAATGGATTTTGTTGCTACCAGCTTATCTTGATTACGTAATGACACACGTGAATCTTCACGGTCTATTTTTTGAATTTCTACCAAATCATCTTTATAGGTTTTCTCTTTTGAGAAAAACTCATTATAAAAATCATCAAATTTTTCATCTAACCAAGCGCTCTCCTTTTTTAATTTTTGATAACTACCCTTAGACGTATCATTTGGACAGTAATAATAACGCAGCTTATTATCCTCAAAAGCATTTTTTCTCATTTTTCTTTTTCTTTTTAGAGCAGCTAGTTTTTCTTGTGCGTTATCCCCTAACTCAATACGGGCTTCTGGATCTACTATATTCGGTGATTTTGGTTCCGGTTTTATTTCACTTATTGTTTCATCCACATCCATTGCTTCATCCGCATTGCTATTTCTTTCTGCTATAGCGGCATCATTTAACAGCTCTATGCACTCTTTTTCCCCACTAATGATAGCATAATCTAGAGCAGTTTTACCATTATGATCTTTTGCGTTTATTATAAGAAGTTTTGGATTCAACCTCAACAAAGTCCACAAAGCATCAATATGACCATCTTGAGCAGCCAAATGCAAAGCCGTTCGACCCATACGATCTTTTACATTTATACAAGATGGATTAGCCTTTAATAAAATTCTCAAATAATCAAATTGATGCCCTGAGCGTTTTTTATAAACATCTTCATAGGATCCATAACAATAACTGTTATTATTATCACCCTTAGCAGCGAAATACAAAGCAAAAGGTGTTATATTGGCCCTTTTACTTAGTAATAGTTCCACGTACACTTTTTTCCCAAAACTGATAACATAATCCAGAGCAGTTTTACCCTGATCATCTGTTTCATTTATCCATATGCAGGCTTGAGGATGCTCTAGCAAAACTCTTACAAAATCCATAGAATCACCCCTGACAGCATAACGCAAAGCAGTGTAACCATATTTATTTTTTTTATTTATAAGTGCTGGTGGTGTCTTGTTAACTAAGATCTCCAGGCATTTTAAACGGTTTAAACCGCTAAATTGATTAGCGAAAGGAAATATAGGTTCTGCTCGCCTCTTAATTAAGATTTCCTGGAAATCGACAATGACATCCCCCCTAATAGCACAACACAAAGCAGTGTCATCTGAACGATCTCTTTCATTTATAAGTGCTGGTGCCCTGTCAACTAAAATCTCCAAGGATTTTAAACGACCAAACTGAGCAGCCAAATGCAAAGCAGTTTCATCACATCTATTTTTTTCATTTATCAGTGCTGGTGCTCTTTCTAGTAAGATCTTCAGACACTCCAAACCGCCATACGCTAACGCCTCAATCATTCGATCCCTAGTTGTTTCTCTGTTACGATCTGTGTGTTCGTTTAAACACTGGTATTTTTCAAAATTACTATAGCGCATAGCAGCATGCAAAGCGGTCTCATGATGATGATTTTTTTCATTTATAAGATCTGGCTTTAGATTCAAAAAAAATTTTAAACAATCAATACGATCATTACGGGCAGCCAAATGCAAAACAGTATACCCCTCCACGTCTTTTTCATTTATAAGTGCTGGGTTTTGTTTCAACAAACACTTAGCGCATGATACATGGCCTTTTTCTGCTGCTGTAAATAAAGCGTAACAACAGCTAGCAACCTCCGTACCTGCTACTGGTTGCTGAACAGCTTGATATGTCTGCTGGAAAGGAAACATCATTTGATATTGATTGGCACAACTGCATATACAATGCGCCATATAACACAAAAAAATAAATTTATAAGCTTTGACTATTTTTGTTACATATTGATTAAGCATGGTTATACAACATTTAATGAATGGGAAATTTTCTTTACGTTCTTTTAATATAATAGGGTGAATAATATTTTACAAGTAAGTCATATGCATTTTTATGCAGCTAAAGTTATAAAAAATAATGCATCATTTGCAACCAATACTGCATGGTAAGCTTTAAGGTGCATTTTTTTTCTCTACGCCAAAGATGGGTTTGCAAACTGAGACATGCGTACCATTATGCAAACCATACCAGAACTATAGCGTATAGAGGAATTGGGCCTTCTTACTGCAAAAAAAGAGGTTAATCAAACATATAAAGATGTTATGCCTGTTTTACGTTGGTAATTCCCTAATTAAAAAATAAAAACTAACTTAAACAATGCTGTAACTATTTTGTATTTAACATCTAATGCATAAATTATGCATGTTTAATATCGCATATCCCCATTTATAGCCAAAATCATGCACGAGCAAACCAATAAAAACATCAACCACATCTTACGTATATTGCTTTTGCTCTATAGCTGGATGGTTGGGGTCGGTAATTTTCAGCTATTAGCTATTGATAATAGCTTATTTCAAGCTATTTCACAGGGTAATCTAAAAGAGGTAGCAGCAGCTGTTGCTACAGGGGTTTCTCTAAATCAATTGGATGCATATGGAGGTACCCCTTTGCATTGGGCAGTCTACAAAGGAGAGCTAGCAATGGCTAAATGGCTCCTTGAAGGGGGGGGCGATATGAATGCCATGGTCAATCCCCATTTCCCTCTTGAAAACAAAGAAGCGTTAGAAAGCCTAAAACAACATTACATTAAAATAGGCGCCGATATAAGTGATTTGGCGCATTGCCAATTCCTTCCAAGGAAGGAAAAACTTCTTTTATATAACTATTACGGAACTCCCTTACATATTGCTGTCGCTAAGGGAAATAGGCAAATGGCTACCTTATTGCTAGCGCATGGAGCTGTATTGAATAGCCATTTATGGGATGGTCCTCTCTTGCAAAGTTATGCAACCCCTTTGGAAATTGCCGTAAGACATGGAGATATAGCATTGGTAAAGTGGCTTTTAAAACAAGGCGCTCCTGTTAATGATAGCGATCCTATAGAAGGCTTAACGATACTGGATGCTGCACTTTCATCTGATTATAATATGTTTAAACTTTTAATAGACCATGGAGCGCGTGTCAATGCTAAAACAGCATATGGTTATCTGATGGATTTTGCTAGGCATAATATGCTTCAAGAAATAAGGGAGCTGCTGATTGAGCAGGGAGCCCATTTCGATCTTTTTCCCTTAGATCATGCTAAAAATACCGACACCTGCCAAAATACCGTAACTTGTTTGCTTGAAAATGGAGCTTCGCTGCACACTAAGGACAAAGAAAACCATACACTCTTGCATGCTGCTGTACGAAAGAAGCCCAGGTGTGGATGTGAACATAATCTAGATGATGATTTATGGGAAAATAATTATACGAAAAACAATGCTTGCGTTCCTGTAGACCATACGGTACAGCGCAATAGGGCATGGTTACATGCTATTTGTAAGGGGGATCTTAAGAAAGTAGAGGAAGGTATTGCTGCAGGCATTTCTGTTAATCAACTCACCCAAAAGGGTACTGTTCCTTTGCATATAGAGGTTTACATGGGATATATCAAGAATCCTTATGCAAAACTCCGTATTACATATGGCTATACACCTTTACATTTAGCAGCTTATCAAGGGAATACAGCTTTAGTCAAGTTACTGCTTCAAAAAGGGGCCAATAGCAATGCCAAAGACACACAACATGGTTATACACCATTGCATCTGGCTGCCTGTCAAGGGCATGCGCAAGCTGTAGAACGGTTGCTAGCACATAATGCCCTGATTAACGTAAAGGAAAAACGACTTGAACGAACACCTTTACATTTAGCCGCTGCTACAGGCAACAGCGCTACTGTACGCCATTTAATCAATCATGGGGCATTGCATAGTATAGATAAACATAACTGGACTCCTTTGCATGTAGCTATAGCTTCCCGTAATGCAACGGCGGTAATTAAGCTGCTTATTGACAAAGGAGACGTGTTAGATAAAACAGAATTAGATAAAACAGAAGATACCCTCTTACACTTTGCAACTAAAGAGAAGGCCATAGCTGCTATGCGCTACCTTATTCAAAAAGGTGCTAACGTCAATGCTACCAATGCAGCAGGCAACACAGCATTACATTTCGCAGCTAAAAGTCATATGCTAGAAGGATGTAAGCTGTTGATAGCAGCCGGTGCCGAGGTAGATCATGCCAATAAAAAAGGTAAAACGCCATTGTATATGGCTTGCGGTGATAATTATAATGGCGTATTAGTTGAATTTTTAATTCAAAAAGGCATAAATGTAAACCACAAAAATAAAAATGGAAAAACAGCTTTGCAGCTGGCTATACAAAATAATTTACATAGTGACATTATTACACTATTAGGCAGTAAAGCAGACAGGGGCAGACAGCCGTTAGAGGTCCAGCCATTTACATTTTTTAATACTTCTTTTTTTAAAGCGCTTGTGAAAAAAAATACTGAAAAGGAAGACAAAAAAACAAAAAAATCAAATATCGCTCCTACGGTTACTCAATAGATTTGGGAAGCTGGCAAGGCGCGCGATCCCGAAACGGAACAGGGATCCCCGCCAGATACATCTGGTGGGGTAAAGCACAGCCAGCTTTTCAAAGACGAAGAGACGGTTATGAAAAAAGCTGCTTAGGCTATTTACAAACCGTTATATTGCATTTTGAAACCAGTAATGGCTGTTTACCAGGTCTTTGTATTTTTATAATCAATAAAAATATGCCTGCTGTCTTGATTTTAGGACATAAATGTATACATTTTGAAAATGTTGTTTCTTTAAGATGATCTAAGCCAAATGCTTGTTTATAAGAAGATTTTTGATTGCCTTGTTTAATGATTTGTACACTTTTTATTTTGTAATCCATTTGATTATCTTCTATATAGTAAGGAATAGTAATACTTTCTCCTATTTTAATACATACCGCATTTATATTTATATTTGGTTCATCTTCTTTGAAAAAGTGGCAGAGAGGTGCATGACATTTGTCAGTAGGTTGGGTTAATGCCATGGTAGATTCAATTGGATTTGAATTTTGGGTAGGTATTGCGGGATCTATTATGGGCTCTTTTTCTTCTTTGTGATCTTTTATTACCTCATTATTAATTGATATTTCTGGTTCTATTGTTTGCGTTGAACAGTGCTGAAGGGTGGGAGGGGAGGATTTGGGTTGTGGTACAGTAGCATCTGTTTTGCAGTCATGGTTATTAGGGATAGTAATGGTGCAGCTTACCAATTGTACGGTTGCTTTACTACCCACTCCTACCTTCCCTAGGGTAAGGGTTAATAAGTACGCACCAGGTTTTAGATTTTGATTTGCTATTAAGGTAAATGTCAAT
Organism: Candidatus Cardinium hertigii; assembly: GCF_003788695.1. The sequence continues at coordinate 117,168 of NZ_RARA01000025.1, forward strand.
CCAGAAGAGGGTACTGGTTGATTTTTAATATTATTCAATCCGAATTGCTTTACATAAGAGGTAGTTGCATTTTTTGTTATAGAAACAGATTTGACGATATAGTCTTCTGCCATGCCTGCTACCGATAAGGTCATGGATTGTACAGTTCCACTTTCTATCGTAAGATCTTTTAGCGTAAAACTTGGTTTAACATGTGGTTTATGCTTTTTTTCTAGGTTATCTTTTAAAATCTCATACGTATGGTTTTCGGATAATAGTTCATTTGTTACGTCTTCTTGATCTTCCTTTTGGTCGTTAGGGTGCTGGCTATCTCCTTTTTTATTTTTAAACGTAGTGCCAATTTCCCTAGAAGCTGCTGCATTTTTACAAGATCCAGCATAGATAGCGGTGTACAAAAGTAGTATGAACGCAGCATAACAATGTAACCCCAAAAGACCATTCAAAACAATACGCATAGCAAAACCTATTTATAACCATGTCCGTAAGCTTAAAATAAAAGCTTATAGGAAGAAACTGATTCTATCGGAACGGATGCGAAAGTATGCTAGGTAATAGTGGCACTTGTTTTAGTTATGATTGCATCGTTCTCTGACGTACTAAAAAGATAAAAAATAAAACACTAATCCAAATAGTCCTATAGACTATAGGTCTGCCCTAATCTAACGCGTTTCTGGATGAACATTATATTAAATATAAATGATTTACTGGTTTCTATATACTAAAATGACTACATGTAAAAAATAATTTTAAGTTAAGTAATAGTTGACTTTCAGTTTTTTTATAAAATACATTATAAAAATGCGTATCACAGTTTTTCAAGGTCGCTGCTATTTAAGTATATGGCTATTTAAACGACTTAGTACATTACCAGGTCCTAATTCAATAAATGTATCTACGGCAAGTGTCTGAAGATATAGAATAGACTGAACCCATTTTACTGACTTTACTAATTGAAAACCGAGCGTTTCTAGTATATATTTTTCTTCTAAAAGTGAAACAGTAGTGGTAGAAATAACAGGGATTTTAGGAGCATTAAATTTAAAATGCATTAAAAAACGCATAAATTCGACACGGGCTGGCTCCATTTGCTTAGAATGAAAAGCGCCACTTACTTTAAGTGTTATACATCTATAATTATGGCGTTCTAAAATGGTTTTAGCCTGTATGATATCGTGATTATTCCCACTTAGTACAATTTGTTCAAAACTATTAAAATTAGCTATCCCTATATTAGGCAAATCATTGTCTTCTAATAATTGATGTATGGTCAAAACATTTGGTCCTATTATAGCCATCATGGACCCATTATTTATCTTGGACATTAATGCCCCTCTTTTTTGTAGAAGATTAAGACCGGTATACAGATCAAATACTCCAGACGCAAATAAAGCGGCGTATTCTCCTAAACTATGGCCAAGCACAAAATCAGGATAATTTTTAGTTTGCTGTTCAGTTTTCTTGAGATAAGATAGGCAACTTATAAAGTAAATAGCTGGTTGCGTATATGCTGTATTATGCAAATGATCATTTGGGTTATGTACACATACCTCTACAAGGTCATACCCTAACAACTGGCTGGCCTTTTGTGTTTCATTAGGGAAAAGTGCAAATAATTCTTTTCCCATTCCTTTATATTGTGATCCCTGGCCTGGGAACATATAAGCAGTATTACCCATGTATCCACTTTTTTATAAAAAATAACCCTTGATTTTTAAATGTATATATTTTGATACGCATAGTATTACAAAAGTATTATCAGAATGATTACCAGTACTATTAGTAAATATTCAGCTATATATCAGAAATTATTTTTAATAGGCCTATTTTTATATTATTCGTATGAGGCCGCTGCAATAGGAAATTGCTGGCAAGGCGCGCGAGGGTGAAGCGCACGCAGCATAGTACTTACTATGCGAGTTCGCCCCATGATGTATGTACATACATCATGGGGACCCCAAGTACGCTGAATCCCGAAGCGGAACATAGCCAGTTTTCAAAGACGAAGAGTAGGCTCAAACAGGCTGATTTTCTATTACCTCTCAGACTGAATTTTTCTAATCACAGCTTTGTTCAAGGCGCATTTTTATGATATGGAGTTTGCTTATCATCCATCACGCTATTCCGTCCTACATTAGTTTCCTGAAGCTGCCTATCTGTCCTTTTATTTAGAGCAGCATCAAGATTAGCTAACTTGACTTGAATTGCTTAATTATACTTTCAAATTGATCTTGCGTAATTTTATCAGCTTTAATTTTATTAAGTTCATCATGAATAAAACGCATACTCCTTCTATAAACAAGAAACTTGGACTTAAATTGACAAGAAAAAAGCATATCCACATTAACCTGAGCCAGTAGCCCAGCCTCTTGCAATATTTTCAATATACTCCGTGCAGCTGACCATTGAGTTGCATTCTTTAAATCTAAAAATGCCTTAAGGTTACCCTCGGACAATAAGCCAGTATCTGAAAATAAGTTCACAACCCGAGTAACAACATTTTTATGATATTGATCAAGGTGCAGCATAACCTTAAGCATATCTGGCGTACATATATCTATGAGGCCTTTCATCCATTCCAATTCAGATAATCTTCCCCCACTAGCTAGGTTTATAACCTTTCGAAAATTAGCTTCCTCCTGTAATAACTGCTTATTAGTAGTAAATAGCTTTCTTATAATAGATGGCAGCTCTATAAAACTATCTCGCATATCAAAACTGCTTGGATCGTTCCGGGGATCATAAAGCACCATGCTCCTTTTACTTGAACCACAAGTTACTGTTACTTTTTCTTGAGGAATAGCTCTTCCTCCTATAACAGGACGACCTAGTTTAACGCTCTTTAAAACGTCCGAAAATGCATTTATTAAAGTAGTAAAAGTACTTTCTGTTAACAAATATTGAAAATCAGATAATACCTCATTTAAAGCCTCATAAACACCATCCTTATGATAAGGATAACCATTCCACACCTGCCATGCTGCAAAAAGTGCTTTAAAAGCCCTTTCTGTAAAAATTTTTCTTTCATGCAATATGCCAAGTACAGACAATAATGCACTGAACATGACCCTTCTTTCCCCATACAGATTCTTCATTTTATACACATCATCTATTTTATGCAAATAAGTTTCTACTCCGCTTGGCCAATTAACCGCATTAAAACAAGCAGAAGAAGGTATCACTTGATCAAAAACTGCTTGATTCAGAGATTCATGAATAAACATAATGCACTCACATAATGCAATCAAGTCGCCCTTATACGCTAGGATTTTATGAAGATTATTTTGATTCAGTATATTGTTTTGGACCATCTTATCAAGGGTCAATTGAAACATTGCTAAATCACATTTAGCAGGCATAAACTCCATCAGCATGGTAAAATTATCCTGTGTTAGGAGTGGCACATTATCCAATGTCTCAAAAATAAAATCGAAAATCATAAAATCGCCATTGCTATTGCTATTGCTAAAGCTTTCCAGCTGCTCAAAATTTTTCGGATTTAAAAGCTGTGCCTTATGGAGCCGCTGCAGCATATTGCCGATAGATGTCGAACCCCACTGCTTACACATTTCCTCTAAATCATTATAATGCTGTGGTGTAAAACCGCCTATCTGCTCAAAAAGATGCTTCATATCGCCTAAACTTAAAGAAGAAAGCTGAGTTGTAACCTGCTCCACTAACGCAATTGCAGCCGATGTGCTGGGCTGTTGCGCCTGATCTATTTGTAGAGTATGCTTTTGGCATCCCCCTATCATTAAGCATGATGCAAATAGCATAATAATTATTAAAACCATATAATCAATATTTAAAGTTTATGTTATTTTTAATGTTACTTTTCCTGATGAACCAATAGTTTCATGTTCATGTATTACATCATTTAGAAGTACAATCTTCTAATTTTTTCTATAAAAAGCAAATCTTTTGTATCTATTCGACATTCCGCACAAAAAAATAAATTTTTTATTGTTGATTAATAGCTTATTATGTAATTTGGAATTATTATAAACATTTTGATATAAATTTTTACGTTGTGCAATAAAAATTATTATAATTGACATTCAGGTATATAAATATATTGTATATATTACATACACTTTATTACGCTATTGCTAGGTACGAACGTGAACAAAAATAATACATTACGTATAGGATACACGATTGAACGGGTGCCAATTTCTAATTGGTACGAATACGGATACGCATAGGCCACACCACTGAACGGATACAGAAGTATAGAGTTAAAAATTTAGTATAAATTGTATCGTTCCTGCATGCTTATTTGCAGTAGAAACGTTAGGGTGCTTTTTCTTTGTCATTTTCTTTTGCATGGTTAATGGTAATGCATTGAACAAATGCATAAAGATATATTGTAATTCCAAGCGAATGAATCGAATGGGTTTCCAGCATACTAACCCATTAACAGCTATGCCATTTCCGCAATAAGCCTGAAAGCGTGTTCCATGATAGAGCGGAGCTGGCTTATAGAAGTAGAGGCGAGCAGCATAATCTTGGACATTGAAATAGATGATTTTACAGGAAAACTGAAATATGCTGCTTTTCCATTTCTGGGTGTTAGCTAGTGCATATCCATGATGGGTATGTTCTAAAAAATTATGATGCGTATATTGCGTTTCTATATTTGTCCACCAATAATGGGAAAGTTTGCGATCTATTTTAAGCTTGATACTGTTTTTATAAGCTGCGCTAATTTCTTCTTCACCTATTGCTATGGTATCTTGCCCTTTTTTTAACTTATCTTTTGGAGTTTTATTAAATCTATGTTGTATCAACAATATCGTTTCACGATTTAATGCATAGCTGGAGCGCGTCGTAAAAATATGTCCATAACCCGCTGTTGCCAACTGGGTCCTAGGGCGTAAAGTGGAAAAAAAGTGGCCACTGGTTGATATTTGCCAACGGGCCAAAGGCGTTAGCTTAACCCCTCCATAAAACCCTCTTTCATTTGCATTGTCTGTGGTATAGCGTTTAAAGGCATTTTCATAGGGACTGTAAAACCCTTCTCCATAATAGTATAGCGCAGAGGTAAGATCCAAATAAGAAGAGAGGCTTATAATTGACCCTATAATCAGTGCTTTTTCATTGTGCTTATTTGCAATAGTAGCATCAGGAAAAGTAATGCCCCCTTCTCCAAATAATAATACATTTTTCCATAGCAAGCGATAAAATAAACTAGTTGCTACAGCGCGTTGTCCATAAAACAAATGATCGCTAAAAATACTTTCTTTTGGAATAATGGGCGTGTCGTAATGATTATACAATAGTATAATGCCCACTTCGTTTTGATTTTTATTTTGGTTTTTATTACCGTGTGTTAGTAACGTACAACCAATAACTTGTTCATTAACGGTTCCCTTTTTGTTTAGGTTATGGATCGTGTCATATTTACCTATTTGATCTATGCTGTGGGTATAGCGTATATTTCCTTGCTCCTCTTCTATTTTAGCATCTAGATTATGCGTTGCATAAAATCCTGTTAATTCAAAAGGCCCTAAAGCTGATGTGATGGCTATACCACGTAATCCAATGCGTCTGATGCTTTTATAGGGGCAAATACCCATATTATTAGAACGAATGATAGAGGTTATATCAGCCCCTTTTTCCATAGAGTAGCCTGCGCTTAATAGAAGCCCTTGTCCATATCCAACTTGATAATCACCTATTATTACTCGTTTAAAATATTTTTTTGATTCTATTGCAAGAAAAACAGACCATAGGTTAAATCCATAAAGATGTTTAGCATGGTCCCAGCAGAATGCTTCTCCTGCTTGCTTTCTAGCAGTAATACCTAGTGCCAAGTCATTATTATTTTGTAGAGAAAGTTGAGTGGTGCATTGGTCCAGATTTCCCAAATGTTTTTTAGAAATATTTGCGTTGAATGCAGGCGCATAGCGAAAAAGAAAATAATTAGTTTCACTTTTGGCAATACGCTCCCATATGCTGTCTGATGGAATACTATAGCTTTCTAAAACGAAAATAAAGGGTAATAGTAATGCGATGGTAGTTAAATCAAAATCAGGAATAGCTTGCAATTCGTATTTAGAATAAAGAGGACCTGTAGTGGCTATATGATTGAAGTAATTATTTAACTGATTTTTAGATAAAATACCTAATGCTGCCAATGCTTCTTTGCTTACCTGATTGAGGTCTAATGGTGTAGCATATGCTTCTTGAAGTGCTTCTTTAATGGATTCAAAATCTTCTTCCTCTGTAAAATTTTGTCTTTGGTAGATTTGTTCTATATAATCGTAAAAAGAAAGTGGATGGGATATATGGGATATACAAGGGAAAACAAGTAAAAATGGTTGCCCTAATAAGATAAAAAAAATAAGATATGATAACCACCTTTTCGTAACTTTTTGCATTAGCGTTGAGGTTTTTTCACCAGCGCTTGATTTTTTTTGGCTACTTTTTTTGATCAAGCAAAAAAAGTAGCTTTAAAAGTCACATATTTGTTCAAGGCGCGTTTTTATGATCTTGTATTATTGTACTATTTCTAATGGGTACGAACACGCATACGCATACGCATACGCATACGCATAGGCCACTCCATTGAAGGGATATTAAAATTTAGCCTATTGTATTGAGATAATTTGTACTAAACCACTTATCTTTGCATCAGTTACTTCGCAACCTCAGTAGGGTAATAGCATTTCTATTCCTACGGTTGTAGCGTAAAATTAATATACCTTCTATCCAAATCACAGCTTTTTACCTTAACCTTTAGCACATCTCCCAAGCGGTAACATTTTTTAGAATGTTTCCCAATAACTTGGAAATTTTTTTCTTCAAAAATGTAGTCATCATCGGTAAGATCTGACAACCGTACCATGCCCTCACATGCATTAGATATAATTTCTATATAAATATTCCATTCGGTGATGCCACTAATTATTCCTTCAAATATTTTATCCTTAAAATTTTGTATAAACTCTACTTGCTTATACTTTATGGAAGCTCTTTCTGCATTTGCAGCAATCGATTCTCGTTCTATTGCGTATTGACATTTTTTTTCATAAGTGTCTACATCATATATGCGTTCACCTTTTAAGTATTGCTTTAAAAGCCGATGTACTAACAAATCTGAGTATCTCCTGATCGGTGAAGTAAAATGACTATAATGCGCAAAGGCCAATGCAAAGTGTGGATTAGGTTTTGTGGTATAAAGCGCTTTGGCCATAGAACGGATGGCAAGTGATCTGATAATATTTTCTTCTTTTGTGCCCTGAATAGCCTGTTCTAAATGATGCATAGCCTTACTTATTGGACCAGCATTTAAATCTATTTTATATCCTAGTTGTTTTACGAACAAAAAAAATTCATTTAATTTATCTGGGTCTGGATTATCATGGGTTCTATATATAAAAGTAGGTCCTACTTTTTCATTTTTTTGCTTCATTTTAGCTACATAGGATGCGACATTTTGGTTAGCTAGTAGCATAAATTCCTCAATTAGTTTATGGGTATCTGTACGGACTTTGGTCACCACTTGTAGTGGTTTTCCATGGGAATCAAGTTCAAATGCTAGTTCTCTGGTTTCAAAATTAATGGCTCCTTTTTTAAAACGTTTTGCTCGAAACCGTTTAGCTAGCTTATGTAATTGACTAAGCGCGTGGTACAGATCCCCTTTTTGTGCATCTATTGTGGCTTGGGCTTCTTGGTAAGAGAATTTTTTATTGGAATAGATAACTGTTTCTCCAAACCATTTATTATGAATTTTCCCCCGGTCATCCACTTCAAAAATAGCTGAAAAAGTTAGCCTGTCTTTTTGTGGAAGTAAAGAACATAATCCATTAGAAAGCAGTTCTGGTAACATGGGAACGCAACGATCTATTAGATATACGGAGGTATTGCGTGTGTAGGCCTCTATATCTAATAAACTATCGGGCAAGACATAATGGCTTACATCTGCAATATGGATACCTACCTGGTGATGGCCATTGGCTAGCTTTTGGTAGGAGAGGGCATCGTCTAGATCTTTAGCATCTTCCGGGTCTATCGTAAAAGTAGGTATAGGTCGTAGATCTAGCCGTTTGGCTATTTCTTGTGCTGAGATGGCTGTAGGGGTATGCTTGATACTTTCTAAAATATTTACTGGAAAAACATCCTTTAAACCAAATTCTGCCATAATGGCTTGCATCTCCACTTCATGTATACCAGCCTGTCCAAGGTGTTTCACAACCCTACCGGTTAGTTGGTTGTTTTCTCCAGGAAAAGAGGTTAATGCAATAACAACTTTATCATTTTCTTTTAGTAGAGCTATATGGTCCCCTTGTAGCAAAACTACGTAAGAGGCACGTTTTTGTTCAATCGTAGCTTTAGGTTGATCGCCTGATAATAGTATGCGTCCGATTACGGGTGTAGTATTGCGTTCAATAATTTCTACTACCACTCCTTCTGGACGTTTACGGCGTTCTTCCGAAAACAACCGAACTTTAACTAAATCTTTATCTAATGCAGATAATAAGTTTTTATGGAATACTAATATATCTTTTTGTTGATCAGGAACTACAATATAGGCATATTCAGTCCGGACATAATCTACTCGGCCTATTAAATAGGTAGGCTCCTTGAGACATAGATAGCGCCCCTTGCTTATTTTTTTAATTTTACCGTTATGCAAAAGATCCGATAAAGCTTTTTTCACTTGTTCTTTACCTGATTTGTCTTTAACTCCTAAGCTTGTACAGAGTTGATGTAGGCTCTTGTGCGTTCCACTAGGATCTTTCTGGAAAGTTTTTAAGATAAGGGTAGTATAATCTAACACGTCTTTTTTGTTTTTAGCGCTAGGAGGCATTTCGAATACGGGCATACATTTTAGAAATAATGGGGCTTAACGGTGTATCCGTTCACTTGCGTGGAAGCCATATTTTATAGATTAAAGCTACTTTTTTTGCTTGATCAAAAAAAGTAGCCAAAAAAAATCAAGCGCTGATGAACAAAGCTGTTGAAAAGTTCAGGCTGCAAGCTGAAAATCAGAACTCGCCCTCTGGTTACTCAATGGATTTGGAAAGCTGGCAAGGCGCGCGAGGGTGAAACGCACGCAGCATAGTACTTACTATGCGAGTTCGCCCCATGATGTATGTACATACATCATGGGGACCCCAAGTACGCTGAATCCCGAAGCGGAACACAGCCAGCTTTTCAAAGACGAAGAGTAGGCTCAAACAGGCTGATTTTCTACTACCTTGCAGCCTTTCTTTTCTAGTCACAGCTTTGTTCAAGGCGCGTTTTTTATAAACTTACATTATTGCGCTATTTCTAAATACGAATATGAAAAAATACGCATAGGCCACACCACTGAACAGATACCTTACCTTAACGGTTTACCGAGCTAAGTTACGATAAATAGATAATAAAACAGCAGTGTTTGTGTTTAGCCAAGGCTCCATTTTTTTGACGAGTAGATGGCCAACCATTTAATGGTAGAAAATAAAAAATTATTGCGTGTTAGCTATGAAATGATGGAAAGTATTATAGAAATGTATGATGTATTTGTTTTTGCAAGGTGTGTATATAACAACCTGCATGTTCATAAATTATGACAAGCGGTAGCTAAAAAATAAAAATAGGAAGTTCGGAACAGGCCAAAATTAGGATAAAATTGGCAGCAACTGATTTAGATAAAAATTTTCTTTCTCCCTCATAATGATCTTTTCTTGCATTGTTTGATCATCATAGGATAATAGATGCAATAGACCATGCACCATTACCGTATAGAGCTCTTCTTCAATTTTTCGTTTATAATATTTTGAATTTTCTCTCACACGATCAATGCTTATGTAAATATCTCCTAAAATGGTTTTTGCATTTGTGGAAAAATCAAATGTAATAACATCTGTTAAAGTATTATGGCCCAAATAGGCTTTGTTTTTGGTATATAAATAGGGATCAGAGCAAAAAATAAAATTGAGATGATCTAATGTGTAACCTTCTTTTTGAATAACAATTTGTAACCACACAGAAATCTTATTTTTGTGCTTTAACCTAAAGTAGGTTTCTTCTAAAAAATAATCAATATCCATTTGGATCTTATATCTTGTAATATCATAAAAATATTAGATAGTCTTTCTATCTATCTAGATAATTTGGCCGTAATGTACGGCTTATTTCGTTAAATATATACTAGATGACCCATCAGCAGTTTGCGCCTATTGAATCTAAGGCTGAAAATTGGCCTATTACTAGGCTCCATAAAAATCAAAAAAGTTTTTTGGAAGAAGTTGTTTATAGAAGTTTTACATCCTTGCGTTTACGTTATCCAATAGATGCAGATCTTTACCGCATGCTGGCCCAAACTGCTTCTAGAGAACTGGCTAGAATTACATCTGATCCATGGGCCTGTGATCCTAAAGATGATAGTGCATTTTGGGAAGCCATGGAATGTGCTATTAAAAATAAGATGGGAGCAAATGAGCTCTTAAAAAATGTAATAGAGCGTTATGTAGGGGAGATGCGTAGCCACTTTAGTGTGAGCCATTACCAGATAATGGCTAAAAGCGTTCACCATATATTTATAAATCTACTTAAACCCAATTGTTTTGGATTTGGTCCTAAAGAAAAACGTTGGACACTTAGGTGTAAAAGATTACAAGAAAAATTTCATATAGCTGGTGAAATAGACATAGTGCGGGCATTAGCTAAAAAAGGAACGATTGTTATAGTGCCTACGCATACCAGCCATTGGGATTCCGTTATTATAGGATTGGCTATGAAACGGTTAGGCCTGTCTCCTTTGAGTTGGGGAGCTGGATTAAATCTCTTTAATAATAGGTTTTTTCGCTACCTTTTTAGCCAATTGGGCACCTATAAAATAGATCGACGCAAAAAAAACATTCCCTACCTGTTAACACAGAAATATTATACATGTCTCACGCTAGAATGGGGTTGTCATACCTTATTTTATCCTAGCGGAACGCGTAGCCGTTCAGGCGCTATAGAATCCGATTTAAAATTAGGATTGCTAGGAACTCCTTTTGAGGCACAGGAAAATAACTTTCAAAAACAAGGTGCATATGCTAGAAAGCTTTTTATTATTCCTGTAGTACTAAATTACCATTGCGTATTAGAAGCGCAGCAATTAATTCGTACATTAGCCGACAAGGAAACAGCTATGGATTCGGAATCCAAGCCATGTTGTTGCGTTACGAAGCTTCTATTGGGTAGAAATATATTATGTAAGGGCTCAGAAATATTCATTAACATTGGGACTCCCTTAGATGTAATGGGCAATAGGGTAGACATAGAGGCACGTAGTTACGATGCCCAAGGAAAAGAGGTAAACTTATACGAGCAGTTTTTAAAGCTTAATACTACGATCAGTAAGAGGCCAGATAGCTATATTAAGCCGCTAAGTCATAAAATTGTTGAAATCTATTACCGTATTAACAGTGTACTGAGTAGTCATCTAGTAGCATTTGTAGCTTATGAATTGGCTAAAACAATAGAAGGATTTTCAATGCAGTTAGAAAAAATAACGCTAAAGCGTGAAGACTTTATGGTTGCGCTTTCTAAGGCTTACAAAGCATTTTATATTCTTTATAAGGAGAAAAAAATAAACTTTACTGCTGTGCTGCTAAATGGTCAGTTATCTACTATTGCTACAGATGGGCTTGCAAAGTTGGGGATATATCATGCTAAACCACCATTGGTATCTGTAAAAGAGGGAAATCTTTTAATTCAGGATCTCTGGACTTTATGGTATTACCATAATAGACTTATTGGTTATGAGGTCGAAAAAATATTTAATATTGCGTTCCGGGATTAGAAATATGTTAAAAAGCTGCTAAGTTAGAAAATACAACGGTTAAAGACATCTCGTTGTTTTGTTTTTTAATTTGGATAGGGCACATCCGAAAAATATGAAGATGAAGGTAAAAAAAAGATTAAGGATGGCTTGTGTAGCATGCATGATACTCAATAATTATTCAGCATTTGCTTTGATTAATAATTTAAAAACAAATATTACTATTGCACAATTACCATCAAGGGGTGTAAAAGTTCAACAGTTATTAACTGAATATAAAGATGGCGCTGATGCGATAGGTCATTCGCAATGCATTGTTACCCTAGCTATGGGTACGGTTGTCAATGAGGGAGGTATATTAACAGAAGATGGATATATATTAGAAGATACGCAAACGAGTTTACAGGATCAGCATAAGCTAAAAAATCAGAATCGTAATATTAACAATGAAAATCCAATGTTTTTTTCAGGCAAGCTTGCAGTTATAGCTTCTGCAGGCTCTGAGAATTGGTATCATTGGTTATTACAAGTTTTACCGAGATTAATTATGCTTGATCTCTCTAAAATAGATTATGATCGGATATATATAAATAATCTCAAATATGAATGGCAAAATCGATCTCTTGATGCTGTATTGGATTATCTAAAAATACCAAGAGAGAAATTATGCATTATAAATGGGAATGCTATTATCCAAGCTGAAACACTTATTGTACCATGCATTCCATTTATTCCCCTTAAGATAAAGGACTATTTACCCAGTTGGATGCAGCACAAACTCCGAGAGATTTTTTTGAATAACTATGTGGTTAACACCAAACACAATACTTTTGAAAAAATATATATATCTAGAAAAAATGCATCTATTCGGCGCATAACCAATGAAGCAACATTAACCCATACATTAAAAACGTTTGGCTTTAAAATTTTACATTTGGAAACGTTATCTCCTCAAGAACAGGCTAAGTTTTTTAATAAAGCAAAGATTATAGTAGGGCCGCATGGTTCAGGATTTGCAAACTTGATATTCGCAAATCCTGGGTATAAACTCATAGAAATAGATCATGGTATGGTTGGCGCTGCTCAAAGAAGCTTTTATAAAAAATTTACATCCCTAACAAGGGGGCATTATATTCCTTTTTATGTTGATAGGACAACGGAAGAACATCTTGAAGATGATATTATCGTTAACATTGAAAAATTTATTTCTTTCCTTAAAGATAATGGGGCACTTTAGATACTAGGCATAGGTTGCATCCGTTCACTTGCGTGGCAGCCATGTTTTATAGATTACAGAAAATTGCTAATAATTAAAGCTACTTTTTTTGCTTGATCAAAAAAAGTAGCCAAAAAAAATCAAGCGCTGATGAACAAAGCTGTTGAAAAGCTCAGTCTGCAAGCTGAAAATCAGAACTCGCCCAGGCCTGCAGCCTTGGGCTCAAACAGGCTGATTTTCTCCTGCCTTTCAGACTGAACTTTTCTAGTTACAGCTTTGTTCAAGGCGCATTTTTTATAATCTTATATTATTGCGCTATTTTTAGGTACGAACGTAAACAAATACGCATAAGCCATACCACTGAACGGATACTATAGTTTTAAGGCTTGTAAATGTATATCCATATGCAATAGTGGTTAGCTACTTTACCACTGTTTTGGGAAGCCGTTCATAGAACGAAAAACATCCAGCTTCTTTTATGCAATGGATATCCTTATAATTTTCCAATAGCACAGCATCATTTTTGTATACAATGAAAAAGCAGGGCTTATCAATAGGCCCTGTTAAAATCCATGCTACATTTTTTTCTTTTATACTTTTTTCGGCGGTCTTATTTGTATAGAAAAGTGGTGCTGCTGCTTTAAAACCAATAGTAGTAAGGTATACATCCTGCTCTTTGCATTTTTTGCAAAAGTCTACTACCGCTTTTTGTGTATAACTTTCAATTTTAGGAGCTATTCGGCTTAAAAACAGTGTAAGTGTCAACATATTGATAAATATTGATATGCAAATAAAAGAAGCCATACGATGCTGGGATAAATAATAAAAGGCTATCCCAACCCCTATTATATACATTATGCCCGGTAGACTATCCCAATGGTTCCATCTTACCGGTATATGCAATGCAGCCATGATTTGTGGATTTGTAATAAAAGGAATACATAATTCTTTATGTAACATAATCCAGGGTATAATAGCCAAACAGCTGCCTATTACCATTCCTACTATTATAAATAAAAATGCTATCCATCGATTGGTTTTAATATTTTCCTTGCTGGAAATCAGACGGTATAAAAAATCTGCTGCAAAAAAAGTTATAGGGAAATAAGCCATAGAGCTATAATGTACAATTTTGGTACCAACCCATGTAAAAATAAGCAGGACTATTATCAATACGGCTTGCATATTAGCAGCAAAATAATGTTCTTTCATCCATCCTTGTTGTTTACAGAAGGCAATGGTAAAAAGTGAGCTGGGAAAGCATCCGAAAAAAAGTACCAAATAGTGGTAATACCAAGGTTGATTATGCGTGTCGACGGGTTGATGATAAAGCAACCAGTGGTATTCCCAAAATTTTTGAATAAATTTTTGGATAAAAATGCAATCGTTATACCAAATGACTGGAATAAGCCAACATGATACGATAAGAGCTGCTACTAAAACAGTTAAAATGAGTTGCTTCAATATGATTATGCGTCCCATAACCCAGGTGGAAGATAAGGCTAAGGCAGCAAACGGTATTATTGCGCCTATAGGGCCTTTGGCTAGTAGTGCTAAACCTATACATAAGCCAGCACTTGCAGCATAATAAAGCGATGTATGGCTAGTATTTTCAGTAGCTGCACGTGATAAAAAGTAGATAGCCAATAGTAAGAAGTAATTTAAAAAAGGATCTATAATGCCTGATTTAAAATAAAAATGGGGTAAAAAAGCAGTTGCATGTAAGCACATCCACAAGAGGCCAAACCATTTCCCTTTGTATGCTTTACCTATATAATATAACGTTATAATGGTCAACAAGCCGCATACTACATTCGGAAAACGGGCTCCTATTTCATTAATGCCCCAAAGATGCATACTGGCAGCTTGTATCCAAAAGAAAAGAGGCGGTTTTTCATAAAGCTGTTCAAAATTAAAGGTTATTTGCCCATAGTTACGAGTGAGCATCATTTCTCTGGTAATTTCAGCAAAATAGAGTTCATCTAAATCAAAAAGATGTATGCTTCCTATGCCTATTGAAAAAATTAATCCAAAGATAATCGCAAGAAAGGCAGCGGCTCTATTTCTGAGGCAATTTGTTAAGCGACCATCTTGCTCCATATTTTACAATAAAAAAGTAAACAGAACGATTGAACCAATGGGGTCCTTTGAAATGCATACATACGAGATAGACTACTATAGTCGATAGGGTACCGATGAGTGCACCTACGTAGATATCAGTGTAAAAATGTTGGCAAAGATACATTCTTGAGTAGGCGATCATAAGCGCTAGTAGTACCAGCATTAAGCTATAAATTTCTTTTTTGCTTTTAGACAATAGCTGTATAACAGATACTAGCGTAAAGATGCTGGCTGAATGACCAGAAGGAAAGCTTAAGTGGGTTAATACCTTAACGCCATTTACTAGGTGCAGGTTTGCATCTAATGGAACGGCTGCTATAGGTCTTACCATATGGGCAAAAACAAGATGTTTTAATAATTGCACCACAAGAGACATACAGACAAAACTACTCCCCATAATGAGTATCTTTCTGCAACTGGTACGAA
The DNA here is from genome assembly GCF_003788695.1 of Candidatus Cardinium hertigii. Next base: position 132,692 of record NZ_RARA01000025.1, read on the forward strand.
GCACTGCACTAATCAATATAAAACAGCCATAGGTAAGCCCGTCGCCTGCCCAAGTAAGATAGGGAGCTATATAATCTGCAATAGGATGATGCCACTGATTGGCAAGCATAAAAAAAGAAACTTTATCGAATAAAAGCAAGGGGGAAATGCCGATGATAAATAGCGTGGTAATAAGATAAAAAAACAGATAATTCTCACGCCAAATCATTATGAAAAAATTTTTTATTCTGTACAAAATGGGTCTGTAACAAAGTGTAGATAAAGTAATGCTTGCTAATGATTCATTTTTATTAATTGCTCATGGACACTAAGAATTCTTCGTTATTATAGGTCCCTCTCATTTTCTTGAGCAGAAAATCCATAGCTTCTATAGAACTCATATCCGCCATTATGTTACGGAGTATCCAGATACGTGCCAGTTCGTCTTTAATAATCAATAATTCCTCGCGTCTTGTTCCCGAAGCAGGCACATCAATAGCTGGATATATACGTTTATTTGCCAGTTTTCTATCTAACTGTAATTCCATATTGCCCGTACCTTTGAATTCTTCAAATATTACTTCATCCATTTTAGAACCCGTATCAATAAGTGCCGTAGCTAAGATGGTAAGCGATCCTCCATTCTCTATATTACGTGCGGCACCAAAAAAACGCTGTGGTTTATGCAACGCATGGGCATCAATACCTCCAGAAAGTATTTTCCCAGAAGAAGGGCTAATCGTATTGTGTGCCCGAGCCAATCGCGTAATAGAGTCCAATAAAATAACGACATCACGACCGCATTCTACCATTCTTTTTGCTTTTTCCAAAACAATATTAGAAACTTTTACATGCCGCTCAGCTTGTTCATCAAATGTAGAAGCAATCACTTCTGCTTTTACATTTCTAGCCATATCGGTAACCTCTTCTGGACGTTCTCCAATTAAAAGCACGATCAAATAAACTTCCGGATGGTTGGCGGCAATGGCATTTGCAATCTCTTTTAAAAGTATGGTTTTACCAGTCTTAGGTTGTGCCACAATCATACCACGTTGTCCTTTGCCAATAGGAGAAAATAAATCCATAATACGAGTCGAATATTGATTAGATCCATTGGAAATATTCAATTTTTCATGTGGGAAAAGTGGTGTGAGATGCTCAAAAGGAATACGATTGCGCCCTTCTTCTGTGGTTACACCATTCATAAAGTTTACCTTTAACAGGGCGAAGTATTTTTCTCCCTCTTTGGGAGGACGTATTTTTCCACAAATGGTATCACCCGTTTTTAAGTTAAATAATTTGATTTGAGAGGATGAGACATATACATCATCTGGGCTTGCTAAGTAGTGATAGTCAGATGAACGCAAAAATCCATAGCCGTCTTGCATAATTTCTAATACGCCTTCTCCTTCAATAGTCGTATCAAAATTATTCAGTAACATAGCTTCCTTCTTATGGTTATGCCTGCCCTGATTCCTTTCAGACGTTGACTCCTTTGATTCCTTGGTAACAGAAGGTACCGGTGCAGGTCGTTTGGTGTCAATCTTTTTTTCTACCACTTGAACGGGCGCTACAGTGGAAGCCTCTTTTTCTTTACCCTGTGGGACGGCGTGCAATTCAGTTTGTGTTTCTACCGCTTTAGATCGTACATGACTTCTCCTGGGTGGTGCAAATGGGAGAGGCTCTTTGGGTTGCGGTGTTAAACCCGTTTCTTTATTATTCTGTTTTTGATCAGCATCATCTGTATCTGTAGGAAATATGGCTTGTTGATCTAATATTTTATAAATAAGCTCTTCTTTTGAAAGTGTTTTATAGCTTTTAATTTTAAATTTTTCTGCTATGTCTCGTAACTCAGAAATAAGTTTTTGGTTAAGCTCTCTGATATTGTACATGATTGGGTATGTGTAATTAAATAGGGCTCATAACCTAATAGATCGTTTGATCTTTTGTGCTATGAGCAATAGTTTATTGTATATGAACGCTGTATGTGAACGCGTGTAAACCAAGAGTATTAATTATAATATACTGCTTTTTTCTGTTCTAATTTCGATTTTGCAATGAGCAATCCAATAAGAATGATCACAATTTTTTAATGCATCCAAACAGGATAGAGCAACAGCTATGACAAGGAATGAATATCAATGTAGAACCGTTGAATACGATGCTACGGTAAATCTAATTATGAGCAAGTATACAACCATAATTTTAAAAAATCAAATTTTTTATCACTTTCAGTAAAAAAATATTAAAATAAACCAAAAGCTCGTAACTTAGAGTGGAGATGCCAGTATCATACATTCAATAAAATGATTACCTTACACCAGATTAGAACAGATAAAAAAGCAGTTATAGATCGCTTATATAAAAGAGGCTTATTTGCTGCACAAGCGTTAATAGAAACCATATCTACATTAGATGTAGAAAAAAGGGGCATACAAACGCAACTGGACCGTTTAACTGCTCGCCTCAATAAGGTTAATAAAAAAATAGGAACCCAGATTCATAAAGACGGGAAATTAGAAGCGCTTCATGATCACAAAAAGGAAATCAGCACATTAAAAGAAGAAGAAAAGTGCTTACAACAAAAGCTTAAGGAATATGAAACGTTCCTTTTAGAAAAGCTCTATCAGTTACCAAACGTACCACATGAAAGTGTCCCATTTGGTACTAGTGCTGACGATAACCAAGTTATATATCAAACATGTGATGTACCCCATGCCAAGCCAGAGCAGTTGGCTCATTGGGATTTAGTTAAAAAATATGACCTGGTTGATTTTAAACTGGGCAATAAAATTACGGGCGCTGGCTTTCCGGTATACAAAGGCAAAGGAGCTAAGTTACAACGTGCTTTAATTAATTTTTTTCTAGACCAAGCATCGGAAGCGGGCTATATAGAAACCCAGCCCCCTATTTTAGTAAATGCATCATCTGCCTATGCAACGGGTCAGTTACCTGATAAGGAAGGACAGATGTATCACATAATGGCAGACGATTTGTATTTAATTCCTACTGCAGAAGTGGCTATCACCAATATCTATCGTGATTGTATTATAGCAGAAACTGAATTACCCATTAAGCATGCTGGGTATACGCCTTGTTTTAGGAGAGAAGCAGGTTCTTGGGGAGCGCATGTACGTGGACTCAATAGATTACATCAATTTGATAAGGTAGAACTGGTCCAGATTTGTCATCCCCACCATTCCTATGCAAATCTAGAAGCGTTATTGTCCTATGCACAAGGACTAGTAGCACAATTAGGATTACCCTATCGTATTCTTAAGCTTTGTAGTGGAGATTTAGGTTTTTGTGCTTCTATGACCTATGATATAGAAGTGCGTTCTGTAGTACAAAATAGATGGTTAGAAGTAAGTTCGATTAGTAACTTTGAAACCTTTCAATCCAATAGATTATCTCTACGATATAAGGATAAAAAAAATAAAAGCTGTCTTTTACATACCGTAAATGGCAGTGCCTTGGCGCTACCACGTATCCTAGCGGCACTACTGGAATGGTATCAAACCCCAACGGGCATCCATATTCCCCAAGTTTTACAGCCTTATACAGGATTCGAAAAAATTAATTAAAGCGCTTGCAAATGTAATCCCCAATAGCATCTCGTTTATATGTGATCCTATACTTTATAATTATAAAATTAATAATAAACGCAAATGATTCATTTCGAAAAATTTACTTTAACCAATGGCCTACAAGTTATTGTACATGAAGATGCAGCTAGTCATATTGCTGTAGTAAACGTAATATATAATGTAGGTTCTCGAGATGAGCATGCCTCAAAAACAGGTTTTGCCCATTTATTTGAGCATTTAATGTTTGGAGGTTCCTGTAATATTCCCTCTTACGATACGCCTCTCCAGCAAGTAGGGGGGTATAATAACGCTTATACGACTACAGATTTTACCAATTATTATTGTGCACTTCCTGCTGTTAATCTAGAAACTTCCTTTTGGCTTGAGTCTGATCGTATGCTGGGATTGGCATTTGATGAAAAATCATTTGCAGTACAACAAAAGGTTGTGATAGAAGAATTTAAAGAACATTGTCTTAATAAGCCCTATGGCGATGCATGGCACCATTTAACAGATATGGCTTACACTACACATCCCTATCGATGGCCCACTATTGGCAAAATGGTAAGCCATATAGAGAACGCTACTATGGAGGATGTAAAGAGCTTTTTTTACCAATTTTATAGATCTAATAATGCTATTTTAGTGGTAGCTGGAAAAGTGAAGCAGCAAGAAGTAGCGCAATTATGTAAAAAGTGGTTTGAACCTATTCCAGCTGGTGTACCCTACTATAGATCATTGCCTCAAGAGCCAGATCAGTTGATAAATAGGCGAAAAGTAGTTGAGGGTGATGTACCGTTCAATATGCTTTACAAAGCCTATCATATGCCAGGGCAAGGTATGCCAGGTTATTATCCGGCAGAAGTATTGAGTAATATATTGAGCGAAGGAAAGTCCGCTTTATTGCACGCCCATCTTGTAGAAGATCAAGAGCTATATACCAGGATAGACAGCTATAGTACGGAATCGTTCGACCCTGGTTTATTGGTAATTAGCGGCAGTTTAACCAATGGAGTGCAATTTGAAGAAGCTGAAAATGCCTTATTAGAAGTATTACAAAAAATAGCTACTACTACAGCTATTGAATTAGAAAAGGCTAAAAATCAGATAGAGGCACAGTTAGTATTTGCGCAAATACATTTAATAAATCGTGCGCAAGATTTAGCAATAGCTACTTTATTGGGAGATACCGATTTAGTAAACAAAAAAATTGCGTATATTCGACAAGTTACACTGGAAGAAGTCAAAGCAATAGCTCAAATGATTTTAAAGGAGCAAAACTGTGTTACGCTTCATTACCAGGCAAAAGAGCTAAAACACAAACCAACTGGGTTGCAAATTTAATTTCATATGTTTCAAAGCCTTAGTAAGAATCTAGAAAAAGCCATTAAGTCCTTAAAAGGGCAGGGCCGTATTACAGAAATAAACATTGCTTCTACTATAAAGGAAATTCGTAGAAGTTTGGTTCAGGCAGATGTGCATTATAAAGTAGCCAAACAGGTTACGGATGCTATTAAACAAAAAGCCATAGGTACCCATGTTATTACAGCGGTTTCACCAGGACAGCTCTTTACCAAGTTGGTACAAAGTGAGTTGACCCATTTAATGGGAGATACGCATGTTGAGGTGTGCCTTACTGGTAATCCAGCTATTATTTTGGTAGCCGGATTGCAAGGTGCCGGTAAAACAACCTTAGTGGGTAAGTTGGCTTACTACTACAAAAAGAAAAACAAAACACCTCTTTTAGTTTCTTGTGATGTCTATAGGCCTGCAGCAGTTGATCAACTTAAAAAACTGGGAGAACAATTGGGTGTAGCTGTTTATACAGATTCAGAAGAAAAAAACCCCCATACTATTGCTAAAAATTCCATTCAAGAGGCTAAAAATCAAGCAGCAGATCTTATTATTGTAGATACCGCAGGGCGTTTAGCTATTGATGAAATGATGATGCGCGAGATTCGTATGCTTAAAGAAAGTTTAAAGCCTTCGGAAACGCTCTTTGTAGTGGATGCTATGGTAGGCCAAGATGCGGTTACCACAGCACAGGCCTTCAATGAGCAAATCGCATTTGATGGGGTAGTGCTTACGAAGCTAGATGGAGATGCCCGCGGTGGCGCAGCGCTTTCTATTCGTAGTGTAGTAAATAAACCGATTAAGTTTATTAGTACGGGTGAAAAGATGCAGGATTTAGATCTCTTTCATCCAGACCGTATGGCTAGTCGTATTTTAGGTATGGGAGATGTTATTTCGTTTGTAGAGCGAGCAGAACAGATTTACACCGAAGAACAACAACGTACATTAAATCAGAGAATAAAAAGCAATCAGTTTAATTTAGAAGATTTAGCTAAGCAAATTCAACAGATTAAAAAAATAGGTAATATAAAAGAAATGATTACTATGCTGCCAGGGGCAGACAAACTGCTACAAGATGTACCGCTAGGTAACGATTTTTTTAATGACTGTGAGGTAATTATCAACTCTATGACGCCTAAAGAAAGGAGACAACCTCATATTATTGATCGCAATCGCCGTGAACGTATTGCTATGGGTAGCGGAACGACTATACAAGAGGTAAATCAATTACTAAAACAGTTCGATATGGCTTGTAAAATGATGAAAAAAGTACACAAAGGCAAATTTAAATTTTGATCTAACGGATCTGAATGATCTAAACGGGTATCCGTTCAGTGATGTGGTCTATGTGTATCCGTGTTCGTACCAATTAGAAATAGTACAATAATACAAGATCATAAAAACGCGCCTTGAACAAAGGTGTGACTAGAAAAGTTCAGTCTGAAAGGTATTAGAAAATCAGCCTGTTTGAGCCCTAGGCTGTAGGCCTGGGCGAGTTCTGATTTTCAGCTTTCAGATTGAACTTTTCAACAGCTTTGTTCACCAGCGCTTGATTTTTTTTGGCTACTTTTTTTGATCAAGCAAAAAAAGTAGCTTTAAAAGAAATAGTTTTAAAATAAAATTAATAAAATAATCAATTATTAAATATTAGCAAATAGAATATGGCTGTCAAGCATGTAAACAAATACAATAAAAACATTGCTGCCACGCAAGTGAACGAATACTTTGCAGATTTGCTAAAACATGATTTTATTATTAAATTTACTTAGGGAGCGTTGCATTATTAATTATTTTAGAATGGGCATAGCGGGCATAAAGATTATTGTTTCAATTTAATTTATTGTTAAATATACATATTAATTAATATACATATGAAGTTGGTGCATCAAAACAAAGCAGATCTTTTTAAAACTTTTGGGCTCAAGCGGTCTGAAAAAGATAGTGGTTCTGCTGAATCACAAATTGCCCTATTTACCTATAGAATTAAACATTTAACGGAACATTTAAGTGTTAAAAAAAAGGATTATGCTGCAAAATTAGGCCTTATAAAATTAGTTGGTAAACGCAAACGGTTATTAGCCTATCTTAAAAAAGACAATCTAAATCGTTATAGAGGTATCGTTGCAACACTTGGTTTAAGAAAATAATCCATAATTATTTTTTAGGTTCAGTATGCGTTGGGTTTCGAGTGCTTTTTATAATTCTTCATCTATTCTTCTAAAGAGTCCATAGGGAAAATTCTATTTTTTTTATTTTCCTGCTATTTTTAAAAATTTAATATTTTTATATAGTGGTTGTATTATACGTTTCTATGTTTCATTATACGCCTTAATATGTTTTAAACATGCTCAGAAAATTCATATGCTCAGAAAAATAATTTCAAAAACCATAAAGTTGCCGGATAGTCGTGTAATGACTATAGAAACGGGCAAATTAGCTACCCAAGCTGATGGTGCAGTGGTTGTTCGGATAGGTAACACCATTCTGCTGGCTACTGTGGTGGCCAAAGAAGGTTCAGTAGAAAGTCCTTTTAGTTTTTTTCCTCTTTATGTAGACTATCAAGAAAAGTTTGCTGCTTCTGGTAAAATACCTGGAGGATTTTTAAAGCGAGAGGGTAGGTTAGGGGATCATGAAATTATCATTGCCAGGTTAGTAGATCGTGCCATTCGCCCCCTTTTCCCCAAAGGATTTAACAGTGAAGTTCAAATAAACATATCATTGATATCTGCTGATGATGAAGTTTTACCAGATGCACTAGCTGCTTTAGCAGCCTCTTGCGCTTTGGCTGTTTCTTCTATTCCATTTAATGGACCTATTTCTGAGGTTCGTGTAGTACGTATAGACGGCGCTTTTTTAATAAATCCAGTGTCTAGTCTTATTGAAAAGGCTGATATTAACCTTATTGTAGCTGCTACTGAGGATAGTGTACTTATGGTAGAAGGAGCCATGCATGAGGTACAAGAAGCCGAGATGGTAGAGGCTATCCGTTATGCGCATGAAGCTATTAAGTTACACTGTCAAGTGCAAAGAGCACTTATGGAGGCGGTGGGTGTCGAGAAAAGCGTATTTAAACCCATTGATTTTCTCGCTACAGTAGATTATCATTCTGCCTTACGTGAAGCGATTTACCTCGATATGTATGCAGTAGTCAAACAAGGTATCCCTTCTAAAATTTTGCGTAAAGAGGCTTTTCTAGCTGTAGAACATCGTTATAGAGAACAGTTGGCTCAGAATCAAAAAGGTGAGGAAGTAACCCATACACAACAGAAAGAATTTATATATTCCATAGAAACGCAAGTTATTCGAGATCTTATCTTACACGAAGCACTTCGTTTAGATGGCCGTCAATTACATGAGATTAGGCCTATTGAAGCCGAGGTAGATTATCTGCCCTCTGCACATGGCTCTGCCCTTTTTACAAGAGGGGAGACACAATCCCTTACTACGGTTACGCTTGGCAGCAAATTTGATGAGCAAATAATCGATAGAGCTATGGAGGATGGATATAGCCGTTTTATACTGCATTATAATTTTCCTGCCTTTTCCACCAAGGAAATTAAACCCAATAGAGGTCCTTCTCGTCGAGAAATAGGTCATGGTAACTTAGCTATGAGGGCACTGCAAGCTGTTTTACCTCCTGATAAAGAAAATTTGTATACCATACGCGTGGTGTCTGATATCCTCGAGTCAAATGGTTCTTCTTCTATGGCGACCGTTTGTGCTGGCTCTTTGGCGCTTATGGATTCCGGAATTCCTATTAAGGCGCATGTATCAGGTATTGCTATGGGGCTGGTGATAGATCCTATTACCGGTCGGTTTGCTGTTTTATCTGATATCCTTGGTGATGAAGATCGTGTAGGTGATATGGACTTTAAGGTAACCGGTACCCATCAGGGCATTACAGCATGTCAGATGGATATGAAGGTGGCTGGTATTTCTTATGCGATGCTTGAACAAGCGCTTCTGCAAGCTAAAGAAGGTAGGTTCCATATTGCTCAAAAAATGGCTGAAGCGATGGCTACGCCTCGTCCAGAAAGCAAACCACATGCTCCAAAAATTGCCAATATAGAGATTGAAAAAGAGATGATTGGGGCTATTATTGGCCCTGGAGGTAAGGTCATACAAGAGATTCAAAAAGATACAGGCACCCGTATCGATATTATGGAGCAGCATAATAATGGTATGGTTACCATATTTGCTTCTAATCAAGCGTGTCTACAAAAGGCCCTTAGTAGAATACATACTATTGTAGCTAAACCGATTATTGGTGAAATTTACATGGGTAAAGTTAAGTCTGTACTTAATTATGGCGCATTCATAGAGTTTATGCCTGGTAAAGATGGCTTATTACATGTATCGGAAGTGTGTTGGGAACGCATTGAAGATCTTGAAAAAGTATTAGAAATTGGGGAAACATTACAAGTAAAACTAATTGGTATAGACCCTAAAACAGGTAAATATCGATTGTCCCGTAAGGCGTTGCTCCCTGCTCAGAAAGATGCTGCAGTTGTCAACGTAGCTGTTTAACTGATGTTACGTACCATCAAGATGCAGTAATACAAAAGATATACAAGTAATCTAAATTTAATTTTATTATGAGACAGCTGAAGATAAGCAAACAGATCACTAATCGTGAAAGCCAATCTTTGGATAAATACCTTCAGGAAATTGGTAGAATTCCGCTTCTTAACGTTGATGAGGAAGTTGAGCTTTCTAAAAAAATCAGAATGGGAGATAGGGCCGCTTTTGAAAGATTGACCAAGGCAAATCTTCGTTTTGTGGTTTCTGTAGCTAAGCAATACCAGAACCAAGGATTATCTTTGAGTGACTTGATTAATGAAGGTAATCTAGGTTTAATTAAATCTGCGCAACGGTTCGATGAGAAGAGAGGCTTTAAGTTTATTTCTTATGCGGTTTGGTGGATTAGGCAATCTATATTGCAGGCCCTAGCTGAACAAGCTAGGATTGTACGTTTACCATTGAATAGGATTGGTTCTCTTAGTAAAATTTCTAGAACTTTTTCCCGTTTGGAGCAAAAGTATGAGCGTGAGCCGACTGTAGAGGAATTGGCTGAGTTTTTAGAGGTTGATCCGGAAGAAGTGAGAAGTGCTTTAAAAGTTGCGGGGCGCCATATTTCTGTAGACGCTCCTTTTGTACAAGGGGAAGAAAATAGCCTTTTAGATGTATTGGAGAGCGATGTAGAAAAAAAACCAGATAGTGAGTTGATGAATGATTCTTTGTGTAAAGAAATTCAACGTTCATTAACTGTACTGACGCCTAGAGAGCGTGATGTGCTCTGTTATTATTTTGGACTTAACAATATCGAAATATTGACGCTAGAAGAAATAGGAGGCCGTTTTGGATTAACACGGGAGCGTGTGCGCCAAGTAAAAGAAAAGGCCATTAAAAAACTAAAAACAGCGGTTAGTAGTGAAACGCTAAAATACTATTTGGGATAAATTGTGTCCAATCAGCCTGTACAACTCGTTATTATTGGAGGAGGTCCAGCTGGTTATACTGCTGCGCTCTATGCTGCCCGTGCAGGTCTACATCCTATTCTATATCAAGGTCCGCAACCAGGTGGCCAATTAACTATTACGGGGGATGTGGAGAACTATCCTGGTTATAGGAATGGCGTAATGGGAGCTGTTATGATGGAGGACTTTCAAGCACAAGCAGAGCGCTTTGGTACGATTATCAAAGAGGGGAGTATAACGAAAGTGGATTTTTCTATTTATCCACGTCTATTAATAGTAGATAGCGGGGAGCATGTGTTAGCTCGATCCGTTATTATTGCCACTGGCGCTTCTGCAAAATGGCTAGGTTTACCTTCAGAAAAAAGATTTTATGGGAAAGGCGTATCTGCTTGTGCGGTCTGTGATGGGTTCTTTTTTAAAAATGAAACCGTTGTAGTGGTTGGCGGAGGAGATACTGCTGCCCAGGAATCATTGTATTTAGCTAAACTGTGTAAAACCGTTCATCTTCTTGTTCGTAAAGGACAGATGCGTGCTTCCAAAATTATGCAAGAACGCGTTTTTAAACGATCGAACATTGAAATTTGGTTTCATACGGAAGTTAAAGAGGTGTTAGGTCAAACGGTTGTAGAGGCCATAGAAGTCATCCATACCCTATCTAAAAAAATTACCACTATACCCGCTACTGGATTTTTTGTTGCTATAGGTCATCAACCCAACTCTTTGCCATTTTTTCCCTATATGGCAGTAGATAGCCAAGGCTATATTCAAATACAACCAGGAACCACTAAAACAAATATTTCTGGAATTTTTGCAGCTGGGGATGTTCAAGACGCCCACTATCGCCAAGCGGTAACAGCTGCTGGCACAGGTTGTATGGCTGCCCTAGATGCAGAACATTTTCTTCAAAATTATGAAGATATTATATAGGTAGCTATCTACTGATAGATAGCTTAAATCGATTAAAAAAAGATGTATCCTCAGAAAAACGCTTACCTGCAATCATTGTTTTGGTTATTGCTTGGTATTCTTTCTAGTTGTTTTAATGATGTGGTCACCAAGTATGTAACAACAGGCCTTACTATCTGTCAAGTCTGTTTCTTCCGTTTTATATTTGGTAGTTTGGTTTTAGTGCCTATTATTATGTATTCCAGCAATGACCATCTTTTTAGAACCAAACGGCTTCCTTTGCATTTTTTGAGGGGACTATTTTTAGCTATAGCCATGAGCTTATATTCCTATGGATTAACCCAAGTGAAGATGAGTACCGTAACTATCATTGGCTTTGCTAATCCTATTTTTGTACTTATTTTAGCTAGTATTTTCCTTAAAGAGCAGGTTGCTTGGCCCATATGGGTAGCTACCTGCTTAGCTTTTATGGGCATTGCTTTCATCGTTCGTCCTGCTATAGTAAACTATAATACCCCTCTCTTAGCTTGTGTATTGGCAACAGTTGTTTTTGCCTTATTAGATATTATCAATAAAAAATATATTACACATGAACCTATTCTTTCTGTAATCTTTTTTTCTAATTTGTTCGCCTCCCTTTGTATATTCCCAGTAGCATGGTATGATTGGCAAATACCTACCTTACCACAGCTATGCGTGTTGGGCGTGCTGGGAATTGGCAGTAATCTGATCCTCTATTTCTTATTAAGAGCCTTTGCCCTATCAGACATTTCTGTTTTGGCGCCTTTGAGGTATATAGAATTGGTAGTGTCTATGGTATTTGGCTATTTATTTTTTGATGAATGGCCAACGCTTGATACTTGTTTAGGTGCTATGGTGATTATTGCCTGCAGTTGTTTTGTTACTTATTATCAAAATCGTTAAAAATCGTTAATACATATTAAAAAATTGCTTGCAAATCTCTTCTTTTTATTGCGAAAATAATCTAAATTAAGATCCTAAGATCTTGTAACTTTTTATATCATAATATATAATTATATGCTTTCATTAAATGCTTATATACCATTCTTAATGGTAGGAGGATTTTTATTATTGACCTTAGTGGTAGGGCTGCGCTTTAAAAGTAAAACAACCCTATTACGGGAATATGCAATTGGTAATAAGCAATTTCCTACGGCTACGTTGGCAACTACCATATTGGCTGTTGTGTGTGGAGGAGGGATGCTGAAGTACAACGTAGAACTGATCCATCAAGAGGGGCTTTTCTGGGTAATAATGTTACTTTTTAGTTCTGTAGGTATTTTGATTATAAGTCCGTTAGCGCTTTGTATGGGGCCATTTATGCAACACCTTTCTATGTCAGAAACAATAGGGAGTGTATATGGGAAGTATCCAAGAATTATTGCCGCTATAACCACTATTGGTTTTTCTATTGTCCTAATTGCTATTCAAATTAGTGTAATGGCTAAGGCAATTAATATGTGTATGGATACAGTTGATTCTAAAATAATCACTATCGTAGCTACCTTAGTGCTTATTTGCTATTCTGCCATTGGGGGTATTCGTTCTGTTACCTTTACCGACGTATTGCAGTTTGTAACCTTTACCATCATTATTCCCCTGTTGGCTGTAAATTTATTTCATAAAATAGATAACCCAATAGAGACCATTGTACCTTTTTTACAGCGTCAAGAAAAGTTTCAGTTTGGTAGCATATTCCATTTGAATATTAATTTAGTAGCTATACTTTCAATAATTTTAAGTTCGTTGTTGTCCTATACACACCCTATAGTGGTACAAAGGGTATACATGTCTGCTAGCCCCATTCAAGCCAGTAAGGCTTTTTTGTATGCTGCTCCTTTTGGCGTTCTTATATATTTTTTTATTATTTTAATTGGTCTATTTATTTTTGTATCTGCCCCAACGTTATCTACAGAACAGATTTGGCCTCATATAATGAGCCAACTTTCGCCTGTTTTTAAAGGATGGGTTTCCATAAGTTTATTGGCTATGGGTATGTCCACAGCTGATTCTTGCTTACATGTTTGTTCTGTTATGGTTAGCCATGATATGGTAGAAAGTGTGCGAGGGAACAAGGTGGTTTCTTATGTTTATCAGTTTGGGTTGAGTAGGCTGACTTCTATAGTTGTGGGTTTATTAGCTATGATATTAGCTTTTAAAGATAATAATGTAATGGAATTAAGAATTTTAGCTTGTGAATTTCCTGTAGTTATCATAACTGCCCCTTTTATTTTAGCCGTTTTAGGCTTTCGGGGTACTGCGTCTACTGCTTTAATCGGTATGACCACAGGTTTGCTAACCCTTTTGGCTTGGAATAAATGGATTGAACCAGTAACAGAGATAATGGGTGCTTTTCCTTGTATGGTAGCCAATGGCCTGGCTATGATGGCTGCACACTATTTACTTCCACAACCAGCCGGTTCCGGATGGGTAGCAAATGGTGCCTTAAAGCAAACTAGGTAAATGCATATCCGACAAAAAGCATGTAGAGAGGCCAAAATGACTTCTGCCCTACATTTTATGAGATCTCGTTAGTAGAAATATTTTTCTTTACTGTAAGCCTTTATCTTCTATACCATGAGCTCTATACCAAATGATTTTATCAAGTATTCCATAAAAATAGGTTCTAAAACGTTAGATGCAAATTACCCCATACAGTCTATAATGGTTGATAAAAGAATCAATACAATCCCTTATGTAAAAATAGTTTTGCATGATGGAAACATTCAATCACAAACCTTTTCTATAGCAAATGATAAGACTTTTGTTATAGGAGCTGCTGTTACCATACAAGCCGGCTATGGAAATGCACTAGAGCAGATATTTCAAGGGGTAGTGGCAAAATTGGCTATTCAGTCTAGATCAAAAGGATCATCTAACCTTACTGTAACTTGTAGAGATCTCTTCTATAAGACAACACTTACCCCAAAAACCATGCATTTTGAAAAATGTAAGGATAGTGATCTCATAAAAAAGATTTTGGGTACATATAGTGGATTAAAGCATAAACTTGAAGCTACTGACATTATGCATGAAAGTATTTCGCAGCATGAAATATCAGATTGGGATTTCTTAAATATTCGTGCAGAAGCAAATGGACAAATTGTGGTGGTGAATGATGGACAAATTGCAATTAAGCAGCCTAAAACTAGAGGTAAGGGGGCTTTTACCTATACGTATGGAGTGGATTTTATTGAATTTGATGCTGAAATAGATGCAAAAAGTCAATGGGCAGGCGCTAATGCTATTGCCTGGGATAGTAATAAACAAATTACAGTTTCTGTAAAAGCGCATGAGCCAGGGGAGCAATCTATGGGAGATCTTTCCTATAAAAAACTTATTTCTGCTACTAGCCAAATGCCTGTTTCTATATCCCATGGCGGTATACCAGATCCTTCGGAAATAAAAACGTTAGCAACTGGCTTATTAGGTCGCAGTAGAATAGCTAAAATAAAAGGAGTGGTTACCGTTGCGGGCAATGCTAAATTACTGCATGATTGTCTTGTGACCATTGTAAAAGGCGCTACGCACTTTTCAGGCGATGTCTATGTATCTGGCATTCGACACCTTATAGAAGCAGGAAACTGGCAAACAGAGCTCACCTTAGGATTAGATACCCAACGTTATATGCGGAAATATGATGATATTGGTACACTTCCAGCAGCAGGAATGATGCCGCCTATACATGGGCTGCAACTTGGTATTGTAAAAAAAATTACTGAAGATCCTCAAAAAAACAATCGGATTTTGGTTCATCTGCCTTTAGTGCAAGATAAGCCCAAAGAAGGCATTTGGTGCCGTTTAGCCTCTTTTTATGCGACGCAACAATCAGGTGTTTTTTTTATTCCAGAATTAGAGGATGAGGTAGTGGTAGGCTTTGTTAATGATGATATTCGATGTCCTATTATTCTAGGTTCTCTTTATAGCGGTAAACATTTACCGCCTAAGATGGCTGACGATAAAAATCTTTTTAAATCTTTTGTTTCCCGAGAAAAATTAGAGTTGACCTTTCATGACGATAAAGAAGGGCCTGAAATTATCATTAAAACCGCTACAGGGGGGCTTATTCAGATATCAGATAAGAAAAAAAGTATTGAAATTGTAGACCAGAATAGTAATAAAATTATTTTAAGTAAAGATGGTATTGACCTAACCAGTAGTAAAGATATTAATTTGAGTGCACAGGCAAGTATAACCATACAATCAGGAAAAGATATTGTGGTAAATGGGACCAAAGATATAAATTTAAAGAGTATGAATATCAATGCACAAGCTTCTATGAAGGCGACCTTAAGTGGAAACGCTAGTACAGAAGTAAAGTCTGGAATGGCCACTATTATAAAAGGTACAACTGTACTTATTAACTGATATTTTAGATACTTATCTATTGCATTTTTATTCAAATGGTTAAACCAGCTTTTGATATGATGCAAGCATAACGCTTCCGTAATCTATCAAACGGTTGACCAGCTGCGTAATATTAGTTATAAATGGATAGTATGTTATGGTTAGATCTATCGAAATAAGTTGGTATGGATTTATTATTAAAAATTTGGAAAGATGTGGGTGATGTTTAATTTTTTGTTTACCTTCCTTAAAAGTATTCGTTCAGTAGTGTGG
This sequence comes from Candidatus Cardinium hertigii, assembly GCF_003788695.1. Next base: position 148,635 of record NZ_RARA01000025.1, read on the forward strand.
CCTATGCGTGTTTTTTCACGTTCGTATTTAGAAATAGCGCAATAATGTAAGTTTATAAAAAACGCGCCTTGAACAAAGCTGTGACTAGAAAAGAAAGGCTGAAAGGTATTAGAAAATCAGCCTGTTTGAGCCCAAGGCTGTAGGCCTGGGCGAGTTCTGATTTTCAGCTTGCAGCCTGAACTTTTCAACAGCTTTGTTCACCAGCGCTTGATTTTTTTTGGCTACTTTTTTTGATCAAGCAAAAAAAGTAGCTTTAAATAATCTATAAAATATGGCTGCCATTGGGTGAACGGATACCAAACAATACAGCATATATCATTTTTAGTTTAGCTATCTGATTTTTAAAGTTATTAGCGTAGCAATAGCAAATAGAAGGCTAAGGATCAAAAACCGGGTTACAATCTTTGATTCATGCCATCCTAATTTTTGATAGTGATGATGTAGCGGAGCCATTCTAAAAATTCTCCTGCCTGTTCCATATCTTCTTTTAGAATATTTAAAATAACTAGTTTGCAGTATAACAGATACATTTTCTAGTAAGAATATGCCACATAGGATTGGAATCAATAATTCTTTTCGTATACAAATAGCAAGTACTGCAATAATAGCTCCAATGGTCAAGCTACCCGTGTCTCCCATAAAAACTTGTGCAGGATAAGCGTTATACCAAAGGAACCCCATACAAGCTCCTACAAATGCACAACAAAATATGGTAAGCTCTCCCAAATTTGGGATATACATAATATTCAAATATTTAGCGAATATTATATGACCAGATAGATACGCAAGGATTGCCAAAGTAGCGCTGACAATCATAGACGTACTGGCAGCTAACCCATCTAAGCCATCCGTCAGATTGGTGCCATTCGAAACAGCAGCAATAATAAAAGTTACAATGGCTATATAAAGTAGCCATGTATAGCTTTCACTCCCCCATAAGATGGTACTTATTTTAGTATAATCAAGTTCATTTCCTTTAAAAAAAGGGATCGTCGTTTTAGTAGACTTTATGTCGTTATAGGTAGTAGCAGCTACTTTATCTTCTGAAACTGTAAATCTTTCGTAGGATGGGGTCGATAGCTCACGTATTACTACATCTTTGTGAAAATACAGTGTACTACCCACCATACAACCTAAAGTGATTTGGCCTAATAATTTTATCCATCCGCTGAGTCCATTTTTTTGTTTTTTAAAAACCTTGATATAGTCATCAAAACAACCCACTAGACCCATCCAAACAGTAGTGATTAATAATAAGATAATGTATATGTTGTGCAATTGCGCAAAGAGTAGCGTGGGTATCACCGTTGCTAGTATAATCAAAAAACCTCCCATCGTAGGCGTATTTGCTTTAACCGCTTCCTTTTCTTCTTTGAACCCTAGTGCCCGATTGGATTCGATGATTTGTCTCCTTTTTAAAAAATCTATAAAGAGTTCTCCCAATAAAAAAGTAATTGCAAAAGAGCTAAGGGTAGCCATAGCTGCTCGAAAGGAAATATACTTAAAAAGGCCTGTACCAGGCAGGTGAAATGCGGTGTGTAGGAATTTGAATAGATAGTATAACATGGTAATAGATAATTATAGCAAAAGCAAATTATCGGTAGGCCTTTATAAAAGGATTATAAACTTTTTAAAACTACTTCTTTTAAAGCTACTTTTTTTGCTTGATCAAAAAAAGTAGCCAAAAAAAATCAAGCGCTGGTGAAAAAACTGCTGAAAAGAAAGGAAAAAAACCGAAAATCAAATCTCGCTCCTACGGAGCTCAGACAAAGTGATTTCCTTTTGATTTTTTTCCTTTCTTTTCTTTCCACAGTTTTTTCAAGGCGCATTTTTTATAAATTTACATTATTGCGCTATTTCTAAATACGAACGTGAAAAAATACGCATAGGCGACACCGCTGAACGGATACTATTTCTTTAATAATTTTCTTAGCACTTTCCCTATAGGCGATTTGGGTAAACTATTACAGAATTCCACATATTTAGGCACTTTATAGCGAACCAGTTTTTGCCTGCAGTAGGCTATAATTTCTTCAGCGGTAAGCGTTGCATCCTTTTTCACAATAAAAACCTTAATAGCTTCTTTAAGTGTAATGTCTTTTACCCCAATAGCGCCCACTTCTAGTACTTTGGGATGACCTATTAAGACGTGTTCTATTTCATTCGGGTATACATTAAAGCCAGAAATATTAATCATATCTTTTTTTCGGTCCACAATAGCCATACATCCATTTGCATCCATGATCGCAATGTCTCCTGTTTTAAACCAGCCATTTACAAAGGCCTGTTCTGTTTCCAAAGGCTTTTGCCAATACGCTCGGATTACCTGGGGTCCTTTAATTAATAGTTCTCCAGCTGTTCCATAAGGGACCACTTTACCTTGTTCGTTAACTATAATTACCCATGTACTGGGCAACGGCATTTGATGCCTTCTATCGACCACATCAGTGGAAACGGCTGGAGAACTTTCTGTAAGTCCGTAACCTTCCATAGGTTTTCTACCAGTTAAGCATTCCCACTGGTTTTTAATATGTTCTTGTGTTTTCATTCCACCTGAAAAAGTAAGTTTTAAGGCAGAAAAATCTAAATTTCTGAATTGTGCATTGGCTAATAGCTTTTCAAGCAGTGTATTAATCCCTATTAAACAAGTAGGTTTATTTTTATGTAATGCTTTTACCAATCTTGGAATATCCCTAGGATTCGTAATAAGCGAACATTTTGCGCCCATTTTAAACATTGCAAATAGACTACTCAATCCGAAAATATGGTAAAGGGGTAGTGGAATAATGGTTCGTTCTATCCCTTCCTTTAATATAAGCTGCATACTAGATTCTAATTGTTGTAAATTAGCCGTAATGTTGCCATGAGATATCAAAGCTCCTTTTGGTATACCCGTAGTTCCGCCAGTATACTGTAAAAAAGCGGTATCAGAAGATTGTAAAGCAACTGGACGGAAAAGAGCTTGTTGCCCTTTTGTTAAGACCTCCTTAAAAGCGATAGCCTGTGGTAAGTTGTAAGCAGGAACCAGCTTTTTAATATGTTTAATGGTAAAATTAAGCAATCTTCCTTTTATGGAGCCGATCATATCACCTACCTTGGTGATAATAATGGTTTGAATAGATGTATTTGGTAATATTTCAACTAATTTGTGGGCAAAATTTTCTAATACAATGATGGCGCGTACGTTGGCGTCCTTAAACTGGTAAGACATTTCATCAGGGGTGTACTGTGGATTAATGTTAACCACTATGCATCCAGCACGTAACAGCCCCAGTATGGCAATCGGATATTGCAATAGATTGGGTAGTTGAATGGCAACATGTGACCCTGCTATTAAATTTGTGTGTTGCTGAATATAAGCTGCAAAATATTTAGATAATTTATCGACTGTATCGTAAGTAAGCACTTTACCCATATTCTCACACATGGGTAAATTTTGATATTTGGCAAAAGCCTCTTCCATAAAATGGATCAATGAGCTGTACCTAGAAGGATCAATTGTACAAGGCATTGAGGCAGGATAATGATACAGCCAAGGTGTCTCTGTCATACGTATTAAAGCCATTTGTTAAATTAACCAAACAATATGAAACCGTTGCAATAGAAAATTGCAGCGATTGTATTATATAAATTCAGAGGTTTTTAATAAGTTTACAGCGCTAAAATAGGTTTATGTCCTTTTTTAGGTTTTTAAGTAACGCTTGGGTATAGATTTTCCTCTTTTATAAATTTTTTGGTTTCTATTGCAACAGCCTTAATATAGCATAAATTTCCTTAAATAACTGATGTTACGCAAATAGCTTACTATAGCACTCAACTAGTTCAGCTCTAGGAATGTAATGGGTATTTGTTCAAGTTGTGTTTTTATGATCTTACATTATTGCGCTATTGCTAGGTACAAATATGAACAAATACGCATAGGTCACTTCACTGAACGGACACCCTAATTTAGCTATTTAGATGAAAATACAATAACAGTATGTAACATCTGTTAGGTTATAAAAGGTATTTTCTATAAATTTATTTTTGATTATTTTTAATGAGATGATCTAAAAAGTATTTTGTATCGTTTAAAAGTATTTTTGTAATGCCTTGTAATGCCCGGAAAATGCCCTGTATTATCAAAAATATTATTAAGAATATGAACAAAAAATCGCAAGTACGGTACTACCATTATGCACGCTTTTGCTAACCTTGATAGGGATACAAACAAAGAGATGAAGAAGAGCTATGTGCATGGATGCACCTCCACTGCGCTTCTCTTCGAAACCATTGGGCAAAGAATGCGGATGGCAGCTACAAAGTTTCCCGATCGTACATTTGTAATCTTCAAGAGAGAAGGCATACAAAAGACTTATAAAGAGGTGCTGGAAGACAGTGAAAAACTCGCCTTAGGTCTTATCCATTTGGGTATGAAACAGGGCGATCGAGTGGGCATTTGGGCGCCTAATACATACGAATGGATAACCACTCAGTTTGGGGCTGCCTTGGCTGGACTTATTTTGGTGAATGTAAATCCAATGTATCAATTGGAGGATCTTTCCTATGCATTGGCAAATGTAGGTATCAAAGTGCTTATTGCTCCGCCAGCATTCAAGCGATCTGAATACTATAAGATATTATGTACCTTAATCCCCGGGCTAGAACATGCGCCCAGAGGAGAAGGTCAGGTGAAAACCGCTATTTTCCCTCAACTACAACATTTGATCCTATTCGATGCAGAAAATAGGGTATTCAATGGAACGTGGTCATACAGCCACGTGATGCAAATGGGGACCGATAGCAATCGAATGCAACTGGCCCAAATCGAGCAAAATATCCTTTTTGACGCCCCAGCTAATATCCAATATACCAGCGGAACTACTGGAAAGCCTAAAGGTGCCATTCTAACCCATCATAATATTGTGAACAATGCCTATTTTGTTGGGCTTCGTAGTGGATATCATGAGAAACGCAGCATTATCTGTATTCCTAACCCGCTCTATCACTGTTTCGGATGTGTAATGGGCAGTTTAAGTGCATTGATCCACTTTCAAACCTGTGTTTTCCCAGCACCTTCATTTGAGCCTTTAGCTGCTCTTCAAGCCATTGATGAGGAAAAATGTACAGCCGTATATGGTACACCAACCATGTTCATTGATATGATGAATCATGCGGAATATCCTACTTATGACTATAGTTCCATTATTTCTGGTATTATTGCTGGTGCCCCATGCCCCGTTACGCTTTGTACAAAGCTGGTCAATGAATTCGGCATGAGAGACCTTCAAGTATGTTATGGAACAACGGAGACCAGCCCTGTTTCTTTCATGTCTATACGTGAAGATCCTCCAGAAGAGCGTATTCGAAATGTCGGCCATATAATGGACCACCTTGAGGCTGCTATAGTGGACAAAGCGGGAAAGATTGTGCAACGAGGAGAAAAAGGCCAAGTTTTGGTGCGTGGCTATTCAGTAATGCAGGGTTACTGGGGTGATATAGAACAAAGTGCAATCACAGAAGACCGATGGTATCATACAGGAGACATTGGCGTGATGCATGCGCAGGGGACTGTATCGATTGTGGGTAGGTCAAAGGATATGATCGTTCGGGGCGGTGAGAATATTTATCCTACTGAGGTAGAGCAATTTCTAGATAAACATCCTGATATAGACGATGTCCAAATCATTGGTGTACCGGATGAACGCTTTGGTGAAGTGGTATGTGCGTGGATCAGATTGAAACAGGGCACAACCACAACCGAAGAGGATATCCGAGCATATTGCCAGGGAAAGATTGCGCACTTCAAAATTCCCAAATACATCTTTTTCAAGGAAGCTAATGAATTCCCCATGACAGCGACTGGCAAAATCAAGAAATATAAAATGCGTGAAACTTCTAAACAAGCCCTTCAACTCTATTCCATTGCTTTAAATAAAATAGTTACGTAATATAACCTATTATATCCTCAATTATTATAATTATAGGATAGTAGGTAAGGCGCTGTTGTTTGCATCATTATTTATTGGATATCTTACATTTAATATAAACTGGTCTATGGTTTTAAAAAATAAAAATATGGCTATACATTTCATGTTATGCCTATGGATATCAACTGTTACACAAGCATGTAGTAAGCAGCAAAGGTTAGCTATGTCTGAAGACGAAGTCATCGATACCAATTCAAATCTAGGTATGGGAGTACAGATCAGGGTCAAACAATTGGCTATAAGAGGTAGCCAGGATAAACAAAAAAATATTATTACGCAATATATTAATGAGCAACATGATGACGAAACGCATCAAACATTCACCAACAAGCTCCTTGAAAAGGTTAAAATATATGTATCAATTAGTCAAAAAATAAAAGAATGCATAAAAAATGTTTCGGTTGGTGAGATAGGATACCCTATAAAATTCAATAAAACAGCTGTACAGCTTGAGAAGCTCAGTGCATGGCTAGAGCAGCAAAAATGTGCAGGAGACTTAGACAGATTGATAGGTCGTATCATGCAAGGATTTTTCTACAAAAAATTACGCAATGACATTGATTCAGATGCATTACCAATTTTAGGTGTATCCATTGAACAGGCATTTTATGGTAATGAAGTTTCTTCAGTTAGTTCTATGTTACTTGCTACTCTTGCTACTATGTGTGGAAAAGAACCCATTAGCATGCCAGGAGCTGCTACATTTTATCCCTTTCTCAAGAGTACTTTTAAACTGCCCATTGAACTAGTAGATGAAATTCACCAGTATTCCTATCCTTTTGCTTCTGAAAAAGGCATGTTTCTCTTTGGAGATTACCAATATGGGGGCCATCGTGATTTGCCCGATCAGTTTTTATTTGCCGCTGAGGAGTGTTCTACTAGTGTAGCAAAAGCAATTAATCTTAGTTTTAAGGATAAATCAGGAATAGGGCGTGAGCTTGATACAGCTATAATGGTGGAATCGTTTTATAATAAGGAACTACAAAATAAATTTGGATATCAAGCAATTGATTACTTAAGCTCAGAAAGAGAAACTAGTGAAAACCAAAAAGCATGGGAGGCCATTGAGCCAGGAGATATTTTCCTTGTAGAAGGACATACAGCCACATTTGAAACTAAGTATAATAATAGCGGCATCACTTCTACTTTTCAATTTGGTCGAGAGATAGAAGATGCTAAGGTTGATAATCGATTAGGAGGTGGCACATATTCATATAACTTATTTACAAAAATAAAAGATAAAACTGTTTATATTTTACGTCCTAATAAAAATAAATTAAGCGAATCCATTTCTTTAACAAACCTGCTCCATACAATTGACCAAAAGTACGGCAACAAATGGCCCAATGGCCCAGCAGATAATGTGATAATTACTTGGCAGGAGTTTTTTGGAGGGAGGTAACGAATGGTCAGGAACATACTTTTGGATAAAATAATTAATTATTGAACGCTAGCCATGGTGTCCGTTCACTTGCCTGGCAAGGGTGTTTTTAATGAGGTAGGCCTTTTGCAAAAGCAAATTGAACGAGATTGCTTTTCGTAAAGTCCTCAGAAGTAGACAAAGTAAAGATGTTTTGATGCATTGCATTGTAAAATTAAATTTTCTAAACTACCCTTCGCTAAGGTTAGCGTGCAGGGTGTACGTTGAAATAAATCTTCAATTTTAAATTATAAAATACAATGTGTTATATAAGTAAATACCGCAAAAAAAATTTTATTTTGCCAGTTATCATCACTACCGTTACAGCTGCTTTAGTATTTATGGGTTGCACAAAAAGCAGCCTGTCTATGCAATCCAATAAACCAGACAGCTGTTTTAAACCAGGTAGTTCATCACAAATGGTGCAACAAAGCAAGCATGTAAAGCGTGAATATGCAGAGACAAGCAACGATGCTGTTGGCGGCATCATATGGTTGCATGGGTTAAATGGCACTGCAGATGCATTTGATCCTATTGAACAAAAACTTTTAAGGGATTTTAAGGCAAAAAAACTACTCATTATAAAGCCCACCTGCAGAGAAGAATTCCGCTCTATAAAAGAAAAAATAGGTACCCAGGCAAAAAACGTATTCGATGAAATAAAAGATTGCTTAACTAAGCATGGTAAAGATCTAGAAAAATTTCCGTTAATAGTCATCGCCAATAGCCAAGGAGCGCTTGTTGCTTGTAATCTATACGATAATTTTGGTAAAAAATTAAATATTAAAGGAATGGTGCTACTTGGTTCGCCTTTAACGGGGACTTCTGTATTTGAGCGTACATATGGAGATGTGCACACATTCATTAATAATGGTGCTGAGGGCTTGGGACTTATGGGTATAGATCCTGCTACACTTCGAATTAGTATGGATGCCATGGTTACAGTATTAAACTTTGGTAAAAAGATTGCAAAATTCCTTGATGTAAACAAAACAGCCGGCTTAGATGCTATGCATCCCACTAGCCCTGATATACAAACTTGCAGGAAAGTCTTACGTGATGATGCGCACAATAGGCATGATGTAATTGTTGCAAGTCATCAAGATGATTTTGTAAAGGTAGCTGAGCTTGATGAACAAACGTTATCTCCGGAAGATCGTCAAGCCATGAGAAGATTAAATCGCAGTTATGCACAGTTTTTGACTGGCGATGCAAATGAATTACACGATGGTTTGATACCTACAAGGAGCCAATTGCATAGAGGCAGTAGCTTAGAAGACCTTACTGGCCTTGTAGATGGTCAAAGCGAAGAAGAAGTCTTGCTGATACCGCTACCTGGTCAGAGTAAGACTGAAATGCATTTGTATAAAGATGTAATCCATGCAGACAATTATATTGTACTTGGAAACGTAATGGTTAAAAATTACTGGTCCGTACCCATTCCTAAAAAAAGGTATATACTTTATTCTGAAAAAGTCTATGAAAAAAGCATAAAACCAGCTATAGAGAAAATGCTAAATGCATCCAATCCGCTATCCGTAGATGAGCTAAACATGGGTGGATTGTCATTAGGTTAATGTGAATTCGAGCGTAAATTGCCCGTATACGTTCACTTTCGTAGCAGAAATGTTTTTAATTTAATTATTTAGATGTAAATTTATATAATCTTTTAATCTATAAAATTAAGTATAGCTATGAAAAATAAATTCAAATTCTCCTTGAAGGAGAATAATAAAAATCTTTATGGTTCCTTGGTATTACATGGTTCCTTGGTATTACTTTGTACAGCATTAACTGGATGTGGCAAATCTACCAATACGTTAAATATGGATTTGAAACGAGGTTTCTTATCTGGTAAAGACGGCTTATCTAAAAAAGAAGAAATCAAACAAGAGCCTAAAGATGAAGCTTCATCTTCGGGAATAAACTTGCAAAGTAATAATAACACGACCTCATCTTTAGAGGTTAACCAGGTTGTACAAGCTGTAAAAACGATGGAAATTTCTATTTCTTCTCCTGGTATAAGACCAATGATACAGGATTTATTAACCCTACAAAAGAAAGTTGCTGCTGATGCTGATCTTAAGTTATTTATAGCAGAATTATTGATCACACAAAATGACCTCATGCGTGAAGTTGATGAGAAGATTACGAAATTTGGGAGAAGTGACCTATTACAAAAATATAAGGAGTATGTTTTAAATGCTTTACGAGTTAATATGGATCAGGGAGTGAACATTACGTCAATACCGTTAACAGAGCTAATTACCGTACCTAGTACTAGTTTCGAAGCAGACGCAATGCAAAAATGGATACAAAACCCGGACAATATACTGTATATTAATAATCCTCAAACTTTTGAAAAAATAGCAAAAATACGTAAAAAGATGCACCAACATAAGGCAATGTTAGACACCATTGGTAAGTGCTACTCTAGTCATATCCATAATCAATGTATAGAAAGGCCATCAACGTTATTATTGATATTGCTTATACAGGTTATGCTTTCTAATCCTAATAATCAGATCAAAATTGATGATTTGATAAAAAAATTAAAGTATAATCCTGCTTCAGGCATAATTAGTAAAGATCAAGGCATGATTATAGAAGCTATAGAAGCTGTAGAAGTATTACAACTAATACAAAACATGTTCATGCCATCTCACTCTTTCCGTTATGACCGCATCCATGCAAAACATATTGATGACATAAAAAGGAGATGTAAGGAATTGATGCCATTAATATTTTTAAACGATACTAATGAAACAAAAAAATAATATCTAGGGGAGTTTATATCATTAGGAGGCCGTTGCAACAGACCGACAGTATATTTTTGTATCCGTTCAGTGGTGTGGCCTATACGTATTACGTATTCGTATTTTTAAAGTATCCGTTCAGTAGTATGGCCTGCATATCCCTGTTCGTACCCATTAGCAAAGCGCAATAATGCAAGGTCATAAAAAACGCGCCTTGAACAAAGCTGTGACTAGAAAACCTCAGTCTGAAAGCTATTAGAAAATCAACTTGTTTGAGCCCAAGGCTGCAAGCCTGGGCGAGTTTTGATTTTCAGCTTTCAGGCTGAAGTTTTCAACAGCTTTGTTCACCAGCGCTTGATTTTTTTTGGCTACTTTTTTTGATCAAGCAAAAAAAGTAGCTTTAAAAGTAGTAGTTTTTTTTAAAAAAAAGAAGTAGTTTAAAAAAAATGGATAAAATCATCAATTATTAAATATTAGCCATTTGCTATAATCTATAAAATATGGCTACCACGCAAGTGGACGGATACGTTTACGTTCCTGATAAGGAATTTCTACCTTGCACCACTTAGCTCCTCCACTTGATAGGCCAAAGCAACTTCTTTACCATAAAAAGCTAATGCCATACAACTAATCTTTTTTATATGCGCATAGGTTGTGAGATGCGCATCATATTTTTTGGTAATAATTTGTTCCAAACCTGCCTGAGCGGTAGCTGCTAAATCATTAGATGATGTAGCTAATTTGTGCTCAATAACCATGGCCCAGTCTCCATAGCCTACTTTAGGAAAGAGCAAGTGATCACATCTACCATAACCCGTTTCTTGGTTAGAAGTGATATGATAACGATTTGATAAAGGAGCCAACAAACCGCCTATTAAATTATGATAATCTTTTTCTTGGCTTAAATCATGGTAGCTCGTAGCGTTTAACAAATAGTTTCTTAGCTGCGCTACAAATGGTTCCAGTTGTTGGTTTAACAATAACCCTATAAAATCACGATATGCACTAGGCGCTATACGTAACTGCTTACCCACCCAATCAATAATCCTTTCTACATAAATGCCCCGTACTTCTCTATTGGGAATCGTTAATATATATTTTAGATCTTCCGGGTCATCATTTACCAGCATAGGATTTAAGTAGCCAGAAAAAACCAGCAAACTATAAAACAGATCTTTATTCTCTGTTAATTTTTCTAAGGAAAGCTGTTTGTATAATTTCCTAATCAATCCCTTTCCGGATAATAAAGTTTGTATATCTGATTGTATAGAATCTGTTAGCAATGCTTTATCTACTAAACCGGTACCACCGCTGTCTAACCAATAGTAGTCAAGCAGGCCTTCACTAGCTAGACATTGCATCATAGACCAAGGGTTGTAAATTAACTCACCCCCAAAAGTATAGCCATTATACCAATCCTTGATTTTTGCTGGTTCTGTTTGGGTAGGCACCTTACTAAGCAAATCATCTACTTCGCTTTGCGTAAAACCATAAAATTGTGTAAAGTTTTTATCCAACAGCGTATATTCCCGTACATTATTGAGGTCTGAAAAGAGATTGGCTTTGGCTATGCGTAATATACCTGTGATAACGCCTTTTTCTAAATAGGGATTGCTTTTTAAGGCACTACCAAAAATCCCACGGAATAGTTCTAAAACTTCTTCAAAGGATTCATTTTGATTACCAAATTTAATATATGAACTGTTGATAGGGGTATCGTATTCATCAATCAGAATATAGACCTTTTGGTTAAAATGTTTGTAGAGCAGTTCACTTAAAAAACGCAACCCTTGTTTTAAATCATTTTTATAGAGTTTCCCATCCAAATAGCACTGTAATTTCTCTTTTTGAGCATTATCCAGTAATCTCCCTGATGCTGCTAGATGTACGCTTAGATAACGATGGCAGGAAAATAATGTTATAATTTGATCTTTAATTCCTTCTTCAATTTCTTGATAACTGCTTCCTTTAACATCTTTCAGGTTAAGCAAGATAACTGGAAATTGCCCCTGGCGTTTCATAGCATGGGGATAGCTGGTAATTTTTAAAGGGTAGAGTACTTTAGTTTCGTTAAATCCTATATCTATACTACCTCCCTTAAAAAGCAAATAATTTGTGCGTGCTTCTTCTGCTAGTTTATTACCTTCTTGGTCTACTTCAATCTCAAAAAACTTGCGCAGCATATCCATGTTCAAGCTCTTACCCCAACGTCTGGGACGGGTAATCAGTATTACCTCGCTGCTTTCTTCCAATAATGCTTGAATCATTAAGCTTTTATCTACAAATACATCACTATGCAACAATAGGGTTTTAAAGTCATCGGTTCCCGTTCGGATGCGGGAATGCGTAGATACATGGGTCATAATGGAAAGAATTTGAAATGGGACATAAATAGGTTGCCTAACACAAAAAGAAGGTGACAACTGCTTTTTTATGAATTTAGCAAAATTTAAAAGAAAAAAAATGTAAGAGAAAAGTGGTTACTATACATGCGATGATTGGTTGGAAATACGATCTGTAATATTTTTCATTAATTCCAAAAAATCATCTTGCTCTAGATGATGCACTCGAAGAAAGGGGCATACATGCAATTGTAGTGCTTTTTCATAAGCTAATTGAATGGCTTTAAAACGATTTTTGGACATTTGATCGAATAGGTCCTGTTTGCTTCTGGCCTGGTTACGCAATTGAAAAGTATTAAAATCCAGGTCGCAATAGATACATAGATCTGGCATTAACCCAGAAAAAAAACGATGAGTAGATAAAAAAGGTTCCCAGGACTGGGGTTTATCTGTTAATTGGTAGGCTATAGTAGAAAAAATAAATCGATCAAAGACGATAACATGTACATCATCTACCAGTGCCTCTTGATGGATGAGCTCATTGCGTGCAGCCAAAAATAGAAAAAATTCTGTAGTGGGATTTGCTCCCATCTCTTGAACCGCTAAGATCGTTTCCCAAATTACTTGCGCATTTTTACTTCCTTTCGGATCGTGCAAAAGCTTTACACGATAACCTTGGTTCAATAAAGTACCTTGAATGTGATGAGCTAAAGTCGTTTTGCCAGAAAAATCTATACCTTCGATAACTAGAATAAATGGCCTAGCCTGTGCTTCAGGTTGGCTTTTTGCTATATTTTTCATATATAGATTATTTTAATACTTACATGTGCAAAAAAACTGGCTGATTGTACCATTAAAAATACAAATTAAATCCAGTATCTATTAAAAAATAAAGTTTAACTCAAAATTAAGTATATTGCATCCAAGCTTATGCAATTATACACAACATATGGAAATAGCATTTATTAAATCATGAGCGCTATTCAAAATTTTATTTCTTTATTAGATCCAAATGTACGAAACGTACTGCTAGGAACTATTTTGTTGAGTACCAGTAGTTCTATGATTGGCATATTTGCCCTTTTAAAAAGGAAAACATTAATTACAGATGCTATTTCCCATGCAGTACTACCTGGGACCTGTTTGGCTTTTTTTTTAACAGGAGAAAAAAACTCTGTTTGGCTGATTATAGGTGCGTTTATTACGGGTTGGTTGGCATCCATAGCGATCAATACCATAACCACTCAATCGAAAATAAAACAAGATACTGCCATTGCTATTATTGCTTCTCTATCTTTTGGATTTGGCAGTTTTTTATTATCTATTTTGCAACATAGTGGTCAGGCTAGCCAGGGAGGGCTAAAATCATTTTTATTGGGCAGTGCAGCAACCCTATTACGAGAAGATATTAACTTATTGCTGTTATTGAGTTTAATGATTATTGTAACGCTATTACTATTCTTTAAGGAATTTATGGTCATTGCATTTGATCGACTTTTTGCAAAATCCATAGGTATGCCTGTTCAAAAAATGGATTTTATATTTACAAGTTTATTGGTACTTGCCATTGTAGTGGGTATAAGAGCAGTAGGTGTGATTTTGATGAGCGCCATGCTCATTACGCCGGCTACTACAGCAAGATTTTGGACGGCTAAGATCGCTTACATCATGCTTTTTTCTATTCTCATCTCCCTTTTTTCTTCCCTTACAGGAACGTTTATATCCTATATTGTGCCTTCGATGCCTACTGGACCTTGGATTGTGTTGATTATGTCTCTTATAGCCTATTGTTCTTTTGCACTTTCTTGGTGTTATCGTACATTCATACAAAATAGATGAATCTATTTTGTATGATACCACTTATGCTACCTGCTTTCGATTATAAATCGAAGCAGAAATTAAACAAAACCTATATTTTAGATCTAATACGTAAAAAATATCTATTGCTAACACCAGAAGAATGGGTACGTCAGCATATGATCAATTATTTGATTCACCATCTTGCTTATCCCAAGGGATTGATCCGTTCGGAGAAAAAAATAAATGGAACAATGGGAAATTATAGACCCGATATAGTACTATGCGATAGATTAGGGATAGCTAAAATGATTGTAGAATGTAAAGCATATCATCTAACGCTGACAGAGGCAACTTTGGGGCAAATTATGCAATACCATAGACAACTTTCTGTAGATATTTTATTAGTAACAAATGGTATAATGCATTTTTGTTGGCAATTGGACCACACTACCCATCAATTTAAAGTAATGGAACATATTCCTGCACATCAGGAATTCTGTAAAGAGCTAGACTATTTCGGATAGAACCACATTGACACTTTAGATTAACCTATTTACCTAAGGTTAACCTATTTACCTAACCTTTCACGTAAGTCCTATCATGCATTGCATATTAAATATTTTTCAAAATATTTAACAATATATTGCCTATGCCTAAATAATCAATAGCTGGGGCACACTCGCAAATGGACATGATTCCCTATATAAGAAGAAAGGAAATATTAAAAATAACAAGCCAAGTATCGCGCTGCTACAACCACCTTACCTTTGCTTCCTTCCAGACCTGGAGGATTCGGCAGGAACTAGCCGTACTGGCTTGTTAATGTTAAGTTAACACTTTTTTTTTAAAAACTACTTCTTTTAAAGCTACTTTTTTTGCTTGATCAAAAAAAGTAGCCAAAAAAAATCAAGCGCTGGTGAACAAAGCTGTTGAAAATTCCAGTCTGAAAGCTGAAAATCAGAACTCGCCCATGCCTGCGGCCTTGGGCTCAAACAGGCTGATTTTCTACTACCTTGCAGCCTGGAATTTTCTAGTCACAGCTTTGTTCAAGGCGCGTTTTTTATAAATTTACATTATTGCGCTATTTTTAAATACGAACGTGAAAAAAAATAAAAATACGCATAGGCCAATCGTTTATTTGTTGAAGCAATTTTATATCGTTATAGAACTGACATACCCTGGAGAGATTTACCAGCACGTTTTGGGAATTATCGCTCACCACTGAACGGATACAAAAACTTCTCATTTTGAATAGAAGCGCTCGTTTATATAGCTCGTTTATTTTACTTATCCAATAATTGATTCATATAGCTTTTTATAAACGCAGCTAACGATTCTCCTTCTAAAAGACCTTGTGCCAGTAGGGCCAGTTGATAGGAATGCGTTACCAATTCTTTTTGTCTTTCTTTATCAGTAGTATAAAGTATCTTTTTAGCCAAAAGATGGTTGCCATTAATGGCTAAATGGATGGAACGAAAAGGCTTATTTCCAGGAGCACTTTCTTGTGTAAATCTCTCCATCCGCTTCGAAAACTCAGGAGTGATACAGGTTACAGGTAGTTCTTCGGGCAACATAGCAACCACATTCCAGGTAGTTTGTGCAACGTCAATAGTTTTTTCGTAAATCGACTTTAGTTCTTCTTTTTCTGCTTCTGTAAGTTCAAGTGCTACTGTTTCTTCTTTTTCAATGAGATTACCAATGGTATCGGTATCAACACCTTTAAATTTGATTTTATCAAATTTAAACTCACCGAAATTAATAAAGTTGGTGTCAATCTGGCTATTAAGAACCAATACATCATAGCCCTTTTGTTGTATCGATTGTATATAAACAGCCTGTTTTTGGGGATCTGTGGTATAAAGAAAAACTACATTCCCTTCCTTGTCTGTTTGATTCTCAGATACTTTATTTTTATACGCTGCTATGGTATAGTAGTGGCCCGATAGGTTTTGCAACAGTACAATTTCTCTAATTTTTTCGTCAAATTTGTCATCTGTCATCATACCATACTTGATGAAAAGGGAAATATCATTCCATTTAGCTTCATAAGCTTGACGATCTTGTTGAAAAAGTGTTTCTAGTTTTTCTGCTACTTTTTTAGCAATATAAATATTAATTTTTTTTACATTACTGTCTGATTGCAAGGCATTTCTGGATACATTCAGGGGTATGTCAGGTGAATCAATTACCCCGTGCAACAAACGTAAAAATTCTGGAATAACTTCTTTGACATCATTGGTAATAAACACTTGCCGTGCGTAAAGCTGGATAGTTTCTTTTTGCTCAAAATAGTTTGCAGCTTTAGGAAAATAGAGTATTCCCGTTAGTGTAAATGGATAGTCAATATTTAGATGAACCCAGAATAGAGGATCTGCTGCAAAGGGATAGAGTTCTTTATAAAATGTAAGGTAATCTTCAGGCTTTAGATCTGCTGGAATTTTTATCCATAGAGGTGTCGTATTATTGATAACTTTTCCATCAAATAAAATCTCTACCGGCAAAAAACGACAGTGCTTATTTAAAATGGATTGAATACGTTCTTTTTTCAAAAATTCTTCGGCATCCTCGGAAAGATGTAAAATAATTTCTGTTCCTATTACATTTTTTTCAACAGGATTTAGTTCAAAATCAGTGCTTCCATCGCAAGACCAATGGACTGCTTGGGCAGCTGCTTGGTAAGATTTGGTAATAATTTCAACTTTTTTAGCTACCATAAAGGCTGAATAAAAGCCTAAACCAAAACAACCAATGAGTTGATGTTGCTCAACCTGTTCTTTATATTTTTCTACAAATTCAGTAGCACCAGAAAAAGCAATTTGATTGATATATTGCTTAATTTCATCAGCCGTCATACCCAGTCCATCATCTTTAATGGTAATGGTTTTATGCGTCTCATCGAGCAGTACTTCTACTACCAATTTGTCAGTAGACCCCTCATAAAGACCCATAGAACCTAGTTTTTTAAGTTTTTGGATGGCATCTACTCCATTAGCTACTAATTCCCTTAAAAAAATATCTTGATCGGAGTAAAGAAATTTTTTGATAATGGGGAAAATATTCTCGGTATGTACGGATATGGTTCCTTTTTCGTTCATTTTTAATTCAAATTAAAGTTAAAAAATATAATTATGCGCATCTAGTACCAATAATTTTAAATATTACCAGCTTTTTACAAAAAGGCTTATGGGGGCTTTTTACTACTTAAGAAATGCATGAATTGTGCCAACTTTTTATTATGCTTCTTCTACCACAGCTATGGTGGCAATACTAACTTGTCCAGCTCCTTTGGCTAGCAGCGCTTTTGTACAAGCGATTAATGTAGCTCCTGTAGTAAGGATATCATCTACCAATAACAGGTGTTTGTCAGTAAGTAAATTTGACTGTGTTACCTTGAAGGCGTCTTTGACATTTACCATACGTTCTTCTTTACTTTTATGTATTTGAGAGGGGGTATTTCGGGTCCGCTCTATACAGGTTGGGTAGAAGGGAATTTGCAGTGACACTGAAAGCCCTTTTGCAAAAAAATCGCTTTGGTTATAACCTCGTTCTTGTAATCTTTTATGATGCAGTGGAACAGGTACAATAGCATCTATTGTTTTAACAATAGATGGATATTTCGACAAGCTATTGCCATAGCAGTGCCCCAATAGCTCTCCAATTTTGGGCTGATTCTTATATTTCATGGCAAAGAGCACTTGCTCGAGGAGGCTCTGTTTTTTTAATTTATAAAGCGCAAGTCCATAGGTTATAGCAGCTTTCCCTATAAAACGATCGGTAATGGCATGGTCTACTACCATATGGGAATTTGTTTCAGGAAATGTACTGAAACAAATAGTACAAATCAACGTTTCTCCCTGAACTAACCTATGGGTACACCCTACGCATAGGGGAGGAAAAAGACAATCTAATAGTCCAATGATAAATACTTTCATGTGTATGATATGCTTTTTTATTTTTAGCCTATTTGTATTAGACCCTCTGCAAAATGCGCTATTATTTATTTTCAGGCTATTAAGCCTGATATGTAGGTTGCTATCTATTTGTTTGGTTGGCTTATTTAGCAAATCTACATTTCAAATGCACAATACCTGCGATGACGCTGCATCTTATGTTATATTTATTTTTATATTTGCTATGAACAATTTTTTAAGTTACAAACGCATCATAGATCATCCCATCTGACTGATGCACTCCTTAAGGGAAAATCCTATCATTGTGAATGATCCGATGATAGTGTATATTTATCAATATTAAAACTTTGCATTTCAGGCATTAGCAAAAGTAGATGACCATACTACCCACCCTTGTAAAAGGTATGCGTGACTACAGTTCACTTCGAGTGTACCGACGCAATTATATTCTTTCAACGATTCAATCCCTTTATGCACTATATGGTTTTGAACCACTAGAAACCCCTGCTCTAGAAAATCGTACTACCCTTACAGGTAAATATGGCGAAGAAGGAGAGCAATTAATTTTTAACATACTCAAATCTGGTAATTTTTTAGAAGAAATAGCTTCAGAAATGCGTTTTGAGAACTACAAAAAAATAAAGCCCCTCATCAGTGATAAAGGACTGCGATACGATTTAACTGTTCCTTTGATACGCTATATTTCAGCCAATCACCGTCAGATGCTTTTTCCATATAGACGCTATCAAATGCAACCTGTATGGCGTGCAGATAGACCCCAAAGAGGACGTTATAGGGAATTTTTACAGTGTGATGCCGATATTATTGGCAGTACCTCTCTATGCTGTGAAGCAGAAATTTTAAAACTTATTTATGAGGTATTGTCAGCCCTACAGATACGAAACTTTTGCATAAAAATCAACCATAGGGGCGTGCTTAGCGCTATTGCTGATGCCGAAGAACAGAGTGAAAAAGAAAAGATATTTTGCATTATTGTAGATAAGCTAGAAAAAATTGGATTGGAAAAAGTTACTGCTGCCTTACAGAAAGAGGGATTTAGTGAGAGAACCATTGCATTTCTTTCCTCTTTTGTTAATTTTAAAGGAGATAATGGTCAACTTTTAGCGCAAATGAATGCGGCCATTGGCCATACAGATAAAGGTTCAAAGGCAATAGCAGAATTAACTCAAATAATGGAAAATGCTCATTGTCTTGGGCTTCCAGAGGCGGTATGTTTGGTTGCCCCAACGTTAGCAAGGGGGTTAGCTTATTACACAGGTCTTGTCATCGAAGCAGCTGTAGCACACACGCCCATAGGTAGCCTGGGGGGAGGCGGTAGATATGATCATCTTGGAGATTTTTTTGGAACAACCGGATTGTTTGGCGTCGGATTCTCTTTTGGTATAGATAGGCTCTATGATATTATGGAAGAGCAGCATCTCTTTGGTTCAGTAGTTAACTATACAACAGAGGTATTATTAGCCAATTTAGAAAAAAAAGCAGAACCCCAGCTTCTTAATATATTGAATCAGTTGCGTTCGAATGGGTTTAAAACAGAAATTTACCCTAATCCGGTAAAAATACATAAACAATTATCCTATGCCAATAAAAAAAATATTCCTTTTGTAATTATGATAGGACAAACAGAACGATCTACCAATAGCTATGCGCTCAAAGCAATGCAAACGGGTGTACAAAATAGCTATAGCTGGCCGGAGCTATGTGACGTATTAAGCAAGGCCTTAGCAGTAAAATGATAGCCATAGAGGCGCTGTGGACGATTATGGTTGCTGCACTCGCCAGTATAAATTGTGCTTTAATCGGTATCTATTTGGTATTAAGAAAAATAGCCATGATGGGAGATGCGATTGCCCATGCAATGCTTCCAGGTATTGTATTAGGTGTCCTTAGCACGGGATCTAAAAATTCTCCAGTGATAGTGGTGGGAGCAGGCCTGATGGGCCTGCTCGTTACTTTTCTTGTATCGCTGCTAGAAAAAAAAATAAGGATACAGATAGATGCTGCCATAGGCATAAATTTCACCTTTCTCTTTGCCTTAGGGGTCATTTTAATCTCTTTTTTTAGTAGGAAAATAGACCTAGACCCAGAATGTAGTCTTTATGGTGAACTGGCAACTGTTCCATTAGATATTTGCCAAACGGCCAGTGGGATACACTTAGGTCCTAAAGCATTTTACATTTTACTAATGGTTTTAGTTTGTAATATGACTTTTCTTATAATTGGTTATAAACATCTGTTTGTGAGTACTTTTGATCCACAATTTGCGAAAAGTATTGGGGTAAATACCACCTATTGGCACTATATTTTAATGGCTGTAACGGCTTTGACAACCGTTGCTGCCTTTGAAGTAGCGGGGGCTATTTTAGTAGTTGCCCTTTTAATTGTTCCCACTGCAAGTATGTATTTAATCACAAAATGTCTTAAACATCTCTTATTTTATAATATCATCTTTGCTATACTAACCTCTATTGGTGGGTATTACATGAGCCTCTTGTTTAATAGCTCTATGGCAGCTGCTATGGTTACAACAGCAGGTCTATTATTTTTGGGTACTTTTGTATTTGTCAAATTCAAAAATAATTAGGACAGCAGAAATGTGCTACAAGTAGATGGACTTGGCATCTATATTTGAGAAAAAGTACTATTTTAGGGCCATAACGGATGTTACACACGTAGCTTTATACTGATGTTACGCGGGTAGCTTTATTTAACACCCAAACTTTTCAACTTTTGAGACCTAATTTGATTAGCATGATTAGCACTTATAAAGTAATTTATGCATCTTCGTGCCATGATATAAGATTCAGAAACTGTAAAATGTTATGCATATTTTTTATCTTGTACACACGTTTGGCTTGATCAAAAAGTGTGTAAAAAATCAAAATACGAGAATGGATGCAAAAAAATTTTTATTTGTATAATTTTATAATAAATAAGGGTTTAATAAGAGCGCGACGCATGGTTGTTGCGTAACATCCGTGTATAATATTTTAGTTAATAATTTTAAACCACTCTAACAAACATTATAATGAATATAACTGGAAAATTATTTGAAATAACTCCCTCACAACAAATATCTGATTCATTTAAAAAAAGAACTTTTGTTGCAGAATACGCAGAAAATCCACAATATCCAGAATACGTTTCCTTTGAGTTAATTCAGGATAAATGTGATCTATTAGATGGGTTTAAGGAGGGCGAGGAAGTAACTATACATTTTAATTTACGTGGAAGAAAATGGACCAATCGAGAAGGGGTTGTGAAATACTTTAATTCTTTGCAAGCATGGCGTTTAGAAAAAGGCCATCAAATGCACGAAGGAACTGCTACATCTTTTACTGATGCGGAAGATGATCTTCCATTTTAGGATATGGTGTGGCACTGAACAGGTGCGTGCTGCATATATCCTGTACCATTTGTAAAGTGTATACCGTAACAAAAAGTGATTTTTGAGTGCAAAATGTAGGATTTATTAAAAAAAAGTATAGATTTGCATTGTGCTGTACTGTACATGGGAAAATTTAGTTTAGAAGTAATGGGGACGGGGAGTCTATTTACATTTTTTTATTAATTGTATACAACCGTGAGTTTATTAGGGAGCCAGGCTCCTATTTTTAAAGCAGCAGCCGTCATCAATGGTGGGACTGTTGTAGTTGACTTTTCATTGAAGCAGTTTTTAGGAAAGCAAGAGGTTATTTTCTTCTTTTATCCTAAAGATTTTACTTTTATCTGCCCTACTGAGTTACTATCCTTTCAGCAATATTTATCCCAATTCATAGAACGAAATGTAGCGTTAGTTGGCTGCTCTACCGACACGGAAGAAACCCATTGTGCCTGGCTGAACACACCTAAGACCAAAGGAGGTATTGCCGGCGTAACCTATCCATTGGTTGCTGATACGAGCAAGACCATTGCCTCTAATTATGGTGTCTTAGGCGGTAGTTGGAGCTATAATGACCATAATCAATTGGTTTGTTCTGGACTTCCCATAGCTTATCGTGGAACTTTTTTAATTGATAAAGAAGGTATCGTACGTTATGTTTCTATTAATGACTTACCGTTAGGCAGAAATATCAAAGAAATATTACGTGTAGTGGATATGTGGCAACATGTAATCCAATACGGAGAAGTTTGTCCAGCTAATTGGGCAAGAGGTGATCAGGCCATACAAACTACTTCTGAAAGCATATCCAACTATTTAACCCTAAATACAGAACTATGATAAGAGCTTGATACCATTAACTTTTCTACTAAATTAAGAGGCACTGCAAAGTATATAACTCATAAAATATGATTTACCAAGCAGTCTTGCCTTACACTTTATTTTTTAACTAAATTTAAAAACACAATGCCAATACATACAAAACAAGAGTTTGGTACCATACGTGGGTTGATATTCCCCATACACAAACATGAGCTACGTAAATTTTTACCGACGGCTTTAATATTTATTCTAATCTCTTTCTGTTATGCACTTACACGTTCCTTGAAGGATATGAATATGCTTAAAGAAGTTAGTACTGCGGCCATTTATTGGCTAAAAGGTTTCGCTATTACACCCAGTATGATTTTTTTTACGATTCTTTATGGAAAAGTTAGCCGTTCTACCGGAAGAGATGGCCGATTCAATGCAGTTATGATCTACTTTTTAGCTTTTTTTATCCTTGCATTTGTTTTTTTATTTCCGCAAAAAGAAGTTTTGCAGCTAACGCGTTTGTCTAAAACACTTATAGCAAAATGGCCACTTCTTACAGGGTTATGGGAGATTCTTGGCGTTTGGCCCATTTCTCTTTTCTATATCCATGCTGAAGCGTGGGGGACCTTTGCAATAAGTGTCGTATTTTGGACTTTTGTAAATGAGATTACCGCTGTAAGTGAGGCCAAACGTTTTTATAGCTTTTTAGGTATGTTTGCTGCCCTTGGTAGCATTGCGGCTGGCTATACCCTTAAACTAGAGCGTATCCGTACAAATTTTGATCAAGGTCTTATGTATGTCATTATTGCCATTATTTTGATACTGGTAACATATAACTTGTTTACTGCAGATATAAGGGCCAATCCATCCTATTATCAGATTGAAAAAAAGGTTAAAAAGGTTAAAGTTAAATTACCCTTTATGGAATCTATTAAGTTTTTAGCTCGGTCTAAGTACCTAATGTTTATTTCTATATTGGTGTTAGGTTATGGATTGGTTATTGCCCTTTTTGAGGGCGTACACAAAACGCAAATGCAGCAATATGTGAACCTAACGGGTGATGCAACGATTTATGCAGGACTTTATGGTCAGCAACAAATTGCATCAGGCTTTGTGTCTATTTTAGTTGCATTATGTTTTGCTACACCTATTCTGAAGAGAGGATGGTCATTTGCCGCATCTGCTACACCTGTTACGGCATTGGTAATGACGGTTTTATTTTTTACTTTCCTGCGTTTTGGTAATGTTTTAGAGGGTTTTTTGACAAATTTTAATATGACCGCTTTACATATGTCTGTTATAGTAGGCATTTATAATGTAGTCTTGATTAAGGGGGTTAAATATGTTCTTTTTGATCCAACCAAAGAGGCTGTGTATGTTCCATTAGATGAAGAGACTAAAGTTCGTGGAAAAGCAGCAGTAGATGGCGTAGGCTCTCGTTTGGGAAAGACATTAGCATCTTGGTTGAT
>NZ_RARA01000025.1:172524-182625 GCF_003788695.1 Candidatus Cardinium hertigii
ATCCAAATAGCGCTGTAATTTCTCTTTTTGAGCATTATCCAGTACCCCCCCTGATGCTGCTAGGTGTACGCTTAGATAACGATGGCAGGAAAATAATGTTATAATTTGATCTTTAATGCCTTTCTCGATTTCTTGGTAAGAACTCCCTTTAACATCTTTCAGGTTAAGTAAGATGACTGGAAATTGTCCCTGATATTCATTTATAATATCTGTATAAGCTGCTATTTTAAGCTTTTGTAGTATTTTTTTCCTTCCCGTTGCTAATTTTAAATCAATGGCTCCACCCAAGAATAGCTTCTGATTGACACGATCTGTTTCAGCTAAAGGATTTCCTGTCTGATCTACTTCGATTTCAAAAAACTTACGCAACATATCCATGTTCAAGCTTTTACCCCAACGTCTGGGACGGGTAATCAGTATTACCTCGCTGCTTTCTTCCAATAATGCTTGAATCATTAAGCTTTTATCTACAAATACATCACTATGCAACAATAGGGTTTTAAAGTCATCGGTTCCCGTTCGGATGCGGCAATGTGTAGATACATGGGTCATAATGGAAAGAATTTGAAATGGGACATATAGGCTACCTAGCACAAAAAGAAAGTAATGGTTGTTTTTTTATGAATTTAGTAAAATTTAAAAGAAAAAAATGTAAGAGGGAAGTGGTTGCATGTAAGCATCTTATTTTTTAAAGAAAAACGTTTTAGCTATTTTTAAGATGGATACATTAGGATTAAGATTTAATAATAGAGCTTAGGGATTACATGGGATTTAGCCTTTTTTATTTTATATATTATGAGTATTATATACACTTATGAATATTATTTTGTTTTATATTTATGAATATTATAAATAATATAATATACGATTACGTCGGCTCAGGATTAAGCATATTAATAAAGTCTAAGAACTACATATTATTTATTTAAACGCTATGCAAAAGTTACCATTTAAACATAAGCTGCGGGTATACAGTTTAACTATCTTGAACAAGTGTGCTTTACCAGCTAGCATAAGACATGTAAAGATACTTTTCTATTTATGGCCATTCTTTATCTTTAGCATGCCCATAGCTGAAGCCAAATGGTCTAAATATGAACAACTGGAATTAGAATCTGACATTCAAGAAGATATGTTTGTTAATGCAGATGGCACTTATACCTCTATCGTAGAGTCGCGCAGTAAAATCTTGAAAGAACATGGGCGTGAAATATTTGCACCTTATCGAATAGATTACAATAATCAAAACATGCAAATTACTATCCTAGAAGCAAAAACTATTTGCCAAGGCAAGGAATACAAAGTGGTTAAAAATATGATTCAGGATAAAGCTGTATCTAGTTTAAAGTCTGGTTTTGATACTGAAAGGCAAATAGCCATAGCTTTCCCTAAAATAGAGCTCGGTTCAGAAATATACCTAAAGTATAAGATTTTTAGGAAAAAGGCCCCTATCAAAAACTTTTTTGGAGAGGTTTTATATTATACGGGAAGTTATATAAAATCATATAATACTAGAATTCAGTCAAAAATACCTTTAAAAGTTAAAGTAAATGATCCTAAAAACGTATTGAAAGTTTCCCATGAACCATACAAGCAAGACACACATAATATAGTTATTACTTTAGAAAAGCCTATTCAAGAATGGTCTGTAACGAACGAAAGATCTTATTTTGTAAATAAAAAATATAGGACATGGGTATCTTTGTCTAATGTAAGTAGCTGGAAAGAGTTCGCACAAGCATTTGCCACTGAATATTATAAAGTAATCAATCAACCCCTTCCCAAAAGTTTTGTAGCCATAGCAGAAGTTGCTGCTACTAAAGAAGGGGATGAGGCAACCATCAATTATGTTACTTCAGAATTGAATAAACAGATACAATATATGGGAGATTGGCGTACTGTAAAAGGTGGCCATTTCCCTAGAGATCTAGAAAAAACTGCTCATTTCCAAATGGGAGACTGCAAAGATTTTTCTGCTGCTACTGCTTCTATTTTACAAAAGCTGGGTTATCAAGTACAGCCTCTTCTTGTGCATAGAGGTAGTACTGCAAATACTAAGATAATAGCTGACTGTGCGTTGCTACCTCATTTAGGATTTAACCATGCAATGCTAAAAGTAACCAATAATGAAAAAAACGTATATTGGATTGATCCAACAAATAAAGTTAGTATGGCGCAAGGGATTTTTCCAGATGTTGCTGATAGAGATGCGTTACTATTGGATCATAAGGAAGGTGGTTTAATACAGGTTCCTCCCATAAATCCTACCACTTCCAAAATCCTATGCTATAATAGATTAGCTATACAGGACAATGTGGTAAACCAACAGGGTACTATGGTGTTTAAAGGAGCTTCTTCGTTAGATTTAACACAAATAGCGCTAAATTCTTCAAATGAAGCATTGAAAGACTTTATCTTTTATAAGATAAGTAACGTATATCTTACCGATGAAGAAAAGAAATTTATGGATTTACCCGATTTTACTTCTTCTATTGTACAGGACATTACGATAAGGTATGCATTTCAACAAAAAAACAAGATCTTTCAAACAAATTTAGGGTCTGCTTTAATTTTAGATTCGATTTGTTACTTTAAGAATTGGTTTGAAAACACTGTGTCTACTGCTCCTGATCAGGTATCAGATGTTTTTATAGGGGATCCTTGTATTATTGAAAATCATTCTATCATAGAAAAAACGCACATTAAAAATTGTGAAAAGTTAAATTTCAAGATAGATTCACCCTGGCTATCTGTACATAGGTCATGTACATATAAAAATGGCAACACAGAAATTATTGATATAGTAACCATTCTAAAAAGCATTATCCCCAATGAGGCACTGCAAAGCACGGCATATAAAAATTTAAAGCATGCATTGGAAGGCAATCTACAAAAAGCTTCTATAGTAATAGGATAATACAAGGCTAATTTTAACTTGATGAATGGCCTTATTAAGAAACCAGCACAGGGGAGGCCTCCATAGGGATTGGCCAGCAGCAGTAGCCTTGTTAAGAAAATATCATTCCAAACAAGAAGAGAAAAATTTTGTTCTATGGGAAAAGTGCGCCATCAAGAGTTTGAATCAATATCAATATCAATATACGTCACCACAGTCTGGTATTAAACATCTNTGATATATATTACTTTACAGGGAGATTATGCATATGCAGATCAGGATAGCAAAAAAAAGGCCGGTATAGAATACTGGGGGATAGGTGCAAAAGCCGGAATAAGTGGCTCTTCCTTTTGGAGCACTTGGAAAAATTTTGATTTTACTGGATTAGATTCAGTTGGTATTAAGGGAAAAGTTAAGAAACATAGTTTTTTAGAAAATCCAGGATTTACTGGGAGTATATGTGTAGAATTTGCTGAAAATAAATATATAGGTGCCGAAGTTGGGGTAGGTTACCTACGCCAAGGTGGTACTTTAGTAGTTGATGAACAGCAAAATTTGGATCAATCCTATCTAAAAATCATTAACCATACCGTATTTTTATCAGGAGGAATGTGTATATACCCATTAAGTCTTAGGCCGAATACAGGTATCTGGAAAATATGCTTAACTGGAGTATTTAACTTTATTCCTAAAAGAATTTGGCTAGTTAAA
The DNA here is from genome assembly GCF_003788695.1 of Candidatus Cardinium hertigii. Next base: position 176,132 of record NZ_RARA01000025.1, read on the forward strand.
AATTCCAACAATTCTAAGGAAGAGAAATTTGAACCTACAGGTGATTTAGCTACCTTATTAGCTAAGGGGGACATCGCTCTATCACTTGGAACAGCGTACGAATGGGATTCTGGATTGTATCTAGATCTAAGAGGCATACTAGGATTTTTAGGTATGCTTAGGACAAAAATAGGTGAAATACAAAACTATTCCCAAATTGAAGGAGAACGTAGCCGTTATGAAGCTTATAAGCGACTTGGTAGCAAATGTGAAGAAGAAAATATGAAAAACTACTGCTTTACACTTACAATTGGGTATCAGCTATTCAAGAAATTCAAGAATGAAGATGAAGATATATAGATTTTGCTATAATCTATAAAATATGGCTTCCACGCAAGTGAACGGATACTATAGTATGAAATTAACCTTTATGCGTCTTTTTTTCAAATCTGTAGCTAGATTTGGTTGCCATTCAAGACCATTGTTGTTACAAAGATCAATATATCGAATTGTACTATTCTTTTCCATAGCTGTAGTTAGCGCTTTTGCCCCTGCAAAACCAATATTATTATAACTCAGGTCAATTTCCGTAATTGTGCTATTATTTTCCAAAACCATAGCTAGCGCTTTTGCTCCTTTAGAACCAATCCAGGCATACATTGCATTATTTGTTCCGTTAACTCATTTGGAAGCCGTATTTTTATCTTTTTTGTCTTGTCTATAGGATCTATTGTTTGTTTGGTTGCTAATCTGGCATGCCGTAAAACTGCTACCTAATAAAAACAACCTAAGAAGGATAAACTGCTTTTTCATATTTTTATTCGTTTAATGGTACTATTTTATATTTCAACGTCCTAAGTACTAATTGTCTATTGCAACGGCCTCAAGATGATTTTCTAATAGCTTTCAGCCTGAAATTTTCTAGTCACAGCTTTGTTCAAGGCGCGTTTTTTATAAACTTACATTATTGCGCATTTCTAAATACGAACGTGAAAAAATACGAATAGGCCACACCACTGAACGGATACTAAGTAATAGGTTACATCTTCTATACTAAATATCGATTTCGTTCCGAAAACTTAAAATATAATAGTATTTTAGAAATAAAGTTCATAAATTGCGCTACGCTGATGAAAGTTTGATATATTTGGTTGGCGTAAAGAGGAAGTATCAAAAACTAAATAGCTAAATGCATAGTAGAGGTAACGCTTATGGTAGAGGTAACGCTTACTTTTTTTGTTTGCAGGATATTCATAATGTGTTAGTAATTTCAACATTTCAAGCAAACAAAATTTTAAGCAAATGCAACACAATACTAAATCAATTAGAAAAGAGTTAATGAATCGAAAAATAATATGGCTCGCAGCTATTGTGCTGGTAGTGATCACACAAAGTAGCTGTAGCCAATCACATGTTTATATGAAAACAGTTGATTCTCTAGAAAAAGATCGTTTAAAAGATCATGTCCACAACTTGTCACATACAATAGGAATTAGAAATATTGAAAATCAGTCTAATTTTGAAAAATTAGAAGCAGCAGCTAACTATATTGTACAACAATTTAAAGCAATGGGATTTACGGAACCTAACCTTAAAATTCATGAATATGCTGCAACGTATAATGATCAGACTTATGTAATGAAAAATATAGAAGTTGTCATTAACAGCAGTCCTGGCTGTAACCGTAAAAATGAATCTATTGTAATAGGCGCGCACTATGATACAGTTAATACTTCACCTGGAGCTAATGACAACGCTTCAGGCGTAGCGGCTCTCTTAGAAATCGCAAGGTATATGAAACAATATGATTGTAAGCTTAAAAAAACTTTAAAACTAGTGGCCTTTCCTAATGAAGAATCCCCTTATAGCAAGGACACAGTAACCGGTGCATTTTTCGGAAATAATATGGGGAGCGTAAACTACGCAACAAAAGCTAGAGAACATAATGAAGCTATAAAAGGTATGATATCACTTGAATGTTTAGGTAATTATACTGATAACACAAAAAGCCAAGACTATCCTCCATATCTTCCCTCATGGCTTAGATGGTTAATAGGGCTTCCGTATCATAGTAAAGGGAATTTTATTGGTTTTGTTAGTAATATAGATTCCTACGGTTTTTTAAAAGAATGTACGTCCAGCTATAAAAAAACTAAAAAAGCATTTCCAATGCATTATATATCTCTACCATATAAACTAGATCCAGGAATTGGACGATCTGATCATAAATCTTTTTGGAACCAGGGTTATAAAGCTATTATGATCACTGATACGGCTGATAAGAGAGATGTTAATTACCATAGTGCAACGGATACTATGGACCAATTAAATTTTGAAAGCTTTACCAAAGTGGTAGAAGATTTAAAGGCCATGACCGCAAAATTATGCAAAGTTAATAAAAATGTACTAAAGGAAGTATCCACAGATCCAACTTCAAGTACCATATAGGTGTCCAATACAATTATTCCTCTCCCTCCATTATAACGAGGCCGTTATAATAGGCGGTAGCACAGCATGGTTTAGTCTTGCTACCGCTTCAGCATGTTACTTGATAGCTTACTGATGTTAACTAGCTATATAAATATAGTGCTAATAATAAGCATTTTATAAAATAATTATACCATAAACATCATTACATAAGAAGTCGCGTACTGCTTCTATGTATATTTTGAATCGTCTATTGCAACGGCCTCATAAAGAAGTAGGTTAACATAACTTCTTTTTGTTAAATGCTTTATTTCATCTATAATCTATATAAGAAATGGGCGTTTTTTTGCTTAAAACGTAATGCATACATTATAAATGTACGTTGCAAGTTAAGATTCCTTGATTTTTTTAAAAAAAATAGTTAAAATAAGAGTTTGTATCAAAAGTTTGTTCACGTTTAAATCTATATGATGTATGATGTTATTTAATATTCCCCTTAATATTCCCCTTCTTATGGTAGTGGTTTTTTTGTCAATTGTTTTAGGTATTGCATTTCGCTTTGCTAGAGTTCCAACTACATTTCGAGAATATGCTATAGGCAACACGCCATTTTCTACTGCCTATTTAGTAGCTACTGTATTGGCTACTGCTTATGGAGGAAGAACTGTGATGCATTCAGTAACGGAAGTTCATAAATTTGGCCTATGCGCGATACTTACCGGAATTATAACTGGTTGTCTTTCTTTCTGGATTATTAGTCCATTAGCGTTACGTATGGCTCCATTTATGCATCACCTCTCTATGTCAGAAACCGTAGGTAGTATATATGGTAAATACCCAAGGGTAATGGTTGTTTTATCAAATCTTTTTGCATCTATTGTTATGATTACTATACAAATCAATGTAATGACCATAGCCATAGGTATGTGTATAGATTCAGTTGACCCTAAAATTATTACCATTATTTCCATGCTAATCCTTATTTTGTATTCTACATTTGGAGGTGTTCATGCTGTTTTAATTACAGATCTGGTGCAGCTGGGAACTTTTCTCGTAATTCTTCCCCTTCTTTCTTGTTGCATATTTAGATACATTGGGAAACCAATGCCCGAAATTATTTCGTTTTTACAAACGCAAGAGAGATTCCAGTTTAGTAAGCTTTTTCAGGTTAATCATAACTTATGGAGTATGCTTACATTATTTTTATCTCGTCTAGTGTTCAATATAAGCCCCCCAAATATTCAAAGGATTTATATGTCATCCGATCACTTCCAAGCCAGTAAAGTTTTCCTTCATACCGGTATGGGTAGCTTGTATATTAAATTGTTTATGTTATTAATTGGTTTATTTGCATTTGTCAGTGCACCAGATTTACCAGCAACAGTGGTTTGGGGTCATATCCTATCAAATATTTCACCCCTGTTTAAAGGTTTTGTGGTTATAAGTTTATTAGCTGTATCTATGTCTACCGCCGATTCTCACATAAACTCTTCTGCCATTATGATTAGTCAGGAAATAACGGATATAGTCTATAAGAAAAAAAATCCCGATAGGCATCAGTTTCTATTAGCTAAAATCACAACGCCTATTTTAGGTATATTCTCTTTGATGCTTAGCTTTTACTGCAATGATTTAATGGAATTAATAAAATTAGGTTTTGATTGCTTTATACCTATTGTAACTGGCCCTTTTATCTTAACTATTTTAGGTTTTCGGAGTAGTTCCTATAGTGTATTGACCGGTATGGCTACAGGTATATTAGCCATTATAATTTGGAATAAATGGGTTGAACCAGTAACAGATGTAAACGGTGCCTTTCCTTGTATGTTAATCAATAGTTTGGTTATGATAACTACACATTATTTATGGCCACAAAAAAAAAGAAATAAAGGTGTGTTTGATCAGGCCAATGCGCTTAAGTTGTGGGTAAATGCAAGAGCATCATGCGCTAGTATGCGAAAAGAAAATACATAAAATGCACAGAGATAGTTTTTTTACAAAGGAGCCTGAAAATTAATTATTATAATGCCAAAGTCAGTTTTTGTAAAAAAACAGTGGTTTTTTTAGAGAAGTAGATTTTTAGAGGAGGGCTACTTTACTGAATATGCGTTTGTTATATAAGATGTGATTTTTAAAGCTACTTTTTTTGATCAAGCAAAAAAAGTAGCTTTAATTATTAAATATTAGCAATTTTCTGTAATCTATAAGATATGGTTGCTACGCAGGTGAGCGGGTATCCTAACTTACGCTATTTAGTAATATAATGGGCCCAGAAGAAAAACACTACCGATTAGCACTTTCTTTGATACCAGGTATAGGCTGTACCTGGTTAAAGAAATTATTAGTGCATTTTGGAAGTGCCAAAGCCATATTCGAAGCTGCTAATAGCAGAAATTCCTATCTACCGCAAAAAATAGCTCAACATATTTCTGCAAACAGTAGACTGGCTCAAGCAAAAACGATTCTGCAACTACATGAGCAAGAAGGAATTCAACTGATAACTACAGAGGAAGATGATTATCCCCAACGGTTAATTGAATTACCAGACAACCCTCCTATTCTTTACTATAAGGGAAAAGCAGCACTGAATCAACGGCGCGTGGTTAGTATTATTGGAACCAGGCAACTTACGTCCTATGGACAAACATCCATTACTAAATTTTTAGAACAACTACTTCCCTATCAGCCACTTATAGTAAGTGGTCTGGCCTATGGTGCAGATATATGGGCACATAAGCAAGCATTGGCGTTAGGGTTAGCCACAGTGGCCGTACTCCCGACAAGCTTGAATAAAATTTATCCCACCATGCACACAAAAATAGCTATTCAAATGTGTATGCTTGGAGGAGGATTGCTCTCAGAGTATCCTATAGATAGTGGACTAAAGGCATATTCTTTCGTGGCTCGCAATAGAATTATAGCAGGCCTATCAGATGTAACCATTATTATTGAAGCAAAAGAAAAAAGTGGTGCATTGATAACAGCCTATTATGCCAATAATTACCACCGAGAGGTTTTTGCGTTACCGGGTAATATTTACGCAGCGACTTCTGCAGGGTGCCATCAACTCATTAAGCGCAATCAAGCGCATCTCTTGACCCATATCAATGATTTAGCCTATATTATGAACTGGACAGAACCTACCAAAAAACTACCCAAAAAAGACATTTATGCCACTTACCAGCTTACTCCTTCAGAAGAAATGATCTTAAAACAGCTCCAACAAGCAGCAGAACCTATAGCCATTGATACTTTAAGTGCTACTACAGCGTTACCTTCGGGAGAACTACAAGCTGCATTATTGTCATTAGAATTACAAGGGATATTACGTGCATTACCAGGTAAATGTTTTACACTAACCCCTATGCATAATGCATAGTTACTAGAATCTCAAATATGATTTTTGTATCCGTTCAGTGGTGTGGCCTATGCGTATTTTTTCATGTTCTTATTTAGAAATAGCGCAATAATGTAAGTTTATAAAAAACGCGCCTTGAACAAAGCTGTGATTAGAAAAATTCAGTCTGAGAGCTGGTAGAAAATCAGCCTGTTTGAGCCCTAGGCTGCAGGCCTGGGCGAGTTCTGATTTTCAGCTTGCAGACTGAATTTTTCAACAGCTTTGTTCACCAGCGCTTGATTTTTTTTGGCTACTTTTTTTGATCAAGCAAAAAAAGTAGCTTTAAAAGAAGTAGTTTTTAAAAAAAAATGGATAAAATCATCAATAATCTATAAAATATGGCTACCACGCAAGTGAACGGATACTGATTTTTGATTAGTAGGTATCTGCATTTGAATCAGCCAAAGTGTGCTTTTTATAAGTCTATTTATTTCCTTCTAATCCTAATATATAGGCCAGGCATATCAGCTGCATATGTTTTAATAGCTTCTTTTAGCCTGTTAGGAACAGGCAATTTTTGTATATGCTTTGGGTCTGGCATGGATTGTATAATAGTACGCATGCATACGCGCTGCAATCCATTTTCATAACATATGGTATCATTTGGATAGGCAACTTTTGTATTAAACGCATCCACTAGTCCTGGATAGTACTCCTTATCGAATCTAACTTTGCGTACCTTTGTTCCATT
>NZ_RARA01000022.1:0-31293 GCF_003788695.1 Candidatus Cardinium hertigii
CGTCGGAAGCGCCTATCACTCCCAAGGAACAGGCTGATTCCATGATGGTGTTAATGCAATTTCATGAGTATGTCTGCCAAGTGGCTGAGGTGGATCCAGGGATGATTGCGGAAATACTTTTATTGCTTAGGCGTTGTTATGGCTTTAAACGCCATGCATCGGGGCAATTGTTTTATGTTCGTGCAGTAGGCATTGCACAATGGGTAGCTACTTGGATTTTCCACTCTCCGAAACCTATTTATGCTTCCCTGCTCTATGACCTAGTACGTTATACCCGTTTGCCTCTTTCTTATATTAAGGCCAATTATAACATGGGTATTTTCTGTTTTGTAGAAAATGTGTTAAACATAGACCAACACCAAGAAATGGCAAAATCTTTACTCCATATTACCAATCGCTTTAAAGAAGCCATCCACCAAGATCACGTTTCCGTATTGTATATCAAATTGGCAGAACGCCTTTATGACCTACACCATGCTGAAGGCTATACCAAGTTAGAAGAGGTTAAGTATATGGCCAAAGAGACCCTTACCGTAGATATTGAATTGGCTAAGAATTATTTGGAGCCGGAGATAGCAGCAGATCTAGAAATCGCAGCTAGGAAGGCACTGGAAATCTGTAAGGAAAAAGTATAATAATTAGTATATGTATTCGTTCAAATCAATCGTAACCTCAATCTTCAATCCCCAATCATCCGTGCGGCCTATGCGTATCCCTATTCGTACCAATTAGAAATTAATTTAGCAATTAAATTAAAAACATTTTTGCCACGCGGGTGAACGGACAATGGCGTCAACTTAAGGTTTAGCTGTTATTGATAACCAAGTAGAATAGGAGGGTAGGCTAATCATGAATTGCCTTAAGTTGACGCCATTGGGTGAACGGACACTTTTATAATTGTTATCTGCCTAAATAATCAACAGTTGGTTCACACTCGTGAAAAGCTATTATGCTATAATAACTTTAGATCTATTTATTTTCATTTGTACAGGCAGATACAGTATCAATTTGATACGCAAAGGCTACTTGCTTGCCACAAAAGGCCATAGAAAGTTTAAGAAGCTTTTTAACATACCTATGTTCCTTGACTTTGGTATCATATTTTTTATCTATAATCTGCTGCAAACCTATTTCGGCTACAGATGGTAAATCTTTTAGGGTTTTAGCTACTTTGTACTCAATAATAATGGCATTATCACTTCTACCAGCTTGTGGCAATAAAATAATATCCGCTCTACCACTACCTGTTTCTCTTTCGCTTTCTACAATATAATCAGGGGTTAACATAGCAATTAACCCCAACATAAAGCCACTATAAAATAGCTCAGCTCTGTTTTCTCCTGTTTGATAAAAACTTGTAGTGCTGCATAACAATTTTTGAAATTGTGTTTTAAATGCTTCTATATCTTCTACACGACAAGTAGGTAATAAAGCAATCAAACTATAGTATCTAACACTATCAATCTCTAATTGATCCGTAACCCATTGTAGAATTCTCGTTTCATAGATATATTTTACTTCTTCATTCGGAATAGATAAGGCATAAATGTTTTTTTCTGGACTTTTAGCAGTGGGATTCAAATAACCGCTAAACAATAACAAACTAAACAAACCCATCGGTTTAGTAATATCCGAGAAACTGATTTGTGTAGCAATAGGTGAAATAATAGGCTCCCCGGCAGTTAAATTTTGTAAATATACTTGCATCTCATCTGATAATAGCATTTTATCGATAAGCGCTGTCCCTCCACTGTCAATCCAGTAATAATCTAATTTACCTTCATTAGACAAACAACACATAATAGACCAGGGGTTATAGGTCACTTTGCCACCAAACGTATAGCCATTGTACCAATCTTTAATCTTAGCTGGATCTGTTATAGCAGGTAGCTGGCTTAACAGTAGCTCAACCTCTGATTGTGTAAATCCATAAAATGAAGCAAATTTCGTATCTAACAAAGTATATTCACGTACATTATTCAAATCAGAAAAAAGATTGGCTTTCGTAATACGCAATATACCGGTAATAACCCCTTTTTCTAAGTAAGGATTGCTTTTTAGGCTACTGCCAAATATAGTACGAAATAATTCCAATACTTGCTCAAATTCTTCTGGTTTATTGCCAAATCTAATATAGGAATTGTTAATAGGGGTATCGTATTCATCAATCAAGATGTACACTTTTTGGTTAAAATGCTTATACAGTAATTCACTTAAAAAACGCAAACTCTGTTTAAGATCATTTTTATCCAGTTTACCGGAAAAATAGTGATCGAGCTGTTCTTTTTGGGATTCTTTTAGAAAAGAGGTAGGATGAGAAATATAACTTTCTAGGTAAACATGTTGCAAAAATAAAGCCACAACTTGTTGCTTGATGTCTGCTTCAATATCCTGATAGTTACTGCCCTTTACATCTTTAAAATTTATGTAGATTACGGGGTATTTTCCTTGCTGCTCCATAGCATAAACATCCGTGTGAATCTTTAAAGCCGCTAACTGTTTTATACCTTTGATATCTAAATCTATATTACCTCCTGTAAAAAGTAACCGGTTGATTCTTTTTTCCTCTGGTAAAAGTTTACCTGCTTCATCTACTTCTATCTCAAAGAATTTCCGAAGCATATCCATATTTAAGCTCTTACCCCAACGTCTAGGCCTGGTAATAAGGAGCACTTCTGCACTATTTTCCAATAGTTCCTGAATCAACAAACTTTTATCTCCTAGAAGATCACTATGTAACCGTAAGGTTTTAAAATCATCGCTACCTACCCTGATACGAGGCCATTGGTAATTTTTATTGCTAGACATAGGAGGAACTGGTTAGTATAAACGTAATTTTAATTTAATAAAATGTAGCCATAGCTGGCTATATAGAGCTAATCCATAATGCTGCAAATGGGGTTAAGATTTTTATGTGAAACACCTTATCCAGGTCCTGGACAATTTTTTACAAATACCTCATTTATCAATAGGAGGCCGTTTGTAGCAGACAATAGCAAAACTTTTTTCATATACAAGTTAATGTTTTCCTATTATTTAATAAGGTTTTTTTATCAAATGGTTGATATCTATTACAACGGCCTCACTGCCTCAGTCACCTGGTACTGGCTGGATAGAGCCAGATGATGCACTTAAGCAGATTAGGCAAGCTCATACATGGAAAAAAGAATGTTTAGCTGGCTAAATATTTAAAAAAACCTTATATAAAATTCCATATAACCACACAGATTATCTCAAAAAAGCAAATGGTACTATACGCATATAAATGACAAAAATGTGCTTTTTATACAAAATATAACCATATCCTTGGCTTTATGGCAAGAATAACCTATAATAAAAACAGATCGTTACTGTTTTTACTTGCTTATTTGATTGTATATGATATCCTTGAATATACCCCTCTTGATGGTGGTAGCCTTTTTGTTATTGACCTTAGCAGTAGGCCTTTACTATAGTAGAAAAACTACCACCTTACGAGAATATGCGGTAGGGAATAAACAATTTGCTACGGCTACCTTGGTGGCTACGACATTAGCGACTGCTTGGGGTGGGGGAGGTTTGGTACGTACGGTAGAACAGGTACATCATCTTGGTCTTTTTTATATAATATTCAGTTTACTTTCCAAAAATCTCTGGGTTATTAGCATATTGGCAGTACGTATGGGGCCATTTATGCAACACCTCTCTATGCCAGAAACGATAGGTAGTGTATATGGTAAGTACCCAAGGCTTATTACTGCTTTGGCCTGTATTGCTGCTTCTATTGCTGCTCTTGCCGTTCAAATCACCGTAATATCCAAGGCAATTAGCTCCTGCTTAGGTTCAGTTGACGCTGAGTTAAAATATTACACTACCGTTTTAGCTACCTTTATCTTAATTTTCTATTCTACTCTTGGAGGTATTCGTGCGGTTACCTTTACGGATGTATTACAATTTATAACCTTTTCTATTATTATTCCTCTTTTGGCTGTATGGATGTTTCACAAGATCAGCAACCCAGTTGCAGAAAGTCTCTCTTTTTTGCAGACACAAGAAAAATTTCAGTTTAGTAGCGTATGCCATTCTCATACTAAATTAATAGGTATAATTTTATTAATTTTAACCAATTTAGTGTCTGGTATAGAACCCCCAAAGATACAACGTGTATATATGTCTTCTGGTATTATACAGGCAAAAAAGGTTTTCTTATATTCTACTTTATTTAGTTTTCTTATAGGCATTTTAATATTATTAATCGGTCTATTTGTTTTTATAGGAGCACCAGCATTATCTATAGAAGCAATTTGGCCCTATATAATGAACAATATTTCGCCTTTTTCTCAAGGCCTTATTTCTATCAGTTTATTGGCTATGACTATGTCTACAGCTGATTCTTATTTAAACAGTTGTGCGGTTATGGTTAGCCATGATATCTTGGAAAGTATAAGAGGGATAAAGGTCCTTTCCAAGGTGTATCAATTCATGCTAGCCAGACTGACTTCCCTAGTCATAGGCCTATTGGCTATGGTATTAGCTTTTTACCGTAATGATTTATTAGACTTACTTAAATTAACTTTTGCTTTTACTGTACCTATTATAACCGCTCCCTTTGTTTTAGCTGTTTTTGGTTTTCGGGGTAGCGGGCGTACGGCTTTGATCGGTATGGCTACCGGTATAGTAACCATTATAGCTTGGAACCAATGGATTGAACCAAAAACAGGCATAGATGGTTCATTTGTTTGTATGCTGGCCAATGGCTTAGCTATGCTAGTTGCGCACTATTCACTGCCTCAGCCACCCGGTACCGGCTGGATAGAGCCAGATGATGAACTTAAACAGATTAGGCAAGCCAATACACGGAAATGGGCACGTAGAAAAGAAGCATGTAAAGCACTTTTTTCAAAAGGTAACTTGGCTAATCTTCAACCAACTACGGTTAGGTTAGTGGGGGTTAGTATATATGTTATTACCACTGCTTTTGTAGATCGTTTTATAATGGGCGCTATGCATCCTACCTATTGGTCAATATTCCAAATTATGGTAGGTGCTTGTTTTGCAGGATATGGGATCTTTATTCCAAAAAATAAATTTCCATCCTGGTTAGTAGCTCGATATTGGCTAATAGGTTTAGCTTTTTGTTTTCCCGTAAATAGTATTTGGCATTTTGGGCATGCCACCGATTCCCTATTGACATTAACTTTAACTTTGGTTCATTTAAGTATAACTTTATGGGTATTACCCTTATATTTGGGGCTTCTGGTCGGTATACCATTCATAATCGTGTATGCCATCTGTTGCATCAAAGCGTTATGGCTATGGGGTACTATGTCACTTCTCCTATTAGGTATAGGATTGCTGATATGCGTCATTATTATTTTCGATAAATTTAGAAACAATAGCTATAAAAATCAAAATACCTATCTAAAAAATCAACAAAAATTAAGAGAAACACAAAAGCTAAAAAGCCTTGCTTATAACTTGCATATTGATACAACACCCGTTACTAGCCAGGAAGAAGAAGATGGTATGATTTTAGAAAAAGTAGTAAAAGATGTTACGCAATCTGTTACATTTATAGATAACACAACGCCTCTCTACAAACAGGATTTTCAAAGTATTATTAATAAATTTTCTGAGTGGGCTATTTTTTTAAAGCAGCAAGCCAAATCTAAAGACCATATCCTATTGCTACCAACTGAAATTTCTATAAATCAACTGATAAATAAAATAGAAGTTGCCTTAGAAAGGGAAATGGAAAATGGCCCTAGATTATTTATAGAGCACAAAGATAATACGGTTCCAGTCAAGATCGTATGTGATGTCAACCAGATCATTCATTTATTGGTTACGGCTATTTTACGTACTGCTAAATCAGATGTTTTAGAGACGCAATTTGTAAGGGTATACTTGTATACCACCCATTTACAATATGAGATCCATGAGCCCATCGATAATGGATATGCTCCAGCGATGGTTTTTTCAGCTATAGCTTTCGTAATAAGTAGCTCTCATTTACCCCTATCGGAGCTACCCAAAGTGCAAAGCTATTATGAGCCTAATAGAGATAATAAGCAAACTAGTAAGCAAACTGCTTATAGACCTCTAGCACAAACGCATATAGATCTTGGCAAAACACATATAGATCTTGGCAAAAAGACCATAGAACGTATTATGCATACCCACTATGGCTATTTGGAAATATCCAATCAAGGCACTATACTGCTGGTGCTTCCTTGGGATGTAACGAAAATCCGAGAGGAGATGATCGCCAAACTACCGATTACACACTTAACGTCGGAAGCGCCTATCACTCCCAAGGAACAGGCTGATTCCATGATGGTGTTAATGCAATTTCATGAGTATGTCTGCCAAGTGGCTGAGGTGGATCCAGGGATGATTGCGGAAATANNACGGAAATGGGCACGTAGAAAAGAAGCATGTAAAGCACTTTTTTCAAAAGGTAACTTGGCTAATCTTCAACCAACTACGGTTAGGTTGGTAGGGGTTAGTATATATGTTATCACCACTGCTTTTGTAGATCGTTTTATAATGGGCGCTATGCATCCTACCTATTAGCCAATATTCCAAATTATGGTAGGTGCTTGTTTGGCGTTTTGTAATGCAGCTGTACAGGCTGATTAGCTAAATATAAATATTTGGCATTAAATAATATAATCTAAATAAGCAGATTATGATAAAAGAGCTTTGTTTTTGGCAACGTCATATTCGCTGTGTTTTCTTGGGTATCGGTTCACTCAATGGCGTCAACTTAAGGCAATTCATGATTAGCCTACCCTCCTATTCTACTTGGTTATCAATAACAGCTAAACCTTAAGTTGACGCCATTGTCGGTTCACTTGCGTGGCAGAAATGTTTTTAATTTAATTATTTAATTACTAAATTATTCGTTACTTTTTTTCTTGATAAAAAAGTAACCAAAAAAATCAAGCGAAGGCGCGTTTTTATGATCTTGCATTATTGTGCTATTTTTAATTGGTGCGAACACGAATACGCATAGACCAGACCACTGAACGGATACTTTCTTGGGCCATTGTGCAAATGCATATACAGGAAATTTTTGCCAATTGTTGGCTTCGAAGTCCTTAATAACCATAAATGTGATATCCAGTAAATGCTCTATTTTGTCATAAGATAAATGATATATTCAATAAATTTGAAAAGTTGATAAGGTGTGCAAGTGATAAAGCGTATAAAACAGTGTAAATACTATGAGTAAACTGAATCTAGCAGTCTAACACCATTAATTTTTGAAGATGAGAAGTTTATTAATAAAATTATTGAAGCAAAGCATCGAGTAAGGTTTGTGGAGAGTATGCTTCATACAAAATTTGATAGACACGAGTGCAAATAGGTAACTGAATTTTGTGCTGTATAGCGTGCTGAATAATAGCAGAACTGGTTTCAACCCCTTCTATGGTTTGATCTATCGATTGTTGAGCTTTTTGGATGGTTTCACCGCGACCGATAGCTAAACCAAAGCGCCTGTTGCGAGACTGATTATTCGTACAAGTTAATATAAGATCACCAATACCAGCACTACCTAGAAACGTTTCAAATTGGCATCCCAGTGCAAGTCCTAATTTTATTATTTCTGATAATCCATTTGTCATTAAGGCCGATTGTGTATTGGCTTTCATGCCTAAGCCTTCCAAAATACCTACAGCAATAGCAAAGATATTTTTCATAGCACCTGCCAGTTCAACCCCCATTACGTCTTGACTGGGTGATATACGAAAATATTGACTTTGAAAGCGATCACACAGTTTCTGAGCCAAATTTTTGCAAGAAGAGGCGATTATAGCTAAGCTGGGAAGGCCTCTAGCTATTTCGGAAGCAAAAGTAGGTCCGGATAACACAGCTGAAGGGATATCACCTAAGATAGTCTGGATGACTTGATGTAACCATTGTTTTTTACATAAGCCTTTACTGGCCCATAGTAGATGCTGGTTATTTGTAAATAAGGGTTTTAATTTTTGTAAGATAATATCGAAGGCAGCACTGGGAACCGCTATCAAGATATCTGTTACGTTTTCTATAGCTTTGGCTAGATCTGAAAAGCAAGAAATAAGGCTAGGTAAACGGATATTAGATAGATAATTTGGGTTAAATCGGGAAGCTTGGAGTATTTCCATATGATCGGATTTATCTCCCCATAAATGTACAATTTGTCCTTTTAGGGCTAGATGAATAGCCAGTGCGGTGCCCCATGAACCAGCACCTAAAATAGCGATGGCAGATGAGAATACACAAGGCTTAGGAGGGTGCTTTATAAACATAACAGTTCAATAAACTAAAATTATAAAAATTTATAAAAATTAATGTGTATATACAAATAAAAAATTAAAAAATTAAAAAAATATAACAGTATTTATAAGTATAACAGATCAATAAATCAACCAATCTATAAAAAATTAAAAATTTTATAGATTAAAAATAATAAAATCTCCATAGTATTCGAGTTTATATATATATTTTATTTTTTTATTAAAAAATCTATAAACAAATATATACAATGCTTACTTTACCCAATCTGAACGGGGAAGAAATAGATTTTTGAAAAGGATAATTTCTCTCTATCTATCCTGGAAGCAAAAAAAACTAAATCCTTTCCATAATCTTTTCCAGATTATAGAGGCTTAGGCCACTCCACTGAACGGATACATAAAAAACGCGCCTTGAACAAAGCTGTGATTAGAAAATTTTAGTCTGAAAGCTTAGTAGAAAATCAACTTGTTTGAGCCCAAGGCTGCAAGCCTGGGCGAGTTTTGATTTTCAGCTTTCAGGCTGAAATTTTCAACAGATTTGTTCACCAGCGCTTGATTTTTTTTGGCTACTTTTTTTGATCAAGCAAAAAAAGTAGCTTTAAAAGAAGTAGTTTTTTTTAAAATGAATAAAATTAGCAATTTTCTATAATCTATAAAACATGACTGCCACGCAAGTGAACGGACAATGGCGTCAACTTAAGGGAATTCATGATTAGCAGACCCTCCTAAAGACATGATGCCGTTTAGGTTTATCCACCTTGTCACGACTATATAATCGCCCGGGTCGGATTTTCACTTTAGCTCGTATGCACACTCTATCAAAGAGTTTCTGAAAGCTTTTAGTTGAGCACTTCCCAATCAGCACTTGATGCATTTTTTGACGCATCACACCAAACAAAACTGAAAAATTCAAACGATACTCATTTATTTTCTCTGGTTTCCAAGGAACTTGAGCATCACACATATGCAGTGCCAATAAATTACACATTACTAAATGAGCCCAAAATTCCTGTAATACAGCTTCTAAATATATACCAGAAAAATTCTCTAGTTCTGCACTTATCTTTAATCGTTTATAACACGCTTCTATATGCCACCTCAAAGCATAAACTTTACAAGGCCGTTGCAATAGAAAATTGAAACGATTGTATTATACAAATTTAAAATTTCTTATAAGTTTACAGCGTTAAAATAGTATGGTTTATGTCCTTTTTAAGGCTTTTAATTAACACTTGTGTGTAGATTTCCTTTTTTTATAAAATTTTTGTTTTCTATTGCAACGGCCTCAAAGTGGCTAATAAAACTACTTCTTTTAAAGCTACTTTTTTGCTTGATCAAAAAAAGATAGCTAATCAGCCTGTACAGCTGCATTACAAAACGCCAAAGCCTGTTTTGCTGCCGTTTCTAATTCCTTTGCGATTTCGGATTCTAAATATTTTTTAGCCAATTCAATATCTACGGTAAGTGTTTCTTTAGCCATCTGCCTCACTGCTTCAAGATTGTTATAATTTTTTGCATAACGTAGGTCATAAAGACGTTCTGCCAATTTGATATACAATACAGAAAGGTGATCTTGGTTGATGGCTTCTTTAAAGCGATTGGTAACATAGAGTAAAGATTTTGCCATTTCTTGGTGTTGGTCTATGTTTAACACATTTTCTACAAAACAAAAAATACCCCGGTTATAATTGGCCTTAATATAAGAAAGAGGCAAACGGGTATAACGTACTAGGTCATAGAGCAGGGAGGCATAAATAGGTTTAGGAGAGTGGAAAATCCAAGTAGCTACCCATTGTGCAATGCCTACTGCACGGACATAAAACAACTGCCCCGATGCATGGCGTTTAAAACCATAACAACGCCTAAGTAATAAAAGTATTTCCGCAATCATCCCTGGATCCACCTCAGCCACTTGGCAGACATACTCATGAAATTGCATTAACACCATCATGGAATCAGCCTGTTCCTTGGGAGTGATAGGCGCTTCCGACGTTAAGTGTGTAATCGGTAGTTTGGCGATCATCTCCTCTCGGATTTTCGTTACATCCCAAGGAAGCACCAGTAGTATAGCACCTTGGTTGGATATTTCTAAATAGCCATAGTGGGTATGCATAATACGTTCTATGGTCTTTTTGCCAAGATCTATATGCGTTTGTGCTAGAGGTCTATAAGCAGTTTGCTTACTAGTTTCCTTATTATCTCTATTAGGCTCATAATAGCTTTGCACTTTGGGTAGCTCCGCTAGGGGTAGATGAGAGCTGCTTATTACGAAAGCTATAGCTGAAAAAACCATCGCTGGAGCATATCCATTATCGATGGGCTCATGGACCTCATATTGTAAATGGGTGGTATACAAGTATACCCTTACAAATTGCGTCTCTAAAACATCTGATTTAGCAGTACGTAAAATAGCCGTAACCAATAAATGAATGATCTGGTTGACATCACATACGATCTTGACTGGAACCGTATTATCTTTGTGCTCTATAAATAATCTAGGGCCATTTTCCATTTCCCTTTCTAAGGCAACTTCTATTTTATTTATCAGTTGATTTATAGAAATTGCAGTTGGCAGCAATAGGATATGGTCTTTAGATTTGGCTTGCTGCTTTAAAAAAATAGCCCATTCGGAAAATTTATTAATAATACTTTGAAAATCCTGTTTGTAAAGAGGCGTTGTGTCATCTATAAATGAAACAGATTGCGTAACATCTTTTACTACTTTCTCTAAAATCATACCATCTTCTTCTTCCTGGCTAATAACAGGTGTTGTATCCATATGCAAGTTATAAGCAAGGCTTTTTAGCTTTTGTGTTTCTCTTAATTTTTGTTGATTTTTTAGATAGGTATTTTGATTTTCATAGCTATTGTTTCTAAATTTATCGAAAATAATAATGACGCATATCAGCAATCCTATACCTAATAGGAGAAGTGACATAGTACCCCATAGCCATAACGCTTTGATGCAACAGATGGCATACACGATTATTAATGGTATACCGACCAGAAGTCCCAGATATAAGGGTAATACCCATAAAGTTATACTTAAATGAACTAAAGTTAAAGTTAATGTCAATAGGGAATCGGTGGCATGCCAAAAATGCCAAATACTATTTACGGGAAAACAAAAAGCTAAACCTATTAGCCAATATCGAGCTACTAGCCAGGATGGAAATTTATTTTTTGGAATAAAAATCCCATATCCTGCAAAACAAGCACCTACCATAATTTGGAATATTGGCCAATAAGTAGGATGCATAACGCCCATTATAAAACGATCTACAAAAGCAGTGGTAATAACATATAGGCTAACCCCTACTAACCTAACCGTAGTTGGTTGAAGATTAGCCAAATTATCTTTTGAAAAAAGTGCTTTACATGCTTCTTTTCTACGTGCCCATTTCCGTGTATGAGCTTGCCTAATCTGTTTAAGTTCATCATCTGGCTCTATCCAGCCGGTACCGGGTAGCTGAGGCAGTGAATAGTGCGCAGCTAGCATAGCTAAGCCATTGGCCAGCATAGAAACAAATGCACCATCTATGCCTGTTGTTGGTTCAATCCATTGGTTCCAAGCTATAATGGTTACTATACCGGTAGCCATACCAATCAAAGCAGTACGCCCACTACCCCGAAAACCCAAAATAGCTAAAACAAAGGGAGCGGTTATAATAGGTACGGTAAAAGCAAAAATTAATTTAAGTAAATTAAATAAATCCTTGCGGTAAAAAGCTAATACCATGGCACATAAGCCTATAACTAGAGAAGTCAGTCTAGCCAGACGAAGTTGATGCGTATAAGGAACCCTTTTCACTCCTCTTATACTTTCCAGGATATCATGGCTAACCATAACAGCACAAGCATTTAGTTTAGAATCTGCTGTAGACATAGCCATAGCCAGTAAGCTGATAGAAACAAGGCCTTGAGAAAAAGATGAGATGTTTTTCATTATATAGGGCCAAATTGCTTCTATAGATAGTTCTGGTACTTGTACAAAAACAAACAACCCAATTAGGATTATGATAATTTTTATCAGCCAACTAAATAAACCAGAATATAAGAAAACCTTTTGTGCCTGAATAGGGCCAGAAGACATATAGATTCTTTGAACCATTGTAGGATTAATACCAGCAGCCATACCAGATAATATTAGTGACATTATAGCTACTAGTTTAGTATCAAAACGTAATAGGGTTTTAAACTGAAATTTTTCTTGCGCTTGCAAAAAAGAGATGCTTTCTGCAACTGGGTTGTTGATCTTGTAAAACATCCATATAGCCAAAAAGGGAATAATAATAGAAAAGGTTATAAATTGCAATACATCCGTAAAGGTAACTGCACGAATACCTCCAAAAGAAGAATAAAAGATAAGGATTAAGGTAGCTAATATGGTAATATATTTAGGTTTAGGGTTAACTGCATCTATACAACATATGCTGATTACTTGTGATATTACAGTGATTTGAATAGCCAAACCAGCAATAGAGGCACCGATACAAGCCAGAGCAGTAATAACTCTTGGATATTTACCATATACACTTCCTATCGTCTCTGCCATAGAGAGGTTTTGCATAAATGGCGTCATTCGTAATGCCAATGGTCTAATAATAATCCAGTAATCTAAATTAGCTAGAAGAGAATATATTATATAGTAAAGACCAAGATGATGAACCTGTTGCACACTACGCACCAGCCCCCCTGCACCATAATTAGTAGCTAACACCGTAGCTACTAAGGTAGCGGTAGCAAATTGTTTATTGCCTACCGTATATTCTCGTAAAGTAGTTGTTTTTCTGCTATAGTAAAGGCCTACTGCTAAGGTCAATAACAAAAAGGCTACCACCATCAAGAGGGGTACATTCAAGAATATCATATACAATCCAATAAACAAGTAAAAACAGTAACGATCTGTTTTTATTATAGGTTATTTTTGCCATAAAGCCAAGGATATGGTTATATTTTGTATAAAAAGCACATTTTTGTCATTTATATGCGTATAGTACCATTTGCTTTTTTGAGATAATCTGTTTGATTATATGGATTCGCAGGATATTTGCCAAAAATGCACTGTAGATTATGTATACAGCAGATAATAAATTTGAAAAATGTCCCTTTTTTATTAAATTGATAAAATTATTGTATTATTAATAATTTTAATTAAAATTAAATTAAAAATTAAACCTAAAACTAAAATGTTATATAATTACCGCATTATTCGGCAGCTATTTTTCTTTTTACTTCTATTAAGTAACACGGCTTGTGGTAACGGTAAAGGAAGTAAAAATTCTATGCAGGATCAGGATATACCACAAGAAAGAAAGCAACCTGATACAGATTTACCGTCAACTAGCTCTGTTACAGAGGAGTTGTATACGGAGCAAAAAGCAGATAAGCTTTTTTTTGTAATGGAACGTCTTAGTGAGGATAACGAGTCATTCTGGTATCAATTTATAACAGCTAATAAGGAATGTATTCGTAAGTATGGTAATGAATATAGCGTGGATGGTGGGAAGTATTCCCTTTTAAGGTCTCAAAATGCGTTGGATATATTTAAGGAAATTTTTCTACTAAGAAATAGAAGAAATCAATCGGATGAATTTTGGATTGCTTATATTACCATTCAACCTGTTTCTAAGGCAAAAACGGTTGCATATAAAGATATAGAGATGGCCATGTTGGTAGGGACTGCTGGTGATTTACCTTTTACAAGCCACCAAGGTATTTTTCGAACTCCTAAGTTTATCATAAATATGATATATAAAGAAAACAAGAACCATATGCACAAAAATATCTCTGTAGCTTTCCATGCCTTTGCTGCACGTACCATGTTAAAATTGCATCCAGAGAAGGTATATATGATTAATACACCAGCCAAAGAAATGCGTGAGATATTGATCAAGGCGTTACCAGCAGAAACTATTTCTGTAGAAGATACTATATACAATACAGACTTGGTAGAAGAACATCTTCCTGTTCGTAGTGTTCGTATCAAGAAAATAGATAAAAAAGGTGGTATAACTATTTTAGATAAAAATGGGCATTCGGAGATAGGCCACCTTAGTGCAGAGAGAAAAAAAGAATGGTTTCGTGATATGGGTGTGCCCTATGTTGCCATTGACCTTAATGCCCTAAGCAAGACTGCTTAATGAATAGACTTGCTTTTGCCATTTGCCTGCTTTCTATTTGATATAATTTTTTTTCAGATAGCGTGCCAGCTGTCTTGGGCTCTTTCCCATGCGATCCATTCTATTGTGTTTTGGTTTAATTCTATACCATGCCCTTAATTGGGCTTTCCATAATAGTATTTTCCCAAATTTATACAACTTGTTTAGAAAGTTGCGGATGCTTTTACTTAAAGAGACAATTTTCCTTTTCTTTCTAAGCTTTTTACTCTATGATAATCAATATAAAATCTCATTAGATAGACCTTGGGCCCTGTTAGATATTTTCATAGCTGCTACTAGACCTAGATGGTCTAATACTTTACTGCCTAATATATTCGATGGCCAAACATTCTTTTTTCTGTGTATAAGCTTGCCTAATCTGCTTAAGTGTATCATCTGGCTTGCCCAGCCGGTACCGGGTGGCTGAGGCAGTAGGTAATGTGCAGCTAGCATAGCTAAACCATTGGCCAGCATAGCAACAAATGCACCATCTATTTCTGTTTTTGGTTCAATCCATTGGTTCCAAGCTATAATGGTTACTATACCGGTAGCCATACCAATTAAAGCCGTACGCCCACTACCCCGAAATCCCAAAACAGCTAAAACAAAGGGAGCGGTTATAATCGGTACGGTAAAAGCAAAAAATAATTTAAGTAAATCTAATAAATCATTGCGGTAAAAAACTAATACCATAGCGCATAAGCCTACCACTAGGGAAGTCAATTTACCAGTTATAAATAAGATAATCAGCGCATAATTTTTAGTGCATTGAGCACCCTTCTATATTTATTGGCATTGTTTACATGCGTTTTATAATTATTTGTAAAGTAATGTAGTCCTGAAAAGTCTTCCTTTGCTGAAAAGAAAAGGTAATCATGTTGTATATAATTTAAAACGGCATCAATCATATGCACGCTGGGTAAAGCAATAGGCCCAGAAGGAAGCTCTTTTTTACGATACTGATTTATATAGATATAGGTATCATTTTTCAGTACCCTTTTAGCTACAATTCCTTTTTCTTTTAACGCATAAATAAGAACTGGACAGGATTGCAGCGGCATCTTACGCTTAAGTCTATTCACATAGACACCTGCAATAATAGCTGCTTCCTGCTGATCATTTGTTTCTGATTGTACAATAGAAGCTAAAATAGAAACGGAAATAGGACTTAATTGCATTTTTGCTGCTTTCTCGAGCCGCGTAGCATTCCAAAAACGTTTATAATTAGAATATATTTTATACAATAACTGCTCTGCGGTAATAGTCCAGTACACTTCATAGCTATCTGGAATAAACATGGTTAAGATATTTTCTGCAGAAAACCCATAGTTCAATAATTGCTTAGCATCATTGAGCAAATGTAATAGTTCTTCCTGCGGTATGCCTATACGCTTGACCAGCTGCGCTACCAAATCTTCTTTATTGGTTGCAGTAGAAAAAGTAATCTTTACGGGATATTGCATAGCACCACGTAACATTTTAACCAATTGCCAATTATTCATATTGCTAATCAGCTGATACTGTCCTGGAGCGTACTGGGGTTTATATCTCAATATATATGCAGTCCATAAAAAAGTAGTTGCATTTTTTATATATCCTGCCTTTTTTAACTGCGTGGTGAGCTGATCAAGCGTACATGCCCTTGGAATAATGAGCAAACGATCTGGCTGGCCTAAAAGAATGTTAGCCCGATAACATATGCCATACCAGGTAGAGCAAACCAAAAAACTAAAAATAAGTAACCAGCAACCCTTTTTTTGTGTGCTTTTAAAAAAAATACGACTAGATATATAATCTAAGGCGTGTCCAGCCATAGTTTCTCAATGTGTTAGATGAACGTTAGATGCATGCGCAGTAGACCAGTTTAGTACGTTTTTGCAATTGTTGCAACATAATGATCACTTTCGCGTAAACTTTTTTTATTAAATTTAACGAAAAGTCTAGTTATTCTAATAACTATAGCATTATTATAATGAATACAATTCGTCTTTTACCTGATTTACTGGTTAATCAAATAGCAGCTGGAGAAGTTGTACAACGGCCTGCTTCTATAGTAAAGGAATTACTGGATAATGCCATAGATGCAGCTAGCAAAACCATAACAATTATTATAAAAGATGCTGGTAAGCAGCTTATTAAAGTTATTGACGATGGGGTAGGTATGAGTGAAACAGATGCGTTGATGTGTTTTAAAAAGCACGCAACTTCTAAGATTGCTACTACAGCGGATTTATGCAAAATACAGACCATGGGTTTTAGAGGAGAGGCAATGGCTTCTATTGCAGCTGTAGCACAGGTTGAAATGGAAACCTGTTTGCATGAAGCATCTATTGGCATTGCTATTACTATAGA
This sequence comes from Candidatus Cardinium hertigii, assembly GCF_003788695.1. The sequence goes on from NZ_RARA01000022.1 coordinate 16,778, forward strand.
AGGATCTAAGGTAAAAAAGCAAGAAGCGATTGCTCCCTCACCTGGAACAAGGGTAAGTGTTAAAAATCTATTTTATAACGTTCCAGCACGAAGAAATTTTTTAAAATCTAATGCAGTAGAATTCAAACATATTCTAGAGGAAGTGCAACGTGCAGCACTTGCTAGGTCGGATATTGGATTTATCCTTTATCACAATGATACGGAAGTATACAAGCTACCAGCAGCAAAAGTAAGCCATAGAATTGTACATTTGTTTGGAGATAGCTATAAAAAACAACTTATCCCTTGTAAAGAAACCACTGATATCATAACCATAGAAGGCTATATAGGTAAACCAGAACAGGCAAAAAAAACAAGGGGAGAGCAGTTTTTATTTGTAAATCAGCGTTTTGTAAAAAGTCCATTTTTGCATCATGCGATTAAAAATGCTTACGGTAAGCTTTTACCAGCCGATAGCTTTCATGTTTATGTTCTCTACCTTACCATCGATCCTAAGTTGATCGACATAAATGTACATCCTACCAAAACAGAAATCAAATTTCAAGATGAAAGAACGATTTATGCTATACTTCAAGCCGTAGTTAAAAGAAGTTTAGCCACCCATCATGTGGGCGATTCTTTAGATTTTGAGCAGAATACTAATTTTTCTGCGTTGCAGTTTACCACTCCTGTTGCTATAAAAACGCATATAAAACCGCATTCTTTCCATTCAGAAATGGAAAGAAATTATACACAGTTTAAAACAGATCGTTCTGTTTCATCTTTGATTCCGCCTAAAAATTGGCAAGATCTATTTACAGATAGCCCAGCAGCTACACCATCTTTACTAGAAAAACCCGTTGAAGCGTTTCACCATAAAAATGCAACAGGGCAAGCGGTACAATTATATGCCAGCTATATTATTACACAAATACAGTCTGGTGCGCTTTTAATTGATCAGCAAGCAGCCCATGAACGTGTACTATATGATAAGTTTCGCAACCATTTACAAAATAGAAGTGGTGCATCACAGCAGTTGCTTATGCCCGAACATCTGGTTTTAAATCCTGTAGACTACATGATGGTATTAGAAAATGAAGCCATATTGCGTTCGTTGGGATTTGTTATACATCCCTTTGGGGAATCTACCATTATTATCCATGGNAATTAGTAGAAGGATTAATAGAACAGTTTAAAATACGCAATAGCAAGGAAGTAGACTCCACTTCGGAACGTTTGACAAAGGCATTGGCCAAAAAAGCCAGTATACCCCATGGAAAAAAACTTAATGCAGTAGAAATGGATGCATTGTTGGCACAGCTTTTTTCATCTAGTAATACGATATGTACACCAGATGGAAGAAAAATATGTGTGATCCTACCACAAGCTATTTTGATAGATTTACTTAAATAAACATGTCTATATATTATATATTGGTAATCAGCTACGTATAGGCCATACCGCTGAACGGATACCTTTTGCTGGATAATTACGTTGTACGTAGCCCCTGTTTATGCTATAGTTAATGTATTGGCGACCTCCGTAACGCCTGGTAACGACCAAGCAGCCTCTTCTGCTTCTTTCATTTCATCAAAATTACGCACCTTCCCTTTAAGGATGATCTTACTGCCAACTACTTCGACTTGAATGCTATTAGCATCTATACGTGCATGGCGCTCAAATTCTCTAATAATCTGTTTTTTTACTTTGTCTGTATCGATACCCATACTAGGTTTTACTACCATATTATTGACTACGGCCTTTACACCCCAAAGCTTGCTCACTATCGACATAGCCGTATTCTTTTGATACTGCCACTCCAGTTCTCCAGACAAAATAACATGACCCTTTTCTACCACTATTTTAATACATTTATCTGGTATCATTACATTTAATTTCAATGCGCTAGTTACTGCTTCAGCTATCTCTGCATCACTTCTTTTTCCCAATACAGTAGGATTTACCTTAATTTCATCCACTACCCCCCGCACTTCAGCTATATTTTTAACAGCGTTTTCCGCAATAGATTTTTCAATAAAGGTTTTAACTGTTCCACCAAGTAATACAATATCGTGATTACCTTTAATAGAAACCGTAATATTGGAAGCGTTAAGCCTCGGCTCAAATGCAAGCTTTTCCATTACAACCGTATATAATTCCCCATCTGTTACCATAGTTACCTCCTTGTTTAAGATACATTCGATTAAATATGATATAAACTATTAAATATGATATAAACTATAAGCTGTACTTTAAAAAAGTATAGCTCCTTACGCTTATGCAGGTAAACATATCAAATTTTCTTAAAATAGCTTATGGTTTGCAAGGGTTGATTATATATAAAGCCTATAACTATAACTTAAAAAATAAAAACCGCATAGGGTTGCATATATTATTAATGGTATATATATTGCTGTAGCATTAAGTTATGTTAAAACCTTAATGAAGTATTTTTTCGTAAAAGTATACAAAACTACAAAACATAGAGGAGGTTATTATGACATTCAATTTACCTTTTATAAAACATAAATCAGACGAGGGAAACCTAACCAGACGGGATCACTTTCACAATTTATTTAATGATTTATTTAATGAGTTTTATTCGTTCCCAACGTCCGCTTCAGTTGGGAACGAAAGAAGCATATTGCCAAGAACGGATATATCAGAAACTGATTCAGCCTATTGTATCGAAGTGGAATTACCAGGCATGCAGGCCAAAGATATAGAACTAAAAATAGATAACAATATGTTAACTATCAAGGGAAAAAGAGATGAAACAACTGAAAGTAAAGAAAAAAATTATTATATGCGCGAAAGATACTATGGAATATTTCAACGTTCTATAACTTTACCTAGTAATATAGATGAAATGCATATAGATGCACAATTTGATAATGGCATACTATGCATAAACATTCCTAAAAAAGAAATAGGAAAAACAAAAAAAATAGATATTAAATAATAACTAATAAACACTATAATAGATACCAATACGTATCCAAATTACAAACAAATTTTTACTGTTATGCATATAAATATAATTTAATATAATATAAGGAATACAGACAGCTGCATAGAGTTGTATATGTTATTAATGGTATATATATTTATTATAGTATTAAGTTTATATTAAAACTTAATAGAGTTTTTTTGTAAAAGTATATAAAACATATAGGAGGTTATTATGACAGGACGAGGTCAATCACCAGAAGCAAAAGGTCATTTCTTTCATGTTACTCACAACAAGGAAGCAAACAAATGGCATGTAAAAGAAGTAAAAGCTACAGACTACGAGTCCTATGACTCTAAGGAAGAAGCTATTAAACGAGCAGAAGAACATGCAAAAAGTACAGATCATGGGCATGTAGTTATTCATAGGGAAGATGGAAAATTTGATACTATTGAAAATTTTTAGCTATCAGTAATGAACTCATGCAAGCTAGAAGGATTGAAATATACAAATAATTAATATTTCAAGCTTTTTAGCTTGTATGTAGTTGTTTGCATTGCAAGCATCCTCGCTACCTCAATAAACCGTCCAAATATAGGTAGCTAATGTGGTGCTGAAAAATAATTTATAGGAAATGCTACCTTAGTGTCCCTAGAGGCTGACATACACCGGTCTGCAAATTCTTTCGACTCTCCCCACTTGGAAACAAATACTGCTTCATTACCTATATCAGAATAGCCCAGCAATGGTAATTCTATTATTCAAGCTGAAAAGCTTATAGTTCCTTCTGTTCCATTTATACCTTGCAGTTTTTGAAAAGGGTGCTTATTTTGATGGAAAGTGTAAAATGGGCAAATCAAAATTTTTTAAAAATTCTACTGCCTTCAAAATCATTATAGCTTCCCTTGTCTGTTATGAACGCATGTTGTTTTCTTTTGTTTGTGCCTATAATTTTTTTATAAATTTTCATCTATAAATTGGTATAAAACTGGTAGCATACGACTAGGTCTCATCATACTTTCTTGACGATCTATTGTTTTATCAGACATAGGAAATAAAGTATCACAATGTGTAATACCTTTTATAATACAAGAGGTGATATTGTGATCACCAGGCATATCCATTCGATATGGTTCAGCCCCAATATGGGTAAGATCTTCTAAGCTATCTCCCCTACACAGTTGTGATTTTAGTGGAACTACGTAATCATGTAGCCCATTTGGATCCCCAGTTATAAATTTAGCAGTATGCTGGTTGCAAGCTTGTATAATTTGGGTAATTTCCTGATCATTTTTATTTTGCTCTTTATATTTTTTTATAGCATTGCCACAAATATTGCTGTAGTCATTTTCGTAACCTCCAATTAACAAAATGGGTACGTTATCTGTTTTATCCCTCCCACGTAAATAACGGGTTATCGATGCCATACGGGAACTATTGGGTAATAGTTCTCTAACGCCAGTATAAAATTCCACAGGATTAGGTTGTTTGCGTAAGCTTTCTTTAAAATCAAGAAAATTACCATAATAATTCAACCCTATTCTTTCTATTCCACTGAATATTGATATCTGCTTTTGGTTTACCGTGGCTCCCATGATCTCTAAACCTTGGTGCAGACTCCGTGCAAATTGTTTGGTAGCCCAAGGTCCATTTGTAAGATAATACACACCTTGTAATGGTGCATTATGGGTAACAACACCACGCAAGTTAAGTGCATGTTTGTATTGTTGTTCTATAAGTACGGTTATCACGCCTCCTTGACTTTGCCCTAGTATAAATAAAGGAAAGGTATTAACATCTTTATGATGCGCTTGCAACTTAGCTACTATTTCCTCATATACCAGTTTTGCTTGTTGCACTAGGTCGACATCCATACTAGTTTCTACTCTTGATTCTGAATTTATAATCAGTACTTTTTCTTTATATTGATTGCGGAGAGCTTTTGCTAAAAAATCCATTTCACTTGTATCCATACCTAATCCATGTAGTAGTACAACGCCAAAAATTTCTTGTGCACTGATATGCGAAAGCGCTTGGCTTGATAGGTTAGTGTGGGTTACGCTAGATGCAGAAAGGGGTATAATTATTTTTGATTGATCCATCTGATAGTTATGTTTACTGCAAGCGCAAATTGCCTGTAAAAAAAACACATGTAACCAAAGGTGCTTTTGTATAATTTTTATTATGTCCATATTATTTTTTTTAAATTGAAATTACTACATTGTTCTTTATGTTTGTTCTTTATGTTGTTTACCTGTAATAGAAAATTATATTTTAGCATGATAATATAAACACATTATAGTGAATAAACGCATTTAAACAAAGTTAGAAAAAAAAAAATAAAATGCAAGCGGAGACGAAATCGGAGACTACCTTTTACACTAATTACCTATCATATTCGAAAAATTGAATGTTTCGTTGCGATATGCAGTGGCGCTAAATGCTCATCGCATAATATTACAAGTTAATAGATAAGCAGCTTTTTTAAGTCAAAAAATCGAGCGCTTATTGTTTGTGGCAATTGAAAATTACAAAAATGTACAACCATGAAATACATAGCAAAAATATTTTTATTCTGTAAACCTATTGTTGCTGTCTACATAGCTCATATATGCAGCAGCTGTGCCAAACAGCATGCAATGATGCTGCCTACCCAGCAGCCCCAACAAGTTGTGCAGTCAGTAGCAGCTGGAAAAGACAGTCACTGCTGTGGCAATTGTCCTAATTTACATAAGGCAGCAAAAAAGGGCATACTTTATGATTAAATTTGAAGGCAGGATTTAAGGGTCTTATGTCTATTTACACAATCTTGTAGAAAGACCTGCTTAACCCCTTACGAATTTATTATGAAAAAATGGGAAGAAGAACCTGATAAATTTATTACTAAAACAAACTACCACAATCTGGGACTAAACAAATGTCTAATCTGCCTTTCAGCAGGTTATTCGTTATCTCACTTACTGTAGAGAATAAGCCGCTATAAACGCTGTTTATAGTTAGTGTACGAATAAAAGAGACATCAAGTCCAGTAATATGCGCAATAAGGGTAGCATCCATATTATTAGCTAACATCTTTTGTGCTATTTCAGCTTTTTCTTTCTCCATACCTTTCTCCATGCCTTTCTCTATACCTTGTATGATCCCTTGTTGCATCCCTTCATCAATATATTTTTGCGCAATGGTTCGCATAATCGTAACGGATACGTTTTTTAAAGCGGGTTCCTATTTATAATAATATCCATTGTACCTGGGGCCGGAATCGAACCGGCACGATATCACTACCATTGGTTTTTGAGACCAACGCGTCTACCAATTCCGCCACCCAGGCAAATAAAAAAGTAAGGAAGTTTTATAATCCTCCTATCGTCCTATCGTTGTGTTCCCTTTGAGGGTCCTCCCCCTCCATTATTTATAATAAATAATTTTATGTTATGATCAAAGTGAAAATATCCTATTTATGCCTTTATGCCGTTAAAAACGAAAATAAAATACGGTAGCAATTGTAAGCACTCAGTACCAAACCTATTAGTACGAAAAGAAAAGAGGTCGCGAGTGGATTCGAACCACCGTACGAGGTTTTGCAGACCTCTGCCTAGCCGCTCGGCCACGCGACCAGAATAAAAACCTACTCTACACTTTCTTCTTTTGTTTTCGGTTGATTGTCTAATTTGTCCTTTAAATCGGCAAAAGCTTCAAATCCTCGAGTTGTTGATTTTGGTATAGCAGATGCGTTAGAAGCAGGCATAGGTTTTCTTACAGTTTTTGTAGCTGATGATGTTTTAGCTATTTTTCCTTCTGCTCTTACTTCTCCTTGCATGTCACTTTTGCTATCTATTGCCGGATTAAAAATAATTTGGTGGGATACAATTATTTTTTTATCTGCTTTAGAAAATTTCAATATTTGAAAATCCAATTCCTCTCCAACTTCTCCTTCTTGACCATTTTCTTTGATTAAATGCTGCTGCGATACCTGTCCTTCTATACCGTGTGCTAGCTCAACAAAGGCGCCACGGCCTGGAATCTTTTTTAAGATAGTACCTTTATATACGGATCCTATTTTAAAAATCTTTTCACAAGTGTCCCATGGATTTTCTTCTAGCTGTTTTAATCCAAGTGAAAGGCGCCTATTTTCTCTTTCAATACCNTGTTTAATGCCTAAAGATATTTTGTAGTTTTTTCGATCTAACAACAACACACAACTCTCAATGATGTCACCTACTTTATAGTGTTCATTGATATCACGCAAATATTGTGACCACGAAATTTCTGAAATATGCACCAGCCCCTCAACCCCAGGCATCAACTCTATAAAAAGACCATAGTCGGCAATATTGGTTATTTTACCTTTAACGGTAGATCCTACTTGTATAGTATCTGGAAGCAGATCCCACGGATGGTCCTGAAGTTGTTTCATGCCCAAAGAAATACGCTTCTTATCTTCATTAAAGCCTGTTACCACTACACGTACTTGTTGACCAAGCGTGAATATCTCTTCTGGATGGGCAACTCTACCCCACGAAATATCAGTAATATGCAGTAACCCGTCTATGCCCCCTAGATCAATGAAAGCCCCAAATTTCGTCATGTTTTTAATATAACCCTCCAGGATTTGGCCTTTTTCTAGGTTACTCATGATTTCGAGTTTTTGTCCCTCTAATTTTTTCTCGATCAGTGCTTTGTGAGAAACCACTACGTTGTCATTGGTATGATTGATTTTAATAACAGCTACATCAATGGTTTTGCCTACGAAAACATCAAAATCTAAAACAGGTCTGATGTCAATCTGAGAACCAGGCAAAAAAGTTTCAATATCACAAACTTCTACAATTAATCCACCTTTTGTTCTGCGTTTGACGCATCCTTCCAACACTTCGCCATGCTCTAAAGCATGTTGTATTTTCTCCCATGCTCTTACCAATTTTGCTTTTTTGCGGGATAGTACTAATTGGCCCTGGGCATTTTCTGTTTCTTCTATATATACCTCCACTTCATCACCTGTTTTTAATTCAGGTAGATCTCTAAATTCGGAAGCAGAAATTAAACCATCCGATTTGTATCCCACACTAACGATAATATCTCTGGGAGTTACGCTTATAACCGTTCCTTTGACTACTTCATACTGATTGATAGAGCTTAGAGTAGCCTTGTATGCGTCAGTAAGATCTTGTCTTTCTTGATCTGTATATAGACTGGCTGGCTTGCCAGCATTATCATATTGATCCCAGTTCAAAGCGCCTTCTCTTGTATTCATAAAGGTGAGGTATTGTTTATTGTTACGTAACAATAGCTAAAATTAGGAGAAAACCTCTAAATCTAAGTTTTATTATTGCGTGGTTAAAAAATTAAAAATATACGACTTCTATAACACAACTTTATAAACTAAACGTATCTTAATCTATAGTAAAATAAAGAAACGAAGTTACAAAAAAAATATTAGCTATCATATTTATATTCCATAATCTAAAACCTATGACGTAAACTGCAACTGCAATAGTAGCACACTTTTTAATAAAAGCTTATAATTAGGTTATGGCAGTAGATGCAGATACTGGCAAGCAACTCTTGTATCATGTTATGATTCGACCCTTGCAGCCATATGGTGAGCCAGCCTTTGCGCCATGTTTTAAGTGGCCCTATTATTTTAAAAGCACTTTTTTATCAATTATTTTTAATAGATTTTCCTTAAGTTCTACTATTTTAAAACAATTGGCAAAGCCATTTGCTTCTGTTTGAAAGCCATTTTCATCTGGGTTTTCAGCCGCATTCACACAAGCTACCAACATACCCAATGCCACATCTGCATTATTTACAATAGCCATAAGCCATTTTTTAGCTTTTTTTAACATTTCTTCCTTGTAGCTCACCACTTCGCTCACTAGCCCTATCTGTTCCGCATATTCTGCATTAATACGTTTTCCGGTCATCAGATATTCTAATGCTTTAGTTTTACCTAATAATTTTGTTAACCGTTGGGTGCCTCCAAAACCAGGAATAATGCCGTAGGCGATTTCTGGAAAAGCAAAAAAAACATTTTCAGAAGCAAGCCGAAAATGGCAAGCCAATGCTAATTCGAAGCCAGAACCCAAAGCACAACCGTTAATAGCAGCTAAAATAGGCTTGGGACAATTTTCTATAAAAGAACATACCTCTTGACCATTTTCTGCAAACTTTCTTGCATTTAATTCACTTAACTTTATCAATTCAGCAACATCTGTTCCTAATGAGAAGATTTCTTCTCCTTCTCCAGTAATAATCACTCCTTCTATCTTGTCATGGTCATAAACTTCTTGAATGGCACTCCGCAATTCACTAAGGCTTTTTTCTGTTATAGTAGAAGATTTTGAATCACCTTTAAACGTAATGGTTAAAATACCATCTTCTAGATTACTGTATATTGATTCCATTTTTTCCATGCTGGGCGCAAATATGTTTGATGGTCTAAAGTATAAATTATAGCAAGTTAAAAATACTGCTTTTCTACATTTATGTTATTGTATGTCTATACTAGACAATGGTCTACATCCTTTAGACTAGGTAAAGGAGCTAAAAACTGTACTATCCAAATATACAGGATATTTGAACAGTTAAACAAATTTTTTCAGAAAGTTCAATAGCACCCTATAAGGAAACAGAGAAAAGCACAAATCCATTCTCTGATTTATAAGCTTAACATGCATTCGAGATTGGATTTAAACCAAAGCCATTATACCTTTATGATGTGCCACAAGCTGGCTGGTTTTTACCAAATCACATTTGTTACTTCCTTGGCCATGAAAAAGTTAGACAAATATTTTAGCATAATACAAACGTGGCTTATAAAGCCACTTCGAAATATATTGTGCACTATTGCGCTACTAACGATGGCTATTGTAGCGATATTACATCTGCCAGCGGTACAGCAATCACTACTCGGTAAAACGCTTAATTATCTACATAGCACAACAAAATATCATATCACATGTGACACGATGCGGCTAACCTGGCTACAGCATATTGTATTAAGAGGTATAACGGTTACAGACCCCCAACAAAAACCCTTATTTACCATTAACGAATGCAATGGTAGCTTCCATCTATTGAGCTTAATGCTGCTAAAAGCAGATATGATCGATTCCATTTCAGTATCTGGTATACAGCTTTATTTAGAAGAAAATAGTACGCAAGATTTGAATATAGCAACCTTTTATACCAACGTTATCTTACCCTATATACCAGCCACAACCACAGACCTCTCTATACGAGCATTGCAACTAAATGATTGCAATTTACACTACTATAATCAAAGAAAAAAACAAACTATTACGGTAGAAAAAATAGATCTACATATAAAAAATCTCTTCTCCTCTACCCATCTTAACGCAGGCAGCATCACCTCTCTTACTTATAAAGCTACCAATGTCCTACCCTTCGAGTTAAAAAGCTTTATTACAAAATTTCGTATCACTTCCCATAATATCCTATTTAAAGAATGCCAATTGCTTACCAAGCATAGCTGCCTGCAGGGCGATTTCGAGTTGCGTAATACCAAGCATCTTGACATTTTTTCTGATCAAGAAAATATGATATTAGAAGCTACTTTAAATGAAACAAGCTTATCTTCAATTGAATTAGATCAATTTTCGGATTTTTTTAAGGGGGTGGATATGTTATATAAACTTGATGGCGTAATTTCCTTAACGCCCCAATCTATGGCATGGAAAGACTGTAAGCTTACCTTTGGCGCATCAAATAGCTACTTTGAGAGTACAGGGTGCTGCAACGAAATTAATAAACAAATGGTAGTTAATATACTGGTTAATAACGGCTTATGCTATATAAATGACTTACGACCACACCTACCACAAACGTTAAAAATAGATCCCTACTTAACTGAATTACCATACATAGGTTTAACCAATACAACGCTTATGGGTAATAGCCAAAAAGCTAAGCTAGCTGGGCATATCACCACCCCTATAGGAGCTGTACATACAGATCTCATCCTAGAAAATTTAAGTGCAAATCTACAAAATTTAACCTATGTTGGTAACATAACGCTGCATCGGGTAGCCCTCAACGCGCTTCTGCCTATGCTCCCTATTACCGCTATTTCGGCAGAAGTTTCCATACAGGGGCAAGGAGGCAGTATACAACGTAGCACCCTAAATGCAACAGCCAACATAACAGAACTCAAGACCGCTACTTATGATTATATAGGGATAGAGGCATCTTGTACTATTTCTAATACCATAATGGCATTTAATGTAAATAGCAAAGATCCCAGTGCAAAGCTAACGATAGCAGGAAATTATCATTTTGGGCCCAAAAAAAACTTACAAGCAAATGGAATAGTAGCACAAATGCATCTATCCAAACTGGGTTTGATGGCATTTCCATTAGAAGTAAATACACAATTTTCATTAACGCTCCATAATATTCTAAGCAATTTTCCGCAAGGAACGCTCATTTTTAACCAATGCAACATTCAGGCATTGGAAAAAAAAATAATTTTGAAACAAATAACCATAGGTTCAGCGCAAAATGGAGAGGAAAATATATTAACCCTAACCTCTCCATTTATGGACTGTAGGCTAAAAGGGGTATTTACCCCTGAGGGACTAGGCAGTCATATAAAGCATTTAATGTCCATTAGAGATGTAGCAGACCTCACCAATCGAGCAGACCAGGCAACTATACCCACTAAGTTTAGTATACATTACACCATCAACTGTAAAAAGGTATCCGCTCTATTAAATTGGTTTTATACTGATTTATATATATCTCCTGAGACCACTTTTTTGGGTCAACTGCGCTACGATCATGCGTATTATTTTTCCTTAGAGCTGCCTACGGCATCAACTATCTGTTTTAAACAGCTGAGTTTAGAAAAGACAAAAATACATTTAACGATTAACCATTTAACCAATCATATCAAGCGACTTGTTCGGTTGAATTTCTCCTCAGAAAAGCTAAACTGGAATAAAAAAATACAAACAGATCATCTAGCTCTCCAGCTGCTAATAGACAAAAATACATTTACTATGTCAAATACATTATCTTGCCAACCGCATCATAGTACACTATCTTTAAAATGCTCTGGAACGCTTATGCAAGACGCCATATACATTGATCTGCTGCCTTCCTGCTTAAAGACTCACGGTAAAATATGGACTATACAAACGGAACAAACCAGCGTTATTTCTAAAACAGCAATAGACATTGGAAATTTATCTATAGCATCTGGAAATGAAGGGCTCTTTATTGGGGGTAAACTTTCTGAATCTACAGACAATCCCTTGCATTGTACTATACGCAATCTTACGGTAGACCATTTTTTAGAAGCAGTGCAAGGGGCTGGAACTATGGATGCGCAACTACTGGCTTATCTTCGAAAAGGTCATTTTATTACAACAGGTACATTAAGCCTAAAAGAATGCACCATTAAAAATCATCCGATAGGTTCTTTTACTACAAAGGTAGATTGGGATTCATCGGAAAATAAACTAACCCTAGGGGGCATGCTACAAAAAGCAGGACAGCAACTATTACAAGTGCATGGTTATTATTACCCGGAAAAACAACAAGATAACCTAAATATTTCCGTTGGATTCAACAAAATGGATCTTTACCTACTCAATCCCTTGGTTACATCTGTATGCTCAGAAATCAAGGGGGAAATAAATGGAAATTTTCAAGTAACAGGTAGTCTAAATGAACCGAAGCTAAATGGTAAAGCCACCATAGACAAAGGACAACTTAAAATTAACTACCTAAATACCCTGTACCAAGTCACTGGAGAGATAAAAGCCAACCAGAACGTATTATATATTAACCAACTCTATTTGCAAGATGCTCAAAAAGGCCATGCCCATTTATCTGGAACTATTGGCATACAAAATGGATTCCCTTTGATGCTTTCGGGCAAAGTAGAACAGCTGCATCTGCTCAATACCAGCCAATCAGATAATATTGATTTTTATGGAAATATATATGCCTCTGGAACGGTACAAATACAAGGACCTATTAAGGATGTAATCATTCATATGCATGCGAAAACCCATAAAGGTACTTTTACCATTATTACACATGATAAAGAAAACATAGAAAACACAACCCAACTGGTACGGTTTATATATAACAAGGAGCATAAGCCATCCAATCAGTTATCTATAAAAGATCCATATCAAGATAAAGCAGCTGTAAAATTGATACTGGGTTTAACCATACTACCGAATGTAAAGACTAAGGTATTATTTGGCTCTTACAATAGTAACGATATGATACAAGGCACGGGGGAAGGAAATATTCAATTAGAAATAGGTACCAATCGCAAGCCTTATCTACTGGGTAATTACCGCTTCAAAAGTGGTACTTGTACTGTTTCAGTTTATAATTTAATTCAAAAAACATTTACTATTACACCCAATAGTCAAGTAACCTTTAATGGTTACCCGCAAGAAGGCATTGTGGATATTAAAGCAACTTACAAACAGATGGCATTTATAGCAGACCCTTCCGAGGAAAGGAATGATAAGGAATCCGTTCAAGTAGAAATTTCCCTTTCTGCCTATGGCAAATTAGTCAACCCTTCTATTATCTATGGGATTAGATTTCCATTAAAAAGCGTAAATGCTCAGATCAATACAAAATTAGAAGAATGTTATTCGCAGGCATTATTAGATAAAAATTATCTTAACAAACAAATTTTAAGCCTATTGATAGCTAAAAAAGTGTATGACGTTAAAAACATAAACGGCTGGGACGCCCTAAGCGCTAGTATAAATGATTTAATTGCTCAGCAAATACAAAATTGGACAAACATAGAGATAGAAACTGATTTAGATATTAATGCATGGAAAAAAAATGAAGAAACACATCCATTGCAAAAAACAAAAATTAAAGTTAGTTATCTATTTTTATCAAACCACCTTAAACTTTCAAGTGCATTTGGCAGATATTCTAATCTGTTCAATGATTGGGAAATTTCTTATCAAATTTCAAAAGCGCACAATATGAGTTTCAAGCTTTACCAACAACCGATAGAAAATATAGGTGAAAAGATTGAACTTTTTGGTATAAGCCTTAGTTATACTAAGCAATTTTGGTAACTACAACTGTTCACTATGTGAATTGTTTAGTCCCATATTGTAGTGGTTTGGTTTAGTAATAAATTTATCAGATTCCTTTTCCCATTTTTTCATAATAAATTCGTAAGGGGTTAAGCCTTTAAGTGTTTTAAGCTTTTTAGCAAAATTGTATGCGTTAACAAAATCATATAAATGTTGTTTAAATTGCTCGTGATTTTCATAATAATAGCGTTTTACAGTTGCCTCTTTAATAGTACGATTCATACGTTCTACTTGTCCATTCGTCCATGGATGGCTAATTTTTGTTAGTCTATGTTCAATAGCTTGTTCATAACAAACACGATCAAAAATATGCATACCGGCATACTTATCTTTTGATTTGTTGGTAAATTGGATACCATTATCTGTTAAATAAGAAGTCGCGTACTGCTTCTATGTATATTTTAAATTTTCTATTGCAAAGGTCTCGAAATACAAATGTTTAGTATCCGTTCAGCAACCGTTCCTTCGTCTTTGAAAAG
>NZ_RARA01000022.1:31299-32093 GCF_003788695.1 Candidatus Cardinium hertigii
GTATCTATGATCGTGGTTATACTTCAGTAAAGTTTATCAAACAACATTATGCATGTCAAACAGATTTTATTTTTCGTGTACAAGGAAAAAATTATACTAAGCTATGGGAACGGGTTGTATCGGGCGAATCAGATTTTGATCTAGTTCTAGAAAATAAGGATAAAACTATCAGCCAGAAAGTAAGAGTCGTAGCGTTTATGTTATCCAATGGCAAAAGAGAAGTTTTGGTTACTTCACTTTTTGACAGAGCACAATTTACGCTGGAAAGCATTAGTAAAGTTTATGCTTTGAGGTGGCATATAGAAGAGTGTTATAAACGATTAAAGATAAGTGCAGCACTAGAGAATTTTTCTGGTATATATTTAGAAGCTGTATTACAGGAATTTTGGGCTCATTTAGTAATGTGTAATTTATTGGCACTGCATATGTGTGATGCTCAAGGTCCTTGGAAACCAGAGCAAATAAATGAGTATCGTTTGAATTTTTCAGTTTTGTTTGGTGTGATGCGTCAAAAAATGCATCAAGTGCTGATTGGGAAGTGCTCAACTAAAAGCTTTCAGAAACTCTTTGAGGCCGTTGCAATAGACAATTAAATTTAATCATAAATAATCCACTTTCCCCTCATTGAAAAAATAGTTAACTTAACATGAGTTTTCGGTGTTTATTTTTTTAGAATTATTATTAATTGTATAGTTATGGCAATCCAATCAAGTGGTCAATTAAGTTTAGCAGATATTTCAGCAAGTAAACGTAAATGTAAACATATCTTTTTTGATCAAATCACCAATATAATT
>NZ_RARA01000022.1:32099-61446 GCF_003788695.1 Candidatus Cardinium hertigii
AGATGTATCTGGCAGGGACTGTATAGTATTTTATATTGTGGCTATTTATTCCTATGTTAACGGTATAGAACCCATCAATGATCTTCTAATAGCAGTAGATATGATCGTGCTTTTAGTTACGCATGATATATTTTTAGATATCCCCACCCATTTGTTGCAAAAAAAGATTTTTCTTGATTTTGCTGGCCTATTTCCGAAATGAAAACCATAATGATCGTAATAGGAACCAGACCTGAAGCTATAAAGCTCGCCCCTATTATTACCGCCCTTGAAACTAAAAAATGTTTTAATCATAAAATATGTATAACCAGGCAACACACCTCTTTACTGGATCTATTATTGGAAAGTATGCATATCAAAGCTAATTATCAATATGAGGCCGTTGCAATAGACAATTAAACTTATTCATCAATACTCCACTTTCCCATTATTCAGAAAATCGTTAACTTAACTTAAGTTTTTAAGGTTTAATTTTTTAGAATTATTACTAATGTATAGTTATGGCAATCCAATCAAGTGGTCAATTAAGTTTAGCAGATATTTCAGCAAGTAAACGTAAATGTAAACATATCTTTTTTGATCAAATAACCAATATAATTGATTGGTTATCGGTTGAAAAAGAACTTCGCCTTTATTATCCTAAAAGCTTACGTTTATCAGGCAAACCCGCCTATAGTCCCCTACTTTTATTTAAAATGCTCTTACTTCAGACATGGTATGGACTGAGTGACTATCAAGTAGAAGAAGAAGTAAACGATCGTATAACTTTTAGCAGATTTTGTGGTATTTCGATGGACAGTTCGGTTCCCGACCATAGTGTATTAAGCAGATTTAGGACTGTCCTTACAAAGAAGAAGGCACTAGAGAGGTTATTGAAAAACATTAATAATCAACTATCTAATCATGGTGTATTAGTGCAACATGGTGCAATTATCGATGCCTCTATTACACCTACTCCTAGATGTCCTAAAGGGAAAAAANTAAAGTTTATGCTTTGAGGTGGCATATAGAAGAGTGTTATAAACGATTAAAGATAAGTGCAGAACTAGAGAATTTTTCTGGTATATATTTAGAAGCTGTATTACAGGAATTTTGGGCTCATTTAGTAATGTGTAATTTATTGGCACTGCATATGTGTGATACTCAAGGTCCTTGGAAACCAGAGCAAATATGAGTATCGTTTGAATTTTTCAGTTTTGTTTGGTGTGATGCGTCAAAAAATGCATCAAGTGCTGATTGGGAAGTGCTCAACTAAAAGCTTTCAGAAACTCTTTGATAGAGTGTGCATACGAGCTAAAGTAAAAATTCGACCCGGACGATTATATAGTCGTGACAAGGTGGATAAACCTAAACGGCATCATGTCTTTAGGAGGGTCTGCTAATCATGAATTCCCTTAAGTTGACGCCATTGAGTGAACGGATACTTACAATATTTTTATATTACTTTTTTGCTTGATAAAAAAGTAATAAAGAATCCTATTTCCATCTTCTATGGGACCAAAGCCAAAGAGCTGGATTTTCTAAAATATCCTTTTCTAATCTTCTGGTATATAGTTCTGCAATTTCTTCTACAGATAGGCTAGCCGGATCTTTTGTAAGTAAAATGAGTTTTGCTTGGTATTGCCCTCGTTGCATTTGATGTATTTGCACATAAAAAATAGGTAGGTTACACTTTTGTGCTAGCCTAGCAATCGTTAGGGAAACAGCCGTCGGCTGGGCTAAAAAAGTAGTCCAATAGCCATGTTCTTTGCGCAGGGGTGCTTGGTCTATTAGCCATGCTATGGCCTGGGGAGGTCCTTGATACGTTAGCATATACTTTAATAAGGCAATATTTTGTATTGCTTTTCGTTGAAAACGTGTTCTTAAACGCATTACTAGCTGGTCTATGCCTTTATGATGCAATGGCTGATAGCCTGCACATATCGTATAAAATGTTTGTAGCGCAAGTGCATGGGCGATCCATTCCCAATTGCCAAAATGGCCAGAAACGAGTAGAATGGATTTTCCTTGTTTATTTTCTAATATTTCCCTATTGCTAACGGTAACGTGTTGCAAGAGTTCCTGTGGAGTTATGGTTAAAGCTTTGATATGTTCTACAAATAGATCACATAGATATTGGTAAAAAGCCTTTGCTATTTGCTTGTGTTCTTGAGCTGTTTTCGTAGCAAAGGCATTTTGTAAGTTTTGCGCTACTATTTTTTTCCTATAACCTACTAAGTAGTAAATAACTATAAACAATAGGTCTGAAATAAGATATAATAAACGCAGGGGTAAAGCAGAAAGCAGATAGGCTACTATGCAAATGCACATGGGGTTATGTTTTCACTTTTTCTAAAAAAGTAGTGAGTCTTTTATGGGTAGTATCCTTACCCAATAATACTATAATTTCCATAAGATCTGGCCCAGTCGTGCGCCCTGTAAGCACAATGCGCAATAGTGGCATTATGCTACCCATTGTGCTATGGTGCGTGTATACCGCTTCTTGAAGCAGCTGTTTAAGGTTATGCTGATTCCATTCGGTTAGGGCAAGAAGGCTATTTGTGAAGCAAAGCATTACCGATTTGCTGTGTGGGTTCCACTTTTTTTGTAAAAAATCTGAGTTATAGCCAATCGGATCACATAAGAAATAACTACCTTCTGCCCAGAAATCTTGTGGAAAAGTAATACTGTCTTTTACAAGCGTACAAATGGCCATTGCCTCTTTTTCGCTACACTGTATATGATCTTTGGCAGCTTCTGCTATAAAATAGCTGGCCCAAACAGTTTTCGTTAGCTTTTTAATATGTTGCTGGTTAAACCAGTTGGCTTTAGCTATATCAAACACAGCAGCAGATTTCCCTAGTCGTTCTAGCGAAAAAGCTGCTATCAATTCTTCTTTAGTAAATATTTCTTGGTTTGTGCCTGGATTCCATCCCAACAAAGCAAGGAAGTTTAATAATGCTTCCGGCAGATATCCTTGTTCTCTAAATCCGTTGCTAACGGTAAGATCTGGAGCATGCCAAGCAATAGGGAATGCAGGAAACCCATATTCATGGGCATGACGTTTACTTAATTTCCCTTTTCCATTTGGGGCTAATAATAGCGGTAGATGTATAAATTGGGGCATATAGTCCGTCCAACCTAAGTAGCGGTATAGTAGTACATGCATGGGAGTGGAGGGTAGCCATTCTTCTCCACGGATTACATGGGTGATCTTCATTAGATAGTCGTCTACTACATTGGCAAAATGGTAGGTAGGGAGGCCATCAGATTTCATCAACACTTTATCATCCAAAACGGAAGTATTTACTTTTACCCAACCACGAATCACGTCGTGGAAACGGATCTCTGTTTTATGTGGCATTTTTAGACGAACAACATAGGGTTTACCTGTCCTTATCCATTCTTGTACCTGCTCTACAGGCATCGTCAGCCCATTTTTCATACCTGCGCGACTTACGGCATTATATTGGGGGCTAACTATTTTTGCCGCCTTAAGACGTTCACGCATGGCTTCGNNTATAGATATCCATGCGTTCAGACTGTTTATAAGAGCTAAATCCATTTCCTTGCGTTGGACTTTCATCTGGGAAAATGCCTAGCCAACGCAAACTTTCTAAAATATATTGTTCTGCACTAGGGACAAACCGTTTTTGGTCGGTATCTTCGATACGCAATATAAATAGTCCTCCCTCTTTTTTTGCCAAAAGATAATTATAGAGAGCGGTTCTTATACTACCCATATGCAAGGCACCTGTTGGGCTAGGGGCAAAGCGAACCGTTACGGAGCTACGCATACAAGCTATATTTTGGCTAAAACCGTAATACCTCCTTTTACTTTATCCCCCACCGCTACTTTAATATCCGCATCTAAGGGTACATAGACTTCCATCCTTGAGCCGAATTTAATAAAACCACATTTTTCACCCTGTTGAACTTCATCCCCTTCTTTAAAATAAAACTTAATGCGACGTGCTATAAAACCCGCTATTTGTTTAAAAAGAATTTGTTGTCCCTCGTCATTTTCAATTACAACAGTAGTTCTTTCATTATGCGTACTGGCTTTTGGATGGAAGGCAACTAAATGCTTTCCGGGGTGATATTTAAAAAAAACAATCTTTCCTGACATAGGGAATCGATTGACATGTACGTTAAAGGGAGACATAAATATGCTGATTTTCAACCGATCCTCTCGTAGGTATTCCCCTTCATATATGGTCTGAATGCTAAGTACCTTACCATCTGCTGGTCCCAATATATATTGATCTTTTAGATGAATAATACGATAGGGGTCCCTAAAAAAATAGATTAGCCAAAAATAAAAGGCAGCACTCACTACGGCGACGCCTATAGATTGGTAGTAACTGAATGCCGCTTTGGTATGAATACTATAATAAATAAGTAATAGCACAACAGGCGTCCATAGTAAAATTCCTTTGCCTTCTTTATGTATTTTCATTAATTATAAAGAATTAAAATCTATAATAGAAAGTGTTGCGTTTATCCACATAATTTACTGATTTTCAAAAATGTTACTACGGCAGGAATGGTTAGCAGCAGGCTATCAATTTTATCCAAAATTCCGCCATGTCCTGGAATCATTTCACTAGAATTTTTAGCATCCACACTTCTTTTGAGCAGCGAGGCCACTAAGTCTCCATAGCTGCCTGTAAAAATGGTGATTACCGCGATCGAGAGCCATTGCCATAGCGGTATAATAGTAAGAAAATATGCAACCATATAGCTAACCACTATGGCAAATAAAGCCCCGCCCCCTACACCTTCCCATGTTTTTTGGGGAGAGATACGTTCGAAAAGTTTAATTTTTCCGATCGTTGATCCTACTAGATAGGCTCCCACATCCTGGCTCCAAACAATCAGAAGTAATCCTAATATTAATTGGTATGAGTAACTTCCATTAAAAAAAGCTAAGCCATGCAATATACTACAGGGCAACGCAATATAAACAATACCCAAAAAAGTAGCTGCTATATCTAAGAAAGGATTTGTAGGCTTGCGGCTATAGAGAGCGGCTATATAGATTAAGGCGATGAGTGGCATAGCACAATAGCCTATTATTGAAGAAAAATCATGCTGCAAATAATAGGTAAAGGTTATCGTATAGCACAATAGACCGAGCCCAATGCCATATATACGCATAGGAGCTACATGAGCTTGCTTAATAAGTTTGTAAAATTCTAACATAGAAAGCCCCATTACATAAAAAAATAGGAAAAAATAGGTCCATGGTGACCAAAAAATGGCAAAAATAACAACAGGCGTAAAAAAGAGACCAGATAAGAAACGCTGTAAAAAATTGTTCTGTGTTAGCAACATAATTGAAAATTTTGTTTTATAAGGTATGGATTATTGATCGTTTACATAAGCCAATATACCATTCCAATGGTACCGTTTCGGTACAATGATATAAAATTTACACTATCCATTCACATGTATACTTACGTTATCATTCACATATATACTTTAAAAGTAACCATATAAGTGTCTGTGACAGACCTGTAATATTTGCAATTTACTAAAAAAAGTAATAAGTGATTTAGTAATTAATATTAAAAACATTTCTGCCACGCAAGTGAACGAATATTTTTGACTTTGTTTTGCAGGCTATATGTATTATTCCCATTGGCTATAATAAATGGTTAACTGGGGGCTTTTGGATAGGTAGATCTGTTGTTAGTCCCAGTAACCTTTTTTTTAATTGCCTAAATTCCAGTGTAGTTAATAAAGGCTCTAATTTTTCCCTATTGGGACCGTGGTAGCTACACTTTTCTAGGTCTAGCGTTATCGGTACATCTGTACAAATGGTAGCGAGTTGTTTAGACAGTATACCTTGGCTAGCGTATTGTATAACCTTTTCTTTCAATTTGCCCGTTAGCTGATGGCTATTTTTCAATAGATTTTCTAGATTGTCAAATGTTTGTATAAGCTTTTGAGCTGTTTTTTTTCCAATAGAGGGAATACCAGGAATAAAGTCACTGGCATCTCCTTGTAGGGCTAAAATATCGCATACTTGCTCTGGTCTAGTGATATGCCATTGCGCTAAAATTTCCTTTTTACCTAGTACGATCTCTTTTTGGCCGTTGCTACCAGGTTTATAGAGGTAGATATTATCCTGCACTATTTGAGCTAAGTCTTTGTCTGTAGACATAATATAGCTGGTAAATCCTATAGATGCCGCTTTTTTTGCCAATGTACCCAGTAGATCATCTGCTTCGTATCCGATGCATTCCACCACTGCAATACCAAACGCATCCAGGATATTTTTGATATAGGAAATGGCTATGGAGATATCTTCTGGTTGGGTTTGCCGGTGCGATTTATAAGCTGGAAATAGTGCATGCCGGAAATTTTTTTCTTTTGAATCAAAAGCAACTACTAGATGGGTGGGTACTTCTTTTTGAAGAACGGCTACCAATGTTTGTACGAAACCTAGTATAGCTCCTGTTTTAACGCCATGGGCGGTCGTAATGGCTGCTTTATCAAAGGCAAAATGGGCTCTATAAATGAGCGATAGGCCATCCAGTAAAAAAAGCTTTTTATGCAACACAGAAAATACAAAAAAGATTGAATGCAATAATATAAGGGAATAAGTTAAGGGAATAAGTTAAGAATACGTAAAGCATGTTAGCCTTTTTTACGATTATTTCCTAATCTTACGTGCGTTTTATATTATATTATATATTATAGAGGCCGTTGCAACAGATCGAGCGTATAATTTTTCTATTTTTCTAGTGTTATTTTTTGTTCAGCATAAGGTTTGGTACAACCCATGTGATGCGTGATAGTTTCACTTGGTTAACTCATTCAGAAATATTAAATTCATTTAGATTTATGTTAAGTATGCATGTAATCTAACATTGTTAATGTAACTATTATGCCTATTTCAAAATTTTTAGATCCTAAAAACGATATTGCATTTCGTAGAATATTTGGTAGTGAAAAGAATAAGGATATTCTTATCCATTTTATTAATGATATATTGGAGTTAAAAGGAACAGATATCATCAAAGAAGTAACTTTTCTATCTACCATTCAAGACCCAGAGATTGCCTCTAAAAAACAAAGTATAGTAGATGTTTTGTGTAAAAACGAAGATGGCACACAGATCATAGTAGAGATGCAGGTATCCCCCCAAGAGGGTTTTGAGAAGCGTGCCCAGTATTATGCAGCTAAAGCGTATTCCCGTCAGCTAAATAAAGGCAAGGAAGAAGGCGCGAGGTATGTTGATCTAAAAGCAGTAATATTTATAGCTATTATCGATAATATTATATTTAAAGATAAGGTTTTTTACAAATCAGATCATATTATTTTAGATCGATATAGCTATGCACATGATTTAAAAGATTTTTCTTTTACGTTTATAGAATTGCCTAAGTTTAAAATTACGGATATAAGTTTACTTACCAACTTAGTTGAAAAATGGTGTTATTTCTTTAAGCATGCAGATGAAACCAGTGAAGCTGATTTACGGAAAATGATAGGTTCTGATGCAGTAATAGAGCGCGCTTATGAGGAACTTAATCAGTATAACTGGACAGAATTGGAGCTGTTGACTTATGATCAGGAGATAAAGCGTGTCATGGACAATAGGGCTGTTGAAGATTATAAGAATAAACAATTCAAACAAGAAATGATAGCAGCCGAAGCCAGAGCGATAGAAGCTGAAGCTAGAGCGATAGAAGCTGAAGCTAGAGGGGAGGCTAGAGGGGAGGCTAGAGGGGAGGCTAGAGGGGAGGCTAGAGGGGAGGCTCGCTCCATAATATTCTAAGCAATTTTCCGCAAGGAACGCTCATTTTTAACCAATGCAACATTCAGGCATTGGAAAAAAAAATAATTTTGAAACAAATAACCATAGGTTCAGCGCAAAATGGAGAGGAAAATATATTAACCCTAACCTCTCCATTTATGGACTGTAGGCTAAAAGGGGTATTTACCCCTGAGGGACTAGGCAGTCATATAAAGCATTTAATGTCCATTAGAGATGTAGCAGACCTCACCAATCGAGCAGACCAGGCAACTATACCCACTAAGTTTAGTATACATTACACCATCAACTGTAAAAAGGTATCCGCTCTATTAAATTGGTTTTATACTGATTTATATATATCTCCTGAGACCACTTTTTTGGGTCAACTGCGCTACGATCATGCGTATTATTTTTCCTTAGAGCTGCCTACGGCATCAACTATCTGTTTTAAACAGCTGAGTTTAGAAAAGACAAAAATACATTTAACGATTAACCATTTAACCAATCATATCAAGCGACTTGTTCGGTTGAATTTCTCCTCAGAAAAGCTAAACTGGAATAAAAAAATACAAACAGATCATCTAGCTCTCCAGCTGCTAATAGACAAAAATACATTTACTATGTCAAATACATTATCTTGCCAACCGCATCATAGTACACTATCTTTAAAATGCTCTGGAACGCTTATGCAAGACGCCATATACATTGATCTGCTGCCTTCCTGCTTAAAGACTCACGGTAAAATATGGACTATACAAACGGAACAAACCAGCGTTATTTCTAAAACAGCAATAGACATTGGAAATTTATCTATAGCATCTGGAAATGAAGGGCTCTTTATTGGGGGTAAACTTTCTGAATCTACA
The DNA here is from genome assembly GCF_003788695.1 of Candidatus Cardinium hertigii. The sequence goes on from NZ_RARA01000022.1 coordinate 40,713, forward strand.
GACAATCCCTTGCATTGTACTATACGCAATCTTACGGTAGACCATTTTTTAGAAGCAGTGCAAGGGGCTGGAACTATGGATGCGCAACTACTGGCTTATCTTCGAAAAGGTCATTTTATTACAACAGGTACATTAAGCCTAAAAGAATGCACCATTAAAAATCATCCGATAGGTTCTTTTACTACAAAGGTAGATTGGGATTCATCGGAAAATAAACTAACCCTAGGGGGCATGCTACAAAAAGCAGGACAGCAACTATTACAAGTGCATGGTTATTATTACCCGGAAAAACAACAAGATAACCTAAATATTTCCGTTGGATTCAACAAAATGGATCTTTACCTACTCAATCCCTTGGTTACATCTGTATGCTCAGAAATCAAGGGGGAAATAAATGGAAATTTTCAAGTAACAGGTAGTCTAAATGAACCGAAGCTAAATGGTAAAGCCACCATAGACAAAGGACAACTTAAAATTAACTACCTAAATACCCTGTACCAAGTCACTGGAGAGATAAAAGCCAACCAGAACGTATTATATATTAACCAACTCTATTTGCAAGATGCTCAAAAAGGCCATGCCCATTTATCTGGAACTATTGGCATACAAAATGGATTCCCTTTGATGCTTTCGGGCAAAGTAGAACAGCTGCATCTGCTCAATACCAGCCAATCAGATAATATTGATTTTTATGGAAATATATATGCCTCTGGAACGGTACAAATACAAGGACCTATTAAGGATGTAATCATTCATATGCATGCGAAAACCCATAAAGGTACTTTTACCATTATTACACATGATAAAGAAAACATAGAAAACACAACCCAACTGGTACGGTTTATATATAACAAGGAGCATAAGCCATCCAATCAGTTATCTATAAAAGATCCATATCAAGATAAAGCAGCTGTAAAATTGATACTGGGTTTAACCATACTACCGAATGTAAAGACTAAGGTATTATTTGGCTCTTACAATAGTAACGATATGATACAAGGCACGGGGGAAGGAAATATTCAATTAGAAATAGGTACCAATCGCAAGCCTTATCTACTGGGTAATTACCGCTTCAAAAGTGGTACTTGTACTGTTTCAGTTTATAATTTAATTCAAAAAACATTTACTATTACACCCAATAGTCAAGTAACCTTTAATGGTTACCCGCAAGAAGGCATTGTGGATATTAAAGCAACTTACAAACAGATGGCATTTATAGCAGACCCTTCCGAGGAAAGGAATGATAAGGAATCCGTTCAAGTAGAAATTTCCCTTTCTGCCTATGGCAAATTAGTCAACCCTTCTATTATCTATGGGATTAGATTTCCATTAAAAAGCGTAAATGCTCAGATCAATACAAAATTAGAAGAATGTTATTCGCAGGCATTATTAGATAAAAATTATCTTAACAAACAAATTTTAAGCCTATTGATAGCTAAAAAAGTGTATGACGTTAAAAACATAAACGGCTGGGACGCCCTAAGCGCTAGTATAAATGATTTAATTGCTCAGCAAATACAAAATTGGACAAACATAGAGATAGAAACTGATTTAGATATTAATGCATGGAAAAAAAATGAAGAAACACATCCATTGCAAAAAACAAAAATTAAAGTTAGTTATCTATTTTTATCAAACCACCTTAAACTTTCAAGTGCATTTGGCAGATATTCTAATCTGTTCAATGATTGGGAAATTTCTTATCAAATTTCAAAAGCGCACAATATGAGTTTCAAGCTTTACCAACAACCGATAGAAAATATAGGTGAAAAGATTGAACTTTTTGGTATAAGCCTTAGTTATACTAAGCAATTTTGGTAACTACAACTGTTCACTATGTGAATTGTTTAGTCCCATATTGTAGTGGTTTGGTTTAGTAATAAATTTATCAGATTCCTTTTCCCATTTTTTCATAATAAATTCGTAAGGGGTTAAGCCTTTAAGTGTTTTAAGCTTTTTAGCAAAATTGTATGCGTTAACAAAATCATATAAATGTTGTTTAAATTGCTCGTGATTTTCATAATAATAGCGTTTTACAGTTGCCTCTTTAATAGTACGATTCATACGTTCTACTTGTCCATTCGTCCATGGATGGCTAATTTTTGTTAGTCTATGTTCAATAGCTTGTTCATAACAAACACGATCAAAAATATGCATACCGGCATACTTATCTTTTGATTTGTTGGTAAATTGGATACCATTATCTGTTAAATAAGAAGTCGCGTACTGCTTCTATGTATATTTTAAATTTTCTATTGCAAAGGTCTCGAAATACAAATGTTTAGTATCCGTTCAGCAACCGTTCCTTCGTCTTTGAAAAGCTGGCNNNGATAAATTATTATGTATCTATGATCGTGGTTATACTTCAGTAAAGTTTATCAAACAACATTATGCATGTCAAACAGATTTTATTTTTCGTGTACAAGGAAAAAATTATACTAAGCTATGGGAACGGGTTGTATCGGGCGAATCAGATTTTGATCTAGTTCTAGAAAATAAGGATAAAACTATCAGCCAGAAAGTAAGAGTCGTAGCGTTTATGTTATCCAATGGCAAAAGAGAAGTTTTGGTTACTTCACTTTTTGACAGAGCACAATTTACGCTGGAAAGCATTAGTAAAGTTTATGCTTTGAGGTGGCATATAGAAGAGTGTTATAAACGATTAAAGATAAGTGCAGCACTAGAGAATTTTTCTGGTATATATTTAGAAGCTGTATTACAGGAATTTTGGGCTCATTTAGTAATGTGTAATTTATTGGCACTGCATATGTGTGATGCTCAAGGTCCTTGGAAACCAGAGCAAATAAATGAGTATCGTTTGAATTTTTCAGTTTTGTTTGGTGTGATGCGTCAAAAAATGCATCAAGTGCTGATTGGGAAGTGCTCAACTAAAAGCTTTCAGAAACTCTTTGAGGCCGTTGCAATAGACAATTAAATTTAATCATAAATAATCCACTTTCCCCTCATTGAAAAAATAGTTAACTTAACATGAGTTTTCGGTGTTTATTTTTTTAGAATTATTATTAATTGTATAGTTATGGCAATCCAATCAAGTGGTCAATTAAGTTTAGCAGATATTTCAGCAAGTAAACGTAAATGTAAACATATCTTTTTTGATCAAATCACCAATATAATTNTTGAAAAGCTGGCTGTGCTTTATCCCACTAGATGTATCTGGCAGGGACTGTATAGTATTTTATATTGTGGCTATTTATTCCTATGTTAACGGTATAGAACCCATCAATGATCTTCTAATAGCAGTAGATATGATCGTGCTTTTAGTTACGCATGATATATTTTTAGATATCCCCACCCATTTGTTGCAAAAAAAGATTTTTCTTGATTTTGCTGGCCTATTTCCGAAATGAAAACCATAATGATCGTAATAGGAACCAGACCTGAAGCTATAAAGCTCGCCCCTATTATTACCGCCCTTGAAACTAAAAAATGTTTTAATCATAAAATATGTATAACCAGGCAACACACCTCTTTACTGGATCTATTATTGGAAAGTATGCATATCAAAGCTAATTATCAATATGAGGCCGTTGCAATAGACAATTAAACTTATTCATCAATACTCCACTTTCCCATTATTCAGAAAATCGTTAACTTAACTTAAGTTTTTAAGGTTTAATTTTTTAGAATTATTACTAATGTATAGTTATGGCAATCCAATCAAGTGGTCAATTAAGTTTAGCAGATATTTCAGCAAGTAAACGTAAATGTAAACATATCTTTTTTGATCAAATAACCAATATAATTGATTGGTTATCGGTTGAAAAAGAACTTCGCCTTTATTATCCTAAAAGCTTACGTTTATCAGGCAAACCCGCCTATAGTCCCCTACTTTTATTTAAAATGCTCTTACTTCAGACATGGTATGGACTGAGTGACTATCAAGTAGAAGAAGAAGTAAACGATCGTATAACTTTTAGCAGATTTTGTGGTATTTCGATGGACAGTTCGGTTCCCGACCATAGTGTATTAAGCAGATTTAGGACTGTCCTTACAAAGAAGAAGGCACTAGAGAGGTTATTGAAAAACATTAATAATCAACTATCTAATNAATGGCAAAAGAGAAGTTTTGGTTACTTCACTTTTTGACAGAGCACAATTTACGCTGGAAAGCATTAGTAAAGTTTATGCTTTGAGGTGGCATATAGAAGAGTGTTATAAACGATTAAAGATAAGTGCAGAACTAGAGAATTTTTCTGGTATATATTTAGAAGCTGTATTACAGGAATTTTGGGCTCATTTAGTAATGTGTAATTTATTGGCACTGCATATGTGTGATACTCAAGGTCCTTGGAAACCAGAGCAAATATGAGTATCGTTTGAATTTTTCAGTTTTGTTTGGTGTGATGCGTCAAAAAATGCATCAAGTGCTGATTGGGAAGTGCTCAACTAAAAGCTTTCAGAAACTCTTTGATAGAGTGTGCATACGAGCTAAAGTAAAAATTCGACCCGGACGATTATATAGTCGTGACAAGGTGGATAAACCTAAACGGCATCATGTCTTTAGGAGGGTCTGCTAATCATGAATTCCCTTAAGTTGACGCCATTGAGTGAACGGATACTTACAATATTTTTATATTACTTTTTTGCTTGATAAAAAAGTAATAAAGAATCCTATTTCCATCTTCTATGGGACCAAAGCCAAAGAGCTGGATTTTCTAAAATATCCTTTTCTAATCTTCTGGTATATAGTTCTGCAATTTCTTCTACAGATAGGCTAGCCGGATCTTTTGTAAGTAAAATGAGTTTTGCTTGGTATTGCCCTCGTTGCATTTGATGTATTTGCACATAAAAAATAGGTAGGTTACACTTTTGTGCTAGCCTAGCAATCGTTAGGGAAACAGCCGTCGGCTGGGCTAAAAAAGTAGTCCAATAGCCATGTTCTTTGCGCAGGGGTGCTTGGTCTATTAGCCATGCTATGGCCTGGGGAGGTCCTTGATACGTTAGCATATACTTTAATAAGGCAATATTTTGTATTGCTTTTCGTTGAAAACGTGTTCTTAAACGCATTACTAGCTGGTCTATGCCTTTATGATGCAATGGCTGATAGCCTGCACATATCGTATAAAATGTTTGTAGCGCAAGTGCATGGGCGATCCATTCCCAATTGCCAAAATGGCCAGAAACGAGTAGAATGGATTTTCCTTGTTTATTTTCTAATATTTCCCTATTGCTAACGGTAACGTGTTGCAAGAGTTCCTGTGGAGTTATGGTTAAAGCTTTGATATGTTCTACAAATAGATCACATAGATATTGGTAAAAAGCCTTTGCTATTTGCTTGTGTTCTTGAGCTGTTTTCGTAGCAAAGGCATTTTGTAAGTTTTGCGCTACTATTTTTTTCCTATAACCTACTAAGTAGTAAATAACTATAAACAATAGGTCTGAAATAAGATATAATAAACGCAGGGGTAAAGCAGAAAGCAGATAGGCTACTATGCAAATGCACATGGGGTTATGTTTTCACTTTTTCTAAAAAAGTAGTGAGTCTTTTATGGGTAGTATCCTTACCCAATAATACTATAATTTCCATAAGATCTGGCCCAGTCGTGCGCCCTGTAAGCACAATGCGCAATAGTGGCATTATGCTACCCATTGTGCTATGGTGCGTGTATACCGCTTCTTGAAGCAGCTGTTTAAGGTTATGCTGATTCCATTCGGTTAGGGCAAGAAGGCTATTTGTGAAGCAAAGCATTACCGATTTGCTGTGTGGGTTCCACTTTTTTTGTAAAAAATCTGAGTTATAGCCAATCGGATCACATAAGAAATAACTACCTTCTGCCCAGAAATCTTGTGGAAAAGTAATACTGTCTTTTACAAGCGTACAAATGGCCATTGCCTCTTTTTCGCTACACTGTATATGATCTTTGGCAGCTTCTGCTATAAAATAGCTGGCCCAAACAGTTTTCGTTAGCTTTTTAATATGTTGCTGGTTAAACCAGTTGGCTTTAGCTATATCAAACACAGCAGCAGATTTCCCTAGTCGTTCTAGCGAAAAAGCTGCTATCAATTCTTCTTTAGTAAATATTTCTTGGTTTGTGCCTGGATTCCATCCCAACAAAGCAAGGAAGTTTAATAATGCTTCCGGCAGATATCCTTGTTCTCTAAATCCGTTGCTAACGGTAAGATCTGGAGCATGCCAAGCAATAGGGAATGCAGGAAACCCATATTCATGGGCATGACGTTTACTTAATTTCCCTTTTCCATTTGGGGCTAATAATAGCGGTAGATGTATAAATTGGGGCATATAGTCCGTCCAACCTAAGTAGCGGTATAGTAGTACATGCATGGGAGTGGAGGGTAGCCATTCTTCTCCACGGATTACATGGGTGATCTTCATTAGATAGTCGTCTACTACATTGGCAAAATGGTAGGTAGGGAGGCCATCAGATTTCATCAACACTTTATCATCCAAAACGGAAGTATTTACTTTTACCCAACCACGAATCACGTCGTGGAAACGGATCTCTGTTTTATGTGGCATTTTTAGACGAACAACATAGGGTTTACCTGTCCTTATCCATTCTTGTACCTGCTCTACAGGCATCGTCAGCCCATTTTTCATACCTGCGCGACTTACGGCATTATATTGGGGGCTAACTATTTTTGCCGCCTTAAGACGTTCACGCATGGCTTCGNATAGGCATGTCCGCTATCTAATAAGGGCTGGAGATACTGCTTATAGATATCCATGCGTTCAGACTGTTTATAAGAGCTAAATCCATTTCCTTGCGTTGGACTTTCATCTGGGAAAATGCCTAGCCAACGCAAACTTTCTAAAATATATTGTTCTGCACTAGGGACAAACCGTTTTTGGTCGGTATCTTCGATACGCAATATAAATAGTCCTCCCTCTTTTTTTGCCAAAAGATAATTATAGAGAGCGGTTCTTATACTACCCATATGCAAGGCACCTGTTGGGCTAGGGGCAAAGCGAACCGTTACGGAGCTACGCATACAAGCTATATTTTGGCTAAAACCGTAATACCTCCTTTTACTTTATCCCCCACCGCTACTTTAATATCCGCATCTAAGGGTACATAGACTTCCATCCTTGAGCCGAATTTAATAAAACCACATTTTTCACCCTGTTGAACTTCATCCCCTTCTTTAAAATAAAACTTAATGCGACGTGCTATAAAACCCGCTATTTGTTTAAAAAGAATTTGTTGTCCCTCGTCATTTTCAATTACAACAGTAGTTCTTTCATTATGCGTACTGGCTTTTGGATGGAAGGCAACTAAATGCTTTCCGGGGTGATATTTAAAAAAAACAATCTTTCCTGACATAGGGAATCGATTGACATGTACGTTAAAGGGAGACATAAATATGCTGATTTTCAACCGATCCTCTCGTAGGTATTCCCCTTCATATATGGTCTGAATGCTAAGTACCTTACCATCTGCTGGTCCCAATATATATTGATCTTTTAGATGAATAATACGATAGGGGTCCCTAAAAAAATAGATTAGCCAAAAATAAAAGGCAGCACTCACTACGGCGACGCCTATAGATTGGTAGTAACTGAATGCCGCTTTGGTATGAATACTATAATAAATAAGTAATAGCACAACAGGCGTCCATAGTAAAATTCCTTTGCCTTCTTTATGTATTTTCATTAATTATAAAGAATTAAAATCTATAATAGAAAGTGTTGCGTTTATCCACATAATTTACTGATTTTCAAAAATGTTACTACGGCAGGAATGGTTAGCAGCAGGCTATCAATTTTATCCAAAATTCCGCCATGTCCTGGAATCATTTCACTAGAATTTTTAGCATCCACACTTCTTTTGAGCAGCGAGGCCACTAAGTCTCCATAGCTGCCTGTAAAAATGGTGATTACCGCGATCGAGAGCCATTGCCATAGCGGTATAATAGTAAGAAAATATGCAACCATATAGCTAACCACTATGGCAAATAAAGCCCCGCCCCCTACACCTTCCCATGTTTTTTGGGGAGAGATACGTTCGAAAAGTTTAATTTTTCCGATCGTTGATCCTACTAGATAGGCTCCCACATCCTGGCTCCAAACAATCAGAAGTAATCCTAATATTAATTGGTATGAGTAACTTCCATTAAAAAAAGCTAAGCCATGCAATATACTACAGGGCAACGCAATATAAACAATACCCAAAAAAGTAGCTGCTATATCTAAGAAAGGATTTGTAGGCTTGCGGCTATAGAGAGCGGCTATATAGATTAAGGCGATGAGTGGCATAGCACAATAGCCTATTATTGAAGAAAAATCATGCTGCAAATAATAGGTAAAGGTTATCGTATAGCACAATAGACCGAGCCCAATGCCATATATACGCATAGGAGCTACATGAGCTTGCTTAATAAGTTTGTAAAATTCTAACATAGAAAGCCCCATTACATAAAAAAATAGGAAAAAATAGGTCCATGGTGACCAAAAAATGGCAAAAATAACAACAGGCGTAAAAAAGAGACCAGATAAGAAACGCTGTAAAAAATTGTTCTGTGTTAGCAACATAATTGAAAATTTTGTTTTATAAGGTATGGATTATTGATCGTTTACATAAGCCAATATACCATTCCAATGGTACCGTTTCGGTACAATGATATAAAATTTACACTATCCATTCACATGTATACTTACGTTATCATTCACATATATACTTTAAAAGTAACCATATAAGTGTCTGTGACAGACCTGTAATATTTGCAATTTACTAAAAAAAGTAATAAGTGATTTAGTAATTAATATTAAAAACATTTCTGCCACGCAAGTGAACGAATATTTTTGACTTTGTTTTGCAGGCTATATGTATTATTCCCATTGGCTATAATAAATGGTTAACTGGGGGCTTTTGGATAGGTAGATCTGTTGTTAGTCCCAGTAACCTTTTTTTTAATTGCCTAAATTCCAGTGTAGTTAATAAAGGCTCTAATTTTTCCCTATTGGGACCGTGGTAGCTACACTTTTCTAGGTCTAGCGTTATCGGTACATCTGTACAAATGGTAGCGAGTTGTTTAGACAGTATACCTTGGCTAGCGTATTGTATAACCTTTTCTTTCAATTTGCCCGTTAGCTGATGGCTATTTTTCAATAGATTTTCTAGATTGTCAAATGTTTGTATAAGCTTTTGAGCTGTTTTTTTTCCAATAGAGGGAATACCAGGAATAAAGTCACTGGCATCTCCTTGTAGGGCTAAAATATCGCATACTTGCTCTGGTCTAGTGATATGCCATTGCGCTAAAATTTCCTTTTTACCTAGTACGATCTCTTTTTGGCCGTTGCTACCAGGTTTATAGAGGTAGATATTATCCTGCACTATTTGAGCTAAGTCTTTGTCTGTAGACATAATATAGCTGGTAAATCCTATAGATGCCGCTTTTTTTGCCAATGTACCCAGTAGATCATCTGCTTCGTATCCGATGCATTCCACCACTGCAATACCAAACGCATCCAGGATATTTTTGATATAGGAAATGGCTATGGAGATATCTTCTGGTTGGGTTTGCCGGTGCGATTTATAAGCTGGAAATAGTGCATGCCGGAAATTTTTTTCTTTTGAATCAAAAGCAACTACTAGATGGGTGGGTACTTCTTTTTGAAGAACGGCTACCAATGTTTGTACGAAACCTAGTATAGCTCCTGTTTTAACGCCATGGGCGGTCGTAATGGCTGCTTTATCAAAGGCAAAATGGGCTCTATAAATGAGCGATAGGCCATCCAGTAAAAAAAGCTTTTTATGCAACACAGAAAATACAAAAAAGATTGAATGCAATAATATAAGGGAATAAGTTAAGGGAATAAGTTAAGAATACGTAAAGCATGTTAGCCTTTTTTACGATTATTTCCTAATCTTACGTGCGTTTTATATTATATTATATATTATAGAGGCCGTTGCAACAGATCGAGCGTATAATTTTTCTATTTTTCTAGTGTTATTTTTTGTTCAGCATAAGGTTTGGTACAACCCATGTGATGCGTGATAGTTTCACTTGGTTAACTCATTCAGAAATATTAAATTCATTTAGATTTATGTTAAGTATGCATGTAATCTAACATTGTTAATGTAACTATTATGCCTATTTCAAAATTTTTAGATCCTAAAAACGATATTGCATTTCGTAGAATATTTGGTAGTGAAAAGAATAAGGATATTCTTATCCATTTTATTAATGATATATTGGAGTTAAAAGGAACAGATATCATCAAAGAAGTAACTTTTCTATCTACCATTCAAGACCCAGAGATTGCCTCTAAAAAACAAAGTATAGTAGATGTTTTGTGTAAAAACGAAGATGGCACACAGATCATAGTAGAGATGCAGGTATCCCCCCAAGAGGGTTTTGAGAAGCGTGCCCAGTATTATGCAGCTAAAGCGTATTCCCGTCAGCTAAATAAAGGCAAGGAAGAAGGCGCGAGGTATGTTGATCTAAAAGCAGTAATATTTATAGCTATTATCGATAATATTATATTTAAAGATAAGGTTTTTTACAAATCAGATCATATTATTTTAGATCGATATAGCTATGCACATGATTTAAAAGATTTTTCTTTTACGTTTATAGAATTGCCTAAGTTTAAAATTACGGATATAAGTTTACTTACCAACTTAGTTGAAAAATGGTGTTATTTCTTTAAGCATGCAGATGAAACCAGTGAAGCTGATTTACGGAAAATGATAGGTTCTGATGCAGTAATAGAGCGCGCTTATGAGGAACTTAATCAGTATAACTGGACAGAATTGGAGCTGTTGACTTATGATCAGGAGATAAAGCGTGTCATGGACAATAGGGCTGTTGAAGATTATAAGAATAAACAATTCAAACAAGAAATGATAGCAGCCGAAGCCAGAGCGATAGAAGCTGAAGCTAGAGCGATAGAAGCTGAAGCTAGAGGGGAGGCTAGAGGGGAGGCTAGAGGGGAGGCGAGAGGGGAGGCTAGAGGGGAGGCTAGAGGGGAGGCTAGAGGGGAGGCTAGAGGTAAAGCGGAAGGTAAAGCGGAAGGTAAAGCGGAAGGTAAAGTTGAGGCTATAAGAGCGGTAGCCAAATTAATGTTAATAAAAGGTATCCCTATAGATGACATCATGGCATGTACTGGCTTATCACAGCAAGCGTTAGCAGCTTTAAAAGATTATTAAGATTATTAAGATTATTAACAAATGTTACCCAATTATGCAGTAAAAAAAATAGTAATTTTTAGTGTAAGCATGCTTGTAAGCATATGGTAGGAGAAGAAAAGTTGTGTATGTGTAGGATTATGGCCATAGATTATGGCCTCAAACGAGTGGGTATTGCCGTAACAGACCCATTGCAAATTATTGCCACCCCTTTAACTACTATAGCTAGCCATACATTGTTCTTTTTTTTAAAGCAGTATTTACAAAAAGAAATCGTTTCCATCTTTGTGATAGGTATGCCCCAAGGCTTAGATGGTAAGCCTTCTGAAATGAGCAAAGTAATGGAACGCGTGGGCGCCAAATTGAAAAATGCATTTCCACAACAAAGTGTATGTTATCAAGATGAACGTTTTACTTCTCAATTAGCGGCGCAGGGACTATATCAAGCGGGTTATCGTAAAAAGGATAGGCAAAATAAAGCCAATATAGATAAAGTGAGTGCGGCCATTTTATTGCAATCTTATTTGCGTACTATTTGCGTAGTTTAAAACATTTGACTGCTACAAATTATAGAATTGACTAGTCTATTACAGCAAGAAATAGCAACCTTACAAAATAAAGCATAGTGGTAGCATCCATGTTAGATAAACTGAGTCCAAAGGACTTTATTATTATCAAAGGCGCTAGCATGCATAATCTTAAAAATTTGAGTGTAGCCATTCCACGCAATCAGCTCGTAGTGGTTACCGGATTATCTGGCTCTGGTAAATCATCTTTAATTTTAGATACGCTTTTTGTAGAAGCCCAGCGGATGTATATAGAGAGCTTAAGTGCCTATGCGCGGCAGTTTTTAGGAAAGGTAGAAAAGCCTCCTGTCGACTCTATTCGAGGCCTTGCGCCTGCTATTGCCATTCAGCAGCATCTAGTCAATAAAAATCCGCGTTCTACCATAGGTACGGTTACAGAACTTTGTGATTACCTCAATTTGCTGTATGCCCGTATAGGTACCACCTATTCTCCCATCAGTGGCCAAAAAGTAAAAAAAGATAGTGTCTCTGACGTAGTGGATTACATCTATCAACAAGAGCATGGAACCAAGGTATTGATACTGTATCCTATGGTAATAGCAGATAAAGAGAAGATAATGGATAAGCTAAGGGTAGAGCAGCGCAAAGGTTTTACCAGAATCATGCAAGGCAATAAGCTGTTTGATATAGAAACATTATTAGAGGGCAGGGAGCAGTTGGACCTAGATCAACCCATGTATGGGTTGGTAGACCGCATTGTGGTCAAAAAGGAAGAGCAAGATCATCCATATAAATATAGGATAGCAGATTCTGTTCAGGTAGCTTTTTTTGAAGGAATGGGCACTGCAGTAGTAGACCTAGTCGGTCTAGGGCGGAAGACCTTTTCGGATCGATTTGAATTAGATGGGATACTATTTGAACTGCCTACGGTGCATTTTTTCAGCTTTAATACGCCGCATGGCGCTTGTAAGAGCTGTGAGGGCACAGGGCAAATAGTGCATATAGATGAAAAAAAAGTTGTGCCCAACCCGGAGCTTTCCCTGGTAGCAGGTGCTATAGCGCCTTGGAATGGGCCAGTCATGCGCAAATGGTTTTCACCCCTTTTGGGAGGGGGTACAACGCCCCGTTTTCCCATACATACCCCTTATAGCAGCTTAACAGCCGCTCAAAAAAAAATTTTATGGCAAGGTAGTGGTGATTTTGCAGGTATTTATGCATTTTTCGATTTTTGTTCCACCCAAACCGATAAAATTCAATATCGCGTATTGCTCTCCCGTTATCGTGGCAAAATACAATGCCCTGCTTGTCGCGGTACGCGTGTGCGTTCAGATGCACATTATGTTAAAATTCACAACCATTCCATTGTCGATCTGTTATGGATGCCCATTCATCAGCTGATTGTTTTTTTTGATGATATAGCTCTTACAGAACGAGAGGCCCATATTGCCCAAAGAATTTTATCAGAAATTAAAAACAGATTACGTTATTTAGCAGAGGTAGGGTTAGGGTATTTAACCCTAAGTAGGCCTATAGTTACGCTATCTGGAGGTGAGCATCAAAGAATTAAATTGGCTACTGCATTGGGCAGTCCCCTTTTTGGCACCATCTATATTTTGGATGAACCCACCATTGGGCTACATCCGCGTGATACCGTTCAGCTGGTGAAGATACTCTTAGATTTAAAAAATCAGGGCAATACCGTAATCGTAATAGAGCATGAAGAGTTGGTAATGCGTGCAGCCGATTCCCTTATTGAAATAGGCCCCGAAGCAGGTGCTAAGGGCGGGTTCCTCGTTTTTCAAGGAAGCTTTCCAGCATTGCTGCAAGCTACGGGGAGTCATACGGCACAATATATAAATGGCATAGCTACGTTACCCCTACCCAGCCATAGACGTAGCTGGCGCAACCACCTGCTTATTATGCAGGCAAGCCTGCATAATCTTAAGCAGGTTACCGTAACCATTCCGTTGCATGTTTTAACCGTGGTTACCGGTGTTAGTGGATCAGGCAAATCCACTTTGATCAAGGAAGTGCTTTATCCTGCATTAGAACAACATTTTGCTAGCACATTGGAGAAAGTACAGATCCCATCAGGGCAAAAAGCCGAGGCCACCTTATCTGGTGACCTGCATGCTATTAAGGCCGTAGAGTTAGTCAATCAAAGCCCATTGGGTAAATCTTCCCGTTCTAACCCAGCTACCTATTTAGGCATTTACGACTATATTAGAGACCTTTTTGTTCAAGCACCGTTAGCCCGGTCGCGCAACTATCGGGCAGGCCATTTTTCATTTAATTCAGACAAGGGACAGTGTGCGAGTTGCCATGGGGAGGGGCAACAGAAGATAGAAATGCAATTTATGGCAGATATTTATTTGCCCTGCGAAAGCTGCAGAGGAAGTCGTTTTAAGCCTGAAATACTTGAAGTAACCTATGGTGGAAAGCACATGGCTGAAGTATTGCATATGACGGTAGAGGAGGCATCGGTTTTTTTTGCTGATCACGGCCCCATAGGTCATAAGTTAAAGCTATTACAAGAAGTAGGGCTGGGGTATGTACCTTTGGGACAATCTGTTAGTTCTTTAAGTGGCGGCGAGGGGCAGCGGCTTAAGTTGGCCTATTATTTAGAGAAGCAGCTAGTAGACCAACCTATTTTATTTATATTTGATGAACCTACCACTGGTCTCCATATGCATGACGTACATACATTATTAATAGCCATTCATGCACTGGTCAATCAGGGGCATACCGTTATCGTCATTGAACACAATATAGATGTAATGCGCCATGCAGATTGGTTAATTGATTTAGGCCCTGGTGGAGGAGAACAAGGAGGGCAAGTGGTATTTACCGGCAGGCCAGAGGAGCTTATTAAAATAGAGGGAAACCATACGGCCTATTTTTTAAAGCAAAAAATGCAGCAATAATTTGCATAGTATTTTTTTTTATGCTATCATTGTAATAGCGTTGTAGTAAGGTTGCTCGTAATACTGCAAAGAAAAGGCAGGACGGCAGGGCGGTATGTGGTATGGGAGGGCAGCTAGCATAGCAATGTAAATGTTAAAAGTAATGGTTATGCGTTATCGCTCCTGTAAGAGGTGAGAGCCCGTGCGGTAGCTGCAGTTTAATAGTTAATTAGCTTAAATTGAGCAATAAATAAAATTTAATAGAAAATGGTTTATAAAAAGATTACAGACAATATCCCATCATTATCCAGTTTGCTTTTGGCTGGTATAGTATTTGGGTCTAGTAACTGTCCAGGAAAAGATACTCCTGATGGTAAGGGTAAGGATGAAGAAACAAATGCGTCGCCTAAGCCGGTTCAAGAAAGCGAAACAAAGCTACCTCCCAGAACACCAGAAGACCAAACGAAGTTTGGGGATATATTTACAGTGCTTATAGAACTTGCGCAGATAGATCACTTGAAACATGCACCTATGGTGATGGAGAAAAGTGATTTTGAAGGGCCTCAAGGAAAGTCGAATGTAGAAGCGCTATTCAAAAGTTTTGGTACTTCACAAGCTTATCCTCCACGCAACACATATTTTACTGCGCTTGGTAATGCCGATATATTTACCTTTAAGAGTGGAGTAACAGGTTCAGGTGGGAGATTGGGCAGTAAGGCTGCATATGGTGAGGCAGTCAATGAGATTGCTAGAGTCTATAAGGGTCTTCATGAGTTTTATGAAGAAATGACAAAGCAGGCTAAGGATGGTGCCAGGGTGCCTGCGATACAACACTTGTTAAGTAGAGTTGAGACATTTTACAATAATAATATAATGAAAGAGGATCTTTTTGTAGGCGGTAGAGCTTTTCAGTCTGCATCTAAGCAAGTTAAAATACTTGATGGGGGGCACATGGCTAGGTTTATGACAAATCTAAAGAGTAATCGTGGAAGAGATATAATGCCTCGTGTTATTGAATCAGTTTGGGTTAAGTTGAAAGTTCCTAATAATGCTTGCCAGAACTCACTTGTCGTTAATTCAAAAGCATTGCAGAGGGGATCGACTATACAGGGTGGTGAAGAAAATGATCCTTCCGGTAATCCTGTTGTCTGGAATGTAAGTGGGGAAAAGAACACACATATGCCGCATATTAAAAGAATTAATAATGTAACTATGAATGGTGCTACTGAATCAGCCGGCTATATTCCACTTCCTGATAATAATGCTGCTACTCCTGTTCCTAATATTCAAGAAGCACCTTCAGGAATGGCGGCAAAAAAAACAACAGATAAATTGACATTCGGTCAGCTCTTTTTTGCCCTATTTACGGGCGTAAAAGATAGGGATATCTTTAGGTTAGAAGAAAATAGTAAAGACAAGGTTAAGTTTTTTACAAAGAATCCGACCTTCCAAACTTTACTAGAGGCGGCTAACAAAGGAGATGATGCGTTTGCTGAATATTTGGGTAAGCATATAGAAAATTTGTCTAGCCAGTCTGGTAGTGTAGATGATATTTTTGTGATTCCGGATATTGGGTCGCTTAGAGATAGACTTATACCTAAAGATATAGAAATTGCTGTTAAAAATATACCCGCTAATCTAGGTGGGACAGCATATGTTGCTGCTAATGCTACTACTGGTGCTGGGGTTACTCTTCCTGTGTCAGATCCGAACTCTATAGTGGGTCAATTATTGAAGCGTATTTTCAGCGCGTCTAATTATAATCATCATACTGCTACTACAGATACTGGTGTGGGTATTGAAACGTTTCGTACAGGCCTAGCGGCAATTGGTATAATGATGGATTATAACCTATCGTTTGAACAGAAGGTGTGTATTAAACTTGCTAATATACTGAGTCCTACTGCTAGCTTATATAATTTGGCTTATAATACAGTTGATCCTGCTTCAGGTGAACAATTTTTATCTCACATGAAAACTTTGATCAATGCAGAAGCCAATGGTGCAATTGTGAAGAAAGAGAACGGTGGATATAAGCCTACACCAATAACTAATAAATTTCGAGTTGAGTTTAAAAACTTTGTTGATAGATTGCTTGAAAAGCAAGACGATAAGTCTATTACTTACGATAAGATTAAAGAGGACACTCGTGGAGATGTACCTAATACTAATCCTCTTGATAAAATATTTGATATCAAAAAGGTTAGGGATGCTATGGAGTCTGATTGTAATGCGATTAAATCTGTTCTTGAATCGGCTATGCGTATAGATCCTGTTCTTACTATTAAAGAAAAAGAGGTAGATTACACAAGATATTTCAAAGTAAGTGGATTGTCAACGTCTAATTATAAGCGACTCGATGACATCAGGTTAAGGAATGTGCCAGTAATTAAGGATGTGGTTGAGGAAAAGAAGAAAAATGAAGTAATTGAAAAGACTGTTAAAGCTCCTGAAGTTCCACCGGCAGCGTAGTTAAAAGCGGCTATTAAAGCTTCTATAGCTACTGCTTAAGTGTATTAGTTTGTTTTATCTTTTAAATTATATATTAGCATTGGGGATCAACTTTGGTGGGTCCCCAATTTTTTATTATATAGGTAAAGGTAGTTTGTATCCTTCACTTGCGTGGTAGCAATGGCATCCGTTCACTCAATGGCGTCAACTTAAGGCAATTCATGATTAGCCTACCCTCCTATTCTACTTGGTTATCAATAACAACTAAACCTTAAGTTGACGCCATTGTCCGTTCACTTGCGGGCTAGCCATATTTTATAGATTATTGATGATTTTATCCATAAGTTGACGCCATTGGATGAACGGATACAGATTTTAGATACACTTCCACAATATTCGCAATAGTGCATACAATAATATTATAGATATTAACCAATACATATAAAATACTATACATAAAATTTGATAGAAAATGGTTTATAAAAAGATTACAAACAACATCTCATCATTATCCAGTTTTCTTTTGGCTGGTGTAGTATTTGGGTCTAGTAGCTGTCCAAAAGACGGTACTACTACTGAAAAATTATCTGAAAGGCCTACGGATACTCGAAGAAGCAGTTCAGTTGAGAATCCCAGAACAGGAGAAGACAAAAAGAAATTTGGGGATATATTTAGAGAGCTTATACTGGCTGCGCAGATAGATCACTTGAAACATGCACCTATGGTGATGGAAGAAATCGATTTTGAAGGAGATCAAACCAAGTCGAATGTCGAAACGTTATTCAAAAGTTTTGGCACTTCGAAAGCTTATCCTCCACACAACGAGAATTTTACTGCGCTTGGTAATACCGATATATTTACTTTTAAGAGCGGAGCATCAGGTATTTCAGGTGGAAAGTTACACAGTAAGGTTGCATATGGTAGGGCGGTCAATGAGATTGCTAAAGTCTATCAGGGTCTTCATGAGCTTTATAAGGGTATGGAAAAAGCGGCTGAGGACGGTGCCAGGGTGCCTGAGATAGAACAGTTGTTAAGTAAGTGCATAAAATTCTATCAGGATGATATAAAAAAGGAAGGTCGTTTTGTAGGCGGTAGAGCTTTTCAAGCTGGAAAAAAGGAAGTTAAAATACTTCCTGGGCCAAATATGGCTAAGTTTATGAACAATGCTGATCGTGCAAAAGGGGTAATGGAGGGTGCCATTGGACCGGTCTGGGTTAAGCTAAAAGTGCATAAAGATGCCTGCCAGGCGTTAGATGATGCAAAACAAGCATGCAAAAGAGGATGGGCTATAAAGCATAGCTGGAAGGTAAATGGGGAAAAGAACATAATGATGCCGGAGATTGCAAAAATTGATAATAGTACGGGGAGTGCAAATTATACTGCAAATCCTACGGCTGTTACTGTTGCATCTCCAGGAATGGCGGCAAAAAAAACAGCAACGAATTTGACATTCGGTCAGCTCTTTTTTGCCCTATTTACGGGTGTAAAAGAGAAAGATATCTTTTCGCTAGAAGATGGTAATGCTGCTGACAAGGTTAGGTTTATTACAAAGGATCCGCCTTTCCAATCTTTGCTAAACAAAGCTAAGGAATCAGAGGATGCGTTTGCTGAGTATTTGGGTAAGCATATAGCAAATTTGCCTACACAAGCTGGTGATGAAAATGACCTTTTTGTGGTTCCGGATATGGAGGCGCTTAAAGATACACTTATACCTAGTAGTTTAGAAAACAGCGCTACAGTTATGGGCCCAAATATGGGCGGGAATGCATATAATCTAGCTACTGATACTCTTATTACTGCTGTTGCTAATGCTGTTGCTGCTGGTGCTGGCAATAATGCTGATAATATTAATATTATTGTTAATGCTATTGTTACTGCTGCTACTGGAGCTATTGAAGCTACTGTTCGTGCTGCTTATAATGCTGTTGATAATGAAGCTATTAAAGATACTGTTCGTGATGCTGTTGCTGCTATTAATGCTACTCATGCTGTTGTTACTGTTCGTGCTGTTGAAAATGCTGTTGAAGCTGCTGTTGAAGCTGTTGTTGAAGCTACTGCTGTTCGTCGTGTTGTTGTTCATGCTATTCGTGCTTTTGTTTATCCTGTTGTTCGTGCTACTGATTCTGCTGCTGCTGATGCTGCTGTTAATGATGCTGTTAATACTGTTTTTAATGATGCTTATAGGGCTGTTCGGGCTCATGTTGTGAGTCGTATTACAACAGCTATTGTTCCTGCTGATGCTGCTGTTTATACTGTTGCTGACGCTGTTGCTGGCGCTGTTGCTGGCGCTGTTGTTGATACGCTTGGTGATACGCTTGGTGATAATGTTATTACTATTGTTAATATTGCTAATGCTATTCGTACTGCTACTGCTGCTGGTACTAGTGTTGCTGATGGTATTCGTGCTGTTGCTCGTAAAGCTGGTTCTGGCTCTGTATTAGAGGATTTATATAAAAATATGGTTGGTGCGTGTGGAATTACTTTAGGTAGTTTACCAGTGGAACAAGCGATTGAGCATATAGAGAAACTTGATAGTGTATCTAACGCTAACGCTAACGTAACGTTTAATCAGAGGGTGTGTGCTAAAATTGCTAGGAAACTGGGAAGTAATCCTAGCGTAAAAAAAATCGCTTTTAGTAAAGATGTGGAGGACGGTAAAAGGTTATGTGATTACATTAAGAATGTGATCGATTCAGAAGCCGAGTATGCAATTGTGAAAAAAGAGGGCAGTGGATATAAGCCTACATCAATTACTAATAAATTTCGAGATGCGTTTAATGCATTTGTTGATAAATTGCTTGAAAAGCAAAACGATCCATCTGTTACTTACGATCAGATTCGTAAGGATTCTGGTAATACATTTGATATCAGAAAGGTTAGGGATGCTATGGAGACTGATTGTAATGCGATTAAATCTGTTCTTGAATCGGCCATGCGTATAGATGATGTTCTTGCTATTAAAGAAAAAGAGATAGAATACAAAAGATATTTCACCGTAAGTGGATTGTCAACATCTAATTATAAGCATATCGATAACATTAGGTTAAAGGGTGTAGTGATTGAGGAAAAGAAGAAAAAGGAAGTGGTTAAAGAGGCTGTTAAAGTTCCAGAAACTATAAAAGGAAGGAGTTAAAGCTGCGTATCCGTTCAGTCATGTGGCCCTATGCGTATCCGTGTTCGTACCAATTATAAATAGTGTAATAATGCAAGTCATAAAAAACGCGCCTTGAACAAAGGTGTGACTAGAAAATTTTAGGCTGCAAGCTGGTAGAAAATCAGCCTGGTTTGAGCCTACTCTTCGTCTTTGAAAAGCTGACTGCGTTCCGCTTCGGGATTCAGCGTACTCGCATAGTTTCTACTATGCTGCGTGCGCTTCACCCTCGCGCGCCTTACCAGCTTTCCAAATCCATTGAGTAACCATAGGGCGAGTTCTGATTTTCAGCTTGCAGCCTGAAATTTTCAATAGCTTTGTTCACCAGCGCTTGATTTTTTTGATTACTTTTTTTATCAAGAAAAAAAGTAACGAATAATTTAGTAATGAAATAATTAAATTAAAAACATTTCTGCCACGCAAGTGAACGGACAATGGCGTCAACTTAAGGTTTAACTATTATTGATAACCAAGTAGAATAGGAGGGTAGGCTAATCATGAATTGCCTTAAGTTGACGCCATTGAGTGAACGGATACACTTATATGCTAGCATTGGGGGTCAACTTTGGTTGGTCCCCAATTTTTTATTAT
>NZ_RARA01000008.1 GCF_003788695.1 Candidatus Cardinium hertigii
TCTGATTCTGATTCTGATTCTGATTGTATATGCCATGATTGGTTTTTAATATTCTTATTTAGTAATAGAAAATATTACGCATTTTACAAGTATACTTGGCACCATACAGAACCATTTTTTAAACTGATGCTACATAAGCAGCTTGTAATAGTACTTAATTCTTTCCATGCTGGGAAGGATCACAAAAAAGCAATTTAGTAAATAATTAAATTAAATAGCAAAGCAAAAAAGTATTGGTAAAACAAAATGAAAAATAGTATATTAATTAAATATGAGTAGAGTAAAGTTTTAAGGAATAAGCTAATGTATTAACTGATGTTGCGCATAGCAGAGGTTTTTTCTGCATAATAAAATTTTTACAAATGTATAACAGATTGGCATGCGGTATAGCATAGGTTCTCGTACTTTACTATTTATTTACAAATATAGCTTTATTTTTGCTTTCTTTATAAGCGTAGGTTGTCGCGGTCTTCGTTCTTGTAAAAATCCTATCATGGAACGATCCTTACAGCGACCTCCACAGCGACCCCGACAGCGACTNNNNAAAAAAATAAACAGAGGGAGGGGTATAAGCGAAAAATAAATTCGTTAAACGATTTCGAGTCATTTCGGGAAAAAAATACGAAAATAATACAAACCGCTAAAGTAAAAGAGGATACGCAAGCAATTGTATTGTTACATGGATTAAGTAGGATTTCCTATGATTTTGAGACGATGAAAGCAGTTTTGCGACAAAAATTTCCACATGCTACCATAGTAGCACTAAAAAGTGTCAATAAAGATCTTAATAAAAAGGGTAATGTTTGGTACTCACCTCCCAGTGTAATGCTATCGATAAAAAAACAAGCGGAACTAGCTTATGAAGAAATTAAAACACTAATTGGCCGTGACAAGCATGTAGTTCTAGTAGGTCATAGCCAAGGGGGATTACGTGCTTTTACCCTTATTAAAGAATATGGAGCTGTGTTAAAAAGAGAAGTTGGCATTACTATCGACCAATTGATAACTATAGGTACGCCCTGGAAAGGAGCGCCAGTAATGGACCATTTCAAAAATCCTAAGTGGGTTACAGAAAAATTAGATCAGGAAAAAAATATCTTAGAGAAAATACAGAAAGGCTACCGCCGGGATTTATTCAAACATATTTTTAAAAATTATGCTGGGATAGCAGAAAAAATGCCTAGCTTAGCCAAATATTTATATAATCATACCAACGGGTTCAAAAGGCGCAAAAAACACATGAGTGGTGCTGATGATTTAAGCCCAAGTAGCGATTTTATAAGGTATGTTGCCTCAGGTATTAAAGAACTTGGCGTTCCTGTTACAGCCATTGCGGGCGTTTTGAATTTCTCTGAATTTTTTCCATTGTCCTCCTCTGTTACAGCAGAGGACCTACTAAAACTTAATCATACTTATGCAGAACTTATTGGAGGTACTGAACATGATATGTTATTACCTGTTGATACACAACTGGCAGAAGGGTTAGATAAAAAAGATTTTGAATGTATAAAAATATATGAATCCTGTCATGGTAATAAGGTAGGTATTCCAGTAAAAAAGGATATCCCCGAATGCAATAATGAGCAAGTTATACAAAAAGTAGTAGCATGTATAGAAAAAACTTTTTACTCAACAACAGAAATAGAAAAAGATATAACAGAAAGGGAGTAGAATCTGAATCTGATAGATACTGGTGTAAAATTTGTATAAAGTTCTCTGAGTTGGTAAGAACCAAGTATGGCCTTCTGTATGGTGTCAAATAAGATGCGTAACATCAGTTAAAAATAGAAAATTGGAACATATAAAAAATAATTATCCTGTAATTCAAATAGATAAAATAGATCATTCTAAAATTTTGCGTAATATTGGGGCAGTGTCCGATGCGCTTCAATTAGAGACCTATGTAGTAGGAGGGTTTGTACGTGATCTATTTTTAAAACGTACTTGCAAAGATATTGATATTGTTTGCGTAGGGGATGGCATGCTGCTTGCGCAAGCTGTAGCAACCCATTTAGATAAAGGATTATCCGTCACCTTATTTAAAAATTTTGGTACGGCTATGTTACAGTGGAACGGATGGATTATTGAATTTGTAGGTACCAGGAAAGAATCCTATGCATCTTCTTCTCGTAATCCAACTGTATCAAATGGTACGCTTGCTGATGACCAAATGCGTCGAGATTTTACCATTAATACAATGGCTATCTGTTTAAATAAGGAACATTACGGGTTATTATTAGATCCATTTAATGGCCAACATGATTTAGCGGATGCGCTTATTAGAACGCCTTGTGCTCCTGAGCAAACTTTTTCTGATGATCCATTACGTATAATACGTGCTATACGATTTGCTACACAGTTAAATTTTAGGATAGCAGTAGAAACATGGACTGCGTTAACTACGGTTCGTAACCGGTTAACAATTGTTTCTCAGGAACGAATTGCTGAAGAGTTGCATAAGATTATAGCTGCTAATAAGCCTTCTTATGGTTTTCAACTTTTGTTTGAAACCAAAATATTGGCGATAATATTGCCAGAGCTAGAAAAGCTATCAGGCAAAGAACAATGTGGTGTGCATACACATAAAGATAATTTATTGCATACGTTTGAAGTTTTAGATAATGTTGCTCAAAATTCGTCTAAATTATGGCTCCGTTGGGCAGCTGTTTTTCATGATATTGCAAAACCATTAACCAAAAAATTTGATCCTATCCATGGTTTTTCTTTTCATGGTCACGAGGATTTAGGTGCCAAAATGCTTCCTAGAATATTTAGGAGGTTGCGTTTTCCTATCAGCAAAGAAGTATTGGGCTATGTACAAAAACTGGTTAGATTACATTTGCGGCCCATAGCATTGGCTAAAGCGGTTACTGATACGGCTATACGGCGACTTTTATATGAAGCTCAAGGTGATTTAGAGGATCTTTTTCTGTTATGTAGAGCTGATATTACTTCTAAAAATACAGCAAGGGTAGAGCAATATTTGGCTAATTTCGATAAAGTAGAAAAAAAGGTACTGGACGTAGAAGCACGCGATAAAATTAGAAATTTTCAACCCGTTATTACGGGCCAGGTCATTATGCAAGCATTTGCTCTTAAGCCCTCCCCAGCAGTGGGTTCTATTAAGGAGGCTATTAAAGAGGCTATATTAGAAGGTAAAATTAAGAATGAATATAAAGAGGCCTTTCAGTATATGTTAAGCATTGGCAAAGATTACCTATCTTAATGCCTCCATTGAACGCATTATAGCTGGATGAGCATTAAGGAGTAAATCCTGTTGCATTATCTATTTCTGAATAAACAGGAGATTCCCCAAGAAAAGCTCTATCTTTCACTATATCCAGATCTACATTTCCAGTGATTCCTGGGATTTGCCCTTTATTAGAAAACTGCCAAATTTTCCAACCCACATTTATCCATGTTTCCGGCACTAAGGGAGCCTGTACCCTCCAATGTGCTATCCATAGAAGATACTGAGAAAAATCATACTTTCTCCAGTTAACATCATTGGTCCAATAGTTAGGAGAAGCATAAATACCTAAATGCTCATACGAGGTATTTTGTAAAATTTTTAGGAGCTCGTAAGTACCATCTGCCATTTGATCAGGAGTTGCTTCCTCATTAAATTTTTTTTCAACATCAATCACTAAAACATCTGTATACGGATTAAAGCTAATTTTGCTTAATCTCTCTATAAGATTTTCCGCCTGCTCTTGTGCGGTATAGTTTGCTCTAAAATAATGATATGCACCAGGCCTAATTCCTACTGCTTTTGCACCCTCCCAATTAGCTACAAATCTTTCATCTTTTACTATCCCAGATGTGGCCCTGATAGCGTGTTCAGGATGGCTAAACAATTGCCATAAATTTCTGGGTGCATTATATGTTTTAGTGCCATGATAGATTAAAAGAGGACAGATTAAGGGTAAACCATCTTTTTTTTGCTTATGCCGTTCGCATAATAAAAGTATGTACTTCCATAATCGCAAAGCTATCCAATGGTCTGGTGTAGCTTGCGCCTCAATTAATACATAAACAAATGCAGTATCCTGATTTTTGGTTTGCACAGAAAATACAAGATCACTTAATTTTCTCCTTAGATCCTCTTCTACAAAAGATTCTTTTTCTATAGTAATTTTTGTTAAATCTACTATAGCTTTAAAATCAGCTGGTAAATAGTATTCTAAAAACTCCTGTGCAGCTACTGGGTTGGTTAAAATTTTTTTGATTAACGCATCATGTTTTAGGTTACTGGTCATAGCGGCTTACTATATTGAAGCATGATAGTGTCGGAATATATAAATTTGGTTGCTGCTACTAAAATATAAAAAGTAATTGCTGATGTTTTTCTAGTGTGTATCTGTTCACATTTGTTACAACATAACACTGTTAACAAAGAGTAAAAATTATGACTTACTTAAACAGATAAGTTAACAAAATTGCAGCCAAATAACCATGGACAATTCTATCACCATATTCTACTACAAATAGCTGTTCGCCTAAATTAATTAATAACACTTTAATAAAATTCCTATAATCAGATCTATTATATCAGCTCTATTTAAAACAGTTATACCATGGTGCAATGCCAAGCTACTATGTGGCCGAACTTGTGCTTTATAACCTGAAGCTGTTGCAAATTTTCTATTGTAACGGCCTCTATTTGGATAAAAATTAGGATTTTTAGGGTTTATGTTTTAAACTTGTTGTGCCCTAAAGCAGGGCAATGCTTACATAAAGACATGTAATTCGCAGTAAACTTTTAGGAGATGGTATGCTTAGGGTCATATATAAGCTAGTAGGGTAACCCGCAGCATGAACTAGCTGTGCTATTATTAGGCTCTTTCAATGGATGCGCCTAAGGCGTTTAGGCGTTGATCGATCTGTTCATATCCTCTATCAATTTGATGAATATTTGCAATGGTGCTGGTTCCCTCTGCCGCTAGCGCCGCAATTAACAAGGTTATACCCGCTCGGATATCATTAGAACTCATACGGGTACCGCGTAGCCTATAGGCATTCCCTAAACCTACAACGTGTACCCTATGGGGATCACATAGTATCAAACGTGCGCCCATTTCAATTAAATGGTCCACAAAAAAGAGTCTGCTTTCAAACATTTTCTGATGGATTAAAATATGGCCATGTGCATGCACAGCGGTGATAATAGCAATACTGATTAAATCAGCAGGAATACCTGGCCAAACAGCATCAGATAGACTTAACAAATTTCCATCTATTTCTTTTTGTATATGATAAGATGGTTGAAATGGAATATGTAATGAATTATCATCTTCTTCTAGCCTAATCCCTAACTTTCTAAAACAACTCCAGACAGGGGTAAACAGGTTAATAGGAACATCTGTAATGGTTAGCGTTGATTTGGTGGCTGCAGCCAACCCGATAAAACTGCCAATTTCTAGCATATCTGGCAAAATGGTGTGCACGGTACCACTCAGATGTGCTACGCCCTCTATGGTTAATATATTTGAACCAATGCCTGTAATGGTAGCGCCCATAGCTACCAACATATGGCAAAGTTGCTGTACATGCGGTTCACACGCTGCAGGATAAATAATAGTTTTACCTTTGGCCATGCTGGCAGCCATCACTATATTAGCTGTCCCGGTTACAGATGGCTCTGGCATAAGTATATATGATCCTGATAATGTGGTGCATTTTGCTTTCCATGCCTCCTCATCGACATTATAACAAAAAGTGACACCTAACCGCTCTAGCCCTTCAAAGTGTGCATGTACCCCCCTACGGCCAATCCTATCTCCGCCAGGTTTAGGTACCGAAACCGATTTAAAACGAACCAAAAGGGGAGCTAATAACATGATCGATCCCCTAACTTTAGCATATTCCTGCCGAAATATTTCTGTAAGGGTAACATCTGTGTGAAGATGGGCGGCACAAAATTGATAACTTCCCTTACCCAATGGGACAATTTGAACACCCAGCAGCGTGAGTAATTGCATTACACTGTGTACATCTGTAATATCAGGTATATTGTTTATGGTAACAATTGCCTCTGTTAATAAGGTGGCACACATTACCTGCAATGCTTCATTTTTTGAACCCTTTGGCTTTATAGTACCAGATAATGGACGGCCTCCATGTACGATAAACTTATGCATTTACTGCTTAATTTTTATTTTTGTACGATCAACGTGCTATACGTTGCGTAACGTTTTATTTTGTAGAAGTAGTACAAATGGATTTTGATGGATATCTAGCTTTAGATCGCTGGCCATTATTTGCGCCATCATCTGGTAGGGTGCGAATTACTTCTAGATCCAATACCGTATCATTTGGAAGCATTCGTTTGATATCCTCCATAATTCTTTCATTACTTATATAATCATTGTTCCATATACTGCTAAAACGACGCATAAGTTTTCCAGCTGCTATAAGCATTTGCTCTTGTTCTTTGGGAGAAGATAGGGTACTAATTTTTTTTATAAGTAATTCCATATGCCGCCCATAATATTTGTATTTGATCTGCTCCATAGGTAGCCTATGCATATAGTGCTGCTGGCTATTTATGCTCTTAACAGGCTTAGGAATAGGGCTGTCAATATCCAATTGATAATTCGATAGTATAAAAAGATCATCCCAGCGTTTTTGGAGCAATTCAGCGTTAGGATTAACGATTTCCATTAACTTTACCATAATATGGGCTTTTTGGGTACGAACATTTTTGTCATCAATATTCTCAAGCTGTTCCATAATTTTCTGTATATTTCTGCCATACTCCTTAAGTATCAAAGGTGATCGAGCTGTATTATAATCGTACATATGGTATCGTAATAAATAGTTTGCACATAGCTTTTATACTGTTTTAAGTATCTCCAGTTTTGCATAGTTTAATAAAAGTGTCTTTTCTCCAAAGTTATGAAAAAGAATGACCGCTTTACGCCCGCCTGTAGATTCTACCAGCTGAACCACTTTCCCTTCACCAAAATGGGCATGGTTCACTTCATTTCCGATTTGTAAGATCGTCAAATCACTGGAAACTGTATGCTTAGATGATAAAGAGGAGTAAAGCTGTGTCGGTATTTTCCCCGAAGGGGTTTCAACTGTATGGGTTGTCTTTTTAGCCATAGTCGTAGGAATAAATTTAGCAGTAAATAAGTTGGATTTGGATTGGAGACTCATTTCTTTTAAAAAACGACTTGGCTGGGTGTGCGTTGATTTGCCAAATCGATATCTGCTTAAAGCATAGGATAGGGTTAGTTTTAGTTGTGCACGGGTAACGGCCACATAGAAAAGACGTCGTTCCTCTTCTAAGTCTGCTTTACTTCCTATCATCATAGCAGAAGGAAAAAGATCTTCTTCCATGCCTACCAGGTATATGTATTTAAATTCTAGTCCTTTAGAAGCGTGAATGGTCATGAGTGTAATCGTATCCTGATCTGTATTTTCTTTATATTCATTGGTAATTAAAGCTATTTCTTGTAGAAAACTGCCTAGGCTAGGATCATTATTTTCGGCATTATCTACAAATTGTTTAATGCTATTCAACAGTTCTTGCATATGCCCATAGCGGGTTAATCCTTCTACCGTTTTATCCTCATAAAGTGCCTTTAAGAGGCCGGATTCTTTTGCAACGTAGTCGGCTATGGTATAAGCATTTTCTCCTTCCTTTTCTAATTTGAGAGAAATCGTACAAATGAATGTTACAAAATGCGAGATAGCCACTGCAGTAAGCCTGCTAAAAGAGTTGCTTAGATTACGCAATAGGGTCCAAAGCGTAAGATTCTTTTCGGATAAGGCCGTAAATATTTTATGTATGGTAGTAGGCCCAATACCACGTTTAGGGAAATTAATAATTCTTTTAAAAGCTTCTGCATCATTATGATTCACTACAAAACGCAAATAGGCTAAAAGGTCTTTTACCTCTTTTCGCTGATAAAAAGAAAGTCCCCCTACGATACGGTAGGGAATATTTTTTTTACGCAATGCCTCTTCAAAATTTCTAGATTGATTATTAGTACGATATAAAATAGCAAAATCCCGATACAACAACTGGTTCTTTATTTTTTGCTCTATAAGCGTATCTGCTATCAATTGACTTTCTTCTATATCAGATATGCACCTTAGGACTTCAATGGGTTCCCCCAGGCTGTTGGCTGTCCAAACCTTTTTCTTTAGTTGGGCGTCGTTGTAGCTAATAATGCTATTGGCTGCATCAACAATATGTTGGGTAGAACGATAATTTTGCTCTAATTTTGTTACTTGGTGATGAGGATAGTCACTAGCAAAATGTAAAATATTTTGGATATCTGCACCTCTAAATGCATAGATACTTTGTGCATCATCTCCTACTACACAGATATTGTGGTGGTGGGCTGCTAATTTTTTGGCAATACTATATTGAACCAAGTTGGTATCTTGAAATTCATCAATAAATAGANTCTATTTTTAGCATGGGACATACGGCCCAATATAACATTTGGTTTATATACTTGCTCATCGAGGGCTAACTCTTTGATAATTTGTTTGATCAAAGATTTGCTGTCGTCCGAATCGTAAATACTAAAATGGGAAGGATAACCTAAACTACCCGCTTCACGACGCAATAGCTTAACAAAAACACTATGAAAGGTTCCTAGCCATATGGCTTTGGCTTTGCTACCCATTATGGCCTCTATACGGTGACGCATTTCAGCAGCCGCTTTATTTGTAAACGTTAAAGCAAGAATCTGATGCGGCTCTGCTTTTTTTGTTTTAAGCACGTGGACTATTCTAGAGGTTAATACCTTGGTTTTACCTGAACCAGCAGCTGCAATAACCATGAATGGACCTTCTGTATCCATTACAGCTATTTTTTGCATTTCATTCAGGTCTGCAAGATAACTTTCAGTTATATGCATAACAGTTGGCTGTTCTGATTCTGATTCTGATTCTGATTGTATATGCCATGATTGGTTTTTAATATTCTTATTTAGTAATAGAAAATATTACGCATTTTACAAGTATACTTGGCACCATACAGAACCATTTTTTAAACTGATGCTACATAAGCAGCTTGTAATAGTACTTAATTCTTTCCATGCTGGGAAGGATCACAAAAAAGCAATTTAGTAAATAATTAAATTAAATAGCAAAGCAAAAAAGTATTGGTAAAACAAAATGAAAAATAGTATATTAATTAAATATGAGTAGAGTAAAGTTTTAAGGAATAAGCTAATGTATTAACTGATGTTGCGCATAGCAGAGGTTTTTTCTGCATAATAAAATTTTTACAAATGTATAACAGATTGGCATGCGGTATAGCATAGGTTCTCGTACTTTACTATTTATTTACAAATATAGCTTTATTTTTGCTTTCTTTATAAGCGTAGGTTGTCGCGGTCTTCGNAGAGGGAGGGGTATAAGCGAAAAATAAATTCGTTAAACGATTTCGAGTCATTTCGGGAAAAAAATACGAAAATAATACAAACCGCTAAAGTAAAAGAGGATACGCAAGCAATTGTATTGTTACATGGATTAAGTAGGATTTCCTATGATTTTGAGACGATGAAAGCAGTTTTGCGACAAAAATTTCCACATGCTACCATAGTAGCACTAAAAAGTGTCAATAAAGATCTTAATAAAAAGGGTAATGTTTGGTACTCACCTCCCAGTGTAATGCTATCGATAAAAAAACAAGCGGAACTAGCTTATGAAGAAATTAAAACACTAATTGGCCGTGACAAGCATGTAGTTCTAGTAGGTCATAGCCAAGGGGGATTACGTGCTTTTACCCTTATTAAAGAATATGGAGCTGTGTTAAAAAGAGAAGTTGGCATTACTATCGACCAATTGATAACTATAGGTACGCCCTGGAAAGGAGCGCCAGTAATGGACCATTTCAAAAATCCTAAGTGGGTTACAGAAAAATTAGATCAGGAAAAAAATATCTTAGAGAAAATACAGAAAGGCTACCGCCGGGATTTATTCAAACATATTTTTAAAAATTATGCTGGGATAGCAGAAAAAATGCCTAGCTTAGCCAAATATTTATATAATCATACCAACGGGTTCAAAAGGCGCAAAAAACACATGAGTGGTGCTGATGATTTAAGCCCAAGTAGCGATTTTATAAGGTATGTTGCCTCAGGTATTAAAGAACTTGGCGTTCCTGTTACAGCCATTGCGGGCGTTTTGAATTTCTCTGAATTTTTTCCATTGTCCTCCTCTGTTACAGCAGAGGACCTACTAAAACTTAATCATACTTATGCAGAACTTATTGGAGGTACTGAACATGATATGTTATTACCTGTTGATACACAACTGGCAGAAGGGTTAGATAAAAAAGATTTTGAATGTATAAAAATATATGAATCCTGTCATGGTAATAAGGTAGGTATTCCAGTAAAAAAGGATATCCCCGAATGCAATAATGAGCAAGTTATACAAAAAGTAGTAGCATGTATAGAAAAAACTTTTTACTCAACAACAGAAATAGAAAAAGATATAACAGAAAGGGAGTAGAATCTGAATCTGATAGATACTGGTGTAAAATTTGTATAAAGTTCTCTGAGTTGGTAAGAACCAAGTATGGCCTTCTGTATGGTGTCAAATAAGATGCGTAACATCAGTTAAAAATAGAAAATTGGAACATATAAAAAATAATTATCCTGTAATTCAAATAGATAAAATAGATCATTCTAAAATTTTGCGTAATATTGGGGCAGTGTCCGATGCGCTTCAATTAGAGACCTATGTAGTAGGAGGGTTTGTACGTGATCTATTTTTAAAACGTACTTGCAAAGATATTGATATTGTTTGCGTAGGGGATGGCATGCTGCTTGCGCAAGCTGTAGCAACCCATTTAGATAAAGGATTATCCGTCACCTTATTTAAAAATTTTGGTACGGCTATGTTACAGTGGAACGGATGGATTATTGAATTTGTAGGTACCAGGAAAGAATCCTATGCATCTTCTTCTCGTAATCCAACTGTATCAAATGGTACGCTTGCTGATGACCAAATGCGTCGAGATTTTACCATTAATACAATGGCTATCTGTTTAAATAAGGAACATTACGGGTTATTATTAGATCCATTTAATGGCCAACATGATTTAGCGGATGCGCTTATTAGAACGCCTTGTGCTCCTGAGCAAACTTTTTCTGATGATCCATTACGTATAATACGTGCTATACGATTTGCTACACAGTTAAATTTTAGGATAGCAGTAGAAACATGGACTGCGTTAACTACGGTTCGTAACCGGTTAACAATTGTTTCTCAGGAACGAATTGCTGAAGAGTTGCATAAGATTATAGCTGCTAATAAGCCTTCTTATGGTTTTCAACTTTTGTTTGAAACCAAAATATTGGCGATAATATTGCCAGAGCTAGAAAAGCTATCAGGCAAAGAACAATGTGGTGTGCATACACATAAAGATAATTTATTGCATACGTTTGAAGTTTTAGATAATGTTGCTCAAAATTCGTCTAAATTATGGCTCCGTTGGGCAGCTGTTTTTCATGATATTGCAAAACCATTAACCAAAAAATTTGATCCTATCCATGGTTTTTCTTTTCATGGTCACGAGGATTTAGGTGCCAAAATGCTTCCTAGAATATTTAGGAGGTTGCGTTTTCCTATCAGCAAAGAAGTATTGGGCTATGTACAAAAACTGGTTAGATTACATTTGCGGCCCATAGCATTGGCTAAAGCGGTTACTGATACGGCTATACGGCGACTTTTATATGAAGCTCAAGGTGATTTAGAGGATCTTTTTCTGTTATGTAGAGCTGATATTACTTCTAAAAATACAGCAAGGGTAGAGCAATATTTGGCTAATTTCGATAAAGTAGAAAAAAAGGTACTGGACGTAGAAGCACGCGATAAAATTAGAAATTTTCAACCCGTTATTACGGGCCAGGTCATTATGCAAGCATTTGCTCTTAAGCCCTCCCCAGCAGTGGGTTCTATTAAGGAGGCTATTAAAGAGGCTATATTAGAAGGTAAAATTAAGAATGAATATAAAGAGGCCTTTCAGTATATGTTAAGCATTGGCAAAGATTACCTATCTTAATGCCTCCATTGAACGCATTATAGCTGGATGAGCATTAAGGAGTAAATCCTGTTGCATTATCTATTTCTGAATAAACAGGAGATTCCCCAAGAAAAGCTCTATCTTTCACTATATCCAGATCTACATTTCCAGTGATTCCTGGGATTTGCCCTTTATTAGAAAACTGCCAAATTTTCCAACCCACATTTATCCATGTTTCCGGCACTAAGGGAGCCTGTACCCTCCAATGTGCTATCCATAGAAGATACTGAGAAAAATCATACTTTCTCCAGTTAACATCATTGGTCCAATAGTTAGGAGAAGCATAAATACCTAAATGCTCATACGAGGTATTTTGTAAAATTTTTAGGAGCTCGTAAGTACCATCTGCCATTTGATCAGGAGTTGCTTCCTCATTAAATTTTTTTTCAACATCAATCACTAAAACATCTGTATACGGATTAAAGCTAATTTTGCTTAATCTCTCTATAAGATTTTCCGCCTGCTCTTGTGCGGTATAGTTTGCTCTAAAATAATGATATGCACCAGGCCTAATTCCTACTGCTTTTGCACCCTCCCAATTAGCTACAAATCTTTCATCTTTTACTATCCCAGATGTGGCCCTGA
>NZ_RARA01000009.1 GCF_003788695.1 Candidatus Cardinium hertigii
GGATGATTTTACTGCTAACCTATTTATAGCAACTGCACATCAATACTTGCTTATATTTACAGAATATGGTAAGATCTATTGGATCAAAGTGTATACCATACCAGAAACTAAAAAAGCAACCCAAGGAAAAGCTATACAAAATTTAATTAATATAGCGTCTGGCGATCAGGTGCGTAGTATTATTCAGGTTAGAGATTTAAAAAATGATGATTATGTAGATAATAACTATGTAATTATGTGTACGAGACAAGGTATTATTAAAAAAACGCCGCTTCGTGCATATGCTACGCCACGTGCCAATGGCATTCATGCCATTATTATCCGAGCGGGAGATTGCCTTTTAGATGTTAAATTAACCAATGGGGATAACCGCATTGTGTTGGCGCTTGAATCTGGTAGAGCCATTCAGTTTAATGAACAAGATGTGCGCCCCATGGGGCGCGTTTCCTCTGGTATGCGAGGTATAACGCTAGCCCATGTAACGGATCGTGTGATGGGCATGGCTTGTTTACCTGTATCAGATATAACCCATAAGAAATTAGATTTATTAGTGGTTTCTGAACATGGTTATGGTAAAAGGTCTTCTCTAGATGATTATCGTATTACCAAAAGAGGTGGAAAAGGCGTAAAAACCATCCACATTACTGAAAAAACTGGTAAACTGGTAGCCATTCATGCGGTAAAAAATCAGGATGAATTAATGATCATTAACCAATCGGGGGTGATTATTCGAATTGAAGTAGGTAAATTACCTCTTATAGGCAGGGCTACGCAAGGCGTAAGGTTGATTCGGTTGGGGCAAAATGATAAAATTGCTTCTGTAGCTAAAATAGATATATTAGAAGGAGTAGGTGGGTTAATGGATGGAACAGCAATGGTAGGTAACCTACTAGGGCAAGAAAATACCATGACCTATGAAATGGATAAAAATTCACAATCAAATGCAATAAATATGATGATGCTAGACGACGAATATACATTAGACTATGAGGAAGAAGATGAAGACCTACTGGAAGAAGAGGAAGTAGTGTCTGATGAGGATCTAGAAGAAGGGTTTTCCTTATTTAATGAAGATGACCAAGAAGAGCTAGAAAGTGAAGAGGAAGAAGAGGAAGAAGAGGAAGAGGAGGACAGTATTTAGTTGAGTGGAACGGTTTATGGTATATATGATATAATAAGGGACATGTAGGTATGTATATTATATTATGGTTCTTTCTGATTATATGTGTGATACCACATAACGCTTTTGCTATACCCAAAACTATAGCAAAAATTGTTCAGACCTTTGAAGGAAAACATAAGAAAAAAAAAGCTAACCCAAAAGCTAAACTAAACAAGGCCAATGATAAATGTAAGGATGCGCTTCCTATTGATACTTCTGCATCACCAACTGGTGATGCAGAAGAAGCTCCGGTTGTAGTACCGGAGCAAGTATCGGAGGAAGCTCCTAAAAATGAGCCCGCATCTGTTTCATCTGAAGCATCTAGTTCTGCCAATGCAGTAGAGGGTACCCCCAATGCAGTAGAGGGTACCCCTAATGCAGTGGAGGGTGCCCCTAATGCAGTGGAGGATGCCCCCCAAAATGAGCCCACTAAAGCAGAGCAGGCCCGTTTGGGTATAGATAAAGCCATTAAAGATAGAAAACTGGTTAAGCATCCTGCTACTTGGTACTATCGAGGGGTTATTTATGATCAATTATTAAGAGAACAGATTACTTCGCAAGCCGCACCAGATTTATTAAACGAAGCACTTGCAGCCTATGAAGAAGCTAAAAAATTAAGCGTGCTGAGTAGCCAGTTTCATAGTTTTGCACTTGGCAATATTGCAGCCCTATGGAATTATTATTTAGAAAAGGGCATTGCCTATTCTTTACAAGAATCTTTTGATCAAGCAGTAGATCACTTTGCTGTTTGTAGACGTATTATACCGGAAGAGCCTACGCCATTGTTGTATACAGCTATTGTTTATCACAATAATGATAAGCCAGAAGAGGCACTGCGCTATTATAGCGATTATTTACAAGATAAAGGTTCTGTGCAAAATAAAGAGGCATATCCGGCTGTTTTTAGAGCTATGGCTGATATTCAATATAATAAGCTTAAAAAATTTGATGAAGCTATTACCCTTCTCGATACAACACTTGTGACCTTTCCTTTACATAATGAATTGTTAGAAGAAAAGCTCCTCATATATAAAGATGCTAATAAAATAGAGGAGTATGAAGCTTCTTTAGCTACTGTAGTTTCGAATAAAAATAAAGAAGTAGAGAGCTGTTATGCCTATGCTTATTTTCTCGAAAATCAGGGACGTATAGAAGAGGCTATTTCTTATTACCAACAAATTTTAAAACTTAAGCCTAATCAGCATAATACCTTGCGTCAAATGGGCTTATTATTTTATAATGAAGCCATAAAAGCATATGCAATTGTTCAGAAATTAGATGGACAAATAAAGCAATTGGGCACGGGAGGGGGCATAACTGAAGATTTATGGAGCTTGATTGGCGTAAATGTCAAGCAGCCGTTTAGCTATCCTTTAGGTACTGCCTTAACTGAGAAAATAGTAATGTACAGCGTGCATCCATTTTTTTCTAGTACTACATTTGTAGTACATGATGGCCCTTTGATGCAATCTAGTGGGATAGGCAACTTGCGTATAAGTGATAGAATAAAAGCAGATAGTCTAGATGATACGAGTACATTATATAGGTATATTGCCAAAAAAATTGCAGTTGAATTATTGTGTTATAATCGGGTTCAAACTATAATAGAATTAGAAAGATTTTTAGCCAAATCTTTGCATTATCTAGAAATGGCTTATATGCAAAACAAAAAAGATAAAACGATTACACAAGCTTTGTATTATAATTATTTTTATTTAAAAAAATATGGATCTGCTAAGCGCATGTTAAGCATCATGCAAAGACAAAAACAATATGTGAGCCAGGAAGATGATCCATTTTTTACTGAAAAGTAGCCATTGCGCATAAGTAATTATTAATAATTGCTTATTTTTACCTGTATGGTGAATGTAGCTCAGCTGGTTAGAGCATTGGTTTGTGGTGCCAAGGGTCGCGGGTTCGAATCCCGTCTTTCACCCTTCTTCAGGATAAGTTGTTTGGGAGTTTTGGATCGGAATGTTTGTAAATCACACAAAAACGAGTACCTTTGTCTTTTGCAAAGTTACTTTTAACGGAAATCAAATAGTATAATACATACGTAATACTTAATAAATTATTATGGTTGAAAACAACAATAAAATCGGGTTTCATTATGCAGGCTCAAAGGGATGGCTACTTTTTTGGGTTATTATTTTTTTTCGTGTAGCGCTCATATTATTTTTTTTAAATGGCCGTTTTGTGAAGGGCGAAAAAACGTATTATATCCGATACAATGGCTCCCAATGTTGGTTGATATTTTGGTTTGTAGCCCATTATCCTGTCGCCTTTTTGTTACTCTTTTTAAACGGAGTTACTTTTTGGTCTACCCAAAATAGAGACAACTTATACACAAATAAAGAAAACTTATACACAAATTAAAGTACCCTTATTTCTTTAAATAGATCATGCATAACCCTTTCATAGTGAATAGAAAGAAATAGGGGAGATATTGTGCGCATTTTAAGGGCTTTTTACAAGCTACGGTTACAGTAGTATGCCTACCATTTCCATACCATTATGCACGATTTTTGCCATTTGCATTGCCATACCGAATATTCTCTGCTGGATGGCGCAGCTAAGGTAAAAAGTTTGGTAGCAGCCACTAAACAGTTGGGTATGCAGGCATTGGCCATTACAGATCATGGCAATATGTTTGGGGTTCCCCATTTTGTAGCAGCTGCAGCAAAGGAAAAGGTTAAGCCCATTATAGGATGCGAAATGTATATGGCACCTAATAGGCATGACCATAAAGATAAAACCCGTTACCACCAATTATTACTTGCCAAAAATGCTATAGGCTATCAGAACCTTATCAAACTTTGCTCCTTGGGGTTTTTAGAAGGCTATTATTATAAACCACGAATTGATAAAGCCTTACTTAAACAGTATAAAGAGGGATTAATAGCTACTACCTGTTGCTTAGGTGCAGAGATCCCTAGAGCCATTATCCAATATGGAGAAGCAGCTGCAGAAAAACTATTTTTAGAATGGCTAGATCTATTTGGAGAAGATTATTATATTGAAATTCAAAGACATAATATTAAAGAGCAAAATATTTGCAATCCAGTCCTGCTCCATTGGGCTAAGAAATATGATGTGAAGATCATTGCTACGAATGATGTGCATTACATTACGAAGCAGGATAGTGTTGCGCAGGATGTGCTACTTTGTTTGCAGACCGGACAAGATTATCATGATCCCAATCGCATGCGATTTAGCAACGATCAGTTTTTTTTAAAGTCTCCAGTAGAGATGGCATTGCTTTTTGCAGATATACCAGCTGCCATTACCAATACAATAGCATTGGTAGAAAGGATAGAAACCCCTTGTCTGGCACGGGATATCCTTTTGCCTATTTTTAGTCTTCCAGATGGATTTACAGACCCAAATCTTTACCTAAAGCATTTAACTTTTTCTGGTGCCCGTTCCAAATATGGAACCATTTCTGTAGAAGTAGAAAGTAGGCTCAATTATGAATTGGCTACCATTATGCAGACAAATTTTGCCAGTTATTTTTTAATTGTGCAAGATTTTATTGATGCCGCTACACGATTAGGCGTTATAGTAGGACCGGGGAGAGGTTCTATAGCAGGTTCTCTCGTAGCTTTTTGTATAGGTATTACGAAAGTAGACCCTTTGCGCTATAATTTGCTATTTGAACGCTTTCTTAACCCAGAACGGGTTTCTATGCCCGATATAGATGTGGATTTTGATGATGAAGGACGTAAAAAAGTAATTGATTATGTAGTTGAAAAATATGGCAAAAGTCAAGTAGCCTCCATTATTACTTTTGGCAGCATGGCTGCTAAATCTGCTATACGGGATGTAGCACGTGTATTGGGTATGCCCCTGGCACGTGCCAATTATATAGCGAAGCGCATTCCAGATAAATTAGGCATTACGTTAGCGGAAGCCTTTGAAGAGGTAGCTGAACTGGCTGCCATAAAAAAAGCTATTACTACATCAGAAGGGCAAGTGCTTGCCTTAGCTGAAACATTAGAGGGGGTAGTCCGTCATACAGGTATCCATGCCGCAGGCATGATCATAGCGCCTGATGATTTGCTGAATTATATTCCTGTTAAAACAGATAAAAATTCTGGTCTGCTAGTTACCCAATATGATGGGGCTGTTTTGGAGCAGATGGGTATGTTGAAAATGGATTTTTTGGGGCTAAAGACGCTTAGTATCATTAAAGATGCATTATTATTGATCGAACAGAATAGAGGCATTTCTATAGATATTGATCTTATTCCATTAGATGACCCGATAACTTTTAAACTTTACCAAACCGGTAATACCAAAGGAACCTTCCAGTTTGAATCAGAAGGGATGCGTCAATGGTTGATTAAATTACAACCGACTACTATGGAAGAGCTTATTGCCATGAATTCCCTTTATAGACCAGGCCCTATGCAGTTTATCCCCAATTTTATTGCCCGTAAACATGGTATAGAACCCATTGAATACCCTCATCCTCTTTTAGAAGATATTCTAAAATCCACCTATGGCATCATGATTTACCAAGAGCAAATCATACAAACGGCACAGCACATGGCAGGTTATACCTTGGGTGGAGCTGATTTGTTGCGAAGGGCTATGGGTAAAAAAAAGACAGCAGAGATGGCTATGCAGCGAGATATTTTTGTGGCAGGAGCAGCTAAAGAACACAACATTTCTAAGGAAAAAGCATTAGCTGTTTTTGACATTATGGAAAAATTTGCGCAGTATGGGTTTAATCGTTCTCATTCAGCAGCCTATTCCCTAATTGCCTACCAAACGGCTTATTTAAAGGCCAATTATCCTACCGAATATATGGCAGCTGTCTTAACCCATAACCAAGGAGATATTGAAAAAATATCTTTTTTTATGGAAGAAAGCCGTCAACAAGGCATTGCTATATTGGGACCTGATATAAATGAGAGTCAGATAAATTTTAGTGCTAATCTGCATAAAGAAATAAGAGTTGGATTAGGTGCTATAAAAGGCACGGGTGATGCTGCTGTTACCGCTATTATACAAACCAGAAAGGCACAGGGCCCTTTTAAGGATATTTATGATTTTGTGGAATCCATAGATCTAAAAGCAGTAGGCAAAAAAACAATAGAGTGCCTTGCGCTATCCGGTGCTTTTGATTCCTTTAAAGGAACACACAGAAAGCAATATGTCTATGAAGCAGTCGGTGGTAGTTTTGTAGAAAAAATTATACAGTATGGCAATCATATTAAAAAAGAACGGATAGAGATAGGGCAATCCCTTTTTGCAGCTAGTGCTTACAGCCAAATTAAAAAACCGGAGCCAGTGGGTTGTGCGCCTTATGAGCCATTAGAACAATTGCGTATAGAGAAAGAGCTGGTTGGTTTTTATATTTCGGGTCATCCATTAGATGCATTTAAAATTGATATGGCAAGCTTTTGTAATGTAACTACAAAAAATATATTAACTTCTATTCGAAAAGTAGTATCCATCGCTGGTATCCTTACCGCTTGTATTATAAAACAGGATAGTAAGGGCAATGCCTTTGCTTTACTGACCTTAGCTGATTATCATGGATCCCTAACATTTGCACTTTTTGGAGAAGACTACTTAAAACACAAACATCTATTAGAAACGGACCAATTACTGTTTTTAACAGGGAATATCAGCACGCGTTATCGCAACCAAGATATACAAGTATTTAAGCCACAAACCATTAGCCTATTAAGAGATATACGGCCAAAAATGACCAAAGGCATACACCTAAAACTAGCACAGCGCCATATAAATACACAATTGGTCAACGCATTAGAAAGTGGTCTAAAACGTTATCCAGGGAAATATCTTGTAAAGATCTCCATTGTGGATCATGAGGAACAGATGGCCATTCCTACCCTTTCCCAACAATACCGTGTACAGCTAAACAATGAATTATTTGTATTATGTAACAAGCTTTCTATTGATTTTCTACTTTGTTCTTAGAAAATATTTCTGCCACGCACGTGAACGAACAATGGCGTCAACTTAAGGTTTAACTATTATTGATAACTTGGGAGTTTTGGATCGGAATGTTTGTAAATCACACAAAAACGAGTACCTTTGTCTTTTGCAAAGTTACTTTTAACGGAAATCAAATAGTATAATACATACGTAA
The DNA here is from genome assembly GCF_003788695.1 of Candidatus Cardinium hertigii. The sequence goes on from NZ_RARA01000009.1 coordinate 7,287, forward strand.
TACTTAATAAATTATTATGGTTGAAAACAACAATAAAATCGGGTTTCATTATGCAGGCTCAAAGGGATGGCTACTTTTTTGGGTTATTATTTTTTTTCGTGTAGCGCTCATATTATTTTTTTTAAATGGCCGTTTTGTGAAGGGCGAAAAAACGTATTATATCCGATACAATGGCTCCCAATGTTGGTTGATATTTTGGTTTGTAGCCCATTATCCTGTCGCCTTTTTGTTACTCTTTTTAAACGGAGTTACTTTTTGGTCTACCCAAAATAGAGACAACTTATACACAAATAAAGAAAACTTATACACAAATTAAAGTACCCTTATTTCTTTAAATAGATCATGCATAACCCTTTCATAGTGAATAGAAAGAAATAGGGGAGATATTGTGCGCATTTTAAGGGCTTTTTACAAGCTACGGTTACAGTAGTATGCCTACCATTTCCATACCATTATGCACGATTTTTGCCATTTGCATTGCCATACCGAATATTCTCTGCTGGATGGCGCAGCTAAGGTAAAAAGTTTGGTAGCAGCCACTAAACAGTTGGGTATGCAGGCATTGGCCATTACAGATCATGGCAATATGTTTGGGGTTCCCCATTTTGTAGCAGCTGCAGCAAAGGAAAAGGTTAAGCCCATTATAGGATGCGAAATGTATATGGCACCTAATAGGCATGACCATAAAGATAAAACCCGTTACCACCAATTATTACTTGCCAAAAATGCTATAGGCTATCAGAACCTTATCAAACTTTGCTCCTTGGGGTTTTTAGAAGGCTATTATTATAAACCACGAATTGATAAAGCCTTACTTAAACAGTATAAAGAGGGATTAATAGCTACTACCTGTTGCTTAGGTGCAGAGATCCCTAGAGCCATTATCCAATATGGAGAAGCAGCTGCAGAAAAACTATTTTTAGAATGGCTAGATCTATTTGGAGAAGATTATTATATTGAAATTCAAAGACATAATATTAAAGAGCAAAATATTTGCAATCCAGTCCTGCTCCATTGGGCTAAGAAATATGATGTGAAGATCATTGCTACGAATGATGTGCATTACATTACGAAGCAGGATAGTGTTGCGCAGGATGTGCTACTTTGTTTGCAGACCGGACAAGATTATCATGATCCCAATCGCATGCGATTTAGCAACGATCAGTTTTTTTTAAAGTCTCCAGTAGAGATGGCATTGCTTTTTGCAGATATACCAGCTGCCATTACCAATACAATAGCATTGGTAGAAAGGATAGAAACCCCTTGTCTGGCACGGGATATCCTTTTGCCTATTTTTAGTCTTCCAGATGGATTTACAGACCCAAATCTTTACCTAAAGCATTTAACTTTTTCTGGTGCCCGTTCCAAATATGGAACCATTTCTGTAGAAGTAGAAAGTAGGCTCAATTATGAATTGGCTACCATTATGCAGACAAATTTTGCCAGTTATTTTTTAATTGTGCAAGATTTTATTGATGCCGCTACACGATTAGGCGTTATAGTAGGACCGGGGAGAGGTTCTATAGCAGGTTCTCTCGTAGCTTTTTGTATAGGTATTACGAAAGTAGACCCTTTGCGCTATAATTTGCTATTTGAACGCTTTCTTAACCCAGAACGGGTTTCTATGCCCGATATAGATGTGGATTTTGATGATGAAGGACGTAAAAAAGTAATTGATTATGTAGTTGAAAAATATGGCAAAAGTCAAGTAGCCTCCATTATTACTTTTGGCAGCATGGCTGCTAAATCTGCTATACGGGATGTAGCACGTGTATTGGGTATGCCCCTGGCACGTGCCAATTATATAGCGAAGCGCATTCCAGATAAATTAGGCATTACGTTAGCGGAAGCCTTTGAAGAGGTAGCTGAACTGGCTGCCATAAAAAAAGCTATTACTACATCAGAAGGGCAAGTGCTTGCCTTAGCTGAAACATTAGAGGGGGTAGTCCGTCATACAGGTATCCATGCCGCAGGCATGATCATAGCGCCTGATGATTTGCTGAATTATATTCCTGTTAAAACAGATAAAAATTCTGGTCTGCTAGTTACCCAATATGATGGGGCTGTTTTGGAGCAGATGGGTATGTTGAAAATGGATTTTTTGGGGCTAAAGACGCTTAGTATCATTAAAGATGCATTATTATTGATCGAACAGAATAGAGGCATTTCTATAGATATTGATCTTATTCCATTAGATGACCCGATAACTTTTAAACTTTACCAAACCGGTAATACCAAAGGAACCTTCCAGTTTGAATCAGAAGGGATGCGTCAATGGTTGATTAAATTACAACCGACTACTATGGAAGAGCTTATTGCCATGAATTCCCTTTATAGACCAGGCCCTATGCAGTTTATCCCCAATTTTATTGCCCGTAAACATGGTATAGAACCCATTGAATACCCTCATCCTCTTTTAGAAGATATTCTAAAATCCACCTATGGCATCATGATTTACCAAGAGCAAATCATACAAACGGCACAGCACATGGCAGGTTATACCTTGGGTGGAGCTGATTTGTTGCGAAGGGCTATGGGTAAAAAAAAGACAGCAGAGATGGCTATGCAGCGAGATATTTTTGTGGCAGGAGCAGCTAAAGAACACAACATTTCTAAGGAAAAAGCATTAGCTGTTTTTGACATTATGGAAAAATTTGCGCAGTATGGGTTTAATCGTTCTCATTCAGCAGCCTATTCCCTAATTGCCTACCAAACGGCTTATTTAAAGGCCAATTATCCTACCGAATATATGGCAGCTGTCTTAACCCATAACCAAGGAGATATTGAAAAAATATCTTTTTTTATGGAAGAAAGCCGTCAACAAGGCATTGCTATATTGGGACCTGATATAAATGAGAGTCAGATAAATTTTAGTGCTAATCTGCATAAAGAAATAAGAGTTGGATTAGGTGCTATAAAAGGCACGGGTGATGCTGCTGTTACCGCTATTATACAAACCAGAAAGGCACAGGGCCCTTTTAAGGATATTTATGATTTTGTGGAATCCATAGATCTAAAAGCAGTAGGCAAAAAAACAATAGAGTGCCTTGCGCTATCCGGTGCTTTTGATTCCTTTAAAGGAACACACAGAAAGCAATATGTCTATGAAGCAGTCGGTGGTAGTTTTGTAGAAAAAATTATACAGTATGGCAATCATATTAAAAAAGAACGGATAGAGATAGGGCAATCCCTTTTTGCAGCTAGTGCTTACAGCCAAATTAAAAAACCGGAGCCAGTGGGTTGTGCGCCTTATGAGCCATTAGAACAATTGCGTATAGAGAAAGAGCTGGTTGGTTTTTATATTTCGGGTCATCCATTAGATGCATTTAAAATTGATATGGCAAGCTTTTGTAATGTAACTACAAAAAATATATTAACTTCTATTCGAAAAGTAGTATCCATCGCTGGTATCCTTACCGCTTGTATTATAAAACAGGATAGTAAGGGCAATGCCTTTGCTTTACTGACCTTAGCTGATTATCATGGATCCCTAACATTTGCACTTTTTGGAGAAGACTACTTAAAACACAAACATCTATTAGAAACGGACCAATTACTGTTTTTAACAGGGAATATCAGCACGCGTTATCGCAACCAAGATATACAAGTATTTAAGCCACAAACCATTAGCCTATTAAGAGATATACGGCCAAAAATGACCAAAGGCATACACCTAAAACTAGCACAGCGCCATATAAATACACAATTGGTCAACGCATTAGAAAGTGGTCTAAAACGTTATCCAGGGAAATATCTTGTAAAGATCTCCATTGTGGATCATGAGGAACAGATGGCCATTCCTACCCTTTCCCAACAATACCGTGTACAGCTAAACAATGAATTATTTGTATTATGTAACAAGCTTTCTATTGATTTTCTACTTTGTTCTTAGAAAATATTTCTGCCACGCACGTGAACGAACAATGGCGTCAACTTAAGGTTTAACTATTATTGATAACCAAGTAGAATAGGATATTTTTTTACATTTGCTACATGGCTTCTTATTTAGCGAATAAATTTTTTTTTTATTATTTCATAAAAAAGTGTATGATACATTTTTTTATGCAAGAGTTTTTAGGGGAAAATTTTATTTCGGAAATTAAAGATAAATTGTATTCAGCCATATTTCAGACTATCCATTCCAAAGGCGGCCATATGTTCACACGCAGAAGGAAACTTACTTTTCCAATAGTATTTTCCACTATTTTAAAGCTAGTTAAGCGAAGTTTAGGCATAGAGTGTGAACTTATGGAACCATTAACGTACAAAATTCCTCCATCCAAGCAAGCTTTTTCCAAAGCAAGGTATAAACTTTCTCATACTGGATTTAAAGAATTATTGGAAGACAGCATTCGCATAGCTTACCAAAATGATCCTACCTATGGCACATGGAAGGGGTACAGACTTATTGCAGCAGATGGTTTTTCCCTTCGAGGCCGTTGCAACAGGCCGACAGTATTGATTTTTAGATGCTTTTAGTTCATTTTGGATAGACCATTCCCCTAGCAACCTTTTAAAATGATATTTGGGGACCTGTATAAGTTATAAGCTATTGCTTCCATAAGATGTTGTGTATGCATTTTATCAATACCTATATAGCGGGCTCCCGAACTTCGGAACCAACTTTTTATACTACCAAATACACGTTCTACCTTATAGCGAGTCTTAGCTACTAATTTATTGTATCCGTTCAGTGGTGTGGCAGGGTGCTGNTAGCCTTCTTCTGAATAGCTGATTTTAACTTTTTTTTCTTTAATAATGTTTCATTAGGTGAGCCGCTATAGCCCTTATCTGCATATACTCTGCTACCTGGTGGTAAGTTTACTTTNAAGATGTTGTGTATGCATTTTATCAATACCTATATAGCGGGCTCCCGAACTTCGGAACCAACTTTTTATACTACCAAATACACGTTCTACCTTATAGCGAGTCTTAGCTACTAATTTATTGTATCCGTTCAGTGGTGTGGCAGGGTGCTGAAATTCAGAATAAAAAATACCTAATGATATATTTATTTTATATTTTACCCAAAAAATAATTTTTAACGTTTTGTTTTTAAAGTTCATTAACAGCACTTTTATAAAGTACATATGTATTGAACAATTGCTTATAAATATCTTTACTTCAATTTTTTAGTTGATAATTAATTATAGCCATACCACTGAACGGATACAATTTATTAAACCGCTTAGCGGTAGCTGATAAAGGATTATGCTTAGTAGCCTTCTTCTGAATAGCTGATTTTAACTTTTTTTTCTTTAATAATGTTTCATTAGGTGAGCCGCTATAGCCCTTATCTGCATATACTCTGCTACCTGGTGGTAAGTTTATTTTATCTAATAATAAACTTACAAATTTTGATGTAGCGAACCTAAATCAGTTAATAACGCTTAATTTATCTAATAATAAACTTACAAATTTTGATATAGCGAACCTAAATCCGAATCTAAATCAGTTAAGATATCTTAATTTATCTAATAATAAACTTACAAATTTTGATGTAGCGAANTGGGAGTGTGTAAGAGCGTTAAAACTACCCATACCAACTGAAACCTGGGAAGAGATTGTACAGTTCACGTCTAATGATGAAAAGAAAGATCTTTTATGTGAGGTTAATAGACAATTTCAAGCTATTTCCAAAAAAGTAGTAAAGAGGAGAAAATATAATGAGAACCAGCCTTACATTATTGATGGCCGTAATGATGCACATTTTGAGGCAGGATGTGATTTTGTAATAAGATTTGGGATAAGACATGTTTGTTACCGTGGCCCTATGGATATTCGTCACATGCGTCCCCTAATAAACTTGGTGGGGCGGTTGAGGGATCAGGAAACACCATTAAGATCTCTTAAATTACTACATACAGATAAAACAAACGTGACTGCTCTTGGTTTATCTAACTTAAGATTAAATAATAATGATTTAAATCTATTTTTATCGGTGCTCTCTGAGGATACCAGAGATAACTTAAGAAGGCTTAATTTATCTCATAATCAAATTACAACTGTTAATGTAGCGACCCTAAATCAGTTACAAAATCTTAATTTATCTCATAATCAACTTGCAATTGTTGATATAACGAACTTAAATCAGTTAAGATATCTTGATTTATCTCATAATCAACTTACAATTGTTGATATAACGAACTTAAATCAGTTAAGATATCTTGATTTATCTCATAATAAACTTACAGCTGTTGATGTAGCGAAGCTAAATCAGTTAATATATCTTCATTTATCTAATAATAAACTTACAGCTGTTAATGTAACGAACCTAAATCAGTTAATAAAGCTTAATTTATCTAATAATAAACTTACAAATTTTGATGTAGCGAACCTAAATCAGTTAGGAGAGCTTTATTTATCTAATAATAAACTTACAACTGTTGTTGTAGTGAACCTAAATCAGTTAGAAAAGCTTTATATATCTAATAATCAACTTACAACTTTTGTTGTAGAGAATCTAAATCAGTTAAAATATCTTCATTTATCTAAGAATCAACTTACAACTTTTGATGCAACGAACCTAAATCTAAATCAGTTATGTACACTTGATTTATCTAATAACCTTATCAAAAATAAAGAGGCAATAAAGACTTTATGCAGTAGAAATATTAAAATAGTTATTTAGTCCCAGCATGTAGGTATCTGTTCATCTTCGCAAGATTGAAAAATAGCGCAATAATGTAAGTTTATAAAAAATGCGCCTTGAAGAAAGCTGTGAGTAGAAAAGAAAGGCTGCAAGATGTTAGAAAATCAGCCTGTTTGAGCCTACTCTTCGTCTTTGAAAAGCTGGCTGCGCTTTAAAAGAAATAGTTTTTTTTAAAAGAAATAGTTTTTTTTAAAATGGATAAAATTATTAATTATTAAATATTAGTAATATGCTATAATCTATAAAACATTGCTGCTAGGCCAGTGAAGGGATAATATAATTTCTGCCCCATTTTCGGTTACCTATGTTTTTTTTGATAGATTTGGGTAGCCAAACTTATTCAGTAGCAACGCATTTTTACGCCAATTCGGAGTAACTTTAACATGCTGTGCTAAAAAGATTTTTTTCTTAAAAAAGTGTTCCAATGCTATCCTAGCTTCTATGCCTAACGTTTTTAACGCCCCTCCTTGTTTGCCTATTATAATACCTTTTTGCGTTTGTCGCTCTAC
>NZ_RARA01000020.1:0-848 GCF_003788695.1 Candidatus Cardinium hertigii
GTTAAGCCAAACAAACGGGCTAATACCCGGTAGACATTTCCATCTACTGCAGCCACTACTTCTTTAAAAGAAACCGCAGCTATTACTGCAGCTGTATAGGGTCCAATCCCTTTAAGGGCAAGTAAATCTCGATAACTGGCAGGAAAAACGCCTTTGTATTTTTCCACAATGGTTTGCGCACAATGGTGTAAATTACGTGCTCTACTATAGTAGCCCAAACCTTGCCATAAACGTAGAATTTCTTGTTCTGTAGCATTAGCTAATGCTACAATAGAAGGATAGTGCGCTATGAAACGTTCATAATAGGGCAATCCCTGCACAACTCTTGTCTGCTGTAGTATAATTTCTGATAACCATATTTTATAGGGATCTTTAGTAGTACGCCAAGGTAAATAACGTTGATGTACTTTGTACCAAGCGCATAATACTTTACGAAAAAGCGTGTGGTCTATAGTAGTAGGTAGCATAATGAATAAAAAGCTGAAAACGTAATTTATTTTAATATATTTGAATATTTGAAGGCATAATGCTTACATGCACCCACCATCTGACCTTATAAAAAGTGTGGGAAAGCGTAAGATCGTGTGTTTGATGCATCAAATGCAGTTAAATAATCGAAAATACAAAAAGAAGTTAGTTGTAGATAGTTACTGAACATTTTGTTGGTATAGAAAAAAAATACAGCTAACAGGTACAAAATTGAAAAACATATAGTATACCATGAATTTAAAATTAACCAATCCACTTGCTTTTTTAGATTTAGAGACTACCGGTACGGATGTGGTGAATGATCGTATAGTAGAAATCGCGATTATCAAACTTATGCCCAATGGTGATCGTTTAACGCT
>NZ_RARA01000020.1:861-41424 GCF_003788695.1 Candidatus Cardinium hertigii
ATGATCGTATAGTAGAAATCGCGATTATCAAACTTATGCCCAATGGTGATCGTTTAACGCTTAACAAAAGAATTAATCCAGAAAGAGATATTCCTATAGAGGCTAGCTTAATTCATGGAATTAAGACTGAAGATGTAAAAAATAAGCCGACCTTTAAACAAATAGCAAAGGAACTGATTACATTTTTAAAAGGAGCAGACTTAGCTGGTTTTAATCTACTTCGTTTTGATGTGCCCGTACTGGTGGAAAGCTTTCTGCGGGCAGAATTAGATTTTAAGGTAGAACATCGCAAAATTGTAGATGTGCAAAAACTTTTCCATTTGATGGAAAAAAGAACTTTAAAAGCAGCCTATCTATTTTATTGTCAGAAGGACCTAACAAATGCCCATAGTGCCATGATAGATACAGAAGCTACTTTAGAAATATTGATAGAACAAATAAAAAAATATAAAAATCAATCTGTAGTGGATCCTTTAGGCAATGTATTAGGCGTAGTAAAAGATGATATAAAAACATTACACAACTTAACGACTACCAATATGATCGATTTTGCAGGTAGAATAGTGTATAACGAGCAACGTTTACCCGTCTTTAATTTTGGCAAACATAAAGGCAAAGCAGTAGCAGAAGTGCTAAAGCTAGAGCCTACGTATTATAATTGGATCCTCCAAGGAGACTTTCCTCTAGATACCAAACGTAAACTGACACAAATTAAAATAGGTGTAATGACCTAATAAAATTTTATATTGCCTTTGAAAAAATTTGCAGATGTCCTCTTACCACTTCCCCTTAAAACATTAACCTATTGTGTCCCCTATCTATATCAAAATAGGATAGATGTAGGCAGTGGTGTTTTAGTACCATTACGCACAGGAAAACTCTTCCTTGCTATTGTGATTAAATTGCATAGTGAAGTCCCTGCTTACCCTACAAAAGATCTACTAGCCGTAATTTACCAAGAGCCACTATATCCCCCTCAACAATTAACCTTTCTAACGTGGATAGCTAATTATTACTTATCCCATCTTGGTGAGGCCTTGTCAGTTGGATTACCTAAGGCATTAGACTCGCCTAATAATATAGTTTTTCAAATAAGCCCTTCTAGTGATACAAACGCAGAAACAGAAACTGAACAATTTATCCTCACTTCTCTACAAGCTAGGCCTCTATCGTATCGATCCATTATGCATGTAGTAGGTCAAAAGGAAGCCAATAAAATATTGATGGAACTCCTAAAAAAAGGGCTGGTAAAAGCAATGCCAGCCATAAACATACATCAAATTGATCATAGCATAACGTACCTTACCCTCTCTCCTACCATCCATCCAGATCAAATAGCCAAGCTTTGTTCCCGATCATTAAAACAACAAACGCTTGTATCCTATTTTGTACCAACTGAAGTTACTGCTACAGCAAAGGTATATGCTTCTAAAAAAGAGCTTATAGCCTTAGGGTACTCCAAATTGGCTTTATACTCGCTATTAAAGAAAGGGATTTTAATTGAGTATACACCTTTGTCTTTTTTTACTACCCCTAGACATCCTTTAGCCATTTTAACAGCAGTACAACAAAAAGCACTTATTGAAATTCAAACACAATTTACAGAAAAAGCGGTAGTCCTACTGCATGGAGCCATAGGAAGTGGCAAAACAGAATTGTATATGCATCTGATACATATGGCATTACTGGAACAAAAACAAGTATTGCTCTTAATACCAGAAATAAGTTTATTGACCCATATGGTAGAACGTATAAAACCTTTCTGGAAGGAATGGTTGGTGGTTTACCACTCTAAGCAATCTCCTACAGATCGTTTAAAAACATGGACTTCTGTGCTTAATCAACCCACGTTGGTTGTAGTAGGCACACGTTCCGCCCTCTTCCTCCCTTTTAAGCAGCTGCAACTCATTATTATAGACGAAGAACACGATAATGCTTATAAACAGACAGATGTTAGACCCGCCTATCATGCACGAGATAGCAGTATCTTATTGGCTAAACAATATCAAGCAAAAGTTTTACTAGGTTCCGGTACGCCTTCTATAGAAAGCTATTATAATGCCCAATCTGGAAAATATGGACTCGTAACCTTAATGAAAAGATTTGGAGAAAATAGCAGTCCAAAATTATTTTTTATTGATCTCAAAATAGAGAAAAAACGAAAGGCCATGCGGGAAAATTTCTCTTTTACCCTACTATCTGCCCTCCAAAAAAATATTAAAGAAGGTGGTCAAGCCATGATTTTTCAAAACAGAAGAGGATATGCTCGATATCTTTTATGTGAATCTTGTGGATGGGTACCCTGTTGCCGCTCTTGTGCTGTGAGGCTAACCTATCACCAAAAGGCAAATCATCTGCTTTGCCATTATTGTGGCTATGTAGCGCTTCCTTTTAGAGCATGTAATAGTTGTGGATCTACCCAGCTGCATAATATAGGTTTTGGTACAGAAAAATTAGAAGAAACACTAAAATTTATTTTTCCAGAACAAAAAATTGGCCGAATGGATTTCGATAGCACACAAAAAAAAGATGCTTATCGATCTATTTTAAACGAGGTCAACTTTGGATCAATAGATATTTTAGTTGGTACCCAGATGATTGCAAAAGGACTAGATTTTGCTAATATCCATCTGGTAGGCGTATTAGATATAGATGGATTACTTTACTTTCCCGATTTTAGATCAAACGAGAAATGCTTTCAACTCATTACGCAATTGGCAGGCAGGGCAGGCAGACGCAATCACCAAGGAAGCGTATTTATTCAAACGGCACAGCCTCATTATCCCTTATTTCAGCATATATCTAATAATGACTATCAAGCTATGTACAAATCTGAATTGGAAGAAAGAAGAAAATTTTCATATCCTCCCTATGTTAAACTTATTAAACTAACCTTAAGCTGTATAACAGAAACTACATTAAAATCAGGAGCCATTGAACTTAAAAAAACATTAGAAAAAAATTTTAAAGGAATGGTCATAGGTCCACAAGAACCATTGATTGGGAAAATTAGGCATTACTTTTTATTAGATATATTTTTAAAAATACCAAGCAGCAACCTCCATACCTTGCAAATAAGAAAAGAGCAGTTAAGGGCAGTTTGTAAAGAGGTATTAGGTAAAAGTCTTTACAAGAAAATTCAAATTTTATTTGATGTAGACCCTATATAACAATTTGATGTAGACCCTATATGTATCCGTTCACTCAATGGCGTCAACTTAAGGTTTAACTATTATTGATAACCAAGTAGAATAGGATATTTTTTTTTACATTTGCTACATGGCTTCTTATTTAGCGAGTAAATTCTTTTTTTATTATTTCATAAAAAAGTGTATGATACATTTTTTTATGCAAGAGTTTTTAGGGGAAAATTTTATTTCGGAAATTAAAGATAAATTGTATTGAGCCATATTTCAGACTATCCATTCCAAAGGCGGCCATATGTTCACACCCAGAAGGAAACTTACTTTTTCAATAGTATTTTCCACTATTTTAAAGCTAGTTAAGCGAAGTTTAGGCATAGAGTGTGAACTTATGGAACCGTTAACGTACAAAATTCCTCCATCCAAGCAAGCTTTTTCCAAAGCAAGGTATAAACTTTCTCATACTGGATTTAAAGAATTATTGGAAGACAGCATCCGGATAGCTTACCAAAATGATCCTACCTATGGCACATGGAAGAGGTACAGACTTATTGCAGCAGATGGTTCTTCCCTTCGTTTACCTGCTTCACCCGAAATCATATCGGAGTTTGGTCTTTTTAAACCAAATGGCACAANGGAAATTAAAAATGAATTGTATTCAGCAATATTTCAGACTATCCATTCCAAAGGCGGCCATATGTTCACGCGCAGAAGGGAACTTACTTTTCCAATAGTATTTTCCACTATTTTAAAGCTAGTTAAGCGAAGTTTAGGCATAGAGTGTGAACGTATGGAACCGTTAACGTACAAAATTCCTCCATCCAAGCAAGCTTTTTCCAAAGCAAGGTATAAACTTTCTCATACTGGATTTAAAGAATTATTGGAAGACAGCATCCGCATAGCTTACCAAAATGATCCTACCTATGGCACATGGAAGGGGTACAGACTTATTGCAGCAGATGGTTCTTCCCTTCGTTTACCTGCTTCACCCGAAATCATATCGGAGTTTGGTCTTTTTAAACCAAATGGCACAAACGGAATTGTGCTCCCTTTAGCCAGGGTTTCACTATTTGTTGATTTATCTACATCTCTGATTTGTAATGCTCGGCTTGTACTTTGGAATATAGGAGAACGCACATTAGCAGAAGAACAACTCCCTGAAATGGTTCAGCAAATGCGTGCATTAAAACAAGATAAATTATTATGTATCTATGATCGTGGTTATACTTCAGTAAAGTTTATCAAACAACATTATGCATGTCAATCAGATTTTATTTTTCGTGTACAAGGAAAAAATTATACTAAGCTATGGGAGCGGGTTGCATCGGGCGAATCAGATTTTGATCTAGTTCTAGAAAATAAGGATAAAACTATCAGCCAGAAAGTAAGAGTCGTAGCGTTTATGTTATCCAATGGCAAAAGAGAAGTTTTGGTTACTTCACTTTTTGACAGAGCACAATTTACCCTGGANATGGATATGGCTATGATAGATGTAACTGGCATAAAGGTAAAACGGGGAGATGAAGTTATTATTTTTAGTGCAGAACATTCAATAGATGAACTAGCTGAGCGCATAGGTACCATTTCTTATGAGTTACTTACCCAAATTAGCCAAAGGGTTAAACGAATGTATTATACGTAACGGGTCTACGTGCTTATTTTTGTTAAAAATGACTTATTTTAAAGCTACTTTTTTTGCTTGATCCGACATTCCGCACAAAAAAGCAATAAAAACTATTATTTATTTTGTTTAGTAGTAGTATTTTTCCACAAAAAAAGTAATTATATTACATATTGCGTTTAAACTGTTCATCTGTAGTTATATATATGCAAATACATACATCGAATATATTAGGCAGTAAAGTATTAGACCATCTAGGTCTAGTAGCAGCTACGATAGATCAACTAGGAATAGCTCATGCCATAGATAAGCGTCTTCCCCTTACAAAAGGCTCCAAGACTACGCATAGCCAACGAGTTATTGCTATGATACTCAATGGTTTGGGTTTTATAGATCATCGTTTATACTTATTTCCTAAATTTATTGAGAATAAGCCTATTAGTAAACTATTTGGAAATCAAGTTAAAGCAGATGATTTTAATGATGATGCTTTAGGACGCTGTTTAGATGCTATACATGACTATGGAGAAACCAAATTTTTTTCAGAAATAGCTTTAACTATTGCTTTACAACATAATCTTTTAGGTAAATCTGCTCATTTGGATACAACTACGTTAACACTCTACGGTGATTACGACGCATGTGCTGAAACAGATGAGGTAGATGAATTAAAAAATAGTACTGCTGTAGCAGAAACTAACCGATTAACGTTACCTAAGATAGCCCGTCCAGCTCATGGCTATGCTAAAAATAAGCGCTTTGATTTAAAGCAAATGACTTTATTATTAGCTACTTCTGGAGCTGCTCACTTTCCTATATGGATGGAAGCACATGCAGGTAACGCTTCAGATAAGACAACTTTAGAAGCTGCTGCTACCCGTATGCAAAATTTTTGCAAAGCTTTAGAAAGCACCCCTTCCTTTTTATATGTAGGCGATTCTGCCATGTATGCCAATTGTGTAAAATATGGACAANGAGAAACCAAATTTTTTTCAGAAATAGCTTTAACTATTGCTTTACAACATAATATTTTAGGTAAATCTGCTCATTTGGATACAACTACGTTAACACTCTACGGTGACTATGCATGTGCTGAAACAGATGAGGTAGATGAATTAAAAAATAGTACTGCTGTAGCAGAAACTAACCGATTAACGCTACCTAAGATAGCCCGTCCAGCTCATGGCTATGCTAAAAATAAGCGCTTTGATTTAAAGCAAATGACTTTATTATTAGCTACTTCTGGAGCTGCTCACTTTCCTATATGGATGGAAGCACATGCAGGTAACGCTTCAGATAAGACAACTTTAGAAGCTGCTGCTACCCGTATGCAAAATTTTTGCAAAGCTTTAGAAAGCACCCCTTCCTTTTTATATGTAGGCGATTCTGCCATGTATGCCAATTGTGTAAAATATGGACAAAATTTGCTCTGGTTATCTAGAGTACCAGATAATATAAAAGCAGCTAAAACTTTATTAACCAAGCAAACTATTGATTGGACAGAGCTAGACAAGGGATATAAATATGTAGTTGTTAATCAGATATATAAAGGAATTGCGCAAAGATGGGCATTGATTTATTCCAAAGAAGCTTATGATAAGGAAGTAGTTACTTTAGAAAAAAAGATAGAAAAGGAAGCTAGTGAAATCAATAAACTATTATGGCATTTGGGTAATCAGTTATTTGGCTGTCTGCAAGATCTTGATAAGGAAATCTTGCAAATAAATAAAAAATTACACTATCATAAGATTAGCTATACTGCTGCCACTATACCAACTTATCTAAGAAAAGGACGTCCTAAAAAAGATGATAAACCAGACAAAATTGAATACAAAGCCCATACAGTTTTACTACGAGATGAAGAAAAGATTGAACATGCTACATTAAGTAAAGGGCGTTTTGTTCTAGCAACCAATCAATTAGATGAAATTGCTCTTAAAGATAGCGAAATATTATCTTCTTATAAAGAACAATCTGGTACTGAATCAGGATTTAAGTTTATTAAAGATAACAGTTTTGAAGTAGATTCTATTTTTCTTANAGCCTGAACGGATTAGTGCTTTAATGGTAGTGATGACGCTTTGTTTAATGGTCTATAGCTTTGCGCAATATGATTTACGTAAGCAATTGGAAGCAACCAATACTACTATCTTATCTCAAAGTGGCTATGCTACTAAGAAACCTACCATGAAGTGGATCTATAAACTCTTTCATGGCGTACATCTACTTAAAATAAAGATAGGTGAACAGTATCATGAAATAGTTCNGATAAGGAAGTAGTTACTTTAGAAAAAAAGATAGAAAAGGAAGCTAGTGAAATCAATAAACTATTATGGCATTTGGGTAATCAGTTATTTGGCTGTCTGCAAGATCTTGATAAGGAAATCTTGCAAATAAATAAAAAATTACACTATCATAAGATTAGCTATACTGCTGCCACTATACCAACTTATCTAAGAAAAGGACGTCCTAAAAAAGATGATAAACCAGACAAAATTGAATACAAAGCCCATACAGTTTTACTACGAGATGAAGAAAAGATTGAACATGCTACATTAAGTAAAGGGCGTTTTGTTCTAGCAACCAATCAATTAGATGAAATTGCTCTTAAAGATAGCGAAATATTATCTTCTTATAAAGAACAATCTGGTACTGAATCAGGATTTAAGTTTATTAAAGATAACAGTTTTGAAGTAGATTCTATTTTTCTTAAAAAGCCTGGACGGATTAGTGCTTTAATGGTAGTGATGACGCTTTGTTTAATGGTCTATAGCTTTGCGCAATATGATTTACGTAAGCAATTGGAAGCAACCAATACTACTATCTTATCTCAAAGTGGCTATGCTACTAAGAAACCTACCATGAAGTGGATCTATAAACTCTTTCATGGCGTACATCTACTTAAAATAAAGATAGGTGAACAGTATCATGAAATAGTTCTCAATATGAATGATATACTAAAAAAGATTGTGCAGTATTTTGGACCTATGGCTTGTAGAATATATGATATTGAATATGAAAATATCTAACAGGGCCCAAGGTCTATCTAATGAGGTTATATTTTGATTATATGGAGTAAAAAGCTTAACAAGAAAAGGAAAATTGTCGCTTTATAGCCCGTTTTTACGAAAATAATAAGGCTAACTAATACGAATTTGTCGCTAAAAAAACTAAAAATGGGAAAATATATATTTTAAAAATTTTATGCGGAATGTCGGCTTTAGCCAGGGTTTCACTATTTGTTGATTTATCTACATCTCTGATTTGTAATGCTCGGCTTGTACCTTGGAATATAGGAGAACGCACATTAGCAGAAGAACAACTCCCTGAAATGGTTCAGCAAATGCGTGCATTAAAACAAGATAAATTATTATGTATCTATGATCGTGGTTATACTTCAGTAAAGTTTATCAAACAACATTATGAATGTCAAGCAGATTTTATTTTTCGTGTACAAGAAAAAAATTATACTAAGCTATGGGAGCGGGTTGCATCGGGCGAATCAGATTTTGATCTAGTTCTAGAAAATAAGGATAAAACTATCAGCCAGAAAGTAAGAGTCGTAGCGTTTATGTTATCCAATGGCAAAAGAGAAGTTTTGGTTACTTCACTTTTTGACAGAGCACAATTTACCCTGGAAAGCATTAGTAAAGTTTATGCTTTAAGGTGGCATATAGAAGCGTGTTATAAACGATTAAAGATAAGTGCAGAACTAGAGAATTTTTCTGGTATATATTTAGAAGCTGTATTACAGGAATTTTGGGCTCATTTAGTAATGTGTAATTTATTGGCACTGCATATGTGTGATGCTCAAGGTCCCTGGAAACCAGAGCAAATAAATGAGTATCGTTTGAATTTTTCAGTTTTGTTTGGTGTGATGCGTCAAAAAATGCATCAAGTGCTGATTGGGAAGTGCTCAACTAAAAGCTTTCAGAAACTCTTTGATAGAGTGTGCATACGAGCTAAAGTAAAAATCCGACCCGGGCGATTATATAGTCGTGACAAGGTGGATAAACCTAAACGNTTATCAAACAACATTATGCATGTCAAGCAGATTTTATTTTTCGTGTACAAGGAAAAAATTATACTAAGCTATGGGAGCGGGTTGTATCGGGCGAATCAGATTTTGATCTAGTTCTAGAAAATAAGGATAAAACTATCAGCCAGAAAGTAAGAGTCGTAGCGTTTATGTTATCCAATGGCAAAAGAGAAGTTTTGGTTACTTCACTTTTTGACAGAGCACAATTTACCCTGGAAAGCATTAGTAAAGTTTATGCTTTGAGGTGGCATATAGAAGCGTGTTATAAACGATTAAAGATAAGTGCAGAACTAGAGAATTTTTCTGGTATATATTTAGAAGCTGTATTACAGGAATTTTGGGCTCATTTAGTAATGTGTAATTTATTGGCACTGCATATGTGTGATGCTCAAGGTCCCTGGAAACCAGAGCAAATAAATGAGTATCGTTTGAATTTTTCAGTTTTGTTTGGGGTGATGCGTCAGAAAATGCATCAAGTGCTGATTGGGAAGTGCTCAACTAAAAGCTTTCAGAAACTCTTTGATAGAGTGTGCATACGAGCTAAAGTGAAAATCCGACCCGGGCGATTATATAGTCGTGACAAGGTGGATAAGCCTAAACGGCATCATGTCTTTAGGAGGGTAGGCTAATCATGAATTCCCTTAAGTTGACGCCATTGAGTGAACGGATACGTTTAGAGTTTTTTATAAGTGTACAGCACTAAAAATGTATGGTTTATGTCCTTTTTAAGGATTTTAACTAACACTTGAGTATAGATTTCTTTTTTTTATAAAATTTTTATTTTCTATTGCAACGGCCAAAATATGAAAGGTGTTTATTATAGCATGCAATCTTTCATTGTGAATGGATCTATGGACCAAGTTTGCCCATGATGCAACACAACAAAATCTTGATCAGAGAGACCTGCGGCTTGACAAGCTGCTTCCAATTTTATTTTTGGTTCAAGGTAGGGCTCTGTTGAACCCATGGCATAGGTGCCCCAATGAATGGCGATGCTTTTTGTAGCACCTATGCATTGATGGGCCTGAACGGCTGCAACTGGATCCATATGTTGCGGGTGCCAATTAGGTGCATAACAGCCAATGGGAATAGCAGCCAAGTCAAATGGGCCCAATTGATCACCTATATTCTGAAACATTGCTGTGCAAAAGCCTGAATCTCCTGTAAAATAGAATTTATGTTTAGGGCCCATCACTGCCCAACTTGACCATAAAACATAATTGCGGTCACAAATACCCCGTTGACTCCAGTGCTGAGCAGGGGTACACCAAATTTCAAAAGATTTACCATGGCAAGAGAAGGAAACAGATTGGCCCCATGACAGCTCTTCTATCCAAGTGCCTTGGGGAGTATTGGCATTCATACAATATTTTAAGCCTTTGGGTACAAACCACCGCATTTTAGGGAAACGTTTAGTAAGTAAGCGAACAGCCTGTAGATCTAAGTGATCATAATGATTGTGTGAAATAACAGAAAAATGCAGTTCTGGCAATTGATCAATACTACAAGGGGAAGGTCGGTAGCGAGGACAGAAAAAATACCCAAAAGGTGCCGCACATGCAGACCAAACGGGATCGGTAATAAATGAAATACCATCCATATGTACAAAAAGTGTAGCATGTCCAAGCCAAGTAGTAGAAAGTTCTGATTGTAGATCAAATATTGGGCATTGTACCGGCAAGGTGCGGTCAAGCTCTACTTGCGGAGGTATGTTAGCACTGTCAAACCACCGTGATATGGTCCATAGTAGCGTACTAAAATTCCGCATAGAAGGTGGATTAACCCAGGTAGTAAATGAAACAGGATTGGCAAACGTATGCCCATTAAAGCGTGGTTGCTCAAATTTCAACTTATTATGGGTTGTGGGATTCTGCTTAATCCCATCTGTTAGGATATCCGCTTGATGGCTGGCTATTGGCTGGGGAAAAGCCATGCAAACTACTTCTTGACTGGCAACCTGTGTAGCAGTTTCTGCTTTTTTTAACGGCTTTTGTGCACTGTATGTTTTGATTTTAAATCCAAACCCCATTATACCGATGCCAAATAGCATAACAACAGCTACCAGCAAAAGTAGAAAGATGTCAGTAGCTTGCATGTATATAAATATAATCTAACGGTATCCTACTATTTATGCATATTTTTCCTTATTATTCCAATAATCTGAGCCATAATCTAATAATAATTCTTCCCCAGCTTCAATTCTTTTATTTGTACGCAGCAATATAAAAGGGATTCCTTTCCGGATCTTCCAATAACGCATTTGCGAAGCGACCACATTTGCAATATGTTCCCATCGTGGATCTTGCCAGCAAGCATTGCTTGATTTATTTTCTTTACAAGTTGATGTAGGAACTTCATAAGTACAACAGCTATTAATTTTTATTAAAGGATTCCCTCGGCCATAACCACTTACAGTCATATCAATTGGGCCCAGTTTACTATTACTATCTAAGTACACACTAAATGCGTACTTATTAATATAACTGATATACGTATCTATATCTTCTGGATTTACATCTGGATTTACATCTGGATTTACATCTGGATTTACATCTGGATTTACATCTGGATTTACATCTGGATTTACATCCTTACTTTTTAACCAATTGCATTCGTCTTCTAGATCTTTCTCAATTTCATCATCTTCTACATCTTTGTCAACCTCATCATCACCATTAGTTTTTTTAGTTTTTTTTAACAAATATTTGCCTACATAGATACCCAATATCGTATCGGGTTCAATAGTACGCTTTGCTACTAGCTTATCCTGGCCATGCAATGCCTTACGGTCATCTAAATAGCCTACTTCTTGTATTTCAACTAAATCATCTCTATAAGTTTTACGAGTTTTACGCGTTTTACGCTTGGAGTAATAATCTTTANTTGTCGCTTTATAGCCCGTTTTTACGAAAATAATAAGGCTAACTAATACGAATTTGTCGCTAAAAAAACTAAAAATGGGAAAATATATATTTTAAAAATTTTATGCGGAATGTCGGTTGATCAAAAAAAGCAGCCAAAAAAAATCAAGCGCTGGTGAAAAAACTGCTGAAAAGAAAGGAAAAAAACCGAAAATCAAATCTCGCTCCTACGGAGCTCAGACAAAATGATTTTCTTTTGATTTTCTTTTGATTTTCTTCCTTTCTTTTCTTTCCACAGTTTTTCCAAGGCGCATTTTTTATAAACTTACATTATTGCGCTATTTCTAAATACGAACGTGAAAAAATAGGCATAGGCCATTCCACTGAACGGATACCTATTTTTGATCAAGCAAAAAAAGTAGCTTTAAAATAAGTCGTTTTCTCACTGCTTAAGATTCATACATAAATTCTAATAAAGGTATATCTATATCTTTTCCATCTCTTATTATTGGCATCAAGCAATTTATATCAGCTCCTCTTTCAATCAATAGGTTAGCTATATCCCACTGCTTACGACAAGTAACCACTCCTAATAAAGGTATAGTTCTATCTCTTCCACCTATTTCCACTGTTATCGAGAAATTTATATCAGCTCCTTTTTCAATCAATAGTTTAGCTAGATCCCACTGCTGATTATAAGCAGACAATTCTAATAAAGATATAATGCTATCTCTGCCATCTATTGGTATTACGAAATTTATATCAGCTCCTCTTTCAATCAATAGTTTAGCTATATCCCATTGCCCACGAGTAGCAGCCCATCCTAATAAAGGCATATCTGTATATCTCTCATCTATTTTTGTTGGCATCAAGCAATTTATATTAGCCCCTCTTTCAATCAATAGTTTAACTATATCCCACTGCCGATTATAAGCAGCCCATCCTAATAAAGATATAATGCTATCTCTTCCCTTTATTGTTATTGGCATCATGCAATTTATATCAGTAGCTCCTTTTTCAATCAATAGTTTAGCTATATCCCATTGCTCACGAGTAACAGCCATTCCTAATAAAGATATAGTGCTATCTCTTCCCTCTATTGTTATTGGTATCATGCAATTTATATCAGTAGCCCCTCTTTCAATCAATAGTTTAACTAGATCCCACTGCTGATTATAAGCAGCCCATCCTAATAAAGATATAATGCTATCTCTTCCATTTATTGTTACTGGCATCATGCAATTTATATCAGTAGCTCCTTTTTCAATCACTTCAATCAATAGTTTAGCTATATCCCATTGCCTACGAGTAGCAGCCCATCCTAATAAAGATATAGTGCTATCTCTTCCCTCTATTCTTATTGGTATCACGCAATGTATATCAGCTCCTCTGTCAATCAATAGTTTAACTATATCAAGATGACCATAATAAACAGCATAGCATAAGGCTGTCATACCATTGTGGTATTGAGCATTAGCGTCTGTAATGTCTACCTGAATGTTCTTGCTAAGGAGCAATATTTGTACGATTTTCTGACGTCCATTCTCAGTAGCTAGGTGTAAAGGCGTTTTATTATTATTCGTTAATGCATTTACATCAGCACCCCAATCTAATAATTCCGCTACGATTTCTAAATGATCCTTAGCAACCGCATGGTGCAGAGCATTCCAGCCATCTGTATCTGATTCATACACGCTAGCACCACTATTTAATGATCGTTTGATATCAACTAAACCACCACCATTAAAAACTATACCATATAGGGTATTTCGTTCGGTATTTCGTTCATTTATTACTGTATTGGTCATGCTAATCTTCTTGGCATGCACTTTATTTTCGTTAGGCTGAGCTGCATGATGCATAACTTTGTTACAACCGGTTAAGGTTAATAACCCGTACGGTATAAACCATATTATTTTTTTCTGTAACATTTCTTTTTTCTGTAGCATTTCTCTTAATTTTAATACGCTTTTCCTTGCGCTATGATGTGCAACTTGTTCAACTGCTGTAAAACTCCCATTTCAAGTAGTGATACCCCTATGGATACTGTGTTGTAAAGATTATCTTTCTTGTCTTTTCAGGTATGTATAATCATTTGCGTTGCAAGTTAAGGAAATTCCTAGAATTATCATAGTAATGTAGCTAAGGGCANTAAGAGTCGTAGCGTTTATGTTATCCAATGGCAAAAGAGAAGTTTTGGTTACTTCACTTTTTGACAGAGCACAATTTACCCTGGAAAGCATTAGTAAAGTTTATGCTTTGAGGTGGCATATAGAAGAGTGTTATAAACGATTAAAAATAAGTGCAGAACTAGAGAATTTTTCTGGTATATATTTAGAAGCTGTATTACAGGAATTTTGGGCTCATTTAGTAATGTGTAATTTATTGGCACTGCATATGTGTGATGCTCAAGTTCCCTGGAAACCAGAGAAAATAAATGAGTATCGTTTGAATTTTTCAGTTTTGTTTGGTGTGATGTGTCAAAAAATGCATCAAGTGCTGATTGGGAAGTGCTCAACTAAAAGCTTTCAGAAACTCTTTGATAGAGTGTGCATACGAGCTAAAGTGAAAATCCGACCCGGGCGATTATATAGTCGTGACAAGGTGGATAAGCCTAAACGGCATCATGTCTTTAGGAGGGTGTGCTAATCATGAATTCCCTTAAGTTGACGCCATTGACTGAACGGATACCGGGGAAATAGATTTTTGGAAAGGATAATTTCTCTCTATCTATCCTGGAAGCAACAAAAGCTAAATCCTTTCCATAATCTTTCCCAGATTATAGAGGCTTAGGCCACTCCACTGAACGGATACAAGTAAGTTTCCTTCTGCGCGTGAACATATGGCCGCCTTTGGAATGGATAGTCTGAAATATTGCTGAATACAATTTATCTTTAATTTCCGAAATAAAATTTTCCCCTAAAAACTCTTGCATAAAAAAATGTATCATACACTTTTTTATGAAATAATAAAAAAAGAATTTATTCGCTAAATAAGAAGCAATGTAGAAAATGTAAAAAAAATATCCTATTCTACTTGGTTATCAATAATACTTAAACCTTAAGTTGACGCCATTGACTGAACGGATACATATAAAAACTGTATCAAATGTTTCTGTCTTGATTATGCTCATTATCCATTTCTTCATCTATTTCTTGAATAATAGGTGTGGATATATTTTGTTGTATGTTAGTAGTAGCTCGATAGTATAATGCTCGATCCATATCGTGATGATACATAGCTTTATGGTACCATGCAGCTTGTGCTATTAGCGTAACTTCATCTCTTTTTTCCGGTCGCATTTCCATTAATATAGGGAATAAATCTTGGCTACCCTGAAAAGTATTTGAATTTGAATAAGAAACCGAAGGTAATGCAGTGGTTGCATCCATAGCAGATTGTATGGACACTAACTCCACTTGAGCTGAATCTGGCGTAAGTGAACTATTTGTAGCACGATCTACAGGTAACGCCGAAGATAAAGGAATTGAAATGGAATCAACTACTGGACAAGATGATGTTGACGGAAGGGAAACAGTAGGCAATGTCTGAGCACTACTTTTCTTATTATGGTATTGGCTCCCCTTAGCAACTTGTTGTGCCAACTGCTTTAATACGGCATATGCTTCTTGCTGCTGAGCTAATTGGTCGTTCAAATTTAGTACAGGTTGCTGGCTTAATGCCTTATTCATAGCCCTCAACAAAGGACGTAATTGTGTGCTTATGATTACGCTAAGTTGATTTACAAATGGTTGAAAATCTGTATATAACTTATTGTATTTATTTTTTTCCTTTTTATTACTCTGCTCGCTTTTTCGCTTTCTCATACGATCGGACTGAAGCTTAACAAGGTAATGTACTTCTTCCTGTTGTTTCTCTAACAGAGCTAATTGTTCTTTACTTAAGGAACATTTTTTGCTAATTATTTGATATAATCCTTTCTGAAGTAACACTATTTTATCGATAAGCTCCAATTCTGCTGCAAATCGACTGATACACTGGTTACTTTTGGGATCAATCTTTAGTGTGTTTGTCAACTGTAAGTGTTTATTTTGCTCTACTTTCCATTGCTCCTTTAACGTATGGATGCTAGCTAAGGTAGTGGTAATGTTATCCATCATATCAGAAGTTACAGTTTCTCTAGAAGGCACTTGTACAACGGTAGCACTGTTAGAAAGCGTATTTACGATCGGGGTACCACTATTCATATTTAACTTGACATTATTACATCCAGCTAATGTTAAAGTAGAAAGGTACAAGCAAGGAATTATCAATTTATTTTGTATATGATATTTCATGTTACATTACGTTTAAAATACTTGTACATATATGTTCTTTTACTTGTAAACAGATATTCTTTATAATTAAGCATAAAAAAAGCTGTTTAGCCTCTGTGGAGGCTAAAAGCTATATAACCTTCTCCTTTCAAAAATTTCTAGTTAGGAAATTTTTATTTGTTGCTATTCTTTATGCGTGTTCTCTTGGAAAAAATGAGGTGGGTAAAAAGTTTGGAACCCTCTGTCCATTTACAACTACCCACTGTGGTGCTGATCCATTAGAAGTTGAACCATTCCTACTTGCTATGGGAGTTGAAGTCTCCAACGGCTTTGTTAAATGACGCATTAGTTCAGGCTGATTTTGTGAACTTTGATTATATCCAAAGGGCCTTGCTACTTGAAGAGGTAAAACTGGTCCATTCTGCAACATTGAATGGTCCTTCGCAGGAAGTTGTGCTGGTACAAACGCATTTCCCAACGTATTTGTCACAAACAAACGCGCTACTGGATCATTTAATATTTTTTTTTGTTTTGTAGGCGTACCTGCTTGAAGTGCCACAGACATTGCTTTTGTTTTTAAAGCCTCCGATTTCATAAAGTGAGCAGCTCCCTGTTGAAAGTGAGCAGCTCCCTGTTGAATATGGCCTAGTGATTTTTGCATTTTACTTTCTGATACCAAACTAAGAACCTCTGCTATAGCATTTGGGTTGTCTGGATCCATATTTTGCAATAGACAGCTTCCGAATTGGTTTACTTCGTTTGGTCCAGCATGATTAGTTGAATGACTGGAAAATAAAGATACACCAGAGGGTGGGCTTTTAACATGTGGAATAGCTGTAGCTGTATTGGATATATTTGACGAATATGCCTCTGTGAGAGGAGCTTTTTCTGTTAACAGTTTCAAAATTAACTTAGCGTTACTCAATACGGATTCCTTGCACTCATTAACGTTTAATATATGCCCATTTATCTTATTTTTAACATCTTTTACTTTACTACGGCTTTCAGATTGAATCTGAAAATCTTCTACTGCTTTAATATTATTATTAATATTATTATTAATATTATTAAGATAATCTTTATCTAGGTCATTTAACTGAGATAACCTAAATCTTATTTGATTCAACATAATATTAAGATTGGAAACTGCATTATTAAATTTTTTTAGATGAGATACCCATCTATTCCATGTATTCAAAGTATTCAAAAGCTGTTTTTTATTCTGGTCAGTATTCTGGTCAGTATTCTGGTCAGTATTCTGGTCAGTATTCTGGTCAGTATTCTGGTCAGTATTTTTTTTCTCCTTAGTAGCATCTTCTATTAGCTGTTCTATTCGTATCCTAATATTATCTATAATTTTTAGGCATAACTCAATTCTTTTCTTATAATCCCTTTCTTCTAAAGCATTATCATTATAGGATCCATTGGACAACGTTGTTGAAGCGTTACAATTACTTGTGCTAGCTTCATTCGCTCCCATCATTCCTAGTTTATTGCCTGCTTTACTACAACTTATTGAAACTACAGTAGAGAGATAAAATAAAAGGCTTATTAATGTTTTGTTTAAACTACTAGAATTATTGTTCATGACTTATTAAATTTAAAATATGTTATTCATTTTTCTGCTATTCTACTATAAATACTACTTTTAATTTTTAATTGATGTACTTTAGTTTATTCCTGTAAACCTGATAAAAATAAATTTACCCCTCTTCCATTAATTTACTCATAACCAGTTATAAACTAGGATGTACAAGGGCTTATCGCCTATTGTACTTTACTTAAAAGCACAAAAGATAAGATCAAGTATGTAGTACCTAAAGTACCTAACCTTACATTTCATTCCCAAATATAACCTATTAAAAAGAACTTTGCAAGTTTATGTGTATCCGTTCAGTGATATGGCCTATGCGTATCCGTTCACTCAATGGCGTCAACTTAAGGGAATTCATGATTAGCACACCCTCCTAAAGACATGATGCCGTTTAGGTTTATCCACCTTGTCACGACTATATAATCGCCCGGGTCGGATTTTCACTTTAGCTCGTATGCACACTCTATCAAAGAGAGGCCGTTGCAACAGACCGACAGTGTAATTTTTTCTATTTTTCCAGTATTATTTTTTGTTATTTTTTGCCATTTTTGACGTTATGGCAGTAAGAATATCATTATTTATTGATTTTTAGATGCTTTTAGTTCATTTTGGATAGACCATTTCCCTAGCAACCTCTTAAAATGATATTTGGGGACCTATATAAGTTATAAGCTATTGCTTCCATAAGATGTTGTGTATGCATTTTATCAATACCTATATAGCGGGCTCCCGAACTGCGGAACCAATTTTTTATACTACCAAATACACGTTCTACCTTATAACGAGTCTTAGCTATTAATTTATTAAACCGCTTAGCGGTAACTGATAAGGGATTATTCTTAGTAGCCTTCTTCTGAATAGCTGATTTTAACTTTTTTTTCTTTAATAATATTTCATTAGGTGAGCCGCTATAGCCCTTATCTGCATATACCCTACTACCTGGTGGTAAGTTTACTTTATCTAATAAGCCCTCTAAAGTTAAGCCAAACAAACGGGCTAATACCCGGTAGACATTTCCATCTACTGCAGCCACTACTTCTTTAAAAGAAACCGCAGCTATTACTGCAGCTGTATAGGGTCCAATCCCTTTAAGGGCAAGTAAATCTCGATAACTGGCAGGAAAAACGCCTTTGTATTTTTCCACAATGGTTTGCGCACAATGGTGTAAATTACGTGCTCTACTATAGTAGCCCAAACCTTGCCATAAACGTAGAATTTCTTGTTCTGTAGCATTAGCTAATGCTACAATAGAAGGATAGTGCGCTATGAAACGTTCATAATAGGGCAATCCCTGCACAACTCTTGTCTGCTGTAGTATAATTTCTGATAACCATATTTTATAGGGATCTTTAGTAGTACGCCAAGGTAAATAACGTTGATGTACTTTGTACCAAGCGCATAATACTTTACGAAAAAGCGTGTGGTCTATAGTAGTAGGTAGCATAATGAATAAAAAGCTGAAAACGTAATTTATTTTAATATATTTGAATATTTGAAGGCATAATGCTTACATGCACCCACCATCTGACCTTATAAAAAGTGTGGGAAAGCGTAAGATCGTGTGTTTGATGCATCAAATGCAGTTAAATAATCGAAAATACAAAAAGAAGTTAGTTGTAGATAGTTACTGAACATTTTGTTGGTATAGAAAAAAAATACAGCTAACAGGTACAAAATTGAAAAACATATAGTATACCATGAATTTAAAATTAACCAATCCACTTGCTTTTTTAGATTTAGAGACTACCGGTACGGATGTGGTGAATGATCGTATAGTAGAAATCGCGATTATCAAACTTATGCCCAATGGTGATCGTTTAACGCTTAACAAAAGAATTAATCCAGAAAGAGATATTCCTATAGAGGCTAGCTTAATTCATGGAATTAAGACTGAAGATGTAAAAAATAAGCCGACCTTTAAACAAATAGCAAAGGAACTGATTACATTTTTAAAAGGAGCAGACTTAGCTGGTTTTAATCTACTTCGTTTTGATGTGCCCGTACTGGTGGAAAGCTTTCTGCGGGCAGAATTAGATTTTAAGGTAGAACATCGCAAAATTGTAGATGTGCAAAAACTTTTCCATTTGATGGAAAAAAGAACTTTAAAAGCAGCCTATCTATTTTATTGTCAGAAGGACCTAACAAATGCCCATAGTGCCATGATAGATACAGAAGCTACTTTAGAAATATTGATAGAACAAATAAAAAAATATAAAAATCAATCTGTAGTGGATCCTTTAGGCAATGTATTAGGCGTAGTAAAAGATGATATAAAAACATTACACAACTTAACGACTACCAATATGATCGATTTTGCAGGTANNAAAGCAGTAGCAGAAGTGCTAAAGCTAGAGCCTACGTATTATAATTGGATCCTCCAAGGAGACTTTCCTCTAGATACCAAACGTAAACTGACACAAATTAAAATAGGTGTAATGACCTAATAAAATTTTATATTGCCTTTGAAAAAATTTGCAGATGTCCTCTTACCACTTCCCCTTAAAACATTAACCTATTGTGTCCCCTATCTATATCAAAATAGGATAGATGTAGGCAGTGGTGTTTTAGTACCATTACGCACAGGAAAACTCTTCCTTGCTATTGTGATTAAATTGCATAGTGAAGTCCCTGCTTACCCTACAAAAGATCTACTAGCCGTAATTTACCAAGAGCCACTATATCCCCCTCAACAATTAACCTTTCTAACGTGGATAGCTAATTATTACTTATCCCATCTTGGTGAGGCCTTGTCAGTTGGATTACCTAAGGCATTAGACTCGCCTAATAATATAGTTTTTCAAATAAGCCCTTCTAGTGATACAAACGCAGAAACAGAAACTGAACAATTTATCCTCACTTCTCTACAAGCTAGGCCTCTATCGTATCGATCCATTATGCATGTAGTAGGTCAAAAGGAAGCCAATAAAATATTGATGGAACTCCTAAAAAAAGGGCTGGTAAAAGCAATGCCAGCCATAAACATACATCAAATTGATCATAGCATAACGTACCTTACCCTCTCTCCTACCATCCATCCAGATCAAATAGCCAAGCTTTGTTCCCGATCATTAAAACAACAAACGCTTGTATCCTATTTTGTACCAACTGAAGTTACTGCTACAGCAAAGGTATATGCTTCTAAAAAAGAGCTTATAGCCTTAGGGTACTCCAAATTGGCTTTATACTCGCTATTAAAGAAAGGGATTTTAATTGAGTATACACCTTTGTCTTTTTTTACTACCCCTAGACATCCTTTAGCCATTTTAACAGCAGTACAACAAAAAGCACTTATTGAAATTCAAACACAATTTACAGAAAAAGCGGTAGTCCTACTGCATGGAGCCATAGGAAGTGGCAAAACAGAATTGTATATGCATCTGATACATATGGCATTACTGGAACAAAAACAAGTATTGCTCTTAATACCAGAAATAAGTTTATTGACCCATATGGTAGAACGTATAAAACCTTTCTGGAAGGAATGGTTGGTGGTTTACCACTCTAAGCAATCTCCTACAGATCGTTTAAAAACATGGACTTCTGTGCTTAATCAACCCACGTTGGTTGTAGTAGGCACACGTTCCGCCCTCTTCCTCCCTTTTAAGCAGCTGCAACTCATTATTATAGACGAAGAACACGATAATGCTTATAAACAGACAGATGTTAGACCCGCCTATCATGCACGAGATAGCAGTATCTTATTGGCTAAACAATATCAAGCAAAAGTTTTACTAGGTTCCGGTACGCCTTCTATAGAAAGCTATTATAATGCCCAATCTGGAAAATATGGACTCGTAACCTTAATGAAAAGATTTGGAGAAAATAGCAGTCCAAAATTATTTTTTATTGATCTCAAAATAGAGAAAAAACGAAAGGCCATGCGGGAAAATTTCTCTTTTACCCTACTATCTGCCCTCCAAAAAAATATTAAAGAAGGTGGTCAAGCCATGATTTTTCAAAACAGAAGAGGATATGCTCGATATCTTTTATGTGAATCTTGTGGATGGGTACCCTGTTGCCGCTCTTGTGCTGTGAGGCTAACCTATCACCAAAAGGCAAATCATCTGCTTTGCCATTATTGTGGCTATGTAGCGCTTCCTTTTAGAGCATGTAATAGTTGTGGATCTACCCAGCTGCATAATATAGGTTTTGGTACAGAAAAATTAGAAGAAACACTAAAATTTATTTTTCCAGAACAAAAAATTGGCCGAATGGATTTCGATAGCACACAAAAAAAAGATGCTTATCGATCTATTTTAAACGAGGTCAACTTTGGATCAATAGATATTTTAGTTGGTACCCAGATGATTGCAAAAGGACTAGATTTTGCTAATATCCATCTGGTAGGCGTATTAGATATAGATGGATTACTTTACTTTCCCGATTTTAGATCAAACGAGAAATGCTTTCAACTCATTACGCAATTGGCAGGCAGGGCAGGCAGACGCAATCACCAAGGAAGCGTATTTATTCAAACGGCACAGCCTCATTATCCCTTATTTCAGCATATATCTAATAATGACTATCAAGCTATGTACAAATCTGAATTGGAAGAAAGAAGAAAATTTTCATATCCTCCCTATGTTAAACTTATTAAACTAACCTTAAGCTGTATAACAGAAACTACATTAAAATCAGGAGCCATTGAACTTAAAAAAACATTAGAAAAAAATTTTAAAGGAATGGTCATAGGTCCACAAGAACCATTGATTGGGAAAATTAGGCATTACTTTTTATTAGATATATTTTTAAAAATACCAAGCAGCAACCTCCATACCTTGCAAATAAGAAAAGAGCAGTTAAGGGCAGTTTGTAAAGAGGTATTAGGTAAAAGTCTTTACAAGAAAATTCAAATTTTATTTGATGTAGACCCTATATAACAATTTGATGTAGACCCTATATGTATCCGTTCACTCAATGGCGTCAACTTAAGGTTTAACTATTATTGATAACCAAGTAGAATAGGATATTTTTTTTTACATTTGCTACATGGCTTCTTATTTAGCGAGTAAATTCTTTTTTTATTATTTCATAAAAAAGTGTATGATACATTTTTTTATGCAAGAGTTTTTAGGGGAAAATTTTATTTCGGAAATTAAAGATAAATTGTATTGAGCCATATTTCAGACTATCCATTCCAAAGGCGGCCATATGTTCACACCCAGAAGGAAACTTACTTTTTCAATAGTATTTTCCACTATTTTAAAGCTAGTTAAGCGAAGTTTAGGCATAGAGTGTGAACTTATGGAACCGTTAACGTACAAAATTCCTCCATCCAAGCAAGCTTTTTCCAAAGCAAGGTATAAACTTTCTCATACTGGATTTAAAGAATTATTGGAAGACAGCATCCGGATAGCTTACCAAAATGATCCTACCTATGGCACATGGAAGGGGTACAGACTTATTGCAGCAGATGGTTCTTCCCTTCGTTTACCTGTTTCACCCGAAATCATATCNGGAAATTAAAAATGAATTGTATTCAGCAATATTTCAGACTATCCATTCCAAAGGCGGCCATATGTTCACGCGCAGAAGGGAACTTACTTTTCCAATAGTATTTTCCACTATTTTAAAGCTAGTTAAGCGAAGTTTAGGCATAGAGTGTGAACGTATGGAACCGTTAACGTACAAAATTCCTCCATCCAAGCAAGCTTTTTCCAAAGCAAGGTATAAACTTTCTCATACTGGATTTAAAGAATTATTGGAAGACAGCATCCGCATAGCTTACCAAAATGATCCTACCTATGGCACATGGAAGGGGTACAGACTTATTGCAGCAGATGGTTCTTCCCTTCGTTTACCTGCTTCACCCGAAATCATATCGGAGTTTGGTCTTTTTAAACCAAATGGCACAAACGGAATTGTGCTCCCTTTAGCCAGGGTTTCACTATTTGTTGATTTATCTACATCTCTGATTTGTAATGCTCGGCTTGTACTTTGGAATATAGGAGAACGCACATTAGCAGAAGAACAACTCCCTGAAATGGTTCAGCAAATGCGTGCATTAAAACAAGATAAATTATTATGTATCTATGATCGTGGTTATACTTCAGTAAAGTTTATCAAACAACATTATGCATGTCAATCAGATTTTATTTTTCGTGTACAAGGAAAAAATTATACTAAGCTATGGGAGCGGGTTGCATCGGGCGAATCAGATTTTGATCTAGTTCTAGAAAATAAGGATAAAACTATCAGCCAGAAAGTAAGAGTCGTAGCGTTTATGTTATCCAATGGCAAAAGAGAAGTTTTGGTTACTTCACTTTTTGACAGAGCACAATTTACCCTGGAAAGCATTAGTAAAGTTTATGCTTTGAGGTGGCNTTTCTTATGAGTTACTTACCCAAATTAGCCAAAGGGTTAAACGAATGTATTATACGTAACGGGTCTACGTGCTTATTTTTGTTAAAAATGACTTATTTTAAAGCTACTTTTTTTGCTTGATCCGACATTCCGCACAAAAAAGCAATAAAAACTATTATTTATTTTGTTTAGTAGTAGTATTTTTCCACAAAAAAAGTAATTATATTACATATTGCGTTTAAACTGTTCATCTGTAGTTATATATATGCAAATACATACATCGAATATATTAGGCAGTAAAGTATTAGACCATCTAGGTCTAGTAGCAGCTACGATAGATCAACTAGGAATAGCTCATGCCATAGATAAGCGTCTTCCCCTTACAAAAGGCTCCAAGACTACGCATAGCCAACGAGTTATTGCTATGATACTCAATGGTTTGGGTTTTATAGATCATCGTTTATACTTATTTCCTAAATTTATTGAGAATAAGCCTATTAGTAAACTATTTGGAAATCAAGTTAAAGCAGATGATTTTAATGATGATGCTTTAGGACGCTGTTTAGATGCTATACATGACTATGGAGAAACCAAATTTTTTTCAGAAATAGCTTTAACTATTGCTTTACAACATAATCTTTTAGGTAAATCTGCTCATTTGGATACAACTACGTTAACACTCTACGGTGATTACGACGCATGTGCTGAAACAGATGAGGTAGATGAATTAAAAAATAGTACTGCTGTAGCAGAAACTAACCGATTAACGTTACCTAAGATAGCCCGTCCAGCTCATGGCTATGCTAAAAATAAGCGCTTTGATTTAAAGCAAATGACTTTATTATTAGCTACTTCTGGAGCTGCTCACTTTCCTATATGGATGGAAGCACATGCAGGTAACGCTTCAGATAAGACAACTTTAGAAGCTGCTGCTACCCGTATGCAAAATTTTTGCAAAGCTTTAGAAAGCACCCCTTCCTTTTTATATGTAGGCGATTCTGCCATGTATGCCAATTGTGTAAAATATGGACAAAATTTGCTCTGGTTATCTAGAGTACCAGATAATATAAAAGCAGCTAAAACTTTATTAACCAAGCAAACTATTGATTGGACAGAGCTAGACAAGGGATATAAATATGTAGTTGTTAATCAGATATATAAAGGAATTGCGCAAAGATGGGCATTGATTTATTCCAAAGAAGCTTATGATAAGGAAGTAGTTACTTTAGAAAAAAAGATAGAAAAGGAAGCTAGTGAAATCAATAAACTATTATGGCATTTGGGTAATCAGTTATTTGGCTGTCTGCAAGATCTTGATAAGGAAATCTTGCAAATAAATAAAAAATTACACTATCATAAGATTAGCTATACTGCTGCCACTATACCAACTTATCTAAGAAAAGGACGTCCTAAAAAAGATGATAAACCAGACAAAATTGAATACAAAGCCCATACAGTTTTACTACGAGATGAAGAAAAGATTGAACATGCTACATTAAGTAAAGGGCGTTTTGTTCTAGCAACCAATCAATTAGATGAAATTGCTCTTAAAGATAGCGAAATATTATCTTCTTATAAANTTAGTGCTTTAATGGTAGTGATGACGCTTTGTTTAATGGTCTATAGCTTTGCGCAATATGATTTACGTAAGCAATTGGAAGCAACCAATACTACTATCTTATCTCAAAGTGGCTATGCTACTAAGAAACCTACCATGAAGTGGATCTATAAACTCTTTCATGGCGTACATCTACTTNTCAATAAACTATTATGGCATTTGGGTAATCAGTTATTTGGCTGTCTGCAAGATCTTGATAAGGAAATCTTGCAAATAAATAAAAAATTACACTATCATAAGATTAGCTATACTGCTGCCACTATACCAACTTATCTAAGAAAAGGACGTCCTAAAAAAGATGATAAACCAGACAAAATTGAATACAAAGCCCATACAGTTTTACTACGAGATGAAGAAAAGATTGAACATGCTACATTAAGTAAAGGGCGTTTTGTTCTAGCAACCAATCAATTAGATGAAATTGCTCTTAAAGATAGCGAAATATTATCTTCTTATAAAGAACAATCTGGTACTGAATCAGGATTTAAGTTTATTAAAGATAACAGTTTTGAAGTAGATTCTATTTTTCTTAAAAAGCCTGGACGGATTAGTGCTTTAATGGTAGTGATGACGCTTTGTTTAATGGTCTATAGCTTTGCGCAATATGATTTACGTAAGCAATTGGAAGCAACCAATACTACTATCTTATCTCAAAGTGGCTATGCTACTAAGAAACCTACCATGAAGTGGATCTATAAACTCTTTCATGGCGTACATCTACTTAAAATAAAGATAGGTGAACAGTATCATGAAATAGTTCTCAATATGAATGATATACTAAAAAAGATTGTGCAGTATTTTGGACCTATGGCTTGTAGAATATATGATATTGAATATGAAAATATCTAACAGGGCCCAAGGTCTATCTAATGAGGTTATATTTTGATTATATGGAGTAAAAAGCTTAACAAGAAAAGGAAAATTGTCGCTTTATAGCCCGTTTTTACGAAAATAATAAGGCTAACTAATACGAATTTGTCGCTAAAAAAACTAAAAATGGGAAAATATATATTTTAAAAATTTTATGCGGAATGTCGGCTTTAGCCAGGGTTTCACTATTTGTTGATTTATCTACATCTCTGATTTGTAATGCTCGGCTTGTACCTTGGAATATAGGAGAACGCACATTAGCAGAAGAACAACTCCCTGAAATGGTTCAGCAAATGCGTGCATTAAAACAAGATAAATTATTATGTATCTATGATCGTGGTTATACTTCAGTAAAGTTTATCAAACAACATTATGAATGTCAAGCAGATTTTATTTTTCGTGTACAAGAAAAAAATTATACTAAGCTATGGGAGCGGGTTGCATCGGGCGAATCAGATTTTGATCTAGTTCTAGAAAATAAGGATAAAACTATCAGCCAGAAAGTAAGAGTCGTAGCGTTTATGTTATCCAATGGCAAAAGAGAAGTTTTGGTTACTTCACTTTTTGACAGAGCACAATTTACCCTGGAAAGCATTAGTAAAGTTTATGCTTTAAGGTGGCATATAGAAGCGTGTTATAAACGATTAAAGATAAGTGCAGAACTAGAGAATTTTTCTGGTATATATTTAGAAGCTGTATTACAGGAATTTTGGGCTCATTTAGTAATGTGTAATTTATTGGCACTGCATATGTGTGATGCTCAAGGTCCCTGGAAACCAGAGCAAATAAATGAGTATCGTTTGAATTTTTCAGTTTTGTTTGGGGTGATGCGTCAGAAAATGCATCAAGTGCTGATTGGGAAGTGCTCAACTAAAAGCTTTCAGAAACTCTTTGATAGAGTGTGCATACGAGCTAAAGNTTATCAAACAACATTATGCATGTCAAGCAGATTTTATTTTTCGTGTACAAGGAAAAAATTATACTAAGCTATGGGAGCGGGTTGTATCGGGCGAATCAGATTTTGATCTAGTTCTAGAAAATAAGGATAAAACTATCAGCCAGAAAGTAAGAGTCGTAGCGTTTATGTTATCCAATGGCAAAAGAGAAGTTTTGGTTACTTCACTTTTTGACAGAGCACAATTTACCCTGGAAAGCATTAGTAAAGTTTATGCTTTGAGGTGGCATATAGAAGCGTGTTATAAACGATTAAAGATAAGTGCAGAACTAGAGAATTTTTCTGGTATATATTTAGAAGCTGTATTACAGGAATTTTGGGCTCATTTAGTAATGTGTAATTTATTGGCACTGCATATGTGTGATGCTCAAGGTCCCTGGAAACCAGAGCAAATAAATGAGTATCGTTTGAATTTTTCAGTTTTGTTTGGGGTGATGCGTCAGAAAATGCATCAAGTGCTGATTGGGAAGTGCTCAACTAAAAGCTTTCAGAAACTCTTTGATAGAGTGTGCATACGAGCTAAAGTGAAAATCCGACCCGGGCGATTATATAGTCGTGACAAGGTGGATAAGCCTAAACGGCATCATGTCTTTAGGAGGGTAGGCTAATCATGAATTCCCTTAAGTTGACGCCATTGAGTGAACGGATACGTTTAGAGTTTTTTATAAGTGTACAGCACTAAAAATGTATGGTTTATGTCCTTTTTAAGGATTTTAACTAACACTTGAGTATAGATTTCTTTTTTTTATAAAATTTTTATTTTCTATTGCAACGGCCAAAATATGAAAGGTGTTTATTATAGCATGCAATCTTTCATTGTGAATGGATCTATGGACCAAGTTTGCCCATGATGCAACACAACAAAATCTTGATCAGAGAGACCTGCGGCTTGACAAGCTGCTTCCAATTTTATTTTTGGTTCAAGGTAGGGCTCTGTTGAACCCATGGCATAGGTGCCCCAATGAATGGCGATGCTTTTTGTAGCACCTATGCATTGATGGGCCTGAACGGCTGCAACTGGATCCATATGTTGCGGGTGCCAATTAGGTGCATAACAGCCAATGGGAATAGCAGCCAAGTCAAATGGGCCCAATTGATCACCTATATTCTGAAACATTGCTGTGCAAAAGCCTGAATCTCCTGTAAAATAGAATTTATGTTTAGGGCCCATCACTGCCCAACTTGACCATAAAACATAATTGCGGTCACAAATACCCCGTTGACTCCAGTGCTGAGCAGGGGTACACCAAATTTCAAAAGATTTACCATGGCAAGAGAAGGAAACAGATTGGCCCCATGACAGCTCTTCTATCCAAGTGCCTTGGGGAGTATTGGCATTCATACAATATTTTAAGCCTTTGGGTACAAACCACCGCATTTTAGGGAAACGTTTAGTAAGTAAGCGAACAGCCTGTAGATCTAAGTGATCATAATGATTGTGTGAAATAACAGAAAAATGCAGTTCTGGCAATTGATCAATACTACAAGGGGAAGGTCGGTAGCGAGGACAGAAAAAATACCCAAAAGGTGCCGCACATGCAGACCAAACGGGATCGGTAATAAATGAAATACCATCCATATGTACAAAAAGTGTAGCATGTCCAAGCCAAGTAGTAGAAAGTTCTGATTGTAGATCAAATATTGGGCATTGTACCGGCAAGGTGCGGTCAAGCTCTACTTGCGGAGGTATGTTAGCACTGTCAAACCACCGTGATATGGTCCATAGTAGCGTACTAAAATTCCGCATAGAAGGTGGATTAACCCAGGTAGTAAATGAAACAGGATTGGCAAACGTATGCCCATTAAAGCGTGGTTGCTCAAATTTCAACTTATTATGGGTTGTGGGATTCTGCTTAATCCCATCTGTTAGGATATCCGCTTGATGGCTGGCTATTGGCTGGGGAAAAGCCATGCAAACTACTTCTTGACTGGCAACCTGTGTAGCAGTTTCTGCTTTTTTTAACGGCTTTTGTGCACTGTATGTTTTGATTTTAAATCCAAACCCCATTATACCGATGCCAAATAGCATAACAACAGCTACCAGCAAAAGTAGAAAGATGTCAGTAGCTTGCATGTATATAAATATAATCTAACGGTATCCTACTATTTATGCATATTTTTCCTTATTATTCCAATAATCTGAGCCATAATCTAATAATAATTCTTCCCCAGCTTCAATTCTTTTATTTGTACGCAGCAATATAAAAGGGATTCCTTTCCGGATCTTCCAATAACGCATTTGCGAAGCGACCACATTTGCAATATGTTCCCATCGTGGATCTTGCCAGCAAGCATTGCTTGATTTATTTTCTTTACAAGTTGATGTAGGAACTTCATAAGTACAACAGCTATTAATTTTTATTAAAGGATTCCCTCGGCCATAACCACTTACAGTCATATCAATTGGGCCCAGTTTACTATTACTATCTAAGTACACACTAAATGCGTACTTATTAATATAACTGATATACGTATCTATATCTTCTGGATTTACATCTGGATTTACATCTGGATTTACATCTGGATTTACATCTGGATTTACATCTGGATTTACATCTGGATTTACATCCTTACTTTTTAACCAATTGCA
Source organism: Candidatus Cardinium hertigii (assembly GCF_003788695.1). The sequence goes on from NZ_RARA01000020.1 coordinate 30,733, forward strand.
TTCGTCTTCTAGATCTTTCTCAATTTCATCATCTTCTACATCTTTGTCAACCTCATCATCACCATTAGTTTTTTTAGTTTTTTTTAACAAATATTTGCCTACATAGATACCCAATATCGTATCGGGTTCAATAGTACGCTTTGCTACTAGCTTATCCTGGCCATGCAATGCCTTACGGTCATCTAAATAGCCTACTTCTTGTATTTCAACTAAATCATCTCTATAAGTTTTACGAGTTTTACGCGTTTTACGCTTGGAGTAATAATCTTTANGTAAAAAGCTTAACAAGAAAAGGAAAATTGTCGCTTTATAGCCCGTTTTTACGAAAATAATAAGGCTAACTAATACGAATTTGTCGCTAAAAAAACTAAAAATGGGAAAATATATATTTTAAAAATTTTATGCGGAATGTCGGTTGATCAAAAAAAGCAGCCAAAAAAAATCAAGCGCTGGTGAAAAAACTGCTGAAAAGAAAGGAAAAAAACCGAAAATCAAATCTCGCTCCTACGGAGCTCAGACAAAATGATTTTCTTTTGATTTTCTTTTGATTTTCTTCCTTTCTTTTCTTTCCACAGTTTTTCCAAGGCGCATTTTTTATAAACTTACATTATTGCGCTATTTCTAAATACGAACGTGAAAAAATAGGCATAGGCCATTCCACTGAACGGATACCTATTTTTGATCAAGCAAAAAAAGTAGCTTTAAAATAAGTCGTTTTCTCACTGCTTAAGATTCATACATAAATTCTAATAAAGGTATATCTATATCTTTTCCATCTCTTATTATTGGCATCAAGCAATTTATATCAGCTCCTCTTTCAATCAATAGGTTAGCTATATCCCACTGCTTACGACAAGTAACCACTCCTAATAAAGGTATAGTTCTATCTCTTCCACCTATTTCCACTGTTATCGAGAAATTTATATCAGCTCCTTTTTCAATCAATAGTTTAGCTAGATCCCACTGCTGATTATAAGCAGACAATTCTAATAAAGATATAATGCTATCTCTGCCATCTATTGGTATTACGAAATTTATATCAGCTCCTCTTTCAATCAATAGTTTAGCTATATCCCATTGCCCACGAGTAGCAGCCCATCCTAATAAAGGCATATCTGTATATCTCTCATCTATTTTTGTTGGCATCAAGCAATTTATATTAGCCCCTCTTTCAATCAATAGTTTAACTATATCCCACTGCCGATTATAAGCAGCCCATCCTAATAAAGATATAATGCTATCTCTTCCCTTTATTGTTATTGGCATCATGCAATTTATATCAGTAGCTCCTTTTTCAATCAATAGTTTAGCTATATCCCATTGCTCACGAGTAACAGCCATTCCTAATAAAGATATAGTGCTATCTCTTCCCTCTATTGTTATTGGTATCATGCAATTTATATCAGTAGCCCCTCTTTCAATCAATAGTTTAACTAGATCCCACTGCTGATTATAAGCAGCCCATCCTAATAAAGATATAATGCTATCTCTTCCATTTATTGTTACTGGCATCATGCAATTTATATCAGTAGCTCCTTTTTCAATCACTTCAATCAATAGTTTAGCTATATCCCATTGCCTACGAGTAGCAGCCCATCCTAATAAAGATATAGTGCTATCTCTTCCCTCTATTCTTATTGGTATCACGCAATGTATATCAGCTCCTCTGTCAATCAATAGTTTAACTATATCAAGATGACCATAATAAACAGCATAGCATAAGGCTGTCATACCATTGTGGTATTGAGCATTAGCGTCTGTAATGTCTACCTGAATGTTCTTGCTAAGGAGCAATATTTGTACGATTTTCTGACGTCCATTCTCAGTAGCTAGGTGTAAAGGCGTTTTATTATTATTCGTTAATGCATTTACATCAGCACCCCAATCTAATAATTCCGCTACGATTTCTAAATGATCCTTAGCAACCGCATGGTGCAGAGCATTCCAGCCATCTGTATCTGATTCATACACGCTAGCACCACTATTTAATGATCGTTTGATATCAACTAAACCACCACCATTAAAAACTATACCATATAGGGTATTTCGTTCGGTATTTCGTTCATTTATTACTGTATTGGTCATGCTAATCTTCTTGGCATGCACTTTATTTTCGTTAGGCTGAGCTGCATGATGCATAACTTTGTTACAACCGGTTAAGGTTAATAACCCGTACGGTATAAACCATATTATTTTTTTCTGTAACATTTCTTTTTTCTGTAGCATTTCTCTTAATTTTAATACGCTTTTCCTTGCGCTATGATGTGCAACTTGTTCAACTGCTGTAAAACTCCCATTTCAAGTAGTGATACCCCTATGGATACTGTGTTGTAAAGATTATCTTTCTTGTCTTTTCAGGTATGTATAATCATTTGCGTTGCAAGTTAAGGAAATTCCTAGAATTATCATAGTAATGTAGCTAAGGGCANGAACTAGAGAATTTTTCTGGTATATATTTAGAAGCTGTATTACAGGAATTTTGGGCTCATTTAGTAATGTGTAATTTATTGGCACTGCATATGTGTGATGCTCAAGTTCCCTGGAAACCAGAGAAAATAAATGAGTATCGTTTGAATTTTTCAGTTTTGTTTGGTGTGATGTGTCAAAAAATGCATCAAGTGCTGATTGGGAAGTGCTCAACTAAAAGCTTTCAGAAACTCTTTGATAGAGTGTGCATACGAGCTAAAGTGAAAATCCGACCCGGGCGATTATATAGTCGTGACAAGGTGGATAAGCCTAAACGGCATCATGTCTTTAGGAGGGTGTGCTAATCATGAATTCCCTTAAGTTGACGCCATTGACTGAACGGATACCGGGGAAATAGATTTTTGGAAAGGATAATTTCTCTCTATCTATCCTGGAAGCAACAAAAGCTAAATCCTTTCCATAATCTTTCCCAGATTATAGAGGCTTAGGCCACTCCACTGAACGGATACAAGTAAGTTTCCTTCTGCGCGTGAACATATGGCCGCCTTTGGAATGGATAGTCTGAAATATTGCTGAATACAATTTATCTTTAATTTCCGAAATAAAATTTTCCCCTAAAAACTCTTGCATAAAAAAATGTATCATACACTTTTTTATGAAATAATAAAAAAAGAATTTATTCGCTAAATAAGAAGCAATGTAGAAAATGTAAAAAAAATATCCTATTCTACTTGGTTATCAATAATACTTAAACCTTAAGTTGACGCCATTGACTGAACGGATACATATAAAAACTGTATCAAATGTTTCTGTCTTGATTATGCTCATTATCCATTTCTTCATCTATTTCTTGAATAATAGGTGTGGATATATTTTGTTGTATGTTAGTAGTAGCTCGATAGTATAATGCTCGATCCATATCGTGATGATACATAGCTTTATGGTACCATGCAGCTTGTGCTATTAGCGTAACTTCATCTCTTTTTTCCGGTCGCATTTCCATTAATATAGGGAATAAATCTTGGCTACCCTGAAAAGTATTTGAATTTGAATAAGAAACCGAAGGTAATGCAGTGGTTGCATCCATAGCAGATTGTATGGACACTAACTCCACTTGAGCTGAATCTGGCGTAAGTGAACTATTTGTAGCACGATCTACAGGTAACGCCGAAGATAAAGGAATTGAAATGGAATCAACTACTGGACAAGATGATGTTGACGGAAGGGAAACAGTAGGCAATGTCTGAGCACTACTTTTCTTATTATGGTATTGGCTCCCCTTAGCAACTTGTTGTGCCAACTGCTTTAATACGGCATATGCTTCTTGCTGCTGAGCTAATTGGTCGTTCAAATTTAGTACAGGTTGCTGGCTTAATGCCTTATTCATAGCCCTCAACAAAGGACGTAATTGTGTGCTTATGATTACGCTAAGTTGATTTACAAATGGTTGAAAATCTGTATATAACTTATTGTATTTATTTTTTTCCTTTTTATTACTCTGCTCGCTTTTTCGCTTTCTCATACGATCGGACTGAAGCTTAACAAGGTAATGTACTTCTTCCTGTTGTTTCTCTAACAGAGCTAATTGTTCTTTACTTAAGGAACATTTTTTGCTAATTATTTGATATAATCCTTTCTGAAGTAACACTATTTTATCGATAAGCTCCAATTCTGCTGCAAATCGACTGATACACTGGTTACTTTTGGGATCAATCTTTAGTGTGTTTGTCAACTGTAAGTGTTTATTTTGCTCTACTTTCCATTGCTCCTTTAACGTATGGATGCTAGCTAAGGTAGTGGTAATGTTATCCATCATATCAGAAGTTACAGTTTCTCTAGAAGGCACTTGTACAACGGTAGCACTGTTAGAAAGCGTATTTACGATCGGGGTACCACTATTCATATTTAACTTGACATTATTACATCCAGCTAATGTTAAAGTAGAAAGGTACAAGCAAGGAATTATCAATTTATTTTGTATATGATATTTCATGTTACATTACGTTTAAAATACTTGTACATATATGTTCTTTTACTTGTAAACAGATATTCTTTATAATTAAGCATAAAAAAAGCTGTTTAGCCTCTGTGGAGGCTAAAAGCTATATAACCTTCTCCTTTCAAAAATTTCTAGTTAGGAAATTTTTATTTGTTGCTATTCTTTATGCGTGTTCTCTTGGAAAAAATGAGGTGGGTAAAAAGTTTGGAACCCTCTGTCCATTTACAACTACCCACTGTGGTGCTGATCCATTAGAAGTTGAACCATTCCTACTTGCTATGGGAGTTGAAGTCTCCAACGGCTTTGTTAAATGACGCATTAGTTCAGGCTGATTTTGTGAACTTTGATTATATCCAAAGGGCCTTGCTACTTGAAGAGGTAAAACTGGTCCATTCTGCAACATTGAATGGTCCTTCGCAGGAAGTTGTGCTGGTACAAACGCATTTCCCAACGTATTTGTCACAAACAAACGCGCTACTGGATCATTTAATATTTTTTTTTGTTTTGTAGGCGTACCTGCTTGAAGTGCCACAGACATTGCTTTTGTTTTTAAAGCCTCCGATTTCATAAAGTGAGCAGCTCCCTGTTGAAAGTGAGCAGCTCCCTGTTGAATATGGCCTAGTGATTTTTGCATTTTACTTTCTGATACCAAACTAAGAACCTCTGCTATAGCATTTGGGTTGTCTGGATCCATATTTTGCAATAGACAGCTTCCGAATTGGTTTACTTCGTTTGGTCCAGCATGATTAGTTGAATGACTGGAAAATAAAGATACACCAGAGGGTGGGCTTTTAACATGTGGAATAGCTGTAGCTGTATTGGATATATTTGACGAATATGCCTCTGTGAGAGGAGCTTTTTCTGTTAACAGTTTCAAAATTAACTTAGCGTTACTCAATACGGATTCCTTGCACTCATTAACGTTTAATATATGCCCATTTATCTTATTTTTAACATCTTTTACTTTACTACGGCTTTCAGATTGAATCTGAAAATCTTCTACTGCTTTAATATTATTATTAATATTATTATTAATATTATTAAGATAATCTTTATCTAGGTCATTTAACTGAGATAACCTAAATCTTATTTGATTCAACATAATATTAAGATTGGAAACTGCATTATTAAATTTTTTTAGATGAGATACCCATCTATTCCATGTATTCAAAGTATTCAAAAGCTGTTTTTTATTCTGGTCAGTATTCTGGTCAGTATTCTGGTCAGTATTCTGGTCAGTATTCTGGTCAGTATTCTGGTCAGTATTTTTTTTCTCCTTAGTAGCATCTTCTATTAGCTGTTCTATTCGTATCCTAATATTATCTATAATTTTTAGGCATAACTCAATTCTTTTCTTATAATCCCTTTCTTCTAAAGCATTATCATTATAGGATCCATTGGACAACGTTGTTGAAGCGTTACAATTACTTGTGCTAGCTTCATTCGCTCCCATCATTCCTAGTTTATTGCCTGCTTTACTACAACTTATTGAAACTACAGTAGAGAGATAAAATAAAAGGCTTATTAATGTTTTGTTTAAACTACTAGAATTATTGTTCATGACTTATTAAATTTAAAATATGTTATTCATTTTTCTGCTATTCTACTATAAATACTACTTTTAATTTTTAATTGATGTACTTTAGTTTATTCCTGTAAACCTGATAAAAATAAATTTACCCCTCTTCCATTAATTTACTCATAACCAGTTATAAACTAGGATGTACAAGGGCTTATCGCCTATTGTACTTTACTTAAAAGCACAAAAGATAAGATCAAGTATGTAGTACCTAAAGTACCTAACCTTACATTTCATTCCCAAATATAACCTATTAAAAAGAACTTTGCAAGTTTATGTGTATCCGTTCAGTGATATGGCCTATGCGTATCCGTTCACTCAATGGCGTCAACTTAAGGGAATTCATGATTAGCACACCCTCCTAAAGACATGATGCCGTTTAGGTTTATCCACCTTGTCACGACTATATAATCGCCCGGGTCGGATTTTCACTTTAGCTCGTATGCACACTCTATCAAAGAGAGGCCGTTGCAACAGACCGACAGTATAATTTTTTCTATTTTTCCAGTATTATTTTTTGTTATTTTTTGCCATTTTTGAAGTTATGGCAGTAAGAATATCATTATTTATTGATTTTTAGATGCTTTTAGTTCATTTTGGATAGACCATTTCCCTAGCAACCTCTTAAAATGATATTTGGGGACCTATATAAGTTATAAGCTATTGCTTCCATAAGATGTTGTGTATGCATTTTATCAATACCTATATAGCGGGCTCCCGAACTGCGGAACCAATTTTTTATACTACCAAATACACGTTCTACCTTATAACGAGTCTTAGCTATTAATTTATTAAACCGCTTAGCGGTAACTGATAAGGGATTATTCTTAGTAGCCTTCTTCTGAATAGCTGATTTTAACTTTTTTTTCTTTAATAATATTTCATTAGGTGAGCCGCTATAGCCCTTATCTGCATATACCCTACTACCTGGTGGTAAGTTTACTTTATCTAATAAGCCCTCTAAATGACCACTATCATGACTAGATGCCTTTGTAGTACTGACGGCTAGCACTAATCCTTCTTTACTTTCTACAAGTATATGCCGTTTATAGCCATAATATAGCTTAGGACCTTTTTTAGACCAACTTGCTTCTGGATCTACTCCTTTTTGATAACTTTCAGATACGGTTATACTGCCATCTGCATGTAGATCATAGCTTTTTTTCCCTTTAGGACATCTAGGAGTAGGTGTAATAGAGGCATCGATAATTGCACCATGTTGCACTAATACACCATGATTAGATAGTTGATTATTAATGTTTTTAATAACCTCTCTAGTGCCTTCTTCTTTGTAAGCATAGTCCTAAATCTGCTTAATACACTATGGTCCGGAACCGAACTGTCCATTGAAATACCACAAAATAGGCTAAAAGTTATACGGTCGTTTACTTCTTCTTCTACTTGATAGTCACTCAGTCCATACCATGTCTGAAGTAAAAGCATTTTAAATAAAAGTAGGGGACTATAGGCAGGTTTGCCAGATAAGCGTAGGCCTTTAGCATAATAAATGCGAAGTTCTTTTTCAATTGTTGACCAATCAATTATTTTAGTGATTTGATCAAAAAAGGTATGTTTACATTTACGTTTACTTGCTGAAATATCTGCTAAACTTAATTGACCACTTGTTTGGATTGCCATAACTATACATTAGTAATAATTCTAAAAAAATAAACACCGAAAACTCATGTTAAGTTAACCATTTTTTCAATGAGGGGAAAGTGGATTATTTATGATTAAATTTAATTGTCTATTGCAACGGCCTCAAAGAGTTTCTGAAAGCTTTTAGTTGAGCACTTCCCAATCAGCACTTGATGCATTTTTTGACGCATCACACCAAACAAAACTGAAAAATTCAAACGATACTCATTTATTTGCTCTGGTTTCCAGGGACCTTGAGCATCACACATATGCAGTGCCAATAAATTACACATTACTAAATGAGCCCAAAATTCCTGTAATACAGCTTCTAAATATATACCAGAAAAATTCTCTAGTTCTGCACTTATCTTTAATCGTTTATAACACTCTTCTATATGCCACCTCAAAGCATAAACTTTACTAATGCTTTCCAGGGTAAATTGTGCTCTGTCAAAAAGTGAAGTAACCAAAACTTCTCTTTTGCCATTGGATAACATAAACGCTACGACTCTTACTTTCTGGCTGATAGTTTTATCCTTATTTTCTAGAACTAGATCAAAATCTGATTCGCCCGATGCAACCCGCTCCCATAGCTTAGTATAATTTTTTCCTTGTACACGAAAAATAAAATCTGATTGACATGCATTACAATTTATCTTTAATTTCCGAAATAAAATTTTCCCCTAAAAACTCTTGCATAAAAAAATGTATCATACACTTTTTTATGAAATAATAAAAAAAGAATTTATTCGCTAAATAAGAAGCAATGTAGAAAATGCAAAAAAATATCCTATTCTACTTGGTTATCAATAATAGTTAAACCTTAAGTTGACGCCATTGACTGAACGGATACATCAAAATGGCGTATTACTCTTCCTCTACCTAATGCAATTGGTTCGATTTATTATTTATTTATTGATAACTATAATCTTTATCATGGCATTTCCGCTTGCTTTTCATCTATTATCTGATAGAGAACAAAAAGCTTTAAAGGCTCATAATACAATTCTCCCAGTGCCAATTCATTTTCTAATTCTTTACGTAATTCCCCTAAGGACAGCGGATTGAATTGTGCTCGAAATCCTCTCATATCATCTTCAGTCCACTGGTCTACTGTTTCCGCTCCTAATCTATTCATTCTATTTCGCTCATTTTCACTATTGCCACCTATTCGACAAATAGGACAACTTTCAACCTCACGATCTCTGAGATCTTGAAAACATGTTGCGTGAAATTTTACATGATGCGGACACGAAAGTGGAAAGTCCTTCTGTTCTAGAAAGTCATTCTCAATGTCATTCTGACAGAGGCAACAATTTTCTGGCTTTTTATCTTCTCCTGCTGATCCTCTTGCTTCTGTTCCTGCTGTGTTTGCTGTGCCTACCACATTCAGCTTCTGCGCCGCCATGTTTATCTTATGCTCTCTTTCTTCTGCACGCGCAGATGCTAGCTCTAGTAGCGCATTCCCTGCCAGAATACTTGCCTGCTCATTCATATCTCCCCCACGACGCAGCTTACACTTCACCCTGTTTGCCGCATCTCTCAGGTCAAAAAACTCATACGTAGCCGCCTCTACTAGTTCTTCCAGCCCATTATCTATCGCCCCATGCCTACTATAGTCTAGGTACTTCAGCGCAGACCCCACCATTATTGCCGCTTCCTGCAGCCTCCGCCATTGCGCCTCCTCTGCGTCTTCTAATGCGTCTTCTATTGCTATGTCGTCCCACTCTTCTACTGCTCCTGTTCCTGCTCCGCCTGCTCCTCCTGCTCCGCCTGCTCCTCCTGTTCCTCCTGCTATTCCTCCTCCTGCTCCGCCTGCTCCTCCTGCTATTCCTCCTCCTGCTCCGCCCGCTCCTCCTCCTCCTGCTATTCCTCCTCCTGCTCCGCCACCGCCTCCGCCACCACCTCCTCCTCTTGCTGTGCCATTAAATTCACCAACCATCAATTGATTTTTTACTGCTAGCACTTTGGTTTTACTGCTACCTATATCTTCTTTTTCTGATGAAATATCCTCAGGAATAATTTGACTTATTTTATTAGAAGGTTTATTTGTTTTTTTAAATCTATTAAAACCACAAGCAGATTCACCACTCAAAACGATGAAACCAAACAATGTAATAGGGATAACTATTTGCTTTGCGTACGGTTTATTTCGAATCTGCATTGTACTTTTTATTTTAAATTTTAATAAAGCTCACTAATGTAAGCGCACTATTTTTAATTTTTAACTTATACTCATTTACTTCCTTTAAGGAAGTGAAGTACAAATATAAAACAAAAAAATACATTAGCAAATTTTTTGTTCCTTTTCTAGAATTATCAAACTCATTCCTACTATATTTACTATAGCCTAAATGATCGTCTAATTCTGCCACAAGGGGCCGTTCTACTATATTTTTCGTTAAAACTTTTAATAGACCTTCTTGGCAAAAGATAGTCGATAAGTCTGCTCCTCCTTCTAACAATAAATCTATCGCTGCTTGGAGTTTTGGGTTAATTGGATCTTTCTTTTTTGATTGCATAATCATAGTAGTTAATTTTGATATTATAGAACAACGAAAATCATTTTACACAATCTTTTAGAAAGACCCGGGCATAAAGTGTGCCCTGCCCTAGCACATTCAGCTTCTGCGCCGCCATGTTTATCTTATGCTCTCTTTACTTCAAACCTGCTCTACATGTAGGGCAGGTTCTATTGTTAGAAGTATTAATCCACGATTCCAGACACATTCTATGAAATTTATCAGGATGCGGCATCTCACATTTAAAAAAGCGATTTGTATTCTCTTCATTATTTTTTACTACCTCATGGCATATCGCACACGCACAGTCGTTTTTTCTTTCTGCGTCCACTTCTGCTCTTATTGCTGCTGCTGTTCCTGGTCCTGGTCCTGCTTCTGCTTCTGCTCTTATTGCTGCTGCTGCTCTTTTTGCTGCTCTTGCTGCTGCTCCTCCTGCTGCTCTTGCTGCTGCTTTTGCTTTTTCTGCTCTTGCTGCTACTTTTGCTGCTTCTTGCCCACTTATCTCTAAGGCTATCCTCAGTTGTTCT
>NZ_RARA01000006.1:0-271 GCF_003788695.1 Candidatus Cardinium hertigii
GAACAAAAAACGATGGAAAAATTCAAAATGGAAGCCAAAAACCTGATAATTTCGTTCTTTTTTTTTGATAAACAAATGTCATAAAAATTGTCTTGATTTACTCAAAACACTGGATCCAGTCCTAATTGATGCAATTTTTTTATTTATATCTCATCAATTATTTTTGCGCCCAGGCATTCACTTCATTGGCGAAGACCTCGTGGGCAGCGTGATCACCAATGGTGACTACTCGGGCAAGCCAATCCCTGGCAGCCAAAATGCCACTTTCGTC
>NZ_RARA01000006.1:280-718 GCF_003788695.1 Candidatus Cardinium hertigii
GGTGTGAAATTTGCATGATTGGAGATTTCACATGGATATGACTAACTGTTTTATTATAATTCACGTTTTACATGTTTTTGTAAAATTTTCAATCCACTTTTAATTAATCGGAAGCATTTGTGTAATTTTGTTAACCAACTTTTATTCGGCCATTCGTACAGTATTAAACAATAAGTTGGTTTTCAAATCAGAATATGGAATTGGTAAAGTATCATTTAACGAGCTTGTTGAAGGCAGATACAAAATTTAAAGTTTTTTTAATTGAAATTTCACGGTTAATGAAATAAGAAAAGCAATTTTTTTAACAGGACACGCTGTACACGGGCAATATTGGAGTTGACAAGGTGAATCGCCAATATTATTCCAACTCTTATATCGAGGGCACCACCGACTACATTTTCGGCAATTCCACCGTCATTTTTGACAATTGCGTCATTC
>NZ_RARA01000006.1:723-3506 GCF_003788695.1 Candidatus Cardinium hertigii
ACATACTAGTTCTTTTTCTCTTCATTAAAATCATTAAAAAAGAATGATTTTATGCCAAAAAAAACTTTTTTTTTCTCTCAAAGAAAATCAAATAAAAAATTCGGTCTGGTCTTGAAAAAATTGCATAGATTATTCCCCCACCTATCCTCCCGCTTCCCCAGGCCTATGACATTGTTGTGGCCGCCGATGGCTCTGGCAATTTCACGNNNNACAAAGAAAAAATCTTAAAATGATAAATTTTTTTCTTTTGTTTTTTTAATTTTTTCTATGTTGGATTTTAATTAGTCAGAAAGAAGATTTACTTGTTTTAGTCTTCCAGGATTGCCGTATCATTTCCGCTTTTATACAGATGAGATCCACGTTCATTAAAATTATTTAAAAATAATGAATTTATACCATAAAAAACTTTTTTTCTCTCATCAAATAAAATCAAATGAAAAATTCCGCCTGGTCTTGAAAAAATTGCATAGGTAATATAATTGCCCCCATATCCTCCCGCTTCCCCAGGCCTATGACATTGTTGTGGCCGCCGATGGCTCTGGCAATTTCACGACAATCCAGGCAGCGGTGAACAGCACGAACAGCGTGAACGCGACGATTTACATTAAAAAGGGCATCTACCAGGAGAAGCTTGTGATTCCCACCGAAAAATCAGGTAGTGAACAAAGACTTAAAATTCCTACCCAAAAACGGGCACGACGATGTGCAGCAGAAAGCAGGGGAAATTGGGCAAAATGACAGATTGGAAATTTTGAATTCCAATTGAAAGACGATAGCAAAATTTATTTTAGACAAAGAAATTATAAAATTTATGAATTTGATGTGCAAATTTGCATGCTCCGATTGGAATAATTGATTATCGAACAAAAACGATGAAAAATTCTAAATGAAAGCCAAAACCTGATAATTTTGTCCTTATTTTTGATAACATAGCTATATCTTTTATTTATTCGTTTGTAACATAAGTTTTGACCCTCCTTTTTTCAATAAATTTTTATTTTATTAAAAATGAACAAAACACAATCAAGTTTGGAAATATCCGCCATTATTAACAATGATAAGTTGCCACTGACAATAAATAAAATTGGAAAAAGAATAAACAAATTTGTTTAGTACATTTAGTGAAGATATGGATTTTTGAACTTTCAAAAAAAAGGAGGGTCAAAACTTATGTTACAACCGAATATTTATCAAAACACTGGATCCAGAGACCTAATCGTTGCAATTTCTTTATTTATAATCTCATCAATTATTTTTACGCCCAGGCATTCACTTCATTGGCGAAGACCTCGTGGGCACCGTGATCACCAATGGTGACTACTCGGGCAAGCCAATCCCTGGCAGCCAAAATGCCACTTTCGTCACAGCCAACTCCTACACCGTCTGGGTCCGGTCGCCGGATGTGCGCTTCGAGAATTTGACCATTGAAAATTCGGCGGGCCCCGTTGGCCAAGCCATAGCGTTGCACGTCGATGGCAACCGATTCATCGCCAACAATTGTCGTCTGCTGGGCAATCAGGTGGGTGTGAAATGTGCATGATTGGAGGGAGATTTTTACATGAGTAACTGATTTTTTTTTAAATTCACTGTTTACATGTTTTTGCAAATTTTTCAATGCAATTTTAATCGGAATTAGAGCGCAGTCACTCGCTGTCACGAATCCGATATCTTTAATTTTTAATTAGATTTTACTAGATTAAATTTTTTTGTATAGTTTTATTAACATATTAGATGTTACATATGATATTGTAAATTGCTTCCCAATTTAATAAAGTGCACTCGAAATTTATACTCTTGTTTGAAAACGGAGTTTTTAAATGGGGAAGGGGCATTTGTGTAATTTAATTAAACCAATTTTTATTCGGCCATTCGTGTCAAAACAAAAACTCTGTTTTCAAAACAGAATATGAATTTGGTTAAAGTATCATGCATTTAACGAGGTTGTTGAAGGCAGCAAAATCATGACATTTAAATGACATTCGTTCAAAATGATATATATTTCTTTCATTATTTTTATTAAAAATTTATCTTTAGAAGATTTTTTCAATTGAAATTTGACGGTTAATAAAATAAGAAAAGCAAATTTTATTTTCAACAGGACACGCTGTATACGGGCAATATTGGAGTTGACAAGGTGAATCGACAATACTATTCCTACTATTACATCGAGGGCACCACCGACTACATTTTCGGCAATTCCACCGTCATTTTTGACAATTGCGTCATTCACAGCAAAATGAACAAATCGTTCATCACGGCCGCGTCCACCACACAGGAGCAGCAATATGGCCTGGTGTTTCGCCGGTGCAGGCTGACGGCCGAGGCGAATGTGACCTCGGTGGGAAATATGGGAATTTTATGAAGATTTTTAAAATTTTAATATTATATCAGAAAAATTGAAATATTTATCGGCTGTAATTTTAGAAATTTAGAAAAAATCATTGAAATTCTAACTTCGCGTTAAAACATCTCATTTTCGGCTCATCGTGCACGTTTGTTCTGCAAGGAATGTAGAAATGTTATTGAAATAAAGATCTCTTTTTATGGGTTTGTAAGAATTCGGCGCGGGTACGATTTGGCGCGCTGCAATGTATCTTCGTGAAGGATGATGCTATTGTACGCCAAATTGTACCGTTTCGACTTTTTATTTTTAAAACGGAAGTACTTTTCTTTCTATAAAGAAAACTATGTATTGTATGATAGGTATTAATGAATAAATAAGGCAATACAAAATTTTAATACTGATGTAAAAATTGAAAATTTCTCTTCAAATAGACGTATAA
>NZ_RARA01000006.1:3512-3947 GCF_003788695.1 Candidatus Cardinium hertigii
TTGTGTTATAAATAATTAAACGAACTTTTATTCGGCCATTCGTACAGTGTTAAATATAAAAACTCCGGTTTCAAAACAGAATATGAATTTGGTTAAAGTATCATGCATTTAACGAGGTTGTTGAAGAAGACAGCAGATGATTAAATGCTATTCGTTCAAAATGATACATTTCTTTTATTATTTTATTTTTATACAAAATCCAAAGATTTTTTCAATTGAAATTTTCCATATTAAAAAGATTTAAAAGCAACTTTTATTTTCAACAGGACACGTTGTACACGGGCAATATTGGAGTTGAAAAGGTCAATCGCCAATACTATTCCAACTGTTACATTGAAGGCACCACCGACTACATTTTCGGCAATTCCACCGTCATTTTTGACAATTGCGTCATTCACAGCAAAATGAACAAATCGTTCATCACGGCCGCGTCCA
>NZ_RARA01000006.1:3958-4292 GCF_003788695.1 Candidatus Cardinium hertigii
TGTTAATATTATACAGAAAAATTAAAATATTTATCGGCTGTAATTTTAATAGAATTTTTTTTAATGATTTCATATATTGGGGCTCGGAGGAAGAAAACTTTCCGCGCCGATATTCATTCAATTTTCATTAAATTCAACCTATAATAGAAATGTTTTTGAAATCAAGTTTCGACTTTTTATATTTTTAAACAGACTTGTGAACTCCTTTTTCTTTCTCTAAAGAAAACTTACTCACAAAACATTTATGTATTGAATTAATGAATAAATAAGGCAATAAAAAATTTTGAGACTGATGTAAAAATTGAAAAATTCTCTTAAAATAGACGTACAAAAA
>NZ_RARA01000006.1:4300-7806 GCF_003788695.1 Candidatus Cardinium hertigii
TATGGATCTTTTTAATGTTATACAGAAAAATTAAAATATTTATCGGCTGTAATTTTATTAGAATTTTTTTTAATGATTTCATATATTGGGGCTCGGAGGAAGAAAACTTTCCGCACCGATATTCATTCAATTTTCATTCAATTCAACCTATAATAGAAATGTTTTTGAAATCAAGTTACGACTTTTTATATTTTTAAACGGACTTGTGAACTCCTTTTTCTTTCTCTAAAGAAAACTTACTCACAAAACATTTATGTATTGAATTAATGAATAAATAAGGCAATAAAAAATTTTGAGACTGATGTAAAAATTGAAAAATTCTCTTAAAATAGACGTACAAAAATGAGAAAAAAGGGAATTTGAAAAGATCATAGGTATAAAAATAAAAATTCTTATTCAAAATTTTAGATGTACTTGGGCCGGCCCTGGCGCCCCTATGCCGCCACAATTTTCGCTGAAAGCTGGCTTGGCGCCCACATTGCCCCCGAGGGCTGGAGCATTTGGAGTGGGAACAACAACCACGAGACGGCGCGCTACGCGGAGTACNNTGTAAGGTTTCTAAATGTGATATTCATAGTCAATGGGCGACGAAAATATCCTTTAAAAAATTACATAAAAAATGGATTAAAGGGACCATCTCTGGAGATAGTGCCGAGCTTCTTATGATGATCAGCATAAAAAGGGGAAAGACTCCTGTTGAATTTTCACGCTAAAAGCCTTGAATCTTGCATGTGGCGATATGGCGTTTTTCTTCCTAAATCTTCGATTCCATCACTATGGTAAATTGATCCGATTCCGAGGCAAATTGGTCAGAAAGCATTGCATTGGACATTGGTACTGTTTAGTGAGTTCGGAAGAAGTCGGACGGGTTGGCAAAAATAGAAAGACAGGAAATTTAGAAGGAATGCGGAATCAATATCAGTAGGCGTAATGTGCGAAGATCTCGAAAGCATGACACAAATTTTCCCACTGATTCCAACGGAAATTGATTTACAAGTAAAAATTCGAGTCAATTTGAAATAAGAATTTTGGTAAATTTTGTTTCTATACAGGCTTAAGCTAAACTATGAATTAAATAGCCACTCATAAATTGGCCAATTATTAATGCAGAATTTGAATTCCAAAGGCAACAGTTTTATAAAGTGAATAGCAACTATAACAAAAAATTTTGCAGTAGAAGCCATGTATTCCGATAATAATTATTTAAAATGAATACGCATCTTTAATTAAAAAGTGTTTTCTTATTCAAAACAATGTCAGTTGCCAGCAACCAAATGACATGGGGAAGTTGGTCTAGTAATTTCTGATTCNNTTCCGATGCCATAGACGTGTCCTTGAAATTGAAAAAATATATTATTTTAACTTTTATTCAAATAACATTATATTAATAATTTTGTCTATTCGATACCGATTTTGAAAATATGAATTCAAATTCTAATCAGTAGTTTCTTATATGCCAATTCAGGAATGAATTTTCGAAATTCTGGGAAACAAATGACATTGATGGCATAAAAATCAATACAGTAAAATAAGCTAATTTTTAATAAAAATTTCAAGAAAAAGGGAGAATAAAAATTTACAAGTTAGATTTACTGACTTTTCAAATTTAAACAATAAAATTTTATGGATCTTTGTAATGATTTAGGATTTTGAAATTATTGCTAGGTATATGACACTGGNNCTGAAATAATAATATTTCCATGAAAAAATTTTATGGCCTTACCACGGAACAAATTGTTTTTAATTCAACGATTTAACAATTATAATAAAAATTTGTTTTTTTTTGTTTACGGCACAGTGACCCACCCTTTTGCTCGCTGAACGCTTGCGCCGTCTGCAGATTACGGAACAACTCGGTGAGCATTTGTTCACCATTGGCATCGATGTCACCATTGGTTTTGTACCGTGTGCCGACCCAGTTGAAAATCTATGTAATAAAAATGAACATAAGATGAGATTATGGGCGGCTGTCCAGGAACTTTTGCGGGGAGACATGTTATGAGAAAAAATATTTTTAAAGTAACCAGTAACCAGTAACCACTAAAGAAAATTGTGCCAAATTAAACTCAACGAAAGTAAATATTTACGGCAACACCCGGCGGGTTGAAACTGGCAATAACTATTAAAAGCTGACCGTAATGAGAAAATTGTGTCGCCCAAGCTCGCTGGACAATTGTACCAATGTTGCCTCGGCCAAGTTGCAGCTCTTTCGCTCGGCCAAATTCTCGAGCAATTGGCACAAATCCAGGAGCAAATAGTTCAACAGGTTCTGCATCTGTTGGCATATGGTCGAATGAAAGGCGTTGTGAATATGTGGAAATTGGGCAGACAGCCTCATCATGTCGGTGGCATCCAATAATATACGATCGTTGTCCAAAATGCGTTTGGCCGCTTGACTAAAGCCGAGCAAAAGTCTGTAAAATATGGTAAAGGATTGTGTTTATGTGCCTTGTATTTAGCTACAGTATGATTACCTGTCAATGTTCTCGGCCATAATCATCCATTGGCCAGTGATTTCCATGGGGCGTACATTAAGAATGGATTGACGAATTTTCTCAAATGCTTCAAAATGGCGTACATTAAAAATGGATTGACGGATTTTCTCAAATTCTTCAAAAATGAGCTGAAACATGTAATTTTTTAGTAAAGTCGAAAGAAGCGTAACCTAATTTAAAAAAAAAATAACACAAAAATCAAGTTCAGAGGATGGCTTTGACCTTCGAGACGATTTTTGGAGGATGAATTAATTTTTTTGGGTCCGATGACGGGGAGAGATGGGTACTACTTTTTTGGGTATGAGAAATGACGGGGACGGGGAAAACACATTAGAGGATTCCCGGGTTCTCGGGAATGGAGAAGAGAATAATCCAATTGCAAACCCAACAAAAATTAGTTCCTATAAGAAAAATTGCTGTTTTAACGGGGACGGTGATGATAGGATGGATTTTTCTGAGCACAGGGATGGGGAGCTTTCGGGGCAGAGGTCCCCGGCGAGGATCCCCAGGGAAACGGGATACCCGCCCCCGGCGGAGAGGCAACCCCAGATGTTCCATACCGAATTATATTTTCCAAACTCCCTATAAAGAAAGATAGCAAATTCAAAGAATATGTTGAAATAATCTATAGAGTTGCTATTTTGTATGCCTAATTTTGCCATCAAGTTTCGATAAAAAAGTGATTTGGCCTACCTCTATTTCAGAACTTTCAAAATAAAGCAATAGCAATTCCTTCTCCATCAGAGCCTTCTTCAGAAGCTCCCATTGCGCAAGCAGCTGTGCCTTTGTGTTTCCCAGCAGCTTCTTCTTCACTTTGTCAATTTGCATGGCCCGCTCGTTCAGCTGCTTGATGTAACGATTGGAGCGGCGAATTGGTGTTGAGCATCTTGGGCATTTTATGATGACAATGGCCGCGACATCGCCAACCTCATCTTGGCTCTTCAATTGCGCCCGAATGGTGTCGTCCAGGTCCTGAAAATTTGAAATGGTGGATATGGAATGCATGGATTA
>NZ_RARA01000026.1:0-89050 GCF_003788695.1 Candidatus Cardinium hertigii
AAAGGTATAGAGAAAGGTATAGAGAAAGGTATAGAGAAAGGTATAGAGAAAGGTATAGAGAAAGAAAAAGCTGAAATAGCACAAAAGATGTTAGCTAATAATATGGATCATACCCTTATTGCGCATATTACTGGACTTGATATCTCTTTTATTCATACACTTAAACAGTGTTTATAGCGGCTTATTCCTTACAGTAAGTGAGACATAACGTATTGGCTCAACTTGTTAATTTGAGGCCGTTGCAATAGAAAACAAAAATTTTATAAAAAGCTGCAGTTTTCTATTGCAACGGCCTCATTAAATAGGATTTTCAACGGATTAAAATAGTTTTGTTAAATGAATAATGGTATACTTATTCTTCGTTGGATGATTTTTTTAATCCTTAAATAGACTAGTTGCCAATCGATTGTAAATAAACTAGTACCCCGTTGGGCCTTTATTAAAAATAAAAAACAAAAAGGCAGTACAGTAAAGTTAGCAAGCCAAGCACATATAAAAGGAGAAAGAGTATTTGCGATGGCCCAAGTCTCTCCAAGCGTAGTAAGAATATATTCCAACAGGATAAAAACAAAACTTATCATTACGGATACACCAAAACCACCTCTCCTAATAATACAACCCAAAGGTGCTGCTAATAAAAACATTATAACACACCGCATAGCTATAGCAAAACGGCGCTCTTTCTCAAATAAAGCCTGATTTAAATATTGTTTAACTGCTAATACATGCTCATGTTGCATTGTTAACGTAGTCTTTATTTTCTCCACAGTACGTAAGGCCCGTTGCGTAATCCATTGCAGGGTATCGCCATACTGTTGGCATTTTTTCTCTAGATTGGAAGGCGTTTTGCTTTCTATAAGCTGATTTCTAAATGCTATAAAATCAGCATCTTGAAGCAAGGTTGAACTTTCGAAAGAGGATTGCAACTGATCACCATTATCTGCATTCGATGGTTTAAAAGTATTTTCTGAAATACCATAACGACTAGCCTGTTGTACAAGCAAATTATGGCTATCGTTCCCTTCCTCCACTATTTTTTGCTCTATTTCCTGAATTAATTTTTTTAGTTGTAAATGGTCCCTTGTTCTAGGTTCGCTTGTATATTTCTCATCGGATTTCCTCAGTTTAAGCGCTTCTAGGCTAATTCTTATTTTTTGCTTTAAAAATTTCTTTCTATAGAAAGTTTGCTTTTGATCGCTATTAGAAGATTTTTTATCTGGCAATTTCTCCACATAATTACATCCATTGCTAAGCTCCATAACTAAATAGGCTTCATCTGGTGTAGTGTAAAGCTTACCCTTTTCTGCAATAGTTGCGATTGTTCCATATGTTTTGGTATAATCATACACTATGATACCCTCCATATGCTCATTATCGCCAAGTTTTTTATTTACATGAATACTATATCCTGGTATATTATTACAAATAACACCTTGTTGGATAAACAAAGCAGATTTTTTATTCATGACATCAATTATTAAAGAGAATATTTTATGGTTGGTAGTGGGATGGATATAATCTTGGAAATACAAGAGTACACCGCTTAAAAAGAGTACAAAAACAAAAGGAAAACATAAAATACGCTGTAGAGAAAGGCCTACAGAACGCATGGCCGTGAATTCAAAACTTTCAGAAAGATTACCAAAGACAATAAGAGAGGCTATCAACGCTGCAATAGGAAAAGCATTAGGAAATACATGCAGACCTATATAAAACAACAACTTTGTATAAACCAGAACGCCTAATCCTTTACCTGCAATATTAGAAAACAATACAAAAAACATTTGTATGACCAATACAAACAATACCAATGCAAGTAATAATACAAAGGTAGGTATAAAACTACGTAACAGGAGTTTATCTATTTTTTTNTTTTAGGCAAATTGCTTTCCTCTTCATTAAAATATGATTGCATTCTCGTGAACTCCAGTCTAAACAGAATCATTTAAAAATATTAAATAATAATGGAAAACGTTATCGATCATAAAAATAGAATTTAAAGAAAATTTAGTTACAGATATGGAAGAAATTGTTACACAAAAATATCAATAGATTAATGAACGCCTAATCCTTTACCTGCAATATTAGAAAACAATACAAAAAACATTTGTATGACCAATACAAACAATACCAATGCAAGTAATAATACAAAGGTAGGTATAAAACTACGTAACAGGAGTTTATCTATTTTTTTTATAACGAGGTTACCCATTTTTACAAATTTGTGATTAACTTTATTATAAATATAGAAACAATTTAAGTAGTATGGATACTACAGCCTGGAAAAGACAATGAAATAACGAAGTAGCAAAGAAATGGCGAGGTAGCTCAGTCGGTTTAGAGCATCGGATTCATAACCCGAAGGTCGGGGGTTCGAGTCCCCCTCTCGCTACATACTTCTTATGACCTATGACCAAGGAATACTCAAGGAATACTCAAGGAATACTCAAGGAATACTCAAGGAATACTCAACAGACTTTACATACTAACACATACTAAACATACTTTTTTCTTTTCCTATTTTATATAATTTGAATGAGAATCGATATTATTACCTGTCTGCCTCAGCTATTTGAAAGTCCACTGAAGCATTTCATTTTTCAGAGAGCCATTAAACAGCATTTACTCTCGATTAACATACACAATTTACGCCATTACACCCCATATAAACATGATAAAATTGATGATTCGCTCTATGGAGGGGATGCTGGTATGTTATTAATGGTGGAACCAATTGCTAATTGTATTAGAGCACTTCAAAAAGAACAAAACTATGATGAAGTTATCTATATGGCTCCAGATGGTGAACCGCTTACGCAAGATTTGGTGAATAAGTGTTCTCTCAAACAAAATATAATGGTATTATGTGGACATTATAAAGGAATAGATGAACGCATACGTAAACACTTTATTACACTAGAAATCAGTATTGGAGATTACGTGCTTTCTGGAGGAGAATTACCTGCTCTCATATTAGCAGATGCTATAGTTCGGGTTATACCAGGCGTTATATCAGATGCTTCTTCTGTACTGGCAGACTCTTTTCAAGATGGATTAGTAGCGCCACCCGCTTATACACGGCCTTACAATTATGAGGGTATGATGGTTCCAGATGTATTGCTTTCTGGAAATCACAAAGCTATCCAGGAATGGGCTCAGCAAGAAAAAGTTGCTAGAACAAAAAAAAGAAGGCCACACCTTATCGAAAAAAAAGAAGTAATATAAAAGGTGTCCGTTCACCTGCGTGGTAGCCATATTTTATATATTATGAGGCCGTTGCAATAGAAAACAAAAATTTTATAAGAGAGGAAAATCTATACCCAAGTGTTAGTTAAAAGCCTTAAAAATGACATAAGCCATACATTTTAGTGCTGCAAGCTTATAAAGAACTTTAAATTTGTATAATACAATTGCTACAGTTTCCAGTTTTTTAGTTTTCTATTGCAAGGGTCTCGCTATAAATTTATAGCTAATAAATTTATTAGGTATCCGTTCAATGGTGTGGCAAGGTGCTGAAATTCATAGTAAAAAGGATCTAATGATATATTTATTTTATATTTTACCCAAAAAGTAATTTTTAACGTTTTGTTTTTAAAGTTCATTTACAGTACTTTTATAAAGTACATATGTATTGAACAATTACTTATAAATATCTTTGTTTTAATTTTTTAGTTTATAATCAATAATAGCCACACCACTGAACGGATACATTTATAGCTAAATATTATAATTATTAGAATTTATTTTATATTTGCAGTAGAATGCTTAGCATAAGCAGGTTACACAGCCAAATTTAATGCAAACATTACCACAATATTAAAAACTATATAATAGATATTATCTATGAATATGAAAAAATCTTATTTGCTTAAAATATTAAGGTCATACCAAAGAGGCCTCATTTTGATTAGTGGCTTATTATGCTATGTGATCATAGCAGCAAATCAATGCAGGGGTTCTGTAAGCGGTCCTAAATTAATAGTTAATAATGAGATAAATAATGAAAAAAATCCATACTTGACACAGCTCTCTTTACCTGAAAATTCTCCAAAACGATCTGATACTGCTAATAGTTGCAATAATTTCGTTTACCATCCATCTAGTTCAACTGGTTCAAAAGGTAGCGGTGCACATACAAGTCCGATGCCATCACCTTCACCACAAGCTTCTAATATGCCCTTTTCTGGTATTGCTAATCTTGGTAATACTTGTTACATGAATGCAGTGCTACAAATCATTGCAGCGCTGTATAGCGATGATGTGCGAGATAGTACTCCACTAAAGGAAATCATAAACGAAATCAACAAGAACCCTATCGATTCACAATCTTGCAATGATGGTTATGTAAGGAAATTCACGACTGAACTAGAAGGTAAAGCGGGAACAATGGCACAATCACGACAACAACATGATTCTGAAGAGTTTTTACGTTATCTTAACGAATCTTACCCTTTTTTAGACGAGCATCGCTATAGTAAATATACATTCATTGGTATTAAAGACAAAGAAGGGAAAATGCGAATTAAAAAAAGAAGTAACGAGATGGAACATATAATTAAAATAAATCTAGGGGAAGGAGTAAGAGCCCAACCTTACATCACTCAAATGATTAAATTGAATGCAAAAGAGGTAGTACAGGATACTAATCTAGAAATAGAATTAAATGAATATCGGTTATTAGACGACTACATAAGTTCAAAATTAGATACAGCTTTTCTATTGGAGGCTAATTTGGAGCCTGCAAAAGACGATCTATCAACAGAACATTATATAATTCAGGAAGTAATAGATAAACTTCCTTCTAAACTATGTATACAATTATTACGATATCCTAACCAAACAAAAATAACAGATAAATTTAAAGGAACAGAAGAGATTAGCATTAACGATGCTAATTTTAGTTTACATGGATTTATTGTGCATCATGGACCCAGCCTACATAGTGGCCACTACACTGCTTATGTAAAGCGAAAAGGGGAATGGTATTGGGCAGATGATAAAATCATAACTCGTCTTGATTCATCAGCAGCCATCAAAGCCTCTCAAGAGGCTTATCTTTTATTTTATGCAAAAAAATAGCACTGAGTAACTCACTACTTAGCCCACTTGCACAACAACCATCAATTGTTTATCTATACTTTATAGCGCCTACTTCACAATGATTTTTTTCCATCTTGAGTAGTGCATCAGTCAGATTGTATGATCTATGGATGATTTATAGGCGTTTTGTTTTAGAAAGCATTTAAAACTGAACAGATGCAAGCAATTGATCCAAATCAGCTCTAGTTACGTATAATGCGCTGAACTACTTTACATACTATACTATACTATACTATACTATACTATACTATACTATACTATGCCAATGAAAAATGCTTCTCGAATTTTTGGTCAATATGCAGAAGCTGTTGCAGCAGATTATTTAGTAAAAAAAGGTTTTAGTATTTTGGATCAGAACTTTCGTTATAAACGATTCGAAATAGATCTTATTGTTAAGAAAGATCAACTTATCGTCTTTGTTGAAGTCAAAGCTCGTAAAAATAATTTATTTGGTCATCCAGAAAATTTTGTTAACCAAAAGAAAATGCGTTTTATTCGATTAGCTGCAGCCCATTATTTACGCATCCAACACTACAATAAAGCGGTGCGTTTTGATATTATATCTATTTTAGGAAGTAAAAACGAAGGTATTGAGGTAGTACACTTGGAAGATGGCTTTTATTAAGTATCTGTTCACTGGCGTGGTAGCCATATTGTATAGATTTTGGCCACACCACTGAACGGATACTAATAATATCCTTACCACGCAAGTAAACAGATACGCTATATCATCCCTGAAAAAATGGAAATAATTACCCAGAGGGCTTCTACTGCCAGAATACCTGCGCAGATCGGTTGCGCCTTATCTTTATTTTTAAAAATCAGGGTAGAAAGACTGCCTAACAAAAGCCCACATGTGATACTATTAGGCATAAGTAGCCCCCCCAAAACCATGCTTGGATTTAATTTAATTTTTTTTAACATCCACCCAAACAGGCACCCTAAACTTACAATAGAAAGATTAAAATCTAGGGATTGGAGTAATAATGCTTTTGCTTTACTTCTTTGGGCAAAAAGAGCCTCTGTTCCCAATGGAAGATGGATAAACAGCAACCATAGGCAGATACCAATTCCAAATGAAGTGGCAATCAATCCTATCCACTGATAACGATACATCTTTTTTTGTGGTATACCGCATAACATCCCTGTTTTATANAAAAGCAATTGAGACAATAGGCTAAATTTAAAGTGCCAAAACAAAATGATAATACCAAGGCCGATCCAAACGGTTTCTATTCCCCATTTACGAGAACTGAATGATGAAAAAGAAAGTTTTTCAACCCACCCCCCTACTCCTTTTTGGAGCTGACCTATCCCCTTTCTTACATATCCACTTACTCCTGAAATAAGTTCCCATAGCACCAATCCACTGCTAAAGGTAATAATAAACTTTCCTACTGGTAGAGCGGGAAAAAAGCTGAACGAAAAAAGGTGAAACGAAACAAAGCTTATATGCTCTGCAAGTGGACCGAGCAGTAGATCTTTTGATATTAACCCCACTAAGAGTGGAATAGTAACTGAAAATCCTACACTATAACCAATAGACCACAAACTTGGGATAATGGCGAAAGGGAGCTTTTGTCCCAACAGCGACGGGAATATATAATATGTCTTTGCAATCAATGCTCCAAGGCGCCCAATACCATCACGGATGCTAAATAGCACCAAGGTTGCAAGAATCCCAATTGTCATAGCTTTGGCTTGTTGCGGATGCGTTTGAGACGTTATAACTTGGTGGGTGAGTTTACTAACAGGAAAAGGATATTGTTTCTCCTCAATAAAATGGCTACTAAGTTGTTTCCCAATAATAAGTCCAAGGCCTCCGGCACAGATGCACAAAGCTGCCATGACGGTACAAAAATAAAAGGGAGATTCGATCCATGATTTAAAAACGGTAGGATCAAGAAAATGGAGCATAGGTAATGCAAAGCCTACTCCCGTTGCCAAAATGCCACCCACACTACCGAGGGCTTGCATAGATGCAATGGATTTATTTTTCGAAGCGGTGCTCTGTTTAGATGTAAACTTGAAAATGAAATGGCCCAAAAGCACGAGGGTAGGAGCCATCCACGGACCCATAGTGGTTGTCATAGAGATATAGCTCAAAACAAACGTTGAAAAAAGAGCAAATATAATGCCAACACTGATAATCAATAACTCCATCAAATTCTTTAAATAAACAAACCATCCAATGGTTCGCGCTTATATTTTTACAAGCGTACGGCTGCTACCATGTACTATCAGAAACTGATTTAACCCTTTAGAATAAGGATGCAATATCTTATGCACGTAACATCAGTAAGTAAGATATACCAAATAGTAAGAAAATGCCTAAAATATTATTTTTTTCTATATACCGGGTCTTAAAAAGGAAGAAAAGAACTTTAAAAAAGATGAGGTAAGAAAAGAGGGACAGCAACCCACTCTATAAAGGAGGTGTTCCAGCCACACCTTCCGGTACGGCTACCTTGTTACAACTTAGCCCCAGTCGCTGGTCTAACACTAAACAGCTCCTTTTACGGCCACTGTCTTCAAGCTCTACCAACTCCCATGGCTTGATGGGCGGTGTGTACAAGGTCCGAGAACGTATTCACCGCGTCATTGCTGATACGCGATTACTAGCGATTCCAACTTCATGGGGTCGAATTGCAGACCCCAATCCGAACTGAGACATGCTTTTAAGATTTGCATCTTGTTACCAAGTAGCTTCCTTCTGTACATGCCATTGTAGTACGTGTGTAGCCCTGGGCATAAAGGCCATGATGACTTGACCTCATCCTCTCCTTCCTCCCGCTTACACGGGCAGTCTACTTAAAGTCCCCACCATTACGTGCTGGCAACTAAGTAAAAGGGTTGCGCTCGTTATAGGACTTAACCCAACACCTCACGGCACGAGCTGACGACAGCCATGCAGCACCTTGTATTCCGTCCCGAAGGAACCCTCAATTTCTCGAGGTTGCAAAATACATTCTAGCCCAGGTAAGGTTCCTCGCGGATTAACGAATTAAACCACATACTCCACCGCTTGTGCGGACCCCCGTCAATTCCTTTGAGTTTCACCCTTGCGAGTATACTCCCCAGGTGGATCACTTAACGCTTTCGCTTGAACACACACGATATATCGTGCATATCTAGTGATCATCGTTTACGGCGTGGACTACCAGGGTATCTAATCCTGTTTGCTCCCCACGCTTTCGTGCCTCAGCGTCAGTTAAAGACCAGTAAGCTGCCTACGCTATTGGTATTCCTTATGATATCTAAGCATTTCACTACTACACCATAAATTCTACTTACCTCTTCTTAACTCAAGTCTACCAGTATCAATTGCAGTTCTAGCGTTAAGCACTAGGATTTCACAACTGACTTAATAAACCGCCTACGCACCCTTTAAACCCAATAAAACCGGATAACGCTTGCACCTTCCGTATTACCGCGGCTGCTGGCACGGAATTAGCCGGTGCTTATTCTTATAGTACCCTCAAGAACCTCCGCAGAAGCTTTTTTGTTCCTATACAAAAGCAGTTTACAACTCAGAGAGCCTTCATCCTGCACGCGGCATGGCTGGTTCAGGCTTGCGCCCATTGACCAATATTCCCTACTGCTGCCTCCCGTAGGAGTCTGGCCCGTATCTCAGTGCCAGTGTGGGGGACCTTCCACTAAGAACCCCTACCCATCATCGCCTTGGTGAGCCATTACCTCTCCAACTAGCTAATAGGACGCATGCTCATTTTACACCGCCGGAGCTTTCATCTTTTTAACAGGCGTTAATAAGATTATATGGGGTATTAATTTCCGTTTCCGGAAGCTATGCCCCAGTGTAAAGTAGATTGCATACGCATTACGCACCCGTGCGCCGGTCGCCGGCAACACCGAAGTGTTCCGCTGCCCCTCGACTTGCATGTATGAGGCCTGCCGCTAGCGTTTATCCTGAGCCAGGATCAAACTCTTCTTTCTATTATTAATGTATTCCCAATTATAACATCGGGAATGATTTTTTTGAGTCACACACTTCCCTCTTCTCACTAAACTATATCCAGTGAGCTTCTTACCTGCATCAATTTCAAAGAACTATAAACAATCAATAACCATTAGCCACTCGTTTAGTTGTTAATGGCTCGACTGCTTATGGAACAAAGGTACATACTTTTTTGAGATTTGCAATAAACTTTTCAATAAAAAAGAAAAGCAAGTATGCTTACACTTATGGCGGATCGCTGAAATATCGGCTAGACGTAATTGACCGCTTTGTTTGAGTGACACAATATGATTATAATTAATTAAATGGGATTATTAACACAGGATAGATATGATAACATATTTATAAACAGGTTAAAAACGTTATTAACTAACGAAGATAAGTAAGAAGGCGGCCTTACAAAGGGTAAAACAAACAACTATTTGATCTCAGATCGTGCGTTCTGCTTTCCCAGCTTTAGAAAACATTCCTAAATTCTTTCGTCGTTCCTGATTTTCTTTATATTGTATATATACCTTTCATTAGCAATTCCAAAAAATTTTACTAAAAGGTTTCTTCTGTTATAAAAATTCTAGTTTACTTAAAGTTGATTAACCGCTATATGTAAAGCATCAAATTTATTATAGTACAATATGTTTAGGATTGTTTTTCAAATCTCGTTTACCATAATGTGGTTAGTGTGTAGTTTTTTTGTTTCATGTAACACATATAGGCATGAAATGAAAACTAAAATTAAACTAAATATGCAACACATACCTACTAGCAATTCTAGCAGTCCGGATTTTGTTAGAGGATTATTAGATAATATTCAAAATTTAAATAGTAGATATTTCACAGCTGCTTATGCTAGAAAAGTTCAAGATTGTTTAGATAATTTAAAAAGAGATAATATTACTCAGGAAGAAAAATATCAAGAAATTAACGTGCTACGTACAATAATCAAAATCGCATGTTGGAATAACCAAATGGTTAATATTAGTACAAAAACAGAAATAGAAGAACTTGATAAGAAATTAGCTAAAGTACAATTAGAAGTTTATAATACTTTAAGTTCACCCGTGCCTAAAGAGCTTCACTTTATTTGGTTAGGCAGTCCACTAGGAAAAATCCAAAAAAGCTATATTGAAACATGGTATCAAGTGAATAATGGTGATGGATACCAAATTAATATTTGGTATGATTCACAAGCTTTAATAGTTTATGAAACCAATGAGAAAATCAAAGAATATGTTAAGAAAAACTTCCCAAGTAACTATATAACACAAGTTAATGATTTACAAGATCAGTTGTTTAATGCAATAAATAACTCCTGCGAGAATCCTGATGTTATTCGTGTTCGCTTTCTTACGCAGGAAAAGATAGTAACAGAAAAAGAGAATTTTCAAGACAAATTAGAACAGAATCAACAAGCAATTAAAGAATTCCAGCAGCAGAAGCATAACTTATATAAAATAAGAGATATACGTACGGATGGCAAGATAGATGCATGGACTTTAAAAGATCCTTATAACCAAGAGTTATCATTAAGAATGAATTGCGCATCAGCATCAGATTGTGCTCGCTTAGAAATTATAAAACAGTACGGAGGCATTTACATTGATGTTGATCTTCTTCCGCCCTTTCAGGAGCATATAGATATATTTTCAGATTTTAAAAATCTAGAAGACAACAAGATAGAACTGAATAGAGTGCTATATACTGTTCAAACAGAGCAGTTACTTAACAATGTTCCAGCAGCATTGAGATTGGATGGTAGAAATGATTTATCAAATCATTATTTACATATGATGTATCCCCCCCCTACGGGTATTTTTTTATTGTATCCTAGTAGCTGTATTAGTAGCGAAATGAGTAGAAAACAAATAGAAATAAACAGAAAACATACACAGATATCCATAAAAAAAGATATAGCATATTACTGGAAATTAAAAGAAATAATACAATCCATACAATATACATCAAACAACATTTCATCAAAATCTATTAAAGAAATTTTTGCTCCATTAGGTGAAATAAAAATTATGAAGAATCATTTTAGGACATCTAGTATAGGATATCTATGTAATAACTCATTTATTGCAACTCATTGTGATACAGGTTCTGAAAATAATGATATTACAAAGCTTATCAAAAAGATTTCTGGTAACTATGCGAGGCTTAAGAAGATTGGAGATAAAAAAAATATCACAAATCTGGATATAAACTTTTTGTCTTATAGAAAGGATGGATTGGAAGCCGGATCTAGTGCAACTGTAGCAATATCTGGACCTGCCGCTTACAACTCATTTTATAGAGAAAACTTTCAAGAATCTTACAAAGAAAAGCTTCCAGATAATATTGTTTATCAACATATACCAATTTTAATGTTATATCCCAGTAGTAATTATGAAAATAATATACAACTACCTAATGCATTAAAATACAATACATGGACGGAAGAAGATGCTACCTGTTCATGGATGATAGATAGTGATACGCAGGTGCTTAAAAAGGCTAAAGATAGTAAGATTTTTAACTTCGTTGGTATTAACAATTTTAGGCCCAAGCATAACAAAGTGCTCATATTAGAATTTGGTAAAAAGAACAAAGAAGGTAAAATTATGCGCTCTTTTATTAGTGAGCAGACTGCAAGTTTGCTATATGCGCGCACTATAAACAGCAAATCACGTTGGATGTGTTGGGATGGAGAAAATTTTATACATATTACTGGTGAAAAAATTTCATTAGATGAAGAAAGTGAAATAAAAATTGTTCACTATCCTTTTAATGTAGAGGACAAGATAGAAAAGGTAGAATCAGAAGCCATAATGAACGTTTCGAACGTAATTCAAATTTATTGGACTTTGTCTGATGTTAAAAATAAAGCATTAGGTAGCGTCAGTTTTGTAAATACTGTTTTAGATGGCACGCTACTCATAGAAACCTACATGACGATACAACCAAGCATGTTTCACTGGTTTAGATATGATTGGGCTAAAAAGTTAGCAAAAAATACCGATAAAGCCACGTTAACTGTGACAATACTACCAGCCCCTTTATACTAGCTTCTATATTGCACGCACTTAAAAACTGGCATTGCATTATTAAATTAACCCGCTATGCTTAATTCAAAAACGCACTTATTGCAATTTTTGAAGCCCTAGCCGCTGGAATAAAGGATAACTAGAAAACAAAATAATTAAAAATGTGCACATACCCAACACAGATATATTTATTGAGGCCATTGCAATAGAAAAAGCGAAATTGCTTGCTTCAAACTTTTTATGCGGTAGGAAAGATAAAATAATTGTCACTTATCATAAAAACGAAAAAGCAGTTTTATTAAAACATAATTAATATGACGTACCCAAATTTAAATTTTTTGCATGCGCTTCCCTAACCTTACAATAGTAATTTATTGTTTATCAATCTAAAGATTATGTGTGTCTTAAACACACAGTAATATATAGTTGAAGCAAACTTAAAAGTGTGGCATTTTATTATTCATAATATTACTGGTAATCAAGTTTGATAAGTACGCTAACAGGCATTAGAAAACATAGGTGAACGGATACAAACACGAATACGCATGGACCAGACCACTGAACGGATACCCAGATATATATGGTGAAGTAAAGTACGCTACAACGATAATACAATCCCATAGTTGGCACTAACGTTTTCGATCATTTCTCATAAAATGACGAATGTTTAAGATGCGATCCAAACGTTCCCTGATTGGCTGTGTTATCAGATCCCTGAGTTGCTGGTTCAAGTGATGATTATAATCAATCTGAATATTAGGCTGTTCCAGTAATAGTGTTGCAATGGCTCTATATCCGCGTATAGCAGCTACATATAAAGGTGTATATCCATCCTCGTCTGCTTTATTTACACTCTCTGTTGCGCCATGTTCAAGTATGAGTTGAACGAGTGCTAGATTATCTTTATGGACTGCAAAATATAAAGGTGTATATCCGTTCTCGTTTGATTTATTTACACTTTCTGGTGTTGCATAAGGCAGTAAGCATTTAGCTAGATCAACGGCTAAATCTACATTGTCATTTATAACTGCAAGATATAAGGGTGTATATCCATTCTTATTTTCTTTATTTACACGCTCTGTTGCGCCATGTTCAAGTATGAGTTGAACGAGTGCTAGATTACCTTGAAAGACTGCAAAATGTAAGGGTGTATTTCCGTTCTCATTTTCTTTATTTACATTTTCTGGTGTTGCATAAGGCAGTAAGCATTTAGCTAGATCAACGGCTAAATCTACATTGTCATTTATAACTGCAAGATATAAGGGTGTATATCCATTCTTATTTTCTTTATTTACACTTTCTGTTGCGCCATGTTCAAGTAAGAGTTGAACGAGTGCTAGATTACCTTTATGGACTGCAAGATGTAAAGGTGTATCTCCATTCTTATTTTCTTTATTTACACTCTCTGTTGCGCCATGTTCAAATATGAGTTGAACGAGTGCTAGATTACCTTTATGGACTGCAAGATATAAAGGTGTATCTCCACTACTCTCGTTTGCTTTATTTACACTTCCTGGTGTTGCATAAGGCAGTAAACATTTAACTAGATCAACGGCTAAATCTACATTGTCATGCATAATTGCAAAATATAAGGGTGTAACTCCGTCCTTATTTTCTTTATTTACACGCTCTGTTGCGCCATGTTTAAGTAAGTGTTGAACGAGTGCTAGATTACCTTTATGGACTGCAAGATGTAAAGGTGTATTTCCATTCTTATTTTCTTTATTTACACTTTCTGGTGTTGCATAAGGCAGTAAGCATTTAACTAGATCAACGGCTAAATTTACATTGTCATTTATAACTGCAAGATATAAGGGTATATCTCCGTCCTTATTTTCTTTACTTACACTTTCTGTTGCGTCATGTTCAAGTAAGAGTTGAACGAGTGCTAGATTACCTTTATAGACTGCAAGATGTAAAGGTGTATCTCCGTCCTTATTTTCTTTATTTACACGCTCTGTTGCGCCATGTTCAAGTAACAGTTGAACGAGTGCTAGATTACCTTGACGGACTGCAAAATGTAAGGGTGTATTTCCGTTCTCATTTGCTTTATTTACACTTTCTGGTGTTGCATAAGGCAGTAAGCATTTAACTAGATCAACGGCTAAATCTACATTGTCATTTATAACTGCAAGATATAAGGGTATATCTCCGTCCTTATTTTCTTTATTTACACTTTCTGTTGCGCCATGTTCAAGTAAGAGTTGAACGAGTGCTAGATTACCTTTATAGACTGCAAGATGTAAAGGTGTATCTCCATTCTTATTTTCTTTATTTACATTTTCTGGTGTTGCATAAGGCAGTAAGCATTTAGCTAAATCAACGGCTAAATCTACATTGTCATTTATAACTGCTATAACTGCAAGATATAAGGGTGTATATCCATTCTTATTTTCTTTATTTACACGCTCTGTTGCGCCATGTTCAAGTATGAGTTGAACGAGTGCTAGATTACCTTGACAAACTGCAAAATGTAAGGGTGTATTTCCGTTCTCATCTTCTTTATTTACATTTTCTGGTGTTGCATGAGAAAATGTAGCTGTATCTCTTTCGCATTGATCATTATTTATATGCAGCATTTGTTTGGAACAACTACAAATTACCCCCAACTGCAATATCCCTGATACAAAAAAAATGTACCTAAATCTTTTTATATACATACATATTATAATTTAATTTTATTAAACATAATGGGCCATACTATAACCTGCTCTCCGCTCTCGTCGTATTTAGTTCAAATGGCATAATATGGTAGCCTATAAAATAGTTACCTTTTCGAGGATTGCGCCTTAAACCTTAAAATATGCTTAAACGGATGCCTCTTATAATCTACCCCACAAATTTAAGGAAACTTTTTTAAAAAAACAAATAGAATGCATAAAGAGACGTAAAACTAAAAATGGTATCACGAGGCCATTGCAATAGAAAACAAAAATTTTATAAAAAAGGAAATCTATACTCAAGTGTTAGTTAAAAGCCTTAAAAAAGGACATAAACCATACTATTTTGGCACTGTAAACTTATAAAAAACTTTAAATTTGTATAATACAACCGCTATAATTTTCTATTGTAACGCCCTCCTTACGTGCATCTAAAACAGCATCTTTGACTTCTTTTGAAGGTTTTGTATTGAGAATCATATTTAGTGCTCGTGCTACTTTGTACGCTTTATGCCATATATCCTCTATTTGGTTCAGGTATGCGTATACCCCTGCCCCTGATTTTATTACTTTTATTTCTTTTATTACTTTTATTTCTTTTATTTCTGCTTCTGTTAAGTCTTTGGTTATTGCTATACCTTTTTCTACCTCTTGATCAAATTCATTAATCGTTTTCTCTAGCTCCTTTACCTTTTCTGTGTTAAGGCTTTTCTTAATTTTAGGCAACGTTTTTTGCCGTAACATGGTTATCGTTTTACGGCTTCTTTCAAATACTTGCATGAGCTTTGTTTTTTCTTCTGACTGAGTTTTAGACTCTGACTGGGATTTAGGAGAAGGAGGGCATCCACCTGCACTTAAGGTTAAGCCTAACATAGTTAAAAATGATAATAGCGCCCTTCCACAAATATTTTTATTTTTGTATACTAACATAGTAATTGCTGTTTAAAGTTGATGCATGTAATGTTAACGTAATATGTACTGACTAAATACTTAACATATTTAGCAAATAAGAATATGGCTACTAAGCATCTGAATAAATAGATTAAAAACATTTCTGCCATTGGGTGAACGGATACCCCTTATTGCGCTGGTCTTTCTTGTATATCAGGCAGTTGCACATAAAAAGGGGCATGAAATAAGAAGGAAATAATTTCTTGACTTACGGTAGTCATAAAATTTCTAAATAGGTTATAGGCCTCGAACTTAAAGGTAATAATCGGATCCTGTCTTTCATAAATAGCATTCTGAACGGATTGCTTTAAATCATCCATAACCCGTAAATGACTTTTCCAATGTTGATCAATTACTTTAAGCACTACCCCACACGTTAAATCTCTTACAAGATCTCTGCCCTTAGCAGCCATAAAGTCAGTAGCATAAGCGGTTGCACTAACGTAAGTTTTACCATCAAAAAAGGGTACTTCTATGATATCGGTATAGTTACTCCCTGATATAGCAGGTTGTTTAAAATATGCAAATAGCATGGTCTGCAACGCTGTAAAACGTTCATAATATAGTTTTGTTAGATATGCATACACATCTTCTATGATTTCTTTTTTATTTTTACCTACAAAAAATTCTTGTGTAAATGCATCTGAAATGCCAAATACCGAAGCAAAAATAGGATTAAGAAAATGCACTTCTAATTTACTATCTTCATGCTCTATAATGCTAGTCACTGTATCATACAGCATATTCATAATATCAACTTCAAATCCCTTTTTTAGCAAAGCATGGCTGCGCCTTTGATAAACCGCATTTCGATGCGTACCCATTTCACGATCATATTCTAACAAACGTTTTCGAATAGCAAAATTATTGCGTTCTACCTTTTTTTGGGCCCTTTCGATAGACTTACTCACCATACTATGTTGAATTACTTCTCCCTCTTCCAAACCCATTCTATCCATTACAGAAGCAATTCTATCAGAGCCAAATAGCCGCATTAAACTATCCTCTAGCGAAAGAAAAAACTGAGAGGAACCGGGATCTCCTTGTCGTCCAGCACGGCCACGCAACTGCCTATCTACACGTCTAGATTCATGACGTTCTGTACCAATAATGGCCAATCCACCCGCTTCTTTTGACGCTTGGGTTAATTTAATATCCGTACCACGACCAGCCATATTGGTAGCAATGGTAACGGTTCCAGCTATACCAGCTTGGGCCACTATGTCTGCTTCTTTTTGATGATGTTTTGCATTTAAAATTTGGTGTGGAATTTTACGAAAAGACAGCATTTTACTTACTAATTCAGATATTTCTACTGAAGTAGTACCTACCAAAACAGGTCTTCCTTGGCCAGATAATTCAACGATTTCTTCGATAAGGGCATTAAATTTTTCTCGTACGGTTTTATAAATTTTATCTTCTTTATCTTCTCGTAAGAGAGGCTTATGGGTGGGAATGGGTACTACAGCCAAGCCATAAATATCCCAAAACTCCTCTGCATCAGTCTCTGCTGTGCCCGTCATACCTGCTAACTTATCATACATATGGAAGTAACTCTGAAGCGTAATAGAGGCATAGGTTTGAGAGGGTTTTTCAATTTGGACGCCCTCTAACGCCTCAAAAGCTTGATGAAGGCCATCTGAATACCTACGGCCATCTAAAACCCTGCCCGTTTGTTCATCTACAATTTTAACTTTATGGTTTGCTACAATATAGGCTACATCTTTTTCAAATAAAGCATACGCTTTTAAGAGCTGATGCAAAGCATGAATACGTTGGGCTTTTACTTTATAAGTTTGTTGAAAATAAGAACGTTTAGAAAGGCTTTCCTCAGGGGTTAAGGTAGTATCATTTTCAATAGCCGTAATGTGGGCCGCTACGTCTGGTAATACAAAAAAAGAAGGATCTTGTTCTTGTTCCGTTAAATATTTAAGGCCTTTTTCGGTGATCTCAACATTATTATGCCTTTCATCAATGGCAAAGAACAGGGGGGCATCTGCTTGAGGCATCATCTTCGAATTCTCCTGTATATAATAAGATTCTACATTATCTAGCATCTGACGCATGCCTTTTTCGCTAAGAAATTTAATCAAAGGCTTATATTTAGGTAACCCTCTATAGGCACGAAAAAGCGCCAATCCACCCTCTTCCATATTGCCCTCTTGAATTTTTTTCTTAGCTTCTTGTAAGAAATCAATAACTAAATTTTTTTGGAATTTATAAAGTTGTGCAATTTTAGGAGCCAGCTCTTTATAGATATGCTCGTCACTCTCTTCTACAGGACCTGAAATAATAAGTGGCGTCCTAGCATCATCAATAAGTACAGAGTCTACTTCATCCACAATAGCAAAATAATGGGCGCGTTGTACCAACTCACTGGCATCGGTAGCCATATTATCCCTTAGGTAATCAAAACCAAATTCATTATTGGTTCCAAATATAATATCCGCTTGGTAAGCGCGTTGGCGCCCGGGGGAATGGGCAGGAAATTGATCTATACAAGACACGGTTAAACCATGAAATTCAAAAATAGGCGCCATCCATTCTGAATCTCTTTTAGCTAAATAGTCATTTACGGTCACCACATGCACGCCTTTAGCGCTCAATGCATTTAAAAAAGCGGCTAAGGTAGTAATAAGGGTTTTACCTTCACCAGTAGCCATTTCAGCTATTTTGCCTTGGTGTAAGGTAATGCCTCCGATCAATTGTACATCATAGTGCACCATTTCCCAAGCAACCATATGTGCACTTACTTCCCATTGATTTTTCCAAATAGCCTTATCTTGCTTTATGGTCACGTATGGCTTGGTAGCAGCTATGTCGTGATCATAGGCAGTTGCTGAAACGATTAACTTTCTATTATCCCTAAAACGCCGGGCCGTTTCTTTGACGATGGCAAACACACGTACCAATACCTGATCTAAGACCGTAGCCAACGCTTCCTTATGCTGCTTTTGCAAAATTTCCAGTCGTTTATATTGATCTGCTCTTTTATGCATAGCTAAAAGATTGGCATCAGCAAGAGGCGCATCTGTTGATATAAGTTGCTGTAAACATTCTATTTCGGAAGCAATAGGTTGCAAATATTCCGCTATTTCCTTGCGAATGTTAGCAACTTCTTCACGCAATTGATCGTGAGAGATGGGCTGTAGCATCTCGTAAATCTGATTGATTTGGGAAACTTGTTTATCAAAACGGCTGTTTTTTTTGAGGGCTGAAGTAAAAATTTTAGCAAAAAGTCGATTTAACATCTTTATTATGGGGTGAATCAGGCTAAAAAAATAAACAGTATAGAATTTGATGGTTCTCTAGAAATAAAATAGCTCATGTTAAAACCATTGAGCTTATTATACCAAGCTTAAAAGCATATAATGCTACACAATAGCTGTAGACGAGATAACAGTGAACCATTATGTATTACGTGAACCATGAGATATGACGTGGTGATGGGAGGATTTGAACCTCCGACACACGGATTTTCAGTCCGATGCTCTACCGACTGAGCTACATCACCAGCATTTAACTTACAAGGCCACAAGTTAAGTATTTTATAAAGCTTACACAAATCGAACAAACGTATCCGTTACTTGCATGGCAGCCGTATTTTATAGATTATTGATGATTTTATCCATTTTTTTTAAAAAACTACTTCTTTTAAAGCTACTTTTTTTGCTTGATCAAAAAGAGTAGCCAAAAAAAATCAAGCGCTGGTGAACGCTGAATATCAAATCTAGCCATAACATAAGGATATTTTACAATAAATTAAAAAATAAGCTATATTTTATGTAAAGTTTGCACAGATGTAACATTAGAACCAATCCATCTCAATTCCCATATGATTATGAAGGGTCCTTCTGCAAAGAAGGGTCATCTACTTTATCATCATCATCTAACCGATAGCATACCCATTTTTGTGAGTCATCTGTATCTGCCGTTATCACGTCAAGTTGGACCTTTTTTCTTAGATAAGCAGGTACTTCTAATTGTTCTTTTAAGGAACGATCGTCCCAGCTCCGTCCTGCATTACTGCTTTTATTGTTCCTAACTATAACCTTGCTATATCCCCAGCTTTTTTGCGGCTCTACTTCCTGAGGCACACTAAAAGGTAAGGGCAGTTGTACGGCACATTCTTCTGTTTCACTACATTCTTTTCCTCTTTTTTTTATAAAAGATAGCCGTCGGTTTTTCGTTTCATCTTCCATAACCATTGTTTTTTCCATTGACCTTTGCAAGATTTCTTCTCCCTGCTCTTGATGATCAAACGTTTCGGTATAAACCTTAATAGCATCCTGTTTTTTATAGTCAAGCATATCTGTATGCTCCAAATGCTCCTCACCTGGCTCTCTATTAAAACCAGTTGCAATAACCGTAACCTTAATCTTTTCTTCCATTTCTGGATCAGAACCATGGCCAAAAATCATTTCAGCATCCTCCCCTGTTTGTTCTTGGATATAATTGGTAATAATTGTTAATTCATCCATTTGCAGCTCTGCTGCTTGGCCAGAAACAATGGATAAAAGTATCTTTTTTGCTCCACGGATGTCGGTATAATCCAATAAAGGGGACGCAAGTGCTATAGCAGCAGCCTGCATAGCCCTCCCTTCTCCTTCTGCTTCACCGGAACCCATAACAGCTGCGCCAGCATTTTTCATTACGGTCTTTACATCTTCAAAATCCACATTTACATAACCAGGTACAGTAATAATTTCTGCAATACTTTTAGCAGCAGTGGTTAACACATTGTCTGCTTCTAAAAAAGCTTTGCTAATGGATAGCCCTCCTAATGTTGTTTGCATTTTATCATTTAGGATAATAAGCACCGTATCGCAATTTTTCCGTAATTCAGTAATCCCTTCTTGTGCCTGTAAATGCTTTTTTTTTCCTTCAAATGAAAAAGGAAGCGTTACAATACCGACCGTAAGGATACCCTGCTTGCGGGCGATATTGGCAATTACAGGAGCAGCGCCTGTACCGGTTCCACCGCCCATTCCCGCGGTGATAAAAAGCATTTTTGTATCATCATCTAATAGTTCTCGAATGCTTTCTTTGCTTTCTAATGCTGCATTACGCCCTACTTCTGGATTGGCTCCCGCACCTAATCCACTGGTAAGCGCTGCTCCAATTTGGAGTTTGTTTTGTATGGGACTACTCTGTAAGGCTTGGACGTCTGTATTACAAACTATAAAAGAGACATCTTTAATGCCACGTTTATACATATTGTTCACAGCATTACTACCCCCACCACCTACACCCATCACTTTGATAATAGACTTATGGTGAGATGGTAAATCGAATGTATATGTAATATTTTTCATAAAGTTACACAAAGGGCTGCAAATTATACAAAGGTTGCTTCTTTACAGGAAAACAAAACATATGAAAGCATTATGTTATGCATGGTACCATTTTAGTTCCTGACTATCATCCCTAACGATCATCATAGTCATCTACTAAAAAAGCTTTTGTTTTTGTAATCATGCGTGTAAAAGAAAAACTACTTTTGGTTGCCTTTTTACTATTTTTTTTCGAAAAATCTAAATGAACGGATTTGGTAGCTTTATAGTAAGCCTCTCTATAATCTAGCGTTTTAAATCCAGCCAAGGCTAACCCAATGGCAGTAGCATAGATCGGATCGCGGAGTTCTTTTCTACCGCCTTCCTCTAAATATTCATCTGGAAATCCCAAACGTGTATCTAATCCAGTAATTTGCTGCAGCATCGATTGTATGCCTGGCAGGTTAGCGCTTCCACCTGTTATTACAATACCTGCCACTAATTTTTCGTAGAAACCAGAACGTAAAATTTCCTCATAAATAAATTCCACTATTTCTTCTACCCGTGCCTTTACAATCTTAGCCAGATTAGTGGTAAATACTTCTTTAGGGGGACGATTGCGCAATCCTGGAATGGTTACTGCCGCCTGAGTAGTAAAAGCCTTAGATTCCACGCTGCCAAATTTTACTTTTAGTAATTCTGCTTGACGCTCCATAATCATACAATTTTGCTGTATGTCTGAAGTAATACTATGCCCTCCCAGGGGGATGGTAGCCGTATACCGAATAATAGAATCAAAAAATACCATTAAGTTAATAATACTGGCTCCAAAATCTACCAAACAAACACCGGCCTCTTTTTCTTCATCACTCAGTATAGCTAAACCAGCTGCTAAAATAGAAGACATAACAATTTCCGCCTCCACACCAGCTTTTTTAATACATTTGTGTATGTTTTGAATAGCGTGCGTTTTAGCGGTAATAATATGAAAATTAGCCTCCAATTTCACCCCTGACATACCTACTGGATCTTGGGTTACAATTTCATAGTCTATGGTATACTCCTGCGGCATGGTATGAATGATCTCTGTACCTAGCGGCGTTACAATACGATACATATCATGGGTAAGCTTTTGGATATCCTCTACCGTAATTTCTTGTTCTATAGAATCCCTAGTAATGCTACCATGATGGCACGCACCCACCACATGTTTTCCCGCAATATTTACATTTATAATATTGATATTTATACCTGAGTCTTCTTCAGCCGCTTGCAATGCTTGTTTGATAGCAACAGCAGCCTTGTCTATATTGACAATCATACCGCGTACAATCCCATCTGCAGCGACTTTGCCCATACCTAAAACCTCAAGCTTCTGGTCATGGTATGGGCTTTGTGTTCCTATAACTACACAAATTTTACTGGTACCTATGTCAAGGCTAGCGATAATGTTTGACATGCCTACATGATATATGGTGACATCTCTTCTGCTTACAAGAGAAGGGCCTATAGGCCATACCAAGCGCTACACTTGGAACCAACCCCATTAGACCGATATAATAAAATCGTTCGTTCTTTTTTAAATTAAAACTAAAACAATTTATTAAAATTTACCCAAAATATACCAGCATGATGCATTTTCGTTTACCACGCTTGTATACCTGGAACAATTTAATTAGGAATATATATAATGTTACCAGCCAAGCATTGATACCAGCCCAGCATTGCGGTTTTGTCTTTTGACATAATTCCTAGTATTTTCGTTAGGAGGGCAATGGAACAGTTTGTATTTTAATAGCTACGCGTAAAAAAGATAGGCCAGTTATGTACGAGAAGGCCATTTCATGATAAAAAGCTAAAAAACAGCAGCGGACGGGACTGGCTTTTGATGATCTACAACTTGATAAATGACTGTAATACAATAAAAATTCAATTATGCAAAAATATACCCGTACTTTTTTACCGCTAGATTTTTCTATAACGGATTGGGCTTCTATTCAGCCTTTTTATGATAATCTATTAGCTAGAAACATACTTTCTTTGGATGACCTAAAACAGTTGTTAGTTGACTGGAGTGAGCTGGAAGGGGCATTAGAAGAGGATGCAGGATGGCGTTATATTCATACTACATGCCATACAACTGATATAACCGCAAGAGAACGTTATACATACTACATTACAGCCATAGTGCCTCATTTGACGCCTGTTACAGATCAGTTGCATCAAAAAGTAATAGCAGCCAAAGATACCAAAAATTTACGCAAGGATGTTTCATTTGATATCTTTTTTAGAAAAATTGAAAATAATTTACGTTGTTATAGAGAAGAAAACATACCTATTCAAACAGATATTCAGCTCAATCAACAAAAATTTGGTATTATTTCAGCTGCTATGGTAGTAGAAGTAGGCGGCAAAGAATGCACCTTACCACAAGCTATGGCGCATTTAGAA
This sequence comes from Candidatus Cardinium hertigii, assembly GCF_003788695.1. The sequence continues at coordinate 23,435 of NZ_RARA01000026.1, forward strand.
TCTACCGATAGACCATTTCGAAAGGAGGTATATTATACCATACAACAACGTAGATTGCAAGATAAAGATAGGCTCAATACCCTCTATTCAACCTTAATTCAGCAACGTCACCAGTTAGCTCTAAATGCTGGCTTCGAGAATTTTAGAGATTATGCTTTTGTAGCCATGCATCGGTTCGATTATACGCCACAAGATTGTTTCACCTTTCATGCAGCTATCAAGGAAGAAATAGTTCCCCTACTAAATGAGCTAGCAGTGGAACGCAAACAAAAACTTGGCGTAAATCAGCTCCAACCCTTTGACCATGCGGTGGATATAGCGAGCCGGAAACCATTACAGCCTTTTGCGGATGCAAGAGAGCTTATTACTAAAACCATTACGGTTTTTGAACGATTAGACCCCTTTTTAGCCGATTGTTTGCGTACCATGGACCAGATGGGCCACTTGGACTTAACATCACGCAAAGACAAAGCACCAGGAGGATATAACTATCCTTTAGACGAAACGGGGGTTCCCTTTATTTTTATGAATGCTGCTTCTACTATGGCTGATGTTCTGACCATGTTTCATGAAGGGGGCCATGCCGTCCATTCGTTTCTAGTACATAAGTTGCCACTAAATGCTTTTAAACATTGCCCAGCAGAAATTGCGGAATTGGCTTCCATGTCTATGGAGCTGCTTACCATGCCCTATTGGAATGTTTTATTTACCAACCAAGAGGATCTTTATCGTGCCCAAAAGGATCATTTGATACATGTTATCAGCTGTTTACCTTGGATGGCTACCATTGATACTTTTCAGCATTGGGTTTATGAAAATCCTTATCATACGGTAGAAGAAAGAGCTGAAAATTGGAACCGTATTTTTAATGATTTCTCAGACAATATAACTGACTGGACAGGTTATGAAGAGGTAAAAAGCCATTTATGGCAAAAACAGCTACATCTTTTTGAAGTACCTTTTTACTACATCGAATATGCCATTGCCCAACTTGGTGCGATTGGCGTATGGAAAAATGCACAAGAAAAGCCGAAAGAGGCATTGCATAATTATTTCAGTGCATTAAAATTAGGCAACACGGCATCCATGCGCACCATATACCAAACAGCAGGCGTTCGTTTTGATTTTAGCAGGGCGCACATCCGTTCCCTAGCACAGTTTGTAAAGAAGACTTGGATGGAAATCCCTCCTCTTAGAAATTATTTTCAGTTCGAATTTCGAATTTAATATTTTTTATTTCTCTGCTTCTGGTAAAACGCATATAGCAAATAGTACAGAAAGGATTTATAAAAGCACAAGCGTATTTGTTCACTTGCATGGTAGCCATATTTTATATAGATTACTGATGGTTTTATCCATTTTTTTTAAAACTACTTCTTAAGGGGCAAAAAGCACTAAAAGGGAAAAAAAGCACTAATTAGGGTAAAATGTAATTAGGGCCATGTCATTAATACTATTTATTATAAATAACAATATATTATTATGAAAAACAGTATATTAAATACAATCAAAAAAATAACCGGTATAAGTTTTGGAATGCTTTTTATGTGCCGGTGTAGTAGCTTATCGTCTAACATGAAACCAAAAAATCCAGTGAATAGCTACCATGTCGATCTCATTGCACCTGCTTATAAAGCAAAATCAGATTTAAGTAGCATCCAAAAGTACATAACCGATTTAGAACTTAAGCCCCATATATCGGACACTATATATAAAGGAAGTGATCCCATGTATCCGGCACCTGATAAATATAGAGCAACCGATTTAATTCGCGCCTTAACAAGTGATCATGAAATTATTTGGCCACTTCGAGGAGGTCAAGGGTTTGCAGCGCTTATTCCTTACTTGGAAAAATTATCCGATGAAGAAAAAAGAAAAATAGAGCAAAATAGAAATAAGAAAGTGCTAATAGGGTATAGTGATATTACGGTTGGCCACACTTATCTGCAAAACAAATATAATTATCAGACCCTACACGCTACTATGCCGGATTTAATAGTAGAAGGTCCTACTGTTGTTTCTAGTGATTCTGTTAAAAAACTAGAAGCATTAATACGGGGGGATCAAAATAGCGTTACCTATAGTTTAGCACAAATCAATAATGGCGTTAAAGTTAAAGATGAGGGAATACAATCTAAAATCATAGGTGGTAACATGACGCTTATTAGAGATACCATGGCTACTCCTTGGCAGGTAAATATAAAAGATCGCATTCTATTTTTAGAAGATGTACACGAAAGCCCAGAGCGACTGGAACGTGCATTCACACATTTAATCCAAACCAACGTCTTAGGGGAAGCAGATGCAGTAATTTGTGGTGATTTCTATGAATCAAGCGATCCACTAGCGATAGAATGTGTTAAGGAACGATTTGCCCATCATGCTCCCTGTCCAGTATTTAGTGTTACAGGTATAGGCCACAGTCCTATAAATAATCCTTTACCGCTTAATACGCATACGACCTTGCGCTTAGAAGATGAACAAGAAGGTTTGTTTACTATCGAAGTAGAAAATGTAGATCTCTTTAAAAAGAAATAACGTGTATAACTAGGTCTAGTCTATTGGTTAGACCTAATCTAGGGCTTTTATCTAGTATCCGTTCACTCAATGGCGTCAACTTAAGGCAATTCATGATTAGCCTACCCTCCTATTCTACTTGGTTATCAATAACAGCTAAACCTTAAGTTGACGCCATTGTCCGTTCACTTGCGTGATAGCCATATTTTATAGATTATAGCAAATGGCTAATAAAACTACTTCTTTTAAAGCTACTTTTTTTGTTTGATCAAAAAAAGCAGTAAAAATATTTTTTGTAAAAAACACATTAGAAGGCATTTTTAGCGCTTGTTAATATTAAAAAGTATAAATCTTATGCAAAACATTAAAAAATATAGATACCATTATGTATGGTGGCTGTATAGCCTTATTGTATTACTAGGATGTAATAAGGGGATATCCCGCATGCAAACTGCTCTTCCTTTGGTTACTTCCCACGAAGAAATCGGTAAGCTTATAAACGATAAAATACAGAATGTAGATCCAAGTCTTAACGTAGGCATTAAAATTATTGACTTAAAAAGTGGTCAAATTATTTACACAAAAAATTCCAATCGCTATTATACGCCTGCCAGCCTTACCAAGGTATTTACCTTATTGGCATTGAACGAATATTTTCAATGTCCCTATCCTTTTAGCAGTGCCATTTACTTAAATCAGGATAAGGATCGATACTATCTTACGATAGATGACCCCAATTTCTTACAAGCAGATTTAAAAGTTTTATTGGACATGCTTGCTAAGCAAGGGATTGTTTTAGATCACCTTGATGTTATGCGACAAGCGTTCTCTATTCCTCCAACAATGGTACAGAGAAGTGTAGATGATATGCATTGCGCCTATGGCGCCCCTATTACTAGGGTACATGTTAACAAGAATATTTGTTCCCTTATTGCCAAGTCAAGCAAGATAGGGGAAAAAGTTACCATAGATAAAGATATATTTTTCCCTTATGATCTTAATATTAAGGCAATTACTGTTCAAAATGACCAAGAAGCTATCCCTTTAAGTATAGTTTGGGATGGTAAACAATGTACCATTAACGGTGCATTAAAGGTAGGTAAAGAGGAGTCACTGAAATTAGCCATTCATGAAGATGATCATTACCATTACGTAGTAGCCATGATTAAACATTTTTTGCCTAACGCATCAGTAGCTTTTCAAGATTCAAAACAAAAAGAAGATGAAGAGGAAAAGGTTAAAAATAGTACCGTACCGTCCGATGCTATTGTATCACGAAAAAAAAGTTACGCAGATATAGCTGGTATAGCACTTAAAACATCTGATAATTTTATTGCTGATTATGTGCTTGCTAGTTATGCTACACAAGAAAATCAACCAACATGGGATGATGCTACGCATCGGCTTAGAGAAAAGATAAACGAGGTATTTCAAGTTGATTTAACAAAATCTAAAATGGATGACGGCTCTGGATTATCAAGACGTAATTTGTTTACTGTAGAGCAAATAAGTGATTTTTTAGGAACCACATACCAAAAACCAAACTTTAATGAAATGCAGTCTTTAATGGCGTATTCTCAGCAGGATGAAGGGACCACTATTGCAGGACGTTTTCCCAAGAATATGCGGGTATATGCCAAAACAGGAACACTATCTGGTGTATCCAACTTATGTGGATATGTCTACCCTAAACAGTACGAAACACCTTATAGTTTTGTGATCACTATGAATAATTTCTGTGATCCTATAAAAAATTATCGAGATTTACAAGATAATATTATAAAATTGTTTCAATAAAATTTCCTTTGATAATATCCGGTGGGCTGCCAGGGAACGCTTATTCTATAGGGATAGCAGGCGCAGGCGCTTTGCTACCTGATTGTATCTACTGATGTTGCCGCGCCCACATCCTCCCATCCTACCGTGGTTAATATAGATAGGAAGTGTGAATATGCTAAAATTAAGTATCCGTTATGTAGCATTTTAGCCCAAAATTGCCTATAAAATTCTTACATGCATAGCCATGCAAACGTTTATCCCTTTTTCAAAGGCCATGCAATAGATGCTATTTTAAACTTTTTCTATGATGGCAACCACCCTTTCCCCCCGTATTAGAACGGGGACAGATGATTTTAAAAATCTGCTGTTACACAGTGATGTATTTGTGGACAAAAGCCTTTTAATCCAGGAATTATTGACAGAAAGCAGTGAAGTAATATTGATTACCCGGCCCAGACGTTGGGGAAAAAGCCTAAATATGGATATGATTCGCAAGTTCTTTGAACTTGAGGTGAATAAGCAAGGGGACCCACTACCTAAAACAGCAAAGCTTAACCATTTACTTTTTATAGGAGGAGAGGTAAATGTAGGCTTTGATGAAACCACTATACTTCATCCTTTAAAAATTGCTGATAATAGCTATGCCATCAAACGACAAGGTCAATTCCCAGTGATGGTATTAAACCTTAAAGATGTTAAAGGTAGCAATGATCAAGAAATTGAAACAGGTATAGGAATTGCGCTTAAAAATACGTATAACCAACATGATTATTTATTACACAGTACTTCCATTAATCTGCATGACAAGAAAGGGTTTCAAATTTATCTAAATGAGGAAGCAACTAAGCCGTATTTGAAACAGGGGTTGCGTTTTTTAAGTGAGCTACTCTACAAGCATTTTAACCAAAAGGTCTACATGCTCATTGATGAATACGATACCCCTATTAACCATGCCTATATCAAGTTTGGCCATCAAAGCGATGTCTTTGACTCAGTCTTGGAGCTATTCCGAGGTATACTGGGCAGCGCTTTAAAAAGCAATCCCTACTTAGAAAAAGGTCTGATTACCGGCATATTACGTATTGCTAAAGCCAATCTCTTTTCAGATTTAAATAATATACGGGAATATACCTTACTAGATAAACGCTATGCCTCATTTTATGGTTTTACGCAAGCAGAAGTAGACACGCTGTTGACGCAAGTAGCTACAGAAACAGCCCCAGCTACCATTCAAGATTGGTACAATGGCTACTCCTTTGGAGGGGAAATTATTTACAATCCCTGGTCGATTATGCAATGCCTAGCCAGTCAAGGTACATTAGACTATTATTGGTTAGACAGTGGCGGTACGGGTTTAATAGATAAAGCGTGGCTAGCAGATGAAATGCAGGAAGATTTGCAAGCGTTGGTTATGGGTAAAGCTATTACCTCTCCCATTACTAAGCAAATTAGTTTTCCAGATATAGATAAGCCAATTGGTTTATTAAGTTTACTGTTATTTAGTGGTTATTTAAATCCCATGCCCTACCAAGTAGAGGAGCATATTTACCAATTAAGCATCCCCAATAAGGAAATAGCCTACATCTATAAGGCAAGAATGTTGCAATGGGTTACCAATCAGTTACATATGGACCGTTCCAGCTATTATGCTTTTGTCCATTTGCTACCAGCAGGTCATATAGAAGCTTTTAAAGAAAAATTACAAACCTTACTGCAAACTGCTACCAGTTTTTATCAAACAGGGAGTGCCAAAGCAGAGCTGTTTTACAGTGGTTTTATGTTGGGCATGTTGCATATGCTGGCTTCTGAATATACCATAGAAAGTGAAATAGAAACGGGCAGTGGTAGAGCAGATATGCTTTTAATACCACAAATAGGTAAACAAAGCAATGCATTGATTATAGAGTATAAAATAGCCAAAGATCCCATAAATCTGGATAAGATGGCTCAAGCTGGGTTGGCACAAATTCAGGATAGACAGTATGCTAGCAAAATAAAACGTCATCTCCATGTAAAAAAAATTACCAAATTAGCCTTTGCTTTTTGTGGTAAGGAGGTAGCAGTGGCATATCAAGTGGATAACCTATGAGCATGCTTTACATGATAATTTGCATTTTTGATCCATCACTTTTTTGGATGTTTCATGGTTGTTTAGTCCCAGATTGTGGTAGTTTGGTTTAGTAAAATACACAATTATAATATACTTCACCACAATCTGGGACTAAACACCTATTTTTATAGTAAACTTTAGTTGTTTTTTTGATAAAAAAAAAGAGAGAAGGTATATTAAAACCAACAGGTAACCAATAAATAATAATGTACAATAATTAAATTGAAATCCATATGAAAATAAAAATAACTTCTAATATAAATGGAAGGATAGGTATGTTTTGCGTTATAGCTATAGTGGCTGCTTGCCAAAGCACAAAACAAAACGTTAATGCTCAATTAACAAAATTAGTAGAAGCGTATAATGAAAGGTGTGCCCCCTTTGAAATAACTTATGAAGTAGAAGAGGGACCCAATGGTCCATACAAGTAGCCAAAAAAATCAAACGCTGGTAAACAGATACGATTCTATGTCCAATATAATTTAAAAATAGAAATAGAACGTATTAAAAAATTTGCTCAATTAATTAGACAGATCCGATAAAAGATCACGTAGTCTTGTTAATAATTCCCTTTGATTTCCATTTGTCCTACGCCATATTGCAAGCTCATCCCCAGTAGTTAATGTATTACCATCATTACACATCTTAATAGTAAGATGTGGTACATCTCTATAGAGACAAATCAGTGTATCCAACAGTTGCTTAAACTCATCCACGCTATATCCCGTATCATAGACTGATAAGAATCTTTTAATACTTTCAGGATCTGTTTGATCAAAAAGCTTTTTTAAATCTTTTCGATCTGATTCAGCAAAATCTTCTATAAGATTTAAAAAGTGCTTTCTTGTATTGCCTTTTAATGGTAGCTTCGGCCCCCATTCATCTTGTAGTGAATCATCTGGATGGTTTACTTGCTCCTGGATCTTTTGTTCAATAAGCTCATTTAAATTAACTTCAGAAGAAGATATAGTTGCCTTACTTTTTATAATTGGCTTCCTGGATGCTTCATCCATTGATAACGCCATTTTCGTTTTATCCGATATGACTGGCTTCTTCTGGTGAGGCGCAACGGTTGCCTTTCCTGATTCATCCAGCTCATTCGATTCAGGAGCAATAGGAGCATTAATAGGCCGTCCCTCTTTTTCCATGGCATTTTTCAAAATCTCTTTCCGTACACTGTTTGGACATTTTGCTAATTTTTCCCTTGTACACGTATCTAGATTTATAAGCTCCTGTGGAAGTTTCGATGCGATCAATTGGTCTACCTCATCTGGAGTCTTAGCATTGACAACGGCGTTTTTCAAAGCAATTGATTCGTCTTCTGGCAAGATGTCCAACAAATCCATATAGTTTTGCTGAGTTTTCATATCAGAATCCATAAACACAGTTAGGCCACATAAGTTTTGGGTGAGAATGGCCTTTTCCTCTTCTAAATCAACAGCTGATTCAAACTTTTTTTCCAATTCAATACGCTCACATGCTGGCAGTAATTTCAGTAGCGTTCTATACGTTTTCTGATTGTGAAGGCTAGCATCTATAAATGCAATTAGTTCATCTATTTGCCTAATTTTAAGAGTTCTTTTGTCTAATTTTTCTTGCCCGTTCTTATCTAACATTTGTCTTAGCTCCCGACGTGCTTCCTTGCTCTCTTCAGGTAATTGGCTAACAATTGCATCACGTTTAGGCATTAAATCATATCGCACCCCACACTTACAACAAAGTGTACAACATAAACAGATTACAACTACAAAAGAAAATAAAAAATAATGTAAAAAACATAAACATTTCTTTCGGAGCTGCCTGGTTAACATATATGGCTGTAAATAACAATTATAGATCAAAAAATTCTCCTATTGAACCTAGTAAATTACAATACTTTTAAGGCTTGTGCTTTATTTGTATTCTACAAAAAAATTTACGAATCAGCAAGTATTAAAAATAGCTATCAAGATTTTTTTAAATAGAAAATGTGACACATCTTACCTAAAAGGTGCAGAAAAAGATGCATTTTTAAGGTAAAAATAAAATATTCGTATATGTTTTAATATATTTCTCTTTCCAAAGACTTAAAAGTAAATTTTTAAGTATAAAGCGTATATACTATAGATCTCTTTTGAAACCAAAGCTTTAGTAAAAAAATGTATATCATACAAATAGACCGATTCCATGCACCATTATGGATATTATTTTTTAGTTTCAAAAGAGACCTATAGCTGGTTAGATGGGTAACATTACATTATGATGATAAAACAAGATACCATCATTCCTTTATTAATAGAAAAGGAAAAAAAACGTCAAACAGAGGGACTAGAATTAATCGCTTCTGAAAATTTTGTTTCTGCTCAAATAGCTGCCGCAGCAGGCAGCGTTCTTACGAACAAATATGCAGAAGGATTGCCAGGCAAACGTTATTATAGTGGTTGCCATGTTGTAGACGAAATAGAATCCCTCGCTATTGAACGGGCCAAGACATTATTTAATGTTGAGTGGGTTAACGTTCAACCCCATTCCGGTTCCCAAGCTAATGCAGCACTGATGATGGCGGTTTTGAATTTAGGAGATAAAATACTAGGATTTAATCTAGCGCATGGTGGTCATTTAACGCATGGATCTCCTATAAATTTTTCTGGTAAATTATACCAATCTTTTTTTTATGGTGTAAACCGAGAAACGGGATACATTGAATGGCAAGAAGTTGCCCAAAAAGCAAGGGAAACAAAACCAGCTATGATTATTTGTGGTGCTTCTGCTTATAGTCGTGATTGGGACTATCCGCAACTACGCGCTATTGCAGATGAGGTAGGCGCATTTTTATGGGCAGATATTGCACATCCTGCAGGGCTTATTAGCCAAGGGTTACTCAATAATCCTTTTCCCTATTGTCATTTTGTAACCAGTACTACCCATAAAACATTACGGGGCCCTCGTGGTGGTATGATCTTAATGGCAAAAGATTTTGAAAATCCATTTGGAAAAACCAATAAGAAAGGAGCACTACACCATATGTCTGCTTTACTTGATTCTGCTGTTTTTCCTGGTACACAAGGTGGTCCATTGGAACATATTATTGCAGCTAAGGCAATAGCATGCTATGAGGCCATGACCAAAGATTATAAAACGTATGTGATACAAGTACAAAAAAATGCAAAAATTATGGCACAAGCCTTTATGGATAAAGGATATAAAATTGTATCTGATGGAACAGATAATCACCTATTATTACTAGATCTCACTCAGAAAAATCTCTCTGGCAAACAAGCTGAAACAGCTTTACAAGCAGCCGATATCACTACTAATAAAAATCTCATTCCTTTTGATACTACTTCTCCACAAGTTACCTCAGGTATCCGCTTGGGAACAGCTGCCATAACTACCAGGGGTTTAGTAGAAGGAGATATTTTGTTAGTAGTAGAATGGATAGATCGTGTTCTTAAAAATATTGCAGATGACTTTCAAATTAAGAAAGTAAAGCAGGAAGTAAATAAATATATGCGTAATTTTCCTCTAACTACAGTTGATTAGTAAATAACTGTAGATACACAGTAGCCTAATTAAGGTATCCGTTCACTCAATGGCGTCAACTTAAGGCAATTCATGATTAGCCTACCCTCCTATTCTACTTGGTTATCAATAACAGCTAAACCTTAAGTTGACGCCATTGTCCGTTCACTTGCGTGGCAGAAATGTTTTTAATTTAATTATTTAATTACTAAATTATTCGTTACTTTTTTTCTTGATAANTGCTACGATTGAATCAGCTACCATCTTAGAGCGCGTAGCACCTGTATGCCCTGGTTGGCCACCTGGCTTACGTCCACTCTTATGCCTAGGACGTTTCTTGGATTTGTACAATTCTTTTGAACTGGGTATAGAGGAATTCTTAGTATTTAAACCAAGTTTTTCTTTTAGGTGGGCATTCTCTAAACGCAACGCCTTGTTTTCAGATTCTAATAACGCAATCCTAGCCTCTAAGATCTGAACCTTACTTAGTAAATAGGGAATAATTTCTATATTTAATTCCATCTAATGATAAAGGGTTATGGGAATAATCTAACCTAACTTAATATTAATAATTATATTTTACAATAGAGCTACTAAACGATTTAAGCCACTCCACTGAACGGATACCCTCGTGCGCCTTGCCAGCTTCCCAAATCCATTGAGTAACCGTAAAGGGCGAGTTTTGATTTTCAGCTTTCAGACTGAATTTTTAACAGCTTTGTTCACCAGCGCTTGATTTTTTTTTGGCTACTTTTTTTGATCAAGAAAAAAAGTAGCTTTAAAATTAATTAAAATTAAGTAGTTTTTAAAAAAATGGATAAAATCTTCAATAATCTATAAAATATGGCTGCCATACCACTGAACAGATACATAAAATCATCAATAATTAGCTTTTTTGCTTAAGCAAAAAAGCTAACAACGGAATGTAAATGTTATGTAAATTGAGCGGAAGAAATTTTAGAAAATAATTTATTTTTTTTAATAAAAAAATAAACAACAATACTTCTTTTATATATGTGAGGTAAACGAAAAACAGAACGATTTACCATACATTTTTTTTTAAATTTAAAAAAATCTATTTGTGCTTTGCAAATAGCCCAACTATGTGAAAACTTACCGAGATAAAGCATCCTAAAAGCAGCTAATACATCTAAAAACAGCCGCTTTAGCGTACCCAATATAGGATTTGATTGATATTTATAAAGCATTAATGCCCTATTTCTAAAGTTTAAATAGGTTTTTCGAGGGCTGCTATAAGCTATCGTAGCCCCCCCTAAGTGGTACACTTTACTGGTGCCGCAATAATAAACCTTCCAACCAGAAAGATGTGCACGCCAACACATATCGATCTCTTCGAAATGGGCAAAAAAAAGTTCGTCAAAGCCACCTAGATCATGAAAAACTTTGGAACGTACCAATACACAAGCACCGCTAGCCCAAAAAACAGCTCGTGTATCGTCGTATTGTCCCCTATCTTTTTCAATGCTATTGAAAATTCTTCCCCTACAAAAGGGATAACCATCCGCATCTATAAATCCACCAGCTGCTCCCGCATAATCAAATCGATCTGGTTCTATAATAGAAAGTATTTTGGGTTGACAAAAGGCAATAGAAAAGTCAGCCTCCATAATGGCCAATAGCTCGCTTAACCAGTGCTCAGTAACCAATACATCATTGTTTAACAATAGATAATAAGTAGCCTTAATCTGCCTAAGTGCTAAATTATAACCTTTTGCAATGCCATAATTTGTATCATGCACCATGCACAATACTTCTGGGAAATAGCTTTGCAGATACGTTACAGATCCATCTGTAGAAGCATTGTCTACTACTATTACGTTATGACCATTACTATAAAGCAATAGCGTAGGTAAATATTGTTTCAATAACGCAAGCCCATTGTAATTTAAAAGAACAATAGCAACACTTACCGCATTGTAATTAAGCACCCCCTATATACCTATTGCACTTTTTTGTATTACTGCTTGGACTTTATTTTCCACTTCCTCTAATGCCAAATTCACTGCACCTACTATAAGATCTTGTACCATTTTTTGATCTTGTTTATTTAACAGTGACGGATCTATCGAAACAGAAAGCAATTCCTTATTGCCATTTACCGTTGCCTTAACAAGCCCAGCACCCGTTTCTTTCGTTACTTCAACTTGGGCCATTTCTTGCTTAAATTCCTCCATTTTTTTTCGAACCTGTTCCACTTGTCCAAATAATTTTGTTATATCCATAATGATTAATTTAAGACATGAAATTACCTTACCTTATTCTTTAATGGGCAAAGGATCTGTATACGTAAGCATACCGTTTTTCTTACCTACACCTACACGTACCCAAAATCTTATAGGAGCTAAACTATGGACACCAACAAGCAATAAAGCAATACCTAAGTTAGAAAAATGAGCCTCTATTAAAAGAGGGATAAAAAGCCAAATCACCATTGAAATATCTACCAAAGACAGATATACCATCAAAATTAAATAAAAGAGATAATGATTACTCAGTAGACTATCATGTAATATACTTATTAAAAAAGCTTGATCATAGCTAATTAATGCTTCTGCAAACCAAACCACTCCTAAAAAATTAAAGAATTGCTGAATACCTAATTTAAATCGGTTGGTTTGTAAAACCTTAACAGGTTGTACTTTACAGGACAACAGGGTGATAGCTGCCACAGACAGTAGCATTAAAGCAAAAAACATAGGAAATCTAACCTGAAAAATCTTTCCGACATATCTTAATTCGGTTACAATGCTAGTTTTATGCTTGGCAAGCACAAATAGACCTGCAACCAGTCGCAAAATTACACCCAAGAAGAAAACCGAAACCTTTTTTTTATATTGTGATTCAGTTATAACGGGAACTTCATCCTCATCGTAACCGTGACCGAACCATTTATTTAATTTTTTTGTAAGCCACTGACGGGGCATAACCTCTAACAGTATAATACGGGTTAAGACGGTTATCCCAACCGTAAGGCACCCAATCGTTCTTACCAAAACGAAAACAGATAATGAACTATTACCGACCACCCATAAAAGCAATAGGCCTGATATAAATAAAGGACTGGTCAATAATCCCATATGAATAGCAATGCCAGCAGCATACTGCGTAAGGGTTTTCTGCCCTTGCGTTATATTATTTTTATCATTTATAATTTTATGCAACCATTCTCCATCTCCTGTTAAAAAGGATAAACAATAGCACAATTCTACCACACAACATGCATGCGCGCGCCTCTGGCTAGAGGCGCGCGCACCTACATATGACCTAACCTTATATATCAATAGGGCTAGACCACTACACATAGCTAGTGTCCATAAACGGGTTGTGCCTGTATACAAGAATAATAAGTAATAAAAAAATATTGTTTGAAAAACAATGGGTAAAACAGGATAATGTTTAGGTTTTACTACCAAAAGCTTAAGTTTTTCCCCTAATAGCGCAAAAAATCCAACCCCTTCCAGTGTAGCTACCAGTACCATCCAGGAAGCATGTAATATAATTAAGTCATAGGGAGGGAATGTAGGCTGCATGCGCCCAGAAAAAGTTAAAAGCCCTAACCCTAACCCACTCAATAATCCCAACGCAATTCCACCTAAACGCAAACCCACTAGCAGTATCAACAGGAACATACCCCATCCAATTATAAACATCCTATGATCAAATATAAAAGTACAATATTAAAAAGATTTATTATATCCCAGCATAAGTAAGCAAAAATGCTATACCAACCGCTCCCACCACTGCGATTAAACCTGGCAACATAAAACTATGGTTAAAGAGGAATTTACCAATCCGGGTTGTACCTGTAGCATCTAAATGAATAGCAGCAAGCATCGTCGGATAAATGGGAATAATAAATACGCCATTAACGGCTGCTACAGAAGCTAATAATATTTTAGGAGCAATCCCTAATGCTATCCCTAATGGAAATATTGCTTTAATCGTAGCAGCAGAACTACCCATAACAGCAGACATAAGCAACAAAATAATGGAAAATTGCCAATGTTCCGAAAGATGATCCGATATAAATCGAAGCAAAACTGGTTTATTACTTTGTACGAATGTACTGCTCAACCAGACAACACCCAAAAGAGATAACATTCCCTGTATACCCGCAATAAATGCTTTTCCTTGGGTAATAGACTTGGATGGAATTCGAAAAATCAACATGATCAATCCTGCAGTGGATAACATAACCAATGCAAGGATAAGGTCAGCTGGAAGGAACATCTTAACTCCACTTACTTCCCAAGTAGGACGCAATATTGTAAAAGAGCTTAACACAACAACAGCTAAACTACCAACTAAAAAGCATACAATCGATAACTTGGCTACTTTAGAAGAGCTAGATGGAAGAGGGAACTGTTCGCTTGTAGAAGCAAGACCAGAAACTATTGCTTTGTTTTCAGTAGTAGCTAAAAATCCATCCGGCATTTTTTTACTTAATAAGCTTACTACAAATGTTGCCATGCATAAACCACCAATAGTGGAAGGGATCAAGATTTTAAAAATCGTTATCATTTCTATACCTGCAACATTTAAAAAACTACCTAAAATAACCATTATAGAGGAAATAGGGCTAGCAAGGGCACCATGCAAAGCGGCAATAACAGAAAGAGATAGGGGCCGTTCTGGACGAATACCGACATCTCTAGACACTTCTGCAATAACTGGAAGAATAGAGTAAGCAATATGATTGGTACCAGCTAAAAAAGTAATAACATAGGTTACCATAGGACTGATATATATAATGCTACGGGGATGCTTTCTAATTAAGGACTCGGCAAATTGTACCAAATAGTCTAGCCCGCCTGCAGCTTCTACCGTACCAATCGCAGTAAGCACTGCAGCAATACAAAATATTACTTGAAAAGGAGGATCCGCTGGAGTAGCATTGAATACTACCATAAGCAGACATACACCCAAACCTCCCAACATACTTAGGCTAATGCCTTTCAACCGAGCGCCTAAAAACGAAACAAACAAAAGTATACCTAACCCTACCAAAAGCATCTGAACGTAAATTTATGTTAATGACGTGTGCCAAATTGTATAATTGTATATATTGTATAATACAAGTCCATTTTTTTCTGCTATTCCAACCCTACAAATTTGTACAAATATACAAATCTATACAAATCTATACAAATAAAAGTTGTATCCGTTCAGTGGTGTGGCCTATGCATATCCCTGTTCGTACCCATTAGCAATAAGCGCAATAATGCAAGATTATAAAAATGCGCCTTGAACAAAGCTGTGATTAGAAAAATTCAGTCTGAGAGCAATGTAGAAAATCAGCCTGTTTGAGCTTACTCTTCGTCTTTGAAAAGCTGGCTATGTTCCGCTTCTGGATTCAGCGTACTCACATAGTTCTACTATGCTGCGTGCGCTTCACCCTCGCGCGCCTTGCCAGCTTTCCAAATCCATTGAGTAACCGTAGAGGGCGAGTTCTGATTTTCAGCTTTCAGGCTGAATTTTTCAACAGCTTTGTTCACCAGCGCTTGATTTTTTTTGGCTACTTTTTTTGATCAAGCAAAAAAAGTAGCTTTAAAAGAAGTAGCTTTTAAATAAATGGATAAAATAATCAGTAATCTAATAAAATATGGCTGCCACGCAAGTGAACGGATATAAAAACATTTCTTTCTGCCACGCAAGTGAACGGACAATGGCGTCAACTTAAGATTTAGCTATTATTGATAACCAAGTAGAATAGGAGGGTAGGCTAATCATGAATTGCCTTAAGTTGACGCCATTGAGTGAACGGATACGGATGAACGACCTAAACTTATTAACTTATTTACCAACACAAAACTTAGAAAAAATTTCTCCAAGCATTTCTTCTGTTGTAATATTTCCCGTAATTTGACCCAAATGGTAAAGCGCATTCCGTATATCCACAACCAGTAATTCATTAGACAATTTTTCCTCAAGTCCTATCACAACCGCTTGCAATGCTTGCCTACTTTTTTGTAACAGTTCGTAATGGCGTGCATTGACCACAATGGTGCCTACCCTATGTAGGGATGTATGCTGCACCTGTTTCAACAGTTCATTTTTAAGCACCTCTATACCGCTAGCTGTTTGAGCAGAAAGGAGTAAATAGCCTTTAGCTGAAAAACTTTCTAAGGTGCTGGCAGTAGCAATATCCATTTTATTACCAACCTTAAGTAAAGGAAACCCTTCCAAACCCAATGCCATCACTGCTTCCTCTGCTTGCGCTAAGGTCATATTGGCTATATCAACCAAGTAGACTACTATAGAGGCCTTGCTTACTTGTTGCTTGGTGCGCTCAATCCCTATCGCTTCTATGGCATCCGTTACACTTTCCCTTAAACCCGCCGTATCTATAAATCTAAACAACAGACCTCCTAAGTGTAATAGCCCCTCAATGGTATCTCGTGTAGTACCTGCTATGGGCGAAACAATGGCACGTTCTTCTTGTAATAAGGTATTTAATAGTGTTGATTTACCTACATTGGGTTGGCCGACAATGGCTACGGAAACACCGTGTTTAATCACATTACCCAATCGAAAGCTTTCTATCAGCAACTGTAATCTTTCAATGATTTTATTAGCCAATACTTTTAAATGCATTCTATCTACAAAATCGATATCCTCTTCTGCAAAATCTAATTCCAGCTCCAACATAGCTGCAAAATGGATTAATTCATTGCGAAGTTCTTGCAATTGAGAAGAAAAACATCCACGCATTTGACTAAGGGCAATTTGGTGAGCTAACGCAGCATCTGCTGCAATTAAATCAGCTACCGCTTCTGCTTGGGATAAGTCAAATCGACCATTTAAAAAAGCCCTTTTGGTAAATTCCCCAGCTTCGGCTATACGAACGCCTTGGTCCAAAAAAAGTTGTATCA
This sequence comes from Candidatus Cardinium hertigii, assembly GCF_003788695.1. Next base: position 40,235 of record NZ_RARA01000026.1, read on the forward strand.
AACGCTCTACAATAAAAGGAGCGCCATGACAAGAAATTTCTACCGAATCCTCTTTCGTAAAGGAATGGGGTGCTATAAAAATGGAGACCAGCACTTCATCAATTTTAGTTTTACCCTGCTGTATTACGCCAAAATGAATAGTATGAGAAGCTTGTTGAGTAAGATCAGCCCCATGAAACACTTGATTTACACACTTAATAACACCTTTCCCAGACAGACGTACTACCGCAATAGCACTTACGCCAGATGAGGTGGCTAGGGCAATAATCGGCTCTTGGTTATGATTCATTTTTTTTCAAAAACAACGCTTCTGGATAACCTACTGCTACCAACGTTAAACCATGTGGAGGTACCAACGTAAGCCCAGGACGCTCCGTAGGTTTTTTTACAATCAATTTCTTTAGCGTATCTAAACACATTTTACCACTTCCTACTTTAAGTATAGCACTTACAATGGCCCGAACCATACCACGTAAAAAACGATCTGCTTGTATGCGAAATACAATTTTATCACCTAGCTGTAACCAATAAGATTCCTGTATAGTACACACAAACGTTTTTGCTTGGTTACTGGATTTACTAAAAAATTCAAAATCCGCCTGGATACGAAAAAGAGCTGCCGCCTGGTTTAATAATTCAAGCGGAGGAAGATGACCAAGCCAAAAAGCGGTATGCCTATCAAAGGGATCTTTATGAGAAATAATCGTATATTCATATATGCGATAGGATGCATCAAAACGGGCATGTGCACCATCTACCACTGGACATATAGCGGTAATGCCCATATCAGCCGGTAGTACCCTATTCAATCTATATTTCAAATTAGCAAGATCTATAGGTTGCATTACGTCAAAATGAGCTACTTGTTGCTTGGCATGCACGCCCTTATCCGTTCTGCTGCTACCTAAAATAAACACTTCTGTAGACAATAAGCTACTGAGCACTTCTTGTACCACTTGCTGCACCGAAAGCGCATTTTGCTGAATCTGCCAACCACTATATGCTTTTCCAAAGTACGATAAATAGATGAAATAACGCATTGAGATGGTTTAAATAAAATGCAGTGCTGTATTTTTTATATATACAGGCATTGCAAATAGTAAAATACAACCAAATTAACCAAAACAGTACGATTAAACTATTTTTTGCCTAAATTTGGATAGAGCTGATTTGGGCTCAATTAACGTGTACCAGCACAAGCGCGTTAAATCTAGCCGTTTATAACGGACATTATTACTTGTTAAAAAGATGCATCCAGAAAGCTTACTTATTGCCGGCTCTTTTTTACTCTTTTTGAGTATCGTCATCACCAAACTATCTACTAGATTAGGTATTCCCGCCTTGATTATTTTTTTACTGGTAGGAATGGTCGCAGGCCACGAAAAGCTGGGAAATATTGATTTCCATGATCCTATGGCCGCTCAATTATTAGGTGCTATTACACTCAGTTTAATTCTTTTTACAGGAGGAATAGAAACGGAGTACAAACATATACGGCCTATTCTCTGGAGCGGTATAGTATTGGCAACCGTCGGTATTTTAATTACTACTTTTAGCGTAGGCTTGTTCATCTGGGGGGTTACAACCCTCTGGGGTGGCCATATACAATTTACCCTACTAGAAGGTCTACTGATGGGCTCAATTATTGCTTCTACAGATGCAGCTGCCGTCTTTTCGATCATTCGATCTAAAAATATACATCTTAAAGCGAACCTTAGCCCCCTGCTAGAATTAGAATCTGGTTCCAACGATACGATGGCCTGGTTTTTAATGATCTTGTTTAAAACATTATTGGAAAGCAAACAAGCCATGAGTCCAATGGAAGCTATAAGCACTTTTGTAAAAGAAATGGTGGTAGGGGGGCTAGCAGGGCTGTTGGTAGGCAAGCTAATGCTTTTAATACTCAATAAACTTCGTCTTACCAATCGTTCACTCTACCCAGGGTTAATATTAGCCGTAATTATTTTTACCTACTCCGCAACCCATTTTTTACATGGCAATGCCTTCTTAGCCGTTTATCTTGCAGGATTAATATTAGGGAATAAAGATTTTCCACATAAAAAAAGTATCATACAATTTTGCGAAGGAATTTCTTGGTTGATGCAAATTATTATGTTCATTATGCTTGGGCTATTGGTTTATCCGAACCAGCTCCTACCTATTGCTGGCATTGGACTGTTGCTTTCTATCTTCTTAATGTTTATAGCCCGCCCATTGAGTGTTTTTATTTCATTATTTTTTTCTAAGACATTAAATTTTAACCATAAGGTTTTTATCTCTTGGGTAGGCCTAAGAGGGGCCGTTCCAATTGTTTTTGCTACCTATCCATTATTAGCTAAAATTAACCAAGCAGATATAATGTACCATATTGTTTTCTTTGTGGTGCTCACTTCTATCTTATTTCAAGGGACCACTCTTTCTCCATTAGCCAAATGGCTACAACTAGAAGAGCCAATAGTAAAAAAACATCCACCTAGTATTCAGTTATCGCAAGAAGTGGCCAGTGAATTAATAGAACTAGTTGTTCCAGAAGGTTCCTCTGCTATTGGAAAAAAAATAGTACAGTTGAGTTTACCAGGAAATTTATTGATTATGCTCATAAAACGTAATGGTACATTTATCATCCCTAGGGGGGACACGGTCATTGCTGCGCTTGATTTACTAATGATTATGGCAGAAAATAGAGACGCAATTGATATGATAAAAGAAAGATTAGGTATCATAGATTAACCATTATTACATACAAACATTTTTTAGCACTGTAGCAGCTAGCATACAAGCTAGTATCTGGCTATACGCTTATGGCTAAAACAATTATAACAACTATATTATATGGCAACCCAAGTAGGTATACGTTTCATGGTTACGCATATTTTTAATATATGGCTTTAAAATGTGGGATAGTGGGTTTACCCAATGTAGGTAAATCTGTATTATTTAATGCCTTATCAAATGGACATGCGGCTTCTGCCAATTTTCCTTTCTCTACCATAGAGCCCAATATAGGTATAGTATCTATACCAGATAAGCGCATGGAGCTGCTGGGTGCACTAGCCCATTCTAAGAACATTATACCTACCGCTATAGAATTTGTAGATATAGCCGGATTGGTCAAAGGAGCGCATCAGGGGGAAGGGTTGGGCAATAAATTTTTGGGCCATATTCGAGAAGTAGATGCTATTATACATGTGATCAGATGTTTTGAAGATAAAAATGTGCTACACGTAGCGGGCCATGTAGACCCTGTTTTTGATAAAGAGGTTATTGACTATGAATTGCGACGTAAGGATATAGATACCCTTACCAAAAGGTTAACTAAAAATGAAAAATTGTCCAAGCATGGATCAAAAGCACAACAGCAGGCGTGCGAATGGTTAAAACGTTTTATAACAGCGTTAGAACAGGGCATCGATGTACGTCAACTTCCAATAGAAGCGGAAGCAGAAGCATGTATCCATTCTTGGGAGTTATTAACCTTAAAACCCGTTATATACTTTGCCAATGTGGACGAGGCTACGCTGTTGGGCACCAAAAATATACACGTGGATGTGCTCCAGGAAGTAGTAGCAAGGGAAAATGCTGATATGATTATGGGATGCCCCACATTAGAAGCACAGTTTCATGTATTGACTGACGATGAAAAACCATTTTTCTTACAGGCGTATAATCTTACCGATTCCGGATTAACTAAACTCATTCAATCAGCTTATTCCCTACTACGGCTTATTACCTACTTTACCGTAGGGCCACAAGAGGTACGGGCATGGACCATTGAAAAGGGGACAAAGGCGCTACAAGCAGCAGGCGTTATTCATACGGACTTTCAACGTGGATTTATTAAAGCAGAGGTAATTTCTTTTCAAGATTATCAGACCTTTAAAAGCGAAAGTGCCTGTCGAGAGGCAGGGAAGTTACGGATAGAAGGAAAAGATTATATAGTTCAAGATGGGGATGTGATACGCTTCCGTTTTAACGTATAGGTTGTATCCGTTCACTCAATGGCGTCAACTTAAGGCAATTCATGATTAGCCTACCCTCCTATTCTACTTGGTTATCAATAACAGCTAAACCTTAAGTTGACGCCATTGTCCGTTCACTTGCGTGGCAGAAATGTTTTTAATTTAATTATTTAATTACTAAATTATTCGTTACTTTTTTTCTTAATAAAAGAGCAACCAAAAAATCAAACGCTGGTGAACAAAGCTGTTAAAAAGTATCCGTTCAGTGGTATGGCAGCCATATTTTATAGATTATTGAAGATTTTATCCATTTTTTTTAAAACTACTTAATTTTAAAGCTACTTTTTTTGCTTGATCAAAAAAAGTAGCCAAAAAAAATCAAGCGCTGGTGAAAAAACTGCTGAAAAGAAAGGAAAAAAACCGAAAATCAAATCTCGCTCCTACGGAGCTCAGACAAAATGATTTTCTTTTGATTTTTTTCCTTTCTTTTCTTTCCACAGTTTTTTCAAGGCGCATTTTTTATAAACTTACATTATTGCCCTATTTCTAAATACGAACGTGAAAAAATAGGCATAGGCCATTCCACTGAACGGATACCCCACTATGCGAGTACACTGAATCCCGAAGCGGAACGCAGCCAGCTTTTCAAAGACGAAGAGTAGGCTCAAACAGGCTGATTTACTACCAACTTGCAGCCTTTCTTTTCTAGTCACAGCTTTATTTTTTTTCAAGGCGCATTTTCTATAAACTTACATTATTGCGCTATTTATAAATACGAACGCGAACAAATACGCATAGGCCGCACCACTGAACTGATACGACTGATTTCCTACTAGCTTACAGCCTGTAAATTTTCTAATCCTTGTTCAAGGCGCATTTTTTATAAACTTACATTTTATTGCGCTATTGCTAGATACGAACAAAAAATTTTAAATACGCATAGGCCACACGACTGAACGGATACTTTTTTGTTTGATCAAGAAAAAAAATAACAAACAAATAATTTAGTAATTAAATAATTAAATTAAAAAATTTGCCACGCAGGCGAACGGACAATGGCGTCAACTTAAGGTTTAGCTGTTATTGATAACCAAGTAGAATAGGAGGGTAGGCTAATCATGAATTGCCTTAAGTTGACGCCATTGGGCGAACGGATACCCAAATAATTTGGATGGGACTATACAGTTATCTATATTAGGGGTTCCTAGAAATGAACCATGTCAGCAAATAGCTAAAGGGATCATAGGGCACATACGTTATATTTACATCATAATAAAATTAATATCATGGCTAAAGTAAATATTTTTTTTTTCTATCCAAATTTAATTGGCTATATACGTATTATATTAGCTCTACTCTCATGGTATTTTATGTATAAATACCCTTCTTGGTGGGCAATATTGCTCTATATTTTAAGCACTTCTATGGATATGCTTGACGGATATCTGGCTAGAATATGCAAACAAACCAGTCATTTTGGAGCTCTACTTGATCAAATTATCGATAGGTGTGCACTACTTGGACTTCTTATGCTATTTTGCTATTTATATCCTTCTTGGATACTGTTCTTTCAAATGGTTGCTATGCTGGATATTTCTTCTCATTGGCTTTATCTGCATACAGCCGCTTTAAGCGGAGCAAAAACACACAAGGCTTCCCAAAACCCCATATTGAATTATTACTATACTTCAAAACCTTTCTTTTTTATGATGTGTTTCGGAAAAGAAGCATTTTATATACTTCTCTATATAAATACTTTTTGGACAGGCCCACCGCTATTTGGGATATCTTTAATAAAATATATGGTATGTCTTTTTTTACCTATTGCATTTGTCAAAAGCTTAATAAGCATAGTGCTTTTGGTTGTTGGAGGGAAATCACTAACTAAAATATAACCCATAAATAACGTTATTATGAAAAATGATCAAGAACCTAGTGAACCATTTTGGTTACATACACCACTTAAAAAAATGACTTCTTCGCAATGGGAATCTTTATGTGATGGTTGTGGAAAATGTTGCTTACTTAAAATTCAAGAAGCAGAAACCCAAAAAATACGTACCACAAAGATTTGTTGTCGATTACTCAATACCATAAGCTGCCAATGCTCCAACTATAAGGAGCGTTTTAGCTATGTAGACGATTGTATAAAATTAAATGCGGAAAATATACAAACCATTACCTGGTTACCAAAAAGTTGTGCCTATCGTTTAGTAAACGAAAACAAAACATTACCTGATTGGCATCCATTGATTACGAAAGATCCGCAATCTACTGTTAAGAGTGGTAATTCAGTGAGAGCCTATGCCGTTCACCCAGCATTAGTAAATAAACCCGTTATAGAATATTTACTAGAAGAAGAAGTAAGTTAGTATCCGTTCAGCGGTATGGCATGCGTATTCGTGTTCGTACCCATTAGCAATAAAGAAAGCGCAATATTAGCCATTTTAAAACATGACTGCCACGCAGGTGAACGGATACAATATTATTCCTTTCCCATCAGCTGAGCTTGCTGCTGATGAGGTGGCCTATAGCTATAATCAAAATCATGTGGCATTAAGGGATAGCCATACAATTGATCAACAGATTTAGTACCATCTACCGTCTGATTAGTACCCAAATAGTTTTTGGAATACTTTTCTAAAGTATAATCTGCAGCATCTGGGAGCACACTTACGGCACTTTCTTCAATACCGTTTACGATTACATCTACCCATTTTAACCTCTTAGCCTGATCGGCATACTCCGACCAACAGCCATCCATAGCTTTTTCATATAACTTCTTGTCAAACGTTTTAAGCGATATCCCCATTTTTTTGGCTATACGCCCGCCTAGACGCTCCCAGTCCTTCCTAAGCTCATCAGACAACTCCTGTGCTTCCCTAACATTTAGTCTATATCTATAAAAAACAAGTTGCGCAACCTGATGATGCAGAATTTCTGCATTTGGAAGAGCATAAGATCTAGGTGCCAATGTAGCAATGATTGCGGCCATAGAAGCAGCCCATTGTCTCACCACTACATAAACCGGTGCCTTACTACGCTCAATGGCTTGTAAAATATTATGGCCTGCCCATGAACTACCACCTGGTGAGACACCGATGACTAAAAAAATAGGATAAACGCTATCTTTATTGTTAAAAAACTGAATTTGATCTACTATATAATTTGCTTTCCAGCACGTAATATGGCCATCTAGTTGAATGCAACGATCCGAAAGCACCAATACATTATCTTTTTTACGCAAGGGATCCTTAAGATAAACAGGCTTCCGCTCAATGCGCTTGCTTCGCTCTAATTTAGTATTTAACCCTTCCATTTCTGCTTGTAATCGATTTTTGGCCTCTTGCAGCACTTGGGTCTGTCCCCTATCTAATTGTAATTTCTTATCTAGCTCAGCTATCTGGATACTATATTGCTCCATCTGTTTGGTAAACTTAGCTTGGGCCAGTTCTGTTTCAGCAGCAAGCTTTTCTCTTTCCATTCTTAGCAACCGTATGGCTTTCTCATGTGCCTCTCGGATATCCTCTTCTTCTATTTCCTTACGTAGACGCTTATGCTCCTTTTCAAGACTAAGTTGCGCAATTTTTGCAGAAATAGCTGAAAGTTTTTTTTCTAAGATGGCACGATTAAGCGCATTTTCCTCGTCTAATGCATTTTTAAGCTTGGTTTTAGCAATGGTATCATTTGTATCACCGTCAGTAGTGCTTTTGGTGCTTTCTGCTTCTAATACATTTTTTAGCTTATTTTTAGCAGTTGTACCAATTTTAGCAGGGCTATTTTTCACCTCTTTTTTTGCCACTTTGGCTACACTTATTTCATTACTGCTTAGTAGTAGCAAAAACGACAACCCTAATCCATATTTATAATTTAGATAAAACATAATTTTAAAATTATTTATTTAGTTAGTAAATTACTTGTTTTCTACCTGTAGAAGTGACATATCCCTTCAGTTGTCCGGCTAGGATTCGAACCTAGAGTCTTCTGGACCAAAACCAGACGTGTTGCCGTTACACTACCGGACAATCAATTACTTACCTTACTTATTACTTACCGTAGACTCCGTTTACTTAGTAGATTCCGTTTACTCACCGCAGACTCTGTCTACTACTCGTAGAATACAAATATATACATTTGTATAGAAAAAAGTAAGGAAGTGCATGCTTTTTATCGTTTAGTATCCCTATCCCATATCCTTCATGCGTGTGGAATTTCCATATTGCCATTTCTCCTTTTATGATATCGCTTGCTACCCATACCACATTAAACAGAAATGGGTTCTATTGTGTTGCGCGCTATAAGAAATACATTATTGTTTTTGTTTTTGATTTTTTTACTATAAAAAGGTCAATATTTATACATATATGTTTATACTGGACCATTTCATTTGCATAAATGACCTCTTCTAGATTACCTTAACCATTGTTAGGTATTAGCAAAATATAAATATTTAATTATGGTAAACATTGATTTAGTAATTGTAGGGGTATTTTTAATCATAACGCTTGCAATTGGGTTTTATTACGGTAAAGGAATCACAACCTTTCAAGATTATGCGGTCGGCAATAGAAAAATGACTAACCTAGTCATTACCATTTCCTTAATCGCCACTATCTATGGAGGCAACATGTTAAGTTCTAGGCTCAATATATATTATGATCTAGGCTTGTATGAATTGATTATGGATTTAGTACATCCTATTGCGTTCTATTTAGCCTCCAGATTTGTAATTATAAGAATGAAGGAATTTGTAGGCCACCTTTCTATAGCTGAGTCTATGGGAAGCATGTATGGTCCAACGGTTCGAATGCTTACAGGAATATTTGGTATCATGATGACGATAACATTGTTAACCTGTCAGATCAAAATTGGGCTAAACATTACGGCTATTTTATTTCCTGAAACAGCCCTATTTTCGACTCCTTCAGCTATATTTTTAGCTACATTAGTAGTTTTTTACGCTACATTTGGAGGAGCTAGGGCGGTAGCTCTAACAGATGTTTATCAAGTTCTTCTTTTTGGCCTCTGCTTTCCTATGCTCTCTTTTGTACTTTTATACTATGCCAAAGATCCAATAGCTGGATGGCAAAAACTTATGGATATGCCACAATTTAACATAGGCAAAATGCATATTTGGAACAATGGAATCATAAGCAAGGTACTTGCCTATTTTATTTTTAGTTTTGTATTTTCTTTTAATCCTGCACCTATTCAACGTTTTTATATGGCACCTTCTGTATGGAAAGCTGCAAAAGTTTTTAGCAAAAGCGCTATCATCCGAATCATTTTACCTATGCTTTTTTTAAGCGTGGCAATAGCTTTATATGTAGGTGGGCATGTGATCAAACCAAATCAAAGTGTACTCCATTACATTATAGGTCTGCCTTACTTTCCGGGTATGCGTGGTATTTTAGTAACTACTATTATAGCTTTGCTTATGTCTACCGCTGATTCCAATTTACACGCGGCTTCTGTTTTATTTGCAAATGATGTATGGCCTATGATGGGTAGTTTAACTAAACGAGTTGGTAAGCCCTCACTCCAGGTTGTGCGGGTGGCTTCTGTTGTAATAGGAATCATTAGCCTTTTTTTAGTCTTACATACAAGGAATAATGCACAATTATTTATCAAAACGGCTAGTATATATGGCCCGGTTGTTTCTATTCCTTTCCTCATGGCTTGTTTTGGTTTTAGACCCAGATCTATTACGGTCCTATGTAGTATGGGTATAAATATCATCTTAGCGATTTACCGTATATATTATACCAATCAACTTATATCATCACAGAACATTTTTAAACCACTATTTTTTAGTGCACTTATTTTATTGGTTATCCATTATATACTCCCTCAATGCCCGCATACGGGCTGGGTGGGCATTAAAGAACATAGTCCAGTGGATTTACAAAATCAAGCCACCAAACAGTGGTGGAAGGAACGCTTACAACGGCTTACCCTTCCATTTACCAAATCATATCGAAAAACACTTTTTCCTAAAAAGGGAAGCACCTTTATATTATTTGGTATCTATGTAATCATCAGCACCATTATAGCCCTTTGTTTTATACAAAAAGATTATTTCTTCCCTTATGTCTATGGATATATGTCTTCCATGGCAATAGGAACGATCTTAGTCATCTATCCCACTTTTCACTCCTATAAGAAAGAGGGCAACGCCCTTCTCCATTGGCTATGGCCTGGATTGGTAGGTATGCTACTTTTTGTAGCTAACCTACAATTTGCAAAATTGGGCCATTTTAGCCCTATGGTTTGTGCCCTATTTGTCTCTAATCTAACTTTGGGTATCGTCTTTTTGTCTTTAGAAATAAGCATGGCTATGCTAGGGATAGCCATAATAACCCATTTATGTATTCCGCCTAGCGTTCCTTTTTGGAACTGCTTCTGGGCTGGATATAACGAAATTTCTATAGAATTAATTTTTGCTATGCTGCTAATCACTGCAGCAATGGTGGGTTTGGGTACCTATAAACACTTACGGGATAAAGCTAACGCTAAACTCAAAGTTATAGAGCTTAGGGGAAATTATGAACGACGCATCGCTTTAGAAGCCATTTATAACCAAGCCAACTGGTCCAGGCTAGATATGACCCATGGTAGCAAGCTGCTGCAAGAAATGGGTGCAATGCTGCAAAAACCTTGTCACTATCTTTATACCCATGGTCAAGAACAACTGGGAGAAAATATCAATCTATTTATGCATAAACTGCAGAAATTTAGCAGCTTATTATTACAAAGAGCTAAGGAAGAACGTAGCCTAGAGTTAAATCAGAAAGCAGTAAAGCCAATAGAAATCGAACCCACTATTTTAAAAGTTTATGGGGTCATTCGAGGGTTAGGGGAGCCTATGCAATTGCTTTTGCGCAACCACACAGAAGTAACACAGCTATTAACAGATCCTTCACTTTTTGAATGTTTTTTAACCTTAAATATATGGGAGATTAGCAAATGTCCACAAGCTGCAGATCATATGGTTACGTTAACCGTTTCTGATACCACTTTACGTTACGATTATGCAATAGTTACCCAAACCGGGAAAAAAATGCTTACCTTGCCCGCCCTGGCATTTTCGATCAGTACCGATGATAGCACACAAAATATTCTACCAGCATACGATATCATGGACAAAATACCTCCTGTTTGCTTGCCTAAAACGGAACAACAGTTTTATCAAGCAGAAAGTAGGCAAATTGTGCAAGCCCATGGTGGTTATATCGAAATCATGGAAAGCAAAGATGCTTTAACATGCCTCTACGTATTACCGGTATCGGGCAAAAATGTGATGCATTTTAAAAATTACAATCCTACCGATTTGGCTGCTAATAAGATAGGTGAAACAACCGAAAGCTTAGCGCAAGAAAGAACGTTAGTAGAATTGCTTACAACAGAAACCAATCTGACCAAAGAAATGGTGGAAAAAACCATTGCTTTTATTAAAAATGCGCATGGTCTTGTGATACGTAAATCGGGAGCGCCTTATTATACGCATCCTATGGCCGTAAGTAAGATACTGCTAGATGTCACCAAAGATCCATCTACCATTCTAGCTGGTTTGTTGCATGATGTAGTAGAAGATACACCGGTAACCTTAACCCAAATAGAACTCATGTATGGCCCTGAGGTTGCTTATATTGTAGATAGAGTCACCCATTACAATACAAATGGTTACCCTTGGAAATTCAGTGATATAGAAAACAAAAATATGCTGGGCCAATGTGTTAACATCCGTGTTATACAGGTTAAACTAGCTGATAGGCTCCACAATACCCAAACTTTATATGCACGTGAATGGGCAGATCAACAACGCATAGCCAAAGAAACGCTTTCGTTCTATATTCCATGGGGGGAAAAAAATAATATCTACTCAAAGTGGTTAACAGAAATGCAGCATATCTGTGAAGAAATTTTGAATAGAAAAGAATAGCGCTTATGTATGCAATGGGTCTAATGCAATAGCTAAACTTCCTACACAGTATCCGTTCAATGGTGTGGCCTATGCGTATTTTTTCATGTTCGTATTTAGAAATAGCGCAATAATGTAAGTTTATAAAAAACGCGCCTTGAACAAAGCTGTGACTAGAAAAATTCAGACTGAAAGGTAGTAGAAAATCAGCCTGTTTGAGCCTACTCTTCGTCTGTATCCGTTCAGTAGAGTGGCCAATTAGAAATAGCGCAATAATGCAAGATCATAAAAACGCGCCTTGAACAAAGCTGTGATTAGAAAAATTTAGTCTGAAAGGTAGTAGAAAATCAGCCTGTTTGAGCCCAAGGCTGTAGGCCTGGGCGAGTTCTGATTTTCAGCTTTCAGACTGAATTTTTCAACAGCTTTGTTCACCAGCGCTTGATTTTTTTTGGCTACTTTTTTTGATCAAGCAAAAAAAGTAGCTTTAAAATAAGTAGTTTTTAAAAAAAAATGGATAAAATCATCAATAATCTATAAAATATGGCTGCCATGCAGCTGAACAGATACAAATAAAAAGGACCTTTAAATTAAAAGCATTGCTGCCACGCACGTGAACAGATATATTTAACTGGACAATACCCATTTACGCAATGCTATGAAATCTTCCGTGCTACGGTAGATTGATAACATGAAATTTGGGTTAGAATAAGGTGAAGCGTATAATAATCTTGTTTCATGGCCTCAAAAACCAAATCAATATCAAATTTATTGCCAGTTTTTTTCTTAATCTTATCATAAGTAAATATAGCATTATCCTTATCTTTTTGCTGTTCAGCTAATTGTAGGATATATAATTGAATTTTCTGAGTTACAGGTGTAGGCTTATATTGACCATTCTTTTTTATAACAATTGCAGATGCCTGCAAATTATTGTTTAGATGGTGCCTAATATTTTCAGCAGATTTATTACTATCCCAAGGTTCATTATAAGAACTATCATCAGCATAAGTAACGTCAGAGGGAGGCTTATCATAAAAAGGTTCATCATAAAAACTATCACCATCAGCAGCAGCGTAGGAAGGAATATCATCAATAGGACAGCTAGCAATTTTAAAAGGCATAGAAGACGTAGAAGGCATAGAAGACGTAGAAGGTGTAGAAGACGTAAAAGGCGTAGAAGTCGTAAAAGGCGTAATACTACTGCTATTTACGGATGCATTTCCTGTAACTTCTATCTGCTTCACACATGTATTTTCCAATACATCTATATCAGGTATATCAGGAACTGCAAAACAAAAATCTTGTTCATTACTTTTTGTATTCGCTATATATTCACCTAAATAGGTAGCAAACACATTTTTATCTTTTTTAGCTACATTTAACCATTTTTTTAAATCATTAGACTTAAACAGGTTCCAGCATTTTTTTTGTGATTTACAGTTTAAATTTAACTTATTTAAGCATTCGCCAAATGTTAGTGCTATGATTGTATCATTCAAAACTTGATGCTTATCTTCTTCACTCTTTTTAATCCGTATACGACCAATACATTGCTTTAATACATCCACGTCATTGCTTATATAAAAACACTGCTCATTTCTAAACCTAGTGGGAGTGTCACCAGAGGGACATACATAACACGTATAAAAGGTTTTAAGCTTTTTTAATAAAATCTGGATTTGCTCATCCTTTTCAGCATTATCGTCAATTTGTTCCAAAATTTCTTCCAAACGTTTATAAATTTCATGATAGGTATTCCAAACTTCAGCAATTATATTAAAAGCGGTACCATATGCAAAAAGCTTAGATTTAGATTTAGATTTAGCATAAAAAGTAGGATGATCCAAAGAAGCCAAACAATTGTATAAACTTTTAGGATAAGCTTTTGAATCAATAAAACTTTTACATAAATGCTTCACTGTAGTGGGTAAAGTACAATCATTTTTCTTATCCAGATGCCTTATAACTATAGGTGCATTAGATAAGTGATCTATTGGCGGAAGTTTATTACCATCCTTATTACGCAGCACTTTACACAACGTTTGAATTTCCTGATTCTGAATTCCCTGATTACGCATTTGAAACGTATTACCCTCTTGGCAATTGCTTAATAACATCCCAGCTAACAAAAGATGCAACATATAAGAAATATGATTTGTATTTCTTATATGGATCATTTTGGATTTTATTTTTTTTGTAAAATTAAAGCTTCCGATCGAAAAACCCAAACATCTCTTTCTTAAGAAGCACGTGCCTTTTTTAGATAAAATACATTTCATGGTTTATGATAATTTTTGTTTTTTAGAATGATACTTGTTTTTTATTTGCTTTTTTATTCTTTACCAACATAATAATATTATGATGTAGGGTTGCTAACCTAGCATAAATTTTCTAAAGCACAAAGCGTGCTAAAGAAGTTTTAACCATAATTTTATATATTGGATACCGTAAATTTTACGTCTAAATCTACCATAAGTAATGGCAAAATGCAGCATCTATAGCTGCAATAGCTTGCGTACACTTTATTCTTAATCCAACACTTTGGTATCCGTTCACCTGCGTAGCAGCCATATTTTATAGTATCCATTCACTTGCGTGGTAGCCATATTTTATAGATTATAATAATTAAAGCTACTTTTTTTGCTTGATCAAAAAAAGTAGCCAAAAAAAATCAAGCGCTGATGAAAAAACTGCTGAAAAAAAAGGAAAAAAACCGAAAATCAAATCTCGCTCCTACGGAGCTCAGACAAAGTGATTTCCTTTCTTTTCTTTCCACAGTTTTTTCAAGGCGCATTTTTTATAAACTTACATTATTGCGCTATTTCTAAATAGGCATAGGCCATTCCACTGAACGGATACGTTTCTCCTCACCCTAAAAAGTAAAAAGATTTCTTTTCGTGTTGCTTGTTTGCTTGTACGGAGATAGCTTAGGTTCTTTATTGGGCTATTGTGCTTGTGCTTGTGCTTGTAGTTGGGCTTTCTATTTCTGTTTCAGGTTTTTCTGCTGTTGTACTAGAAACCAATCCTTCAGTTATTTCCTTTAAATTTTCTACCAGTTTGGTAAATTCTTTAAAATTTACACTACCGTCCGCTATAGTATCAGTATTTTTATGATAATTTTTGTTTCTACTATCAGCTGTATCTGAAATCATTATAGCCTTATCAAAACCCTCTCGCCAAAAAGATGCATGATCAGATCGCTCAACAAGCCGTCCCAATATAGGGAACCAATGTGGTGCTGAAAAATAATTTATAGGAAATGCTACCTTAGCGTTCTTAGAGGCTGACATACATCGGTCTGCAAATTCTTTTGACGCTCCCCGCTTGGAAACAAATACAGCTTCATTACCTATATCAGGATAGCCCAATAGCTTAAAAAGAGGAGCTAAAGAAATACGACATATAGAAGGAAATTTTTGACTACCTGGTTCATTAGAAAAGTATCCTATACTTTCAAGTACTACTACTTCCATATGCTCCCCCTTTTCCCTAGCCATTTTTGCATAAACCCTACTGCCCATAGTATCTACTCCATATTTTGCTGCCGTTGCTTTTCTGTCTACTGCTTTGGAATCTAAACTATACGGTTCTTCTTCATTAGGAAATAATACAAATTTTAAAGTTTTTTCAATTTTTCCCTCATACTTTAGCATATGCTTGGCAATTTCCAAAACCCCGGCTACTCCTGAAGCGTTATCATCTGCTCCTGGTGAACCATCTACAGTATCATAATGCGCTCCGATTACAACGCATTCGTTATTTGTATTAACATCAGGATTGCTATTAACAATAGCTTCTATAATAGTCATTTTATAAGGGTTACCCTTAATAATTTTATTAGTATCATATTCATTTTTAAATGCTTCTCCTGTATATTTTGCAGTATAAGGGATAATAGTAAGGTTGGTACTGCTATATCCTGCTTCTCTAAATGCTTCTTCAATATACTTAGCTGCTTCATTTAATTTTTCAAAATATGCTATATTTCTCACGCCTATTGTCTCTGACAAATAGCTTACATGCGCCCTCAAGCGTTTTTCTGTCTCTTCTAAAGAAGAAGAGGTTGGAGCAGTTGGATTTGGATTTGGTAAACGATTGACCTGTTGTGTTCCATTAGAACAACCAAATTGAGAAGTAACCATAGAAAAAAGAAATAGTTTTTTAGTGATATGTAAAGTATGCATAATAGGAATAAGGAATGGGTTTTAATTTATTTAAATTATAAGTTAATTAATTTATATGATACTATTACTAGTATACCGGATAACCAGTAATTGAAAATATGTATCCGTTTACCTGCGGGGCAACCATATTTTAATAGATTACAGAAAATAGCTAATATTTAATAATTGATGATTTTATCCATTTTTTTTAAAGCTACTTCTTTTAAAGTTTTAAAGCTACTTTTTTTGCTTGATCAAAAAAAGTAGCCAAAAAAAATCAAGCGCTGGTGGACAAAGCTGTTAAAAATTCAGTCTGAAAGCTGAAAATCAGAACTCGCTCTATGATTACTCAATAGATTTGGGAAGCTGGCAAGGCGCACGAGGGTGAAGCGCACGCAGCATAGTACCCACTATGTGAGTACGCTGAATCCCGAAGCGGAACGCAGCCAGCTTTCCAAAGACGAAGAGTAAGCTCAAACAGGCTGATTTTCTACATTGCTCTCAGACTGAATTTTTCTAATCACAGCTTTGTTCAAGGCGCATTTTTATGATCTTTTTCTTCTTTTTCTTCTTTTTCTTCTTTTTCTTCTTTTTCTTCTTTTTCTTCTTTAATAGCTAGACCGTCCTCAGCCGCTTTTTTTACCTCTGTATAAAGCTCATGAAAACCCTGATAGACTTTAGCAATCTCATTGACCGCGCTACCATATGCAACCTTACTGTGTAACTTTCCACCTGAAATGCCTGATGCTCCGCTCTTAAAAGTAAACATATCGATATTACCAATAGTATCTATATGCTTGGCCGATGTAAAAACATCCATAGCATCTCTAATCTTTCTGATATCAAATTTATTAACAGAATCCTCACGAATCTTATCGTAAGTAACAGCCGGATCATTAGATCCAGATGCTTCTTCAGTGTACGAAGAACATTCTGAATCTGAACTAGTTGGATTTGGATTTGGATTTGGTGAAGGATTGACCTGTTGTTTTCCATTAGAACAACCAAATTGATAAGCGACTATGTAAAATAGAAATAGCTTTTTAGTAATATTTAAAGTATACATAAAGAAATAAATTTTAATTTATATTATATATGATGTTTTAATACTATATCCTACTTGATACTACTGGATAACCAGTAGTTGAAAATAGGCCTATACCGGAATATACATAATAATTTTTATTTTTAACAAACTAGGATGCTAAAGGATGCTAACAATTCATAGCTAACAATTCATATTAGCACATACGGTAATAATAAAGAGTATTTGTTTACATGCGTGACAGCCATTTTTCAATAGCCACGCACGCGAACAGATCTATTATGCACATAAAAAAAGCGCTAATCATCTATAATAATTAGCGCTCTACAAAAAATTAAAAATGGCAACTACCTACTCTCCCACGTGTTACCGGAGTACCATCGGCGCTACTGGGCTTAACTGCTCTGTTCGGAATGGGAAGAGGTGTACACCAGCGCTTTCGTCACCTTTATTTTTCAAATCCTTTTCAAATCCCCTGTAATAACTGTAATAATAATATATTATATACAGAATAATATAATATATACAGATATGGTAATATATATATTTTTGCCACATTAAATGGTACAAATTACATACAAAATAATATAGTAATTGACTATTGTAAAAGCAAAATCAAGCACATATGTAAGAAACATTCGGGTAATTAGTATTACTCAGCTTTGCCATTTCTGACTTTACACTTGTAACCTATCAAGGTCATCATCTTTAACCACCCTTATTGAAGTCTCATCTTGAGGCGAGTTTCGTGCTTAGATGCTTTCAGCACTTATCTCTTATAAACGTAGCTACTCAGCAATGCAACTGACGTCACAACTGATACACCAGCGGTTTACCCAACCTGGTCCTCTCGTACTAAGGTTAGCCCCTCTCAAACTTCTAACGCCCGCAATAGATAGAAACCGAACTGTCTCACGACGTTCTGAACCCAGCTCGCGTGCCACTTTAATGGGCGAACAGCCCAACCCTTGGAACCTGCTTCAGCTCCAGGTTGTGACGAGCCGACATCGAGGTGCCAAACCTCCCCGTCGATATGAGCTCTTGGGGGAGATCAGCCTGTTATCCCCAGAGTACCTTTTATCCTTTGAGCGATGGCCCTTCCATTCGGAACCACCGGATCACTATATCCGTCTTTCGACTCTGCTCGACTTGTTTGTCTCACAGTCAAGCACCCTTATGCTATTGCACGCTACATACGATTACCATCCGTATTGAGGGTACCTTTGAAAGCCTCCGTTACTCTTTAGGAGGCGACCGTCCCAGTCAAACTACCCACCAAACACTGTCTTCTTCTCCGAAGAATTAGATAACACATAGATAAAGGGTGGTATTTCACCGACGACTACTTACGTAGCCTCCCACCTATCCTACACATTATCCACATATTATCAATGTTAAGCTATAGTAAAGGTTCATGGGGTCTTTTCGTCCCATTGCGGGTAGACGGTATCTTCACCGCCACTCCAATTTCACCGAGCTCGTGGCTGAGACAGCGCCCAGATCGTTAAACCATTCGTGCAGGTCGGAATTTACCCGACAAGGAATTTCGCTACCTTAGGACCGTCAAGGTTACGGCCGCCGTTTACTGGGGCTTCTATTTAGAGCTTCAGCCTTACGACTTAACCCCTCCTATTAACCTTCCAGCACCGGGCAGGTATCAGACCTTATACTTCATCTTTCGATTTTGCAAAGTCCTGTGTTTTTGGTAAACAGTCGCCTGGGCCTCTTCACTGCGGCCTTCCAACCCTCAAAAAGAGGATTAGCGAGGCACCCTTTCTCCCGAAGTTACAGGGCTATTTTGCCGAGTTCCTTGGCCACGAATCACTCGAACACCTTAGGATATTCTCCTCGACTACCTGTGTTGGTTTACGGTACGGTTAGCTAGCACTTAACAATTAGAGGCTTTTCTTGGAAGTATGATTAGGGCCATTATCTGCTCTCCCGAAGGATCACAGTACTATTACCTTCGACAAGTGTAGTGGATTTGCCTGCTACACCTATTATCTACGGGCTTTAACCTTCTAATTCGTCAGAAGGCAGGCCTTTCACTCCTTCGTCCCCCCATCTCTATTACTAGCTAGTATCGGAATATTAACCGATTATCCATCGCCTGCGCCATTTGGCTTCAGCTTAGGGCCCGACTAACCCACGGATGACAACCATGGCCATGGAAACCTTAGTCTTACGGTGTAATGGTTTCCCACCATTATTTTGGTTACTCATGCCTACATTTTCTTTTCTAATAAATCCACTAATAATCACTTATTAGCTTCGGCTTCATTAGAATGCTCTCCTACCCCTTGCCTGCCCTAAGGCAGGCAAGGCCATAGCTTCGGTAATATACTTTATGCCCGTTCATTATCGACGCCCTGTCGCTCGATCAGTGAGCTGTTACGCACTCTTTAAATGAATGGCTGCTTCCAAGCCAACATCCTGACTGTCTAAGCAACTGGACCTTCTTAGTTCAACTTAGTATATATTTGGGGACCTTAGCTGATGGTCTGGGTTCTTTCCCTCTCGGATCAGGACCTTAACGCCCTAACCCTCACTCCTAAGTAAAACTGATAGTATTCGGAGTTCGTCTGGACACGGTAGGTTACCCCCCTAGTCCCATCGGTAGCTCTACCCCTATCAGTATACGCTTAAGGCTGTTCCTAAAAACATTTCGGAGAGTACGAGCTATCTGCCGGTTTGATTAGCCTTTCACTCCTACCCACAACTCATCCAAGAACGTTACAATATTCACTGGTTCGGTCCTCCACGTTGTTTTACCAACGCTTCAACCTGGTCATGGGTAGATCACCGGCTTTCGCGTCTAACTCCTCTGACTTAACGCCCTATTCAGACTCGCTTTCGCTTCGGCTTTTCCTTTCAAAAGGATTTACCTTGCCAGAAAAGATTAACTCATAGGCTCATTATACAAAAGGCACGCCGTCATTTTAATTAAAAAAACTCCGACTGCTTGTAAGCGTATGGTTTCAGGTACTATTTCACTCCCTTATTCAGGGTACTTTTCACCTTTCCCTCACGGTACTTGTTCACTATCGGTCTCTTAGGAGTATTTAGCCTTACCGGATGGTGCCGGCAAATTCAGTCAGCCTTTCACCGGGACTGACCTACTCAGGATACCAACCAAACTAATAAGAATTACCTCGACAGGGCTTTCACCTTCTATGGCTTACTTTTCCAAGATAATTTAAGTTCTTGATATTAGCTTATTCCGTTGGTCCTACAACCCCACAATAGCCAAAACTACTATGGTTTGGGCTTTTCCACGTTCGCTCACCACTACTTATGGAATCACTATTTGTTTTCTCTTCCTCTGGATACTTAGATGTTTCAGTTCTCCAGGTTTGCTTTTCTTGCTTAAAGCAAGAAATACTCTATAAATTAGAGTGGGTTGCCCCATTCAGACATTTGCGGATCAACTCGTACAGACCAATCCCCGCAACTTATCGCAGTTTATCACGTCTTTCATCGCCTCTAAGAGCCAAGGCATCCCCCATACGCCCTTTATTATTTCTTACATACTCTTGAAATTGGAATATGCGCATTTTTTTTCAAAAATGCATCTACCCCATTTTTTGCTTTTACAATAAGTCAAAGAACATATTTTCAAAAATCATCGAAAATCGATGATTTTAAATTTTAATCCCGTTACACCGCGTTGGCGCTAGATAAGATTTGTAAATGATTTTATCAATTTTCTTTAGTTCCCTAATTGGGAAACCCTAATGCAAAGATACATTGTTTTTTTAAACGCGCAAATATTTTTCAGATAAATAATATCTGATTGGAAAAATATGTATAAAAATATCTGGAAATCATATAAATTTAAATTTATTTTTTTAAACATTACACTACCAACAGGCATAAAATAAAGAAGCATGTAACCCAAAGTGAGCTATTGATTAACACAAGCTCTATAGGTAATACTTGCAGGTTGGTTACCTATCCATTATAGTATAATTTAGTTATATATCCATTATACTTATACTATAATAGTCGCTCTTTTGTATGCTGTATCCGCTCACCTGCGTAGCAGCCATATTTTAACAAAAAGACGTATTAAACCATATTATATATTAAACTATATTATATTTAAAGATCAAATCTTGACTTGTAAAAGACATGAAGCAATATTTAACTTTACTCCAGCATATTATAGCAGAGGGTATTGACAAAAAAGATCGGACGGGAATAGGCACCAAAAGTATTTTTGGTTATCAGATGCGATTCAACCTAAATAATGGATTTCCACTAGTAACCACAAAAAAAGTTCATCTACGCTCTATTATTCATGAATTGATTTGGTTTTTAAGCGGTCATACCCATATAGCTTACTTACACAAGCATGGGGTTACTATATGGGATGAATGGGCAACGAAGGAGGGAGAACTGGGCCCTATTTATGGTTACCAGTGGAGGAGTTGGCCTACCGCAACAGGAGAAAAAATTGATCAAATCAGCTCTATTATAAACGAAATCAAATGTAACCCAGATTCCCGTAGATTATTGATCAGTGCTTGGAATGTAGGGGAAATTCCTAAAATGGCATTGCCTCCTTGCCATGCTTTTTTTCAATTTTACGTAGCAAATGGCAAACTATCTTGTCAAGTTTACCAGCGTAGTGCAGATGTTTTTTTAGGAGTTCCCTTTAACATTGCCTCTTACGCATTGTTAACCATAATGATGGCACAGGTGTGTAAGCTACAGCTTGGTAGCTTAATCCATACATTAGGAGACGCCCATTTATACCATAATCACCTTGAACAAGCAAATTTACAACTCAAGCGAGAACCCTATGCATTGCCTACCATGCAAGTTCGTCAAGAGGTAACAGATTTGTTTAGTTTTGTTTATGAAGATTTTACACTACTACATTATAACCATTATCCAGCTATTCAAGCGCCTATTGCAGTATAACATTACGTATGATAAACCATAATAAATTTGTTGTGCAATTGGGGACAAAACAAACTTTTACTTGTGCCTAATTATGAAAATTGGTTTACTCTCTGATACCCATGGATGGCTTGATCCTAAAATCTTTGATCACTTTGAAAAGTGTAATGAAGTGTGGCATGCAGGAGATATTGGAGATCCCAAATTGCTAGCCGCATTCGATAATTTTAACTGCTTTAGAGCAGTATATGGCAATATTGATGAAAAGGCCATAAGACAAAAATTTCCTGAATTCCAAATTTTTCAATGCGAACAAATCAAGGTATGGATGACCCATATAGGCGGTATACCCCCTATATACACACCGCTTATACGTGCAAAACTCAGTCAAAAACAACCCGACATTTTGGTATGTGGCCATTCACATATTTTACGTGTTATGCGCGATATAAAACGCCCTCCGCTCCTTTATCTCAATCCGGGTGCGGCTGGACGCCATGGTGCACATTACATGCGTACGCTTTTACGTTTCGAAATAGATAACAACAAAATTGGTAACATGGAAGTTATCGAACTGGGAACCAGGTCAACGCTAATAGATAACCATTAACCTTTTATGCATTATGCAACTTATTGATACACATGCACACCTATATACAATTGATTGTCAAAAAGAATTATCACTATCGTTAGAAAGAGCACAAAAAAATTATGTTGCCAAAATCTACATGCCCAACATACATGAAGGAACCATAGCAAGCATGATGGATGTGGCAGCAGCCTACCCTACTACGTGTCTGCCCATGATGGGTATCCATCCTTGTCATATAACAAAAAATTTTACCTCTCAACTATATCTAGTAGAGGAATGGCTTGCTAAAGACTCTTTTGTAGCAATTGGTGAAATAGGGATAGATTTATACCATGATACTGCTCTATGGAAGGAGCAAAAAGAAGCATTTACTATCCAACTTAACCTAGCTAAGGCCTATCATCTTCCCCTTTCGATTCACTGTAGAAATGCCTCTAAGGAGATGATGCAATTGCTAGAAAAAGCACAAGATGGCTCATTACGAGGTATTATTCACTGCTTTTCAGGCAATTTAATAGAGGCAGAAAAGTATATACAATTGGGTTTCAGCCTAGGTGTTGGCGGCCTTATTACCATATTAAAAAGCGGATTGGCAGAAACAATAGCAGCTATAGACCTTAAACATTTGGTTTTAGAAACAGATAGCCCCTATCTAACACCGGAACCTTATCGGGGCAAACGCAATGAACCAGGTTATTTACTTTACATCGCAGAAAAACTTGCAGAAATAAAACAGATAACATTAACAGAAATTGCATCGATAACCACCCAAAATGCAGAAAAAAATTTTTCACCAAGCTGATTAAAGACATCCGTTCACTTGCATAACCATATTTTGTAGATTACAGAAAATGGCTAATATTTAATAATTGTTGATTTTATCCATTTAAAAAAACTACTTCTTTTAAGGCTACTTCTTTTACAGCTACTTTTTTTGCTTGATCAAAAAAAGTAGCCAAAAAAAATCAAGCGCTGGTGAACAAAGGTGTTGAAAAGTTCAATCTGAAAGCTGAAAATCAGAACTCGCCCAGGCTTGCAGCCTTGGGCTCAAACAGGCTGATTTTCTACTACCTTTCAGACTGAACTTTTCTAGTCACACCTTTGTTCAAGGCGCGTTTTTTATGGCCTTGCATTATTGCACTATTTTTAATTGGCCATTGGGTGAACGAATACGGCTAGATTAGATATCTAACGCAGTTTAATAGTACTACCCTTTTTGATGTTTTGTACAAAAAAATCCCTCCCTCCCATCAAATGATACAACTCAAATTCTGCTTTTTTTACTTTAAAAACTGCATCTATTACATCGTATTCTGCTTGTTGAACCTCTTTTTCTGCTTCCCGCAATTCAAGTAGCTGTATTTGATGAAGTCGATACTGTTCTTTTGCAACCACTAATTTTTGTTTTTGTAGCTGCAGTTTCTCTTTTACTATTTTATGTGAAGCTATAAGATGATCATAGGCCCCTCTTTTATCTTCTAAATGGGCTTCTGCCGTTAGCTTGTCTTTAGTTAAATTAAGTTTTTCATGATTTAAATGCATACGTGCTTTTTGAATTCGTGCAGGTAACAATAGCAAGCCAGCTATATCTAGATTAAGACTAATCCCAATATTTAGCGACTTGCTAAAGGTCTCATTCGTATGGCTAAAGGGTTGCTGCTTACCCACCGGACTATTTTTAAAATCATACGTATAACCATCATTCAAGCAAAAATTACTAGATATGCTTAAACAGGAAAGTGGATAAGAGACCTTAGTTTGCGTTAATTTAGTGGCAGCTATGGCTACTTTGTTTTCTTGTATAACTGTTTCCAAATCAACCACTTTTTCCTTTGTAATGGCCGTAATATCCCACATAGGTTGAACAGAGGTATCTGATTGCACCAGTATGGTTGTATGTAGTGGCTTGCCAAATATTATATTTAAATGGCGGCGATTTTTTTTAAGTGCTTCCTGGTCCTCCAACCAGGTTAATTTTGCTTTTTTTAAGGTCAATTCAGCATTGAAATAATCTATTTTTGATACTATTCCCAATCTAAATTTTTCTTCATCTATTTTTAACTTGGCTGCCGCAACCCTGACAAGGGTATTAGACAGTTCCCATCTTTTTTGTGCCAATGCCAGTGCATAATAAGAGGTAACCACGCGTTGTAATATTTCACTTACTGATTTTACTGCAGTTAAGTTAACTACTATATTGTTTTTACGGCGAATCTTAGTAGCAAAAATATTATTAAAAAGGTCTAATTTCCATGTTAATGTAATGGGATCTGATTGAAAGGAAAAATTTGCACCTTCCTTACGCCAACTATTCTGTTGGCCCAGCCTGTAGGCAACTGTAGGAAACCATAGGTTAACACTTTCAATTCTATTCTCCAATAGCGATTCTTTTTTTTTGTTTCCAGCTATTTGAATATCCAAATTTTCTTTTAAGGCCATGTCTATTGCTTCTTGTAAGCTGATGGGCTTTTCCTTAGCATTTGCTGTTACATGCATTAAAAATATGCCACTGCCTATTATACCTAAGCGCAACCATTTAACCCATTTTTCCATCATCAACCTATTTAACAAAAAATTATTGAACAATTTTCCCATCTGAAATTTCTTGAATACTATTACATTGCCGTGCTACCTGAAGGGAATGTGTTACAATAAGAATAGTATTTCCCTCTTTATTCATTTGCTTAAGCAGCGCCATAATCTCATGAGAAGTACTACTGTCTAAGGCTCCTGTTGGTTCATCTGCCAAAATTAAGGGAGGAGCCGTTACCAATGCGCGTGCAATAGCCACTCTTTGTTGTTGACCACCCGAAAGTGCGTTCGGCTTATTATAGGCATGGGCAGACAATCCCACCCTATCGAGCATGGCTAATGCACGTTTGTGGCGCTCCTGCCTTTCTATACCTTGGTAATAAAGTGGCAAAGCTACATTCTCTAAAGCAGTTTTAAAGGGAATTAAATAAAAACGTTGAAAAACAAAACCAATCAACTGACTTCTATACTTACTAGCTTGTTGGCTAGAAAGGTTTTTTATATGGACCCCATTGAGGTAGTAATCCCCTTTGTCATAATTGTCTAATATACCAATAATATTCAACAGTGTAGATTTGCCAGCACCAGATTGTCCCATTAAAGCCACAAGATCTCCCTTTTCAAGATGAAAATTTATGCCCTTCAATACCTCTCTGGTAATCGTACCCGTTTGGTAGGATTTATATAACGCCTGAATTTGGATCATGCCAATTATTCCTCTATAATGAGTTGATCTGCCTCGGTAAGGCCTTCTTTAATCTCTGTATAGAGGCCATCTGATAGCCCTAGTACAACATTTTTATTAATATTTTCAGTTCCATTCCAGCATTTTACGAAATAAGTATGGCCTTCTTCTTGAATCATTTTATCTGGTATGGCTAATACCTGCTGCACTTGCTCCACTATTACCTCTGCAAGTACTACATAACCAGCACGTAATATAATTTTGGATTTTTTTGGTTTTGATATAGTACCTTCTATATCAAACTTAACGTCTCCTCTTTCTAATCCTTTTTCATTGGCCTTCGGTGCAATGGTAGTTAACGTAACTTGGAATTTTTCCTCTGGAAAGGCATTTAATGAGGCTTCAAAAGTCATTCCTTTGGTAAGGTACACTACATCTAGGTCAGTTACTTGTGCAGAAAACATAAATTGATCCATGTCTCCAATAATGGCCACAGTAGTTCCACCTTCAGATTGGGTACTCGTTTCTTGCACCATACTGCCCTCTTTAGCTGGTAACGCTAAAATGGTTCCCTTTGTAGTAGCTTTAATAACATTTACATCTATACCTTTTTCTTTGGTGTATCCACGCTGGGCAATTTGCAAATGTTTTTGGGCCATAGCAAAATTTTCTTTTTCTTTTTCCCAATCGGTTACAAACTTTTCATATGCTTGCTTTGCTAACATCTTTTTTTTAAAAAGTTGCTCATTTCTCAGGAAATTAGTTCTAGCTTCGTTGCGTGCAATAGAAGCTAAACGTAACTTACTCTCTGCATCCTCTATTGCTTTGGTACTGGGTTGTATTTTAATACGAGCAATAGCTGCTCCCTGTGGGATATAATCCCCTACCCGCACAAATAACTTTTCTACCACACCGGTCATATGTGTCTTTAGTTTAATTTCTTTATGGGGTATTAAATTACCAGAAAAAACTTTTTTATGTACAATATTTCTACGGGTAGGCTGCTCTGTTTTAATGGTCACTGTAGGTAACCTTTTATAAACTTTAGAATAAGCAAAATAGCCTCCAGCTACTACACACAAGACTACCACAAGTTTAGTTATAATACGCATTATTTATTCATTATTTAAAGCATCTATTGGTTTAATGTACAATGCCCTTTTAGCAGGGATAAGACCAGCCAAACAACCTGAGCATACCAAAATGGCTAGGGAAACCAACGCAATGGTGTATGAATATTCAAAATCAGTGCAACCCGCATGCTTAGCGATAATAGGCAATAGATAACGGTTAATCCATTGTATCAAGCCTATGCCTATGCTTATACCAATGATACCAGCCATCAAGTTAATAATAATTGATTCCAGTAAAATTAGCCCTATGATATCTTTTGATCCAGCCCCAAGCACCTTACGAATGGCAATTTCTTGCGTACGTTCCTGCACTACAACTAACATCATATTCCCAACATTAAAGAGACCACTTAACAAAAAACATAAACTAATCAGCCAAATAAATCCCTGTATAACTACAAAAAGCGTTTGAAAAAATTTAACCCTTCTGTCTGGAGGGAAAATATACAGTGCATACCGATCTTCCCATTTAAAATGAAGTCGTTTAGCTAAATACGTTCGAATCTTTTTTTCTATATCTTTAGCGTTTTGTTTAGGCTTTAGGATACAGTTCATACGATGAATGGTATCAATGCTTGTCGGAAACAATACTTTAAAGAAGGTGTTGGGAATAATTACGGCCTTGTCATTCTCATAATCAACTACTTCCAATACACCTATAATACAAACCATGCTACTACCTATTGAGATAAACTTCCCAATGGCTGCATGTGTACCAAACAATTGATTTTTTATTTTTGAGCCAAGTATACAAACCGGTAATTTTTGTGCTAGATCTCGTTTAGTAAAAAAACGCCCTACTGCAAGCGCTAAATTGTTTACTTTTTCATACCCCACCCGAACACCTAAAATAGGGCTGTCTTGTTTTTCTTGCGCATACGAAATGGAATGATAATGCTCAAAAATAGGCATGGCCTCCTCAAAAACATTCAAATGATGGACCATATGGTCTGCTAACGCTTCAGTCAAAGGTAGCCTACCAGCAGCTGTATAGCCTGGCTGAATATAGATGATATCGTTGCCATAGTTATGAAATTTTTGCATGGTACCCTTATAAAATCCTCTGCCGCCTCCTTGCAAAAGAACCAGTATGATCATAGCCCACATAACCCCAAATCCCGTAAAAAAGGTCCTTACTTTGTGCTCTCTGAGGCTGTTATATACTTCAACCAAACTTTGGTATTCAAACATCTTATTTAATTGCACATCCTTGGATTCTTGAACAAGCGCAATATAATGAAAAATTAAGAAAACGTCTCCTTCCTATTATTTTCCACCCAATGCCTGCACCGGTTTTATTTTTACAGCCCTTATAATGGGAACAATACTAGCTAAACAGCTTGCTAGAAATATAAATCCTAACCCGCCCATAATAAACTCAGAAGGACATGTTAACTTCGATAAATAATATGACTTAATTAGTGGCACTACTGCATTATTAAGCAATTGCAGTAGGACAAAACCTGCTGCAAAACCTATTATACCCGCTATAAAGGTTACAAGCGCTATTTCCCATAAAATCATAGTTCCAATTTCTACTGTACGTGCACCCAATACCCTTCGAATCGCAATCTCTTCTATTCTTTCATAAATGGTTACCAGCATCATATTACTAATACCTACTATACCTGTTAGTAAGAAACAGACACCTATAATCCAGTTAAAAGTAGCTACATTTTTAAAAAAATTATGCCATTCATTGGCATGGCGGGCTACACTACATATAAAAAGCGATTTTTTATCGTTGATATCAAAGTTTAAATGGCGCGAAAAATAAGAACGGCATTGCGCTTCTGTTAGTTCTATATTCGCAGTTGGTCTTAAGGTAAGCCGAATCAACCATACATAACGACTCTCCCTAGGAAATATCTTCTTAAAAAAGCTATTGGTAACCAATAGATCCGAATTTCTACTAAGCACAAGGTCATTAGTCTGATCTAACACACCTACTACTTGCAATCCCTTACTGCCTAACAGAATATATTTGCCAATAGCCTTTTCTTTCCCAAAGAGTTGTTCTTTTAGCTTTAAACCTATTATACAAATATCGCTTGCTTCTGCCTCATCATGCGCCGTAAAGAAACGTCCTTCTTGTATGGACAAATGTGCCAATACCGCATAGCCAGGCTCGAGCCCTATAATCGAAGTGTATCTTTCACTTTTTTTGTCTTTATAGGTTACAACGTGATTATGACACAAGATAGGGGTAGCTTGTTGGATGCCTTCCAATCGCTGATCTAAATTCGAAACCATGGACGTTGGAAGGTCTATTCCAGCATACCCTGTTGTGTAAATCAACATCGTTTTTTCTCCAAACTGTGCAAAAGACTGGGAAATACCGTTGTGAAATCCATTACCCGTAGCCAATAGCAATACAAGCATAAAAATAGCCCACAACACACCGAACCCCATAGAAAGGGATTTTGCTTTATGGGTACTAATACTTTCATAGGCTTCTCTTAAGGAATGTAAAAAATACATAATTTTTACTAAAAAGTGTAAGCATCAACATCTTCTTCTGCCCTGGGATGGGCTTTTTTAAAGACCTCTTTTAATTTCGTCAAAGAGGTATGGGTATATATTTGAGTGGCAGCTAAACTTGAATGGCCCAGTAGCTCTTTAATAGCTTGTAAATCAGACCCATTATCAAGCAAATGTGTAGCAAAGGTATGCCGCAATATATGAGGACTGTGCTGGCTGGCCCGAATAGTTGGAAGTAAATATTTTTTGACTACTCGATAGATAAACATGGGATAACAGGGTTTCCCCTGGTCTGTTACAACTAAATTCTCGGTAAGGGAGTAACCCATTTGTTCTTTTTTTAATACATATGTTTCTATCAACTGCTTTAATGGTCGTGGAAAAGGGATAATACGCTCTTTATTGCGTTTGCCTACCACTTTAAGTGTGCCATCTGTCAAGTTTATGTCTGATGCACAAAGGGCTAAAAGCTCAGCCAAACGCATACCTGTTCCATATAACAGCTCCAATATTAACTGATCACGTAAGCCAGCAAAGGTAGTACCAAATGTATGTTGGTCTAAAAAAGACAACCATTCTCTTTTTTGAAAAAAAATAGGCAAGCTTTTTTTCCATTTTAAACTTCTCAATGGCTGAGTGGGACTAATTACGATAAGCGCTCTTTTTTGTAAAAAAGCATAAAAGGTACGTATAGTAGCTATTTTTCTATTAATAGAACGATGGTTAAGCCCCTCTTTAGCTAAAAACATAATCCATCCACGTATATCTAGTGTGGTTGCTTCTGTAAATTTTTTTGGAACTGCTTGATTAGATAAATAATGCATAAACTGCCTTACATCCGTTCTATAAGAGATAACCGTATGCGAACTTACCCTCCTTTCTACTGTTAAATAATCCTCAAATAGAGATATAAAATTTTTATTATCATGCATACATCACGCAGATGAGCGGTTTGACCCATTCCTTTTTATACCCTTTCTCTGTTAAGGATGCTATATTTATAAATCGCCTTTAATTTTTCTGCTTTTCTTCTATTGGCCGGTTTAGTATAATACATACGCTCCCTAGCCTCTCTGAGTACACGTACACGTTCTACTTTCTTTTTAAATCTTTTAAGCGCCCTATCAAAAGTTTCGCCTTCCTTTACTTCTACAAAGATCATGGTTTTTTCAAATTTAGATGCTTTAAATTATAATGGTTTAAAATATGCTATTGCATGCTATACCACAAATCTAATCCAAAACTAGAGTAAGCGCAAGATTTAAGCCTACAATTATTTTTTTTAAAGTAAAGGAGGCATACAAATTGGATTATTATACAAAAATTTGTAAGTTTAATATCTAAAACCAGCTGTTTATCTATACATTTAATTTTTATACCCACTGTTTATCTATGATATCATTTAAAACTGGCTTTGCTATTGCCATAGCACTATATATGTGCGTTATGATGTATTTGTTATTTCATTATGTAAGGGACAAATACTTTCGTAATTAACCATACATAACGAAAATATACACAGTCGTAGTCAGTGTCAATCAAAATTGTAAGAATAACCTAGCCAAATGCAAGATAGAGGTAAGCATAAAGCATAGGTGATAGATTTTTTTGCACACTGCTGAAGCAAATGCAATGCTATTATTATAATTACACATATAATTATGCATGCTATTTCTGTGTATCCGTTCAGTCATGTGGCCTATGTGTTATTTGTTCTCGTTCGTACCTAGCAATAAGTACAATAATACAAGATCATAAAAAATGCGCCTTGAACAAAGCTGTGATTAGAAAATTTCAGTCTGAGAGCTTAGTAGAAAATCAGCCTGTTTGAGCCTACTCTTCGTCTTTGAAAAGCTGGCTACGCTTTACCCCACCAGATATATCATCTGGCGGGGACCCCTGTTCCGCTTCGAGATTCAGCGTACTGGGGGTATCTGTTCAGTGGTGTGGTTTATGCGTATTTTTTCACGTTCGTATTTAGAAATACGCAATAATGTAAGTTTATAAAAAACGCGCTTTGAACAAAGCTGTGACTAGAAAAGAAAGGCTGCAAGGTATTAGAAAATCAGCCTGTTTGAGCCCTAGGCTGTAGGCCTGGGCGAGTTCTGATTTTCAGCTTGCAGACTGGAATTTTCAACAGCTTTGTTCACCAGCGCTTGATTTTTTTTGGCTACTTTTTTTGATCAAGCAAAAAAAGTAGCTTTAAAAGAAGTAGTTTTAAATAAAAAGAAGTAGTTTTAAATAAAATGGATAAAATCATCAATAATCTATAAAATATGGCTACCACGCAAGTGAGCAAATACCTATTTTATGCTGTTGATGAAGTAGGCTTAATAACCAGTTTTTATATATCTTCTTGCCTGAATAGGTTCTATTTCTTTTATAATGATTTCTTTTAAAAGATCTATATGCAACTGCTGCTTAGCAGAGATAAATACAGTATTGTGCTCATCAATAGCATTACTATAGTGTCCTTTTTTTAAGATTACTTCCTTAAGGGTATCCACTTCTTGGATTTTTGTTGTTATGCCTTCTTGGCTTGTTTCTACTGTTTTTATAGTTGGCTCTATAGCGTCAATCTTATTGAAAACTAAAATTCTGGGCACATTTTCTGCGCCTATTTCTGTCAATGTCTGGTCAACTATTTTTATATGCTCCTGAAAACTAGGATGTGATGCATCTATAATATGCAAAAGTACATCTGCTTCTTTAATTTCTGTTAGCGTAGATTTAAAACATTCTATTAATGTATGGGGTAATTTACGGATAAATCCTACTGTATCAGTTAATAAAACAGCATTATTGTTCAAAAACACTTTACGTACAGTAGCATCTACTGTAGCAAATAGCTTATTGTCAGCTAAAATATTGGTTTTGGATAGCAGTTTCATCAAGGTAGATTTCCCCACATTGGTATAACCTACCAAAGAAATCCGAACTAAATTAATGCGAGCCTTACGCCTGGTAGCACACTGTTTCTCAATGGCTGCCAGCTTTTTACGTAGAATGGTAATTTTATTTTGAATGACTCTTTTATCTGTTTCCAATTCTTTTTCACCAGGACCACGCATACCTGCACTTCCACCTTTTTGGCTTGAAAGATGCGTCCACATTCTGGTAAGTCTTGGTAATACATACTGATACTTTGCTAGTTCTACCTGGGTTTTTGCCTGTTTGGTTTGTGCCCGCATAGAAAATATATTGAGAATCAATAAACTTCTATCCAATATCTGGCATGATAATAATTTTTCTAAGTTACGTACCTGTGGAGGAGAAAGTTCATCATCAAAAATAGCGTAACCAATGTTTTCTGTCTTTATACAGTCAGCTATTTCTTCTATTTTTCCTTTTCCTACAAAGGTAGCACTATGTGGGTGGTCCAATCGTTGTATAAAAGTTTTTACAATCTCCAATCCCCAAGTGCGTGCCAAAAAAGCTAGTTCTGCAACGTATTCTTCTGTTTGTGCTAATGGTTGGGTCAGCGTAGTTAGGGCTATGAGAATGGCTGTTTTAGAAGTTGAAAGTGCCACTGGCATAGACGCTTTATTACTGTGCGATCCTATATTTATTGGTGTATTAAGGGTAATAGACATTTGGAAATATTTAAAATAGGAAAATTCAAGCGTCTAAAGTAAGCTTTAGAAATTTGACTGTCTAACTAACTATAACTAACTAACTTAACTAACTATGATTTTTGATAAAGCTAATAAATATTTGATAAAGCTAATACACGCAACCCATGTTCGTATTTTTCTCATTATTATTTTATTTATTATTTTATTTTAATATTTTAAATTTTTTTACGTATATTGCTGCAATAAATGACTCAATTTAATATAATAATTATAAGTTAACTTGCAAAGGTTTCTAACTTTTTAATCGATTTTTTCATCCGTTTTTTGCGTACACGCAAAAAACGGATGAAAAATAGAACCCGCTTCAATCGTCGCTTCAATCAACAGTATCATTACATTATCTTGCTGGAAGCATTTTTAATGTAATACCTTAAATATTAGCCAATCGCTGCAATTTTCTATTGCAACGGTCTCGGTGTGTAGTACTATAACATACTATCTAAAACAAACGTTAGGTAATGTAAGCGTTGAGCATTTAACCACTTCAGTAAGAGAAATTATGACTATCTTATGTATCCATTTTCTAATATAGCTACTTCTACAGTTGAAATAGCTATTCTGGAACTATCGAACCTATTGTGTAAAGAATTAGCGTTTGCTATACAAAATCGATCGGAATGTTGTGCCATTAGTAAACAACTATTGTGTTATTATTTTCAAGTGGAGTCGGCAGATTTTATACTTAACCCCTTACTAAAAATTGTTCCAGCTATGCAAAAAAAACTTCTGGATGCCATAAATAGATTGAAAAAACATGAACCACTTCAATATATCATTGGAGAAGCCTATTTTGCTGGCAACCTTTTTAAGGTAACGCCTGATGTGCTTATTCCACGGCCAGAAACAGAGGAATGGGTAACCTTTTTAATGCACTATGTATCTAATCCAGTTTCTATCCTAGACATAGGAACAGGTAGTGGTTGTATTGCTATTACGCTTAAGCAACAATTTCCGCAAGCGGTAGTAGAAGCAGTGGATATAAGCAAGAAAGCATTAGCCGTTGCTTCCTATAATGCAAAACAATTAGGGGTAGAAGTGCATTTTATAGCCATGGATATATTAACGGAACAGTTGCCTCCCGGCAATTTGTCGTTAATTGTTAGCAATCCTCCCTATATTCGAATGCAGGAAAAAAGCCTTATGCATCCAAATGTACTACACTACGAACCACATTTGGCTTTATTTGTGGATGATGCTGATCCGTTTCTGTTTTATAAACGCATTATCCAGCTAGCGTTCCATCGTTTGGGGCCAAATGGTATACTCTGTTTAGAAATCAACGAAGCATTAGGCAAAAATATTGTAGATTTGCTAGATCGTGCAAGTTTTAAGCAAATAACTTTACATAAAGATCTACATGAAAAAGAAAGATGGGTGATGGCCATGCTTTAGCATAAAATGGCATTTTACATTTAATTATTGATACTTTGAAATAGACGGTATGCACAAAAAAATAAAAACTTTACTGGTCACTGTTGCGCATACATTTTTTAGTTCTGCTATGGTTTCGGCAAATCATATAAATGGTGATTCCGTTAAGGAAGCGTATAACCTTACTAAGGTTCAAGAGATTGCACCATCTCCTGCTTTACCTGAAGCGCTAAACAAGCTTATGGGAAATAAAGAAGTAGTTGCTACAGGTAAAGAAGTAATACCTAGCGATACAGAAAGAGATACAGAAGTAAAGCAAGAGGAGCCCGAAGTAGAGAATAAGACATTACCATTGGTTACATCTGCCCATAAAAACGCGCTGGAATTTTTGCAACTCTTTTTTGTCCCCAAACCGATACTCCTACCTAATTATATTCCGTTTCTACAGCATATTGGCATAAAATTAAATTGGTTTGGGCTGATACGTGGATTATATACAAAGGCTCATCAGACCTATGAAGGGGGCATTGATCTCCATTTTCGTGGCGATATACAATTATCTATTGAGATAGGACAAGGAAATTATCAGCCTAATACCGTCCATAATAATAAATTGTATTTATCAAAAGGAAAATATGGGTCAGGTGCCTTTTTATATGTTGTACATCCCAATAATAATCGTTTTACAAATGCTTATATGGGAATTGCTTATGGACAGTGCCGCTTTAACCTTACGCCTCCTAGTGGTGGTACTACCTCTATGTCTAATCCCCGCATTGCACACTGGTCAAAATTCATTTTGGGTTCTGAGCTTACACTCATTCCGCATAGTGGACTCTATGGAGGCATGCAATTTGGAATATCTCGTCTTTTGTATTGCACCCCAACTGTTGATAATCTGAAATCAAACTATATTATTCCTGGCTATGGCCAAGTGGTAAATAGGCAAATCAATTTTGAAATAATACCATATCTCAAGTGGAGTATATCTTTTTTAGAAAAAAAGATTACCCTTTAGCAGTATCTATAGCATGCGTAATAAAACATCCTTTTAATTTTAATGTTATGGAAAAATTAGCTGTCATTGATTTAGGTACTAATGTTATAAAAGTTTTAGTAGGCATCATTGGCCAAGCAGAATATAGGGTGTTGTACGAAGAAAAATTTATAGGTACTATGAGTAAACAACCGCTGTGGCAAGCTGCTATATCCCTAGTAGACAAAAAAAATATTGTAGATATTTTAGTAAGGATTAAACAAAAAATAGATATAATCGGTGTTAAATATATCGTTGCTAAGGCTACAAGCCTCTTACGTGAAGCACCCAATGCAACTGAAATCATTTCGGATATCCGAGTGGCAACTGATATTGAAGTGGAAATTATTTCAGGTGTAGAAGAGGCAAATCTAATTTATCTTGGCATTAGTGCTTCCCTTACGTTAACAAAACAAAATGGGAATGATGTCATTATTGATATAGGAGGCGGAAGCGTCGAGTGTATTATATTTAACCATGAACAACAATTATGGGAAAAGAGTTTTGAACTTGGTATACGTCGGGTTGCCTCACTATTTTCTTATAATGATCCCATTACAACTGCTCAGGTTGCTGACTTAGAAAAGTATTACCACACTGTTTTAGGGTCATTTTTTGCTGCAGCAAATCTATATAAGCCTCGTAAGCTTATTGGAAGCTCGGGCGCTTTCCGTACATTATTAATGTTATATAAGTTGCATTACCCTTGTACAACCCCTAAAGCAAATGATACCATAAAAAACATATCTATAGAGCAATTCCTTAAAATTTATCATATTATACTGACCACACCCGTTGGCATTTTGGAGAACAAGATTTGCATTGAGCCTGCTTTCTTAAGACTTGTGCCCTTGTCAGCTACCTTGGTTAAATTGATCATGCAAACATGTAATTTACAAGAAATAATGATTACAGATAATTCCTTAATAACCGGCTTATTTATTCGAGAATGGAATCGTTTAAGAAATAAACCTTATGAATCCTATTTGATACCATAGAGATGAATTATGAAAATATCACTAAACTGGCTGAAATCTTATATCGATTTACCTGTGAATACCTTGGAATTAGCAACGCTCTTAACGCAACGCGGGTTAGAAGTTACCCAAATACATCCTACGATTAAAGGCGGCTTAGAAGGACTTATAATAGGTCAAGTAATCTCCTGTACCCCACATCCCAATGCAGATAGGCTACAAAAAACCTTAGTGGATGTTGGATCAGCTAAACCTCTTTCTATTATTTGTGGAGCCCCGAATATACAGGTTGGACTAAAAGTAATAGTAGCACCAGTAGGCACTATTATTTACAATTATATAGCTCAAATTCCTTTTCAAATTAAAAAAGTAAAAATAAGAGGGGAGTTGTCTGAAGGAATGATCTGTTCAGAAAAAGAGATTGGATTAGGTCCAGCAGATGAGGGTATTTTGGCATTAGCTACTACATTACCTGCTGGAACCGCTGCTAAAGTCTATTTTAAAGATGTATTGGATGAAATTTTGGATATCGATATTACACCCAATAGAGCAGACGCCTGTTCACACCTAGGGGTGGCCAGGGATCTTAAAGCCATTTTGCATCTTCCTATTACTTTACCTACTGTGGATGCTTTTAGCACGGTTCCCTGCTCTTTACCATTAAAAATAAGCTCGGTAGATAGCATTTTATGTCCACGTTACTGTGGACTATTGCTTAAAAATGTGACCGTTCAACCATCTCCTACGTGGCTTTGTACTAGATTAGCAAGTATTGGCGTAAAAGCTATTAATAATGTAGTAGATGTAACCAATTTTATACTCTATGCATTAGGTCAACCGCTGCATGCTTTTGATTATGATACCCTTTTGGGTAAGGAGATTATGGTTAAACAATGGTCTCCTGGGGAACGGTTTATGGGCTTGGATGGTGTAGAAAGAACACTGACTGGTGATGAGCTAATGATTTGTGATGTAGCAGGCCCCATAGCAATAGCAGGGGTCCTCGGAGGCATAAGAACAAGCATTACCCATACTACCCAAAATATTTTTATAGAAAGTGCCTATTTTAATCCAACCGCTATAGGGACTACGGCCAGACAGCATAACCTTAGCACTGCTGCTGCTTTTCGGTTTGAACGCGGCACAGATCCTAATATGGTACTGTATGCATTAAAAAGAGCAGCTGTATGGTTACAACAACTTATGCCCGCTGCAGAAATCTCTGAGGTAATAGATCTTTACCCCACTAAATTAGCACATTTTACCATTCCCATTACCTATGCAAAAATTACACGATGCTTGGGTACGGTAATGAGTCCAACCCTTATTAAGCAAATTACAACTGATTTAGAAATTGATATTGAAGATGAAACGCACGAAGGATTTAGGGCTAAGGTACCGCCTTATAGGGTAGACGTAACCCGGGAAATTGATTTTATTGAGGAAATTGCTCGTATTTATGGATATGATGCCCTGTCCATTACAGGTAATTTAACTACCGCTTACTTAGCGCCTAAGAACAAGATAGACCAAGCCTATAAGATTGAACAAGAAATTAGTAAAATGTTAGCAGCTAACAGCTATTATGAAATATGGACCAATTCTCTAAGCAAGACCTACGATGTAGCTATGTGGGGCCAAGAAAAAGAAATTTCGATTCTTAACCCGCTTAGCACATCCACAAATGTATTACGTCATACGCTGCTTTTTAGTGGATTGGAAGTAATTGCCTATAACTTTGCACGTCGTCAATGTGATTTAAAATTTTTTGAGTTTGGAAAAGTCTATAGCCAAGTTGATAGCGAATATAAAGAAGAAAAAAGATTAGCTATTTGGCTTACAGGCCAAATAGAAGAGCCTAATTGGGTACAGCAATTGGGCCCTGTAACGTTACAACAGTTAAGGATGACTATAGAACAATTAACCCAAAAGTTGGGAATAATAGATCTTTCCTATGGGGAAATAACACATCCATACTATAAACAGGCTGCTCAAGTTACACACCAAGGCGTAGAGGTAATGACTCTGGGGCAGGTAAAGCCCTCTATCCTAAATTATTTTTCTATAGCGCAACCTGTTTTTTTTGCAGATATTCAATGGAATAAAATATTAGAAATCAACAGATTGCACCGGTTATATCTACCTATTTCTAAATTCCCTGCTGTCAAAAGAGATCTGGCTTTGGTAGTAAACAAGACCGTTTTATTCGAAAACATAAAAGACTTAGTTTTAAAAAAAGGTCATAAAAATATCCAAGCGGTAAAACTTTTTGACGTATACGAAGGCATACATTTGCCAGCAGACAAAAAGTCTTATGCCATTCGTTTTACTTTACAGGATAAAGAAAAAACATTGGATGATACCCGTATTGATCAAATCATGCATCAGCTCATGCAAACTTTTGAACGTGATTTAAATGCCATCATCAGAAGATAAGCAAGGCGCTCAGGGAGCGAATGGTCCCACAATAGAACGTTTTGAAAAGATATTTATAGAGCTTCTGCAGAGCCATGCGCGTTACCAAAAAAAAACCTTGCAATTGGAACAGGAGAATAGGGATTTAAAAGAGCTATTGCGCATATCAAAAACCCATCTTAATGTATCCACTCAGGTTGATAAAAATTTAAAAAAACCATTTAAATCAGATAAAAATGATGAATTAGTACGTCAAATCAATACGTATATCAAAGAAATAGATATTTGTTTAGCCTATTTTGAACAAGCATAAAATCATGGAAGCGCTTTCTATAAAAATTAAAATCATTGATCGCATGTATCCTGTAAAGGTTCAGCCAGAAGATGAGACCTTTGTAAGACAAGCAAATAAAATGCTAGAGGAGCGCATTAGAAATTATCAAAAAAAGCTTCGTATTCAAGATCAACAAGATTTATTGGCTATGGTGGCATTTGATTGCCTAGTAGAGAACTTTAAAATAAAAAAACAGGATATATCTCAGGCCGATATGCTTATGCAAAAAATAGATGCTTGGAGAGAGGCTATGGAACAGATATTGCAGGGAGAACCCTCAAAATAAGTATCCGTTTACTTGCGTGGTAGAAATGTTTTTAATGTATTTGTTCACTTCCTATTGCAACGGCCTCGGATTGTTTAAAAAGCTCTAATATTTTGCTAATCCTGAATGGCAGCTAATATAAAACAACGAAAGGAGCCTTCCAATAAAAAGCTACTGAATAATACTATTATAAAGAAAACACTTTTGGAATACATGTTTGAAAATGGTAACTTTCAAAGCCGTTACAGCAAACGTCTAAAACAGATTATACTAATAGCGTAACATAGGCGTAACTAAATAATACCAAGCACTATAATAACAATCATCTTCTATACAATATGTCCAAAACAATCGTTACCCATGAAGAAATTTTAGCATATCATGCGCAATTTCCTGCTGGAAAAATAGGTAGCTGTATAACCAAATCATTACATACCCCTCGTGATATCATACTAGCGTATACGCCTGGTGTAGGTACGGTTTGCCAAGAGATTGTAGCATCTAATGATAAGGTTTATCAATATACTGGAAAAGGTAACCTGGTAGCTGTTATTTCAAATGGTACCGCTGTATTAGGCTATGGTAATATTGGCCCATTGGCCGCTAAACCTGTTATGGAAGCAAAAGCAATGATTTTAAAACGTTTCGCTGGAATAGACGCCTTTGATATTGAAATAGATGTTACTACTCCGGAAGATGTCATACAAATTATCAAAGCCATTGCGCCTACTTTTGGTGCACTTAACCTAGAGGATATTAAAGCACCTGAGTGTTTCCAAATTGAAGAAGCGTTAATGGCACAGTTGCAGATACCTGTTATGCATGATGACCAACATGCCACGGCTATTGTAGCCAGTGCAGCTTTACTGAACGCTTTATTAGTTGCAAATAAAGATATTTCGAAAGTACAGATCGTTTTTAGTGGAGCTGGAGCAGGAGCCATAGCTACCGCAAAGCTTTTAATGGTTTTGGGAGCGAAACCCGATCATATCGTTATGTGTGATAGACAAGGGGTAATCCGTAAAGATAGAGAGAAGCTTGACCCTATTAAAGCCCCCTTCGCTACAGATCGTTCCGTACATACCCTGCATGATGCGGTGACTGGAGCAGATGTTTTTATAGGGCTTTCTTCCGGAGATGTATTAATGGCAGAAAGTGTAGCAAAAATGGCTAAAGACCCTATTGTTTTTGGTTTAGCGAATCCGGTACCAGAAATTTCTTACGAAGCGGTTATGTCTGCTAGAGCAGACGTTATCTTTGCTACGGGCCGAGGAGATTACCCTAACCAAGTAAATAATTTACTTGCTTTTCCTTATATTTTTAGGGGCGCTTTAGATGTACAGGCTTCTGCCATCACCACTGCTATGCAACAGGCTGCTGTACAAGCTATTCAAACGCTTGCACATGAAGAAACACCCGTTATGATTCGTAAATATTATGGTAGCAACAGCAGCTTTGGAAAAGAATATCTACTACCCAAACCAATGGATTCGCGTTTACTATCTGTCGTTTCTATAGCAGTTGCGCAAGCAGCCATTGCTTCTGATGTGGCTAAAAAGCTTATTACAGACTGGGATGCATATAGAGGAGAATTATGGGAACGCGTAGGCCATCAAAATGCATAAAAATGCATATATACGATAGCAATAAGTATGTACCTTGATTATGTTAAAAATTGGGAATTACCTATTGAGCAATTTTCCACTTTTATTGGCACCTATGGAAGATGTCAGTGACCCTCCTTTTCGTGCTATATGCAAAGAACAGGGAGCTGATCTCATGTATACGGAGTTTATTTCCTCCGAAGGTCTCATTAGAAATGCTACTAAAAGTGTAAAAAAACTAGAAATATATAATCACGAACGGCCTATTGGCATACAAATCTTTGGAGAAGCCATAGAAACTATGCAAGCAGCGGCTGTCATAGTAGAAAATACACAACCTACTTTATTGGATATTAACTATGGCTGTCCTGTTAAACAGGTAGCTTGCAAAGGAGCGGGTGCTGGTATTCTTTTAGATCTGCCTAAAATGCAGGCTATGGCTGCAGAAATTGTCAAGCAAGTGTCTATTCCAGTTACCGTTAAAACACGGCTAGGATGGGATCATGCATCCATTAAAATTTTAGAAGTAGTGCAACGGCTTCAAGATGTAGGCGTACAAGCAGTAACCATTCATGGAAGAACCCGGCAACAAATGTATAAAGGAGAAGCAGACTGGAGCTATATTGCCCAAGTAAAAGCACACCCCAGTATTCATATTCCTATTTTTGGAAATGGTGATATTGATAACCCTGCTAAAGCTGTAACCTATAAAAAGAGATATGGAGTAGATGGCATTATGATTGGCCGGGCCAGCATTGGCTATCCTTGGATTTTTAGAGAAATCAAACACTACTATGCAACCGGTACATTACTACCCCCCCCTACCCTACAAGAACGTATTGAAACCGTAAAAAAACATTTAGTCCACGCCATACAGTGGAAAGGGGAACGTCTGGGCATACTAGAAATGAGACGCCACTATACAAATTATTTCAGAGGGATTCAGTTCATAAAAAACTATCGATTAAGTTTAGTAGAGGCCCCCTCTTACGCAGTGATATGCGATCTATTAGAGGAAATACTTCATATGCAAATAGGCCAAACACCCACCCTCTAAGCCGTATCCGTTCAATCGTTTGACCTATGTGTATTTGTTCACGTTCGTATTTAGAAATAGCGCAATAATGTAAGTTTATAGAAAATGTATCCGTTCAGTGGAATGGCCTATGCCTATTTAAAAATAGCGCAATAATGTAAGTTTATAAAAAAGGCGCCTTAAAAAAACTGTGGAAAGAAAAGAAAGGAAAAAATAAAAGAAAATCACTTTGTCTGAGCTCCGTAGGAGCGAGATTTGATTTTCGGTTTTTTTCCTTTCTTTTCAGCAGTTTTTTCACCAGCGCTTGATTTTTTTTGGCTACTTTTTTTGATCAAGCAAAAAAAGTAGCTTTAATTGTTATAATCTATAAAATACGGCTACCACGCAAGTGAACGGTCAATGGCGTCAACTTAAGGCAATTCATGATTAGCCTACCCTCCTATTCTACTTGGTTATCAATAACAGCTAAACCTTAAGTTGACGCCATTGAGTGAACGGATACATCAGCAGTTGTACCACACCCGTGCATGGACACCATTTGAGGAGACTTTCGTTTACAAATATCACATTTATTGCAAATGAATTCATCTTCATCAAAATAATCCAATAAAGTAGCCAATCGACAACGCCGGTCATTGGTAATGTATTGTATAACGGCTGCTATTTGCTGGTAAGCATTTTTGTTTTTTTCTTCAATTTTATCAATACGAAGCGGTAGTTCAGCAGTAAGATAACGTGGTGTTAAAAAAGTAATCTGTGGATTTGTTTTTTTATGCATATATTCAATTATTTTTAATCGATGTAATGCATGTAATTGTTCATGTACTTTTGCTTCCATATATTGGATGAGTTGGGCTATTTTCTTTTCATCTATAATACCATATGGGGTAAAAAGTGTACCTCCATAGAGCCTTAACAGTCCTTTAATTAATAGATCATAGGAGGGATGTAGCATTTGAAATGCATACAGTTCTTTTCTAGACAGAAGAAAATAAATCTTAGATGGCTGGTAATAGGCTTCATTGAGCTGGATCAACCCTTCTGATTCTAGTACTTTTAATCCATAATAGGTTTCTTTTGTATAGGATCCTGTTTTTTTTTTAAAATCTTCTAGGTCAAAATCATAGGTCACAAAAGCGTGGGAACCTACCGCTATTGTATAGTAATTAACCAAATGTTGATAAATGTTTCTTACTTGTTCAATCGTAGGATAACTTTCTTTCCATCTCTGTTGTAAAAGTGCAATATCTTGTAAATCATACCAAAGGATAGCATATGCCGGGCTATTATTTCGGCCAGCTCGTCCTGTCTCTTGGCAATAGGCTTCTAACGAGCAAGGTAGATCTAAGTGTACTACTAATGAAACGTCTGCCTTATCAATGCCCATACCAAAGGCTGCTGTGGCTACCATAATCCGCACCTTATTTTGACTCCAGGCTTCTTGTTTCATGGTTCTATCAGCTATCGTTAAACCAGCATGATAAAATTCAGCTGTAATACCATTTTTATTT
This sequence comes from Candidatus Cardinium hertigii, assembly GCF_003788695.1. The sequence continues at coordinate 83,835 of NZ_RARA01000026.1, forward strand.
AAAAAAGCAGCAATGGTTTCTGTTCTTTTACGTGTATTCATATAGATAATAGCTGAACCAGAAGCGTGTTGTAGTGCTTTGAGTAGCTGTGCTTCTTTATGGTCTGCTTTGCGTACCCAGTAAACCAAATTAGGCCTATGAAAAGTTTGGGTAAAAATTAGCGGATTTTTGAGTTGTAAACGCTTTTGAATATCCATCTTAACTTTTTTAGTGGCAGTAGCAGTAAAAGCAATGGTATTGGCTTTTGGAATTTTTTGCTTAAAAAGAGCGATTTCTAAATACGGAGGTCTAAAATCATATCCCCATTGAGAAATACAATGGGCCTCATCTACCACCAGCGTTATAATATTCATCTCAGCGGCCCGAAGCTTAAAAAGATCGGTCTGCAATCGTTCTGGTGAGACATAAAGCAGTTTAACAGGACCATACGCACAATTATCCAATTTTCGTTCTATTTCCAAGCTAGACATGCCTGAGAAAATTGCTTCTGCATAGATGCCTCTTTTGGAAAGTTGTGTTACCTGCTCCTTCATAAGCGCAATAAGTGGCGTAACCACTAGGGTCAAACCTTGCCTACATAAAGCCGGTAGTTGAAAACAAATCGATTTACCACTACCAGTAGGTAAGAAAACCAATACATCCTTACTCTGCAGGATGCTGGTAATAATTTCTTCCTGTAGGGGTCGAAAAGAGTTATATCCCCAATATTTTCGTAATACATCATATATCTGCTCCATGGCCATCTGAGCGTAGGGTGCTTGATTTTTTTTTAATCAAGTAAAAGGTGTGGAAGAGCGTAATTGAGTTGTTTTAGGTTTTAAAATCAGTTTAGAAAAAACGCTAGGCTAATAGATATATTGCGTTAATATCAGTTAGCTTATATCGATAAGCTTACGATAGGTATTTAGCGATTTTATATCGTCTTTGTCTTTTACTTCTTGTATTTCGTCGTTTAAAAACGTATCTAACTTTTTGAGCCCATTTGGTAAAGTTTCTTGCATATCTTTACAGGTTAGGCTATAGGGGTTATCTGCCAACTGGTCAACGCGTTTTAAACTTTCTTCAATACTCGATAGGTTTTCTTTATACTGCAAAGTAGGAGAAGCTTTAATGCGTTTTGCATGGGCCTTTTTAATACTGCTCCATAGCTGTAAGCCAGATGGGCGCTTATCTTTTTTCCATTCCTTTAAATTAAAATGTATTTTTTTAATGGTATGATGTAATTTGTATTCTGATTTAGAAAGGATAAAGTAGAAATAATCGAAATAAGACAATATAGGTTCAGTAAGCCTAGTATTTTCTAGGCTATTGTATGTATCCCTAGCAAATTTTTCTAATGCCTGTTGCGCCTGTATATCCGCTCGTAGTTTTTTAGCTGCCTCTATCATCTGCTCTTCATTTGCTTCTGTGGGCTCCTTGATCAGGCTACCCCAACTATTATAATAATTTGTTAGGGCCTCTAATCCTTGTGCTTCTAGTTTTTGTAGTACTTCTGACCTATAGGCGCTCCAAATTTCATATGGTTCTTTTACTGATCCATTTGCAAGCCATTTAGCTTGTCTAGTTTCTAGTTTTTTTCTAAAACTGGTAATGGCCTTAGGTGATTTTGGTACCAGCATTTCTTTAAATGCTTCTGGCGTGTAGTGCGGGTGCCTGTAATCAGGTGCCGTATGGAATCCCTTCTCCTCTGCTTGAATATTGCGTTTGTTTTTGCAATTTCCACCAATAACTATTAAGGATAATACTGATAAACAACTGTTTAAAAAACATTTTTTTACTTTTATATTCATTTTATAATATATAATGCATTAAAACAACGTGCCCTTATAAAAAAGCTACACAAACCAATAAACCATGTTTGCAAGCATTTAGACCTGAAAACAGCAGATCTTTTTCACCACACATCTGAGTGGATACCAATTTTTTGGTATTTAAAACCCAAGCTAAGATAGCTTTTTCTATCTTTTTTTCCTATTTCATATTTCCCAAATGTCTATGTTGCTGTTTACAGCCTTGGCCATGGAAGTATAGCATACAATCGTATCATACAACTGTATCGTATCATACAACTGTGTTTTTTAGCAAAAAAAGATCAAAATGCACCTTAAGCCCACCTGTGATTAGAAAAGGAAGTATTGAACTTTTCAGTAGGCAGTAGGCAATAGCTTTATTTAAGCTGCTTGGTTTTTAGATTATTTTTTAAATCAAATAAAAAAGAAATAAAAAGTGCTTTCCCATTGCTATGATTTACTTTTCGTAAAAACTACATATGGCATGATGGAATGCCCGTTTATTTAGGATAGATTTGGTTTATTACTCCTTTTACCGTAATCTTGTGTATCATACACTTCACCCAATTTATAATTTATTTACTTAATTTTATTGTTATATCCTCATGGCGTTTATACATATACAATACGTATTAAAGAAGTTATTTTGCCCACTTTATTTGCTTATGGGTTTTTTGATAAGTAATGCAGATGCTCAGGTAACTGTGCCTCCTTTTCGTCAGGGAGAGTGGCTAGAATATCAAGTTTCTTACGGTTATTTGTCTGCAGGCACAGCCACTATGGGGGTAGACGAACAGTTGCATGAGATAAACGGACATGCGTGCTATAAAATTCAAATAAAAGGTGTTTCCGCTAGTGGGTTGGAGTTGCTAAATATTAAAGTAGACAATACCTGGGAATCTTATTTAGATGTGGATCTTTTGCGTCCTCATAAATTTATTGAACATATTCAGGAACATAATTATACAAAAAAAAATCAAACTGATTTTGACTATAAAACAAATCAGGCCAGAGTAGAAATAGCTGAAAGCACCAATAATATGCAACAGGAGGTAACCTACTTTCCTATTCCTAACCACAATATTAAAGATCTTGTAAGTGCTTATTATTCAATGCGTTCTATTGATACTACCCATTTAAAGCCAGGGGATACGTTTGTGATAAGTGGTTTATATGAAAAAAAGATTTATGAAAATATAGTTATCTTATTTCTTGGAAAGAAGGTGATTACCACTAAACTAGGTAAAATCGAAGCGATGGTTTTTGCACCTTTGATTCCTGTTGAAGATAGTATATTTACTGGAAATCGTCCGGTAGAAATATTTATTTCAAATGATGCCAACAAAATTCCGCTAAAACTAAAAGTTAATCTCATGCTAGGTGCAGTAGAGATGGAGCTCTCAGCTTACAAAGGTCTGAAAGAAGAGATGGCTTTCCAAAAACCGTAACCTCTATAAACCGTAACCTCTATTTTACGTATGGCTATTCTGCACGATTATTATTCCTTTAATGTGTTACGCCCCTTACTAGCATCACAAAAAGTTACGGTTACAGAAGTAGTTACCAAGTTATTGCAGCATGTGCAAGAACAAAAGGATCTGAATGCTTTTGTGAATGTGTATGCGCAAGAAATACTAACAAAATCTTATGCTATAAATCAAAAAATACAACAAGCTAAGGGAGGAGCCTTAGCAGGAATGGTTATTGGGTTAAAGGATATGATTTGCTACAAGGATCATCCATTACAGGCCGGTAGCAAAATTTTAACCAATTATATCTCTCCATTTCATGCTACGGTTACCGAACGGCTCTTATCAGCTGATGCGTTGATTATTGGCCATCAGAATTGTGATGAATTTGGTATGGGTTCTTCTTCAGAAAACGCTTATTTTGGTACGGTACTGAATCCCTTAGACAAAACAAGAGTGGCTGGTGGATCCTCTGGTGGCTCAGCAGCAGCTGTAAAAGCAAAAATGTGCCATATTGCCATTGGAACTGATACAGGGGGATCCGTTAGGCAACCAGCTGCATTTTGTGGACTTGTGGGATTTAAACCCTCTTATGGTAGCATTTCTAGACATGGCATAGTGGCCTATGCTTCTTCTTTCGATACAGTTGGTATTTTAGCCCATACCGTAGAAGATTGCGCAAGTGTGCTAGAGGTAATAGCTGGTCCTGATGACTTTGATGATACAGTACCGTCCCAAAAAGTCCCTTATGATGGTAGGACATTGCATAAGTCGGAACGCTATAAAATAGCTTACTTAGCAGAAACATTAACTAATGATGATTTACAGCTGGAAATAAGATCCCATACCATTAGTAGCTTGGAGCTTTTAAAGAAAAAGGGGCATCAAGTAGATAGTGTTGATTTTGCATTACTCAAATATGCCTTGCCTACTTATTACATGCTTGCAAATGCTGAAGCAAGTACCAATTTTGCGCGTTTTGATGGCATTCGTTATGGCTATAGAAGTAGCCATGCTACAACATTGGAAGAGGTATATACGAAGACAAGGACAGAAGGTTTTGCTAGGGAGGTAAAAAAGCGGATTATGCTAGGAGCTTTTGTGCTCAGTGCTTCTCAATGCGAAACACACTATATAAAAGCGATGAAAGTGCGTAATCTGATTAAAAAGGCCTTGCAGGAGATTTTGAGCAGTTATGATTTTATTATATTACCTACGACAACTGCTACTGCTTTTCGGGTTAATAGCTTTACCCATAGTCCTTTGTCTATGTATGGCAGTGATCTTTATACGGTATTAGCCTCAGTAGCCGGCTTACCTGCTATTTCCTTACCAAATGGGGTAGATCAAAAGAATTTACCAATTGGTATCCAAATTATTGGCAGCTATTTTGAGGAAGAAAAGTTGCTTACTTTTGCCCGTTATTTTGAGTCAATGCATATATAAAACATTACCATGCCTATAAAGCGGCTGCATATTTGTACCATACGTAACACGTAACATTAGCCATTTATTTATATTTTATTATTGTATGCAAATTCCCATTATTAATCGATCACACCATCCATTACCTACTCATGCTACAGTAGGGGCTAGTGGCATGGATTTACGTGCCTTTACAGATGAGCCTATTGTGTTGGATCCCTGGCACAGGGTATTGATTGATACAGGGCTTTCGATTGCTTTACCAAAGGGGTATGAGGCTCAAGTACGGTCACGTAGTGGATTGGCATTAAAGTTTGGTGTGGCTGTTTTAAATAGCCCTGGGACGATTGACGCAGATTATAGAGGGGAAATAAAAATATTGCTTATTAACTTATCTTTTCAACCCTTTATGGTGCAGGATGGGGCAAGAATAGCACAGCTGATAATAGCAAAATATGAGCCGATCTCTTGGCAAGTGGTATCTGTTCTTGATGAAACGGCGAGGGGAGAGGCAGGGCATGGAAGTACTGGA
>NZ_RARA01000026.1:89059-89432 GCF_003788695.1 Candidatus Cardinium hertigii
GAACTTCGGAACCAACTTTTTATACTACCAAATACACGTTCTACCTTATAGCGAGTCTTAGCTACTAATTTATTGTATCCGTTCAGTGGTGTGGCAGGGTGCTGAAATTCAGAATAAAAAATACCTAATGATATATTTATTTTATATTTTACCCAAAAAATAATTTTTAACGTTTTGTTTTTAAAGTTCATTAACAGCACTTTTATAAAGTACATATGTATTGAACAATTGCTTATAAATATCTTTACTTCAATTTTTTAGTTGATAATTAATTATAGCCATACCACTNTATGGCACATGGAAGGGGTACAGACTTATTGCAGCAGATGGTTCTTCCCTTCGTTTACCTGCTTCACCCGAAATTATATCGGAG
>NZ_RARA01000026.1:89438-94031 GCF_003788695.1 Candidatus Cardinium hertigii
TCAGATACGGTTATACTGCCATCTGCATGAAGATCATAACTTTTTTTCCCTTTAGGACATCTGGGAGTAGGAGTTATTGAAGCATCAATAGCAGCTGAGCCATTTTTAACCAGTACCCCATGGGCAGATAGCTGGTCATTAATTATATTTAATAACCTCTCTAGTGCCTTCTTCTTTGTAAGCATAGTCCTAAATCTGCTTAANAAGTAGGGGACTATAGGCAGGTTTGCCAGATAAGCGTAGGCCTTTAGCATAATAAATGCGAAGTTCTTTTTCAATTGTTGACCAATCAATTATTTTAGTGATTTGATCAAAAAAGGTATGTTTACATTTACGTTTACTTGCTGAAATATCTGCTAAACTTAATTGACCACTTGTTTGGATTGCCATAACTATACATTAGTAATAATTCTAAAAAAATAAACACCGAAAACTCATGTTAACTTAACCATTTTTTCAATGAGGGGAAAGTGGATTATTTATGATTAAATTTAATTGTCTATTGCAACGGCCTCATTATGAGTTAAAGGTTGAGTTTCTAACCAGAAAAAGAATGGAGGTAATGATTGATGTATTCTTATACCTAACCACTTATTATACCAAATGGTGAGATCGCGATGGCAAGGATCAATTGCTTCTATCCAGTACCGTCCCCATGGAGCTTTTTTTTTAAAATCAAAGAATGTATCGTTATTTAAAAACAAAGGGTTATAGCCTTTAGAAATATTGCCCTCTATACTAGTAAAATATTCTGTAAATTGTTCTTCAATAGGCTTATTAATATTATATATAGGATCACATAATGCTAAAATATAGTTTTTTCTTTTTATTGATATTTCGTATAGATATTTATATAGAGAAGCATCTACACTCCTACTGATATACAACTCCTGCAGCTTATTTATTATCTCGTTTAAAAGTTGTATCTTAGACTGAAGGTTTTTTTGATTTTCAATATGAAGTTCTTCATATTTTTTTAATATATTGCACAATTGCTGGTTTATGCTTGAATGAAAATGTGCCTCTATAGTGTTTAAGTGTGGTACATCTATCCAACTAATGCTCCTATTAAAGTTTTCCATTTATTTATGTACTCGCCCCACCATTTAAAGTTGTCAATAAGTTTATATACTTATATGATTACTGTTTATGATTTTTATTAAATTTAAATGCAATATATTTTGCCTGTTTATAACAAAAAAGTATTAAACCAGCGCTTGGATACTCATTTTTTATATTTTAGTCGTTTTAGCATATAAATACCAATAAAGCAGTTTTATTAACATAACTAACCTAGAACTCATATTAAACTTAGAAAGCTAGGTTGAGATATTTTTTCATATTGTTTTAATAAGCTATATATTCCTTTAGGCAAAAAGCCTAACTTTTCAAGTTGATTAAACTTAGTCCAATAAAACTTTAAATGAGCCTCTTTGGATTTTATTTCTCTGCTTTTCAAAAAATTGTTAGAAGCAACTTGAAATACAGCACAAAATTCATGGAACGGATTACCGCTATTGCCCCAAATATTTTCTACTACTCCTATAAAATTGCCAATTTTTAAATCAGTTACCATCATTTCCTCCCTTAATTCTCTTAAAAGGGCCGAATGCATACTCTCTTTATACTTTACATGCCCCCCAGGTAGAAATAGGTGAGTTCCAGTGTCAGCAATTAAAATATAATCTTCATCTCTTATATACGCTCTTGCAATGAAATGTATTTTGTCCATATGTTTATATAACGTGAGTTCTGAATTTCTGAATTAGGAAACAACAAACAGTTTACAAAAGCTCCTTTGTGTTTTACATTTGAAGGTCATTATTAGGAACCAACAAAACAAAGGAAAAATATGAATATAAAAAAATTAATATAACTCTATTATATATACAGTTGATGAATTTTACAAAAGTTTATGCCTTATTTTTATTAGCTTTTAAAGCAATTTTGCCGATGTTTTTGTGGGTTTACAATAAACTATGATAGATTTAGCAATCCCGATTATTTAATCATAAATCCGCCTATGACTAGGATGTAAGTGCCACATTTCTTTACCGGAGGAGATTAACTCAGCTAAAGATTATCGGATTTATGCAAAAAAATATAGAAGCTTTACTTTTCTGTTCTGCAGCATGCATATGCTATTCTTCCTGCTATTAAATTGACTAAACAATTAGGTATGCTTCTATGCCTAGCATGTTCTAATGTTTTTTAATTGATCAATAACTGTTTCAATAATAGAACATTTTCTATGTATCAATTTATTCCATAAATACATAAAAGCATTTTTTATATTTTTTTTAATTTTGGTAATCAATTGTATACCTTTATTTATAAGTTTATCAAATAATTCTTTTCCTATGTACCCTTTGTCACCAAACAGTTTACCTGTTAATTGCTTACATAACGACATTACGGTTAATCTGTCATTGTAAAGCTATAATAGGAATAATGATACTAATCTTGTGCAAATTGGCAGTATAAGTAAATCTATGGAATAATAGCAATCCCAATTATTTTATGTCATAAAAAATATAGGCATTATAAAATTTTAACATATAAGATGGTAGTTTTATAGTGTACCTGTCAAATCAAATTTTAATTGCTACAAATTATGTATACTAAGCATTTTTTCTCTAACAAAGTTTTAGAATTCAATGAAACAGATAACACTATTTCTGAGCGTTCATATAATTCTCCAACAAAAGAAAACTATAGGATAGGAATTATTATTGATACTGTATTAACTTTGCCTCCTTTAACTGGTGTGACTTATAGATTATATCATTTATCCTTATCATTAATAAACAAGGGTCAAGAGATAATATGGATAATATGTAACAGGAATTTTAATCAGCCTTCTGAGGCGGAAATTTTAAAAGACATACCAATTAAAATGCATATTCTTCATGAAGAAGATTTCTATAATATAAAACTACTTGCACAACTTGTACTTGTAGAAGGTTTGGATATTCTTCAATTTGAAATATCCCAAACTTTTTTCTCATTAGGAATAAATTTAAGAAGGCTGTCTAATAAACCATGTGTTTTAGAGAACCATGATATAGAATATGATTTACAACTCTCTTTAGGTAATAATGAACGGGTAAATGAATTAATATTTATGCAGGCTTTATCGTGTAAAATTGCTGATGCAGTCGTGTGTATGACACAAAATGATAAAGAACTAATAATGCAAAAGTTCCTAATAGAACCCGAAAAAATTATTTTAGCCCCTAATGGTATTGAAAAACCCTTTAAACATAAAGTACCTAATAAAACCAATAAAAAAAATAAAACAATAGTCTTTTTAGGAAATTTTTTTTATAAACCTAATGCTGATAGCTTAGTTTATTTCTTAAACAATATTCTAACCGACTTAAAAAAACTATTTCCTGAAATTAATATCAAAGCTATAGGAATGATGCCAAACGAAATTCTTACTAGGTATGATTACCTACAAGGATTTACTTGTACTGGACCTTTGAATCATGCATTACTCGCTAAGGAATTAGCTTTATCAGATATAGGTATGTGCAATGTTTTTTCTGGATCAGGCATGAAAGTAAAGATATTAACCTATGCTTCTTTTGGCTTGCCAATTATAGCTACTTCACGAGGTGCTGCAGGTTATGAGGATATCCCTTCTTTAATCATTACTGATGGCTCTAAAAGAGATATTATCAAGAAAATCAGCATGCTTTTAAAGGAGCCACATAAAGCTGCTCAAATAGGAAAAGAAAATCGCAGCTATGTACAAAAGCATTTACTTTGGAATAATATTACAAATGCTATGAAATATGCATATGATATGGCATATGCATCATTTCATAGTAAAAAAGTATATTTAAAATCTTTTAAGCCATTCTGGTTGGAGGAAAATAGAGTTAATAAACTTACTTGTCGTAAGCATATCATTGTAAATGATAAATAAATGAAAATTCTTATTACAGGTGGAGCAGGGTTTGTGGGTACTAACCTTATAAAGGAACTCAAGAATGAGCTGATTAATTTAGCAGTAGTAGATAATTTCTCCACAAAAAAGCTTAGGTAACTTAGAAACTGCTAGAGATTATATTTATGTCAAGGATGTAGTAGAAATAATAAAAAAAAGCATCATAAATGAAACTACTTATAATATCACAATAAATGTTGGGACTGGGATTCCTACCAGTGGCTATCAACTGATAAACATTTTTGAAAAAGCTTTAAAACATAAAATAGAGGTTATTAGTAGCCCAGAGAAATTAAGGAAAATTGATGTGCCTTTCTTGTATGCTTGTAACGAAAAAATAAAAAAAGTACTAAAATGGAATCCTACTATTTCCCTTGAAAAGGGTATAGCATCGCTTATTAATAATCAAAATGCGTAATATTTTATAATACAATTGTAAAGGGAATAAACAATTTGCTACGGCTACCTTGGTGGCTACGACATTAGCGACTGCTTGGGGTGGGGGAGGTTTGGTACGTACGGTAGAACAGGTACATCATCTTGGTCTTTTTTATATAATATTCAGTTTACTTTCCAAAAATCTCTGGGTTATTAGCATATTGGCAGTACGTATGGGGCCATTTATGCAACACCTCTCT
>NZ_RARA01000026.1:94038-94609 GCF_003788695.1 Candidatus Cardinium hertigii
TAGTGGGTACTATGCTGCGTGCACTTCACCCTCGCGCGCCTTGCCAGCTTCCCAAATCCATTGAGTAACCGTAGAGGGCGAGTTCTGATTTTCAGCTTGCAGACTGGAATTTTCAACAGCTTTCATTAAATATTAGCCATTTGATATAATCTATAAAAAATATGGCTGCCACGCAAGTGAACGGTCAATGGCGTCAACTTAAGGCAATTCATGATTAGCCTACCCTCCTATTCTACTTGGTTATCAATAACAGCTAAACCTTAAGTTGACGCCATTGAGCCGACATTCCGCACAAAAACGCAATAAAAATCATTATTTATTTTGTTCAGTAGTAGTANGAAAGTTATCAAAAAGGAGTAGATCCAGAAGCAAGTTGGACTAAAAAAGGTCCTAAGCTATATTATGGCTATAAGCGGCATATACTTGTAGAAAGTAAAGAAGGATTAGTGCTAGCCGTCAGTACCACAAAAGCATCTAGTCATGATAGCGGTCATTTAGAAGACTTATTAAATAAAGTAAACTTACCGCCCGGTAGCAGGGTATATGCAGATAAGGGCTATAGCGGTTCGCC
>NZ_RARA01000026.1:94615-94846 GCF_003788695.1 Candidatus Cardinium hertigii
GGTACTATACGCATATAAATGACAAAAATGTGCTTTTTATACAAAATATAACCATATCCTTGGCTTTATGGCAAGAATAACCTATAATAAAAACAGATCGTTACTGTTTTTACTTGCTTATTTGATTGTATATGATATCCTTGAATATACCCCTCTTGATGGTGGTAGCCTTTTTGTTATTGACCTTAGCAGTAGGCCTTTACTATAGTAGAAAAACTACCACCTTACGAG
>NZ_RARA01000026.1:94857-95511 GCF_003788695.1 Candidatus Cardinium hertigii
TCAGCTATTCAGAAGAAGGCTACTAAGCATAATCCTTTATCAGCTACCGCTAAGCGGTTTAATAAATTAGTAGCCAAGACTCGTTATAAGGTAGAACGTGTATTTGGTAGTATAAAAAGTTGGTTCCGAAGTTCGGGAGCCCGCTATATAGGTATTGATAAAATGCATACACAACATCTTATGGAAGCAATAGCTTATAACTTATACAGGTCCCCAAATATCATTTTAAGAGGTTGCTAGGGGAATGGTCTATCCAAAATGAACTAANNGCAAAAAATAACAAAAAATAATACTGGAAAAATAGAAAAAATTATACTGTCGGCCTGTTGCAACGGCCTCGATAGGTAGTGTATATGGTAAGTACCCAAGGCTTATTACTGCTTTGGCCTGTATTGCTGCTTCTATTGCTGCTCTTGCCGTTCAAATCACCGTAATATCCAAGGCAATTAGCTTCTGCTTAGGTTCAGTTGACGCTGAGTTAAAATATTACACTACCGTTTTAGCTACCTTTATCTTAATTTTCTATTCTACTCTTGGAGGTATTCGTGCGGTTACCTTTACGGATGTATTACAATTTATAACCTTTTCTATTATTATTCCTCTTTTGGCTGTATGGATGTTTTACAAGATCAGCAGCCCAGTTGTAGAAAGTCT
>NZ_RARA01000026.1:95517-95802 GCF_003788695.1 Candidatus Cardinium hertigii
ACAGGTCCCCAAATATCATTTTAAGAGGTTGCTAGGGGAATGGTCTATCCAAAATGAACTAAAAGCATCTAAAAATCAATAAATAATGATATTCTTACTGCCATAACCCCAAAAATGGCAAAAAATAACAAAAAATAATACTGGAAAAATAGAAAAAATTATACTGTCGGCCTGTTGCAACGGCCTCACTTTTTGTGTTCTTTCACGCTCCTGACAAGGATATCATTACAAACAGGAGTGCGCCTTGAAAAAACTGTGGAAAGAAAAGAAAGGGAAAAATAAAAA
>NZ_RARA01000026.1:95809-96494 GCF_003788695.1 Candidatus Cardinium hertigii
CTAAATTTATTGAGAACAAGCCTATTAGTAAACTATTTGGAAATCAAGTTAAAGCAGATGATTTTAATGATGATGCTTTAGGACGCTGTTTAGATGCTATACATGACTATGGAGAAACCAAATTTTTTTCAGAAATAGCTTTAACTATTGCTTTACAACATAATATTTTAGGTAAATCTGCTCATTTGGATACAACTACGTTAACACTCTACGGTGACTATGCATGTGCTGAAACAGATGAGGTAGATGAGGTAAAAAATAGTACTGCTGTAGCAGAAACGAACCGATTAACGCTACCTAAGCTAGCCCGTCCAGCTCATGGCTATGCTAAAAATAAGCGCTTTGATTTAAAGCAAATGACTTTATTATTAGCTACTTCTGGAGCTGCTCACTTTCCTATATGGATGGAAGCACATGCAGGTAACGCTTCAGATAAGACAACTTTAGAAGCTGCTGCTACCCGTATGCAAAATTTTTGCAAAGCTTTAGAAAGCACCCCTTCCTTTTTATATGTAGGCGATTCTGCCATGTATGCCAATTGTGTAAAATATGGACAAAATTTGCTCTGGTTATCTAGAGTACCAGATAATATAAAAGCAGCTAAAACTTTATTAACCAAGCAAACTATTGATTGGACAGAGCTAGACAAGGGATATAAATATGTAGTTGTTAATCAGATATATAA
>NZ_RARA01000026.1:96500-100189 GCF_003788695.1 Candidatus Cardinium hertigii
TCTGCTCATTTGGATACAACTACGTTAACACTCTACGGTGACTATGCATGTGCTGAAACAGATGAGGTAGATGAATTAAAAAATAGTACTGCTGTAGCAGAAACTAACCGATTAACGCTACCTAAGATAGCCCGTCCAGCTCATGGCTATGCTAAAAATAAGCGCTTTGATTTAAAGCAAATGACTTTATTATTAGCTACTTCTGGAGCTGCTCACTTCCCTATATGGATGGAAGCACATGCAGGTAACGCTGCAGATAAGACAACTTTGGAAGCTGCTGCTACTCGTATGCAAAATTTTTGCAAAGCTTTAGAAAGCACCCCTTCTTTTTTATATGTGGGCGATTCTGCCATGTATGCCAATTGTGTAAAATATGGGCAAAATTTACTCTGGTTATCTAGAGTACCAGATAATATAAAAGTAGCTAAAACTTTATTAACCAAGCAAACTATTGATTGGATAGAGCTAGACAAGGGATATAAATATATAGTTGTTAATCAGATATATCAAGGAATTGCACAAAGATGGGCATTGATTTATTCCAAAGAAGCTTATGATAAGGAAGTAGTTACTTTAGAAAAAAAGATAGAAAAGGAAGCTAGTGAAACCAATAAACTATTATGGCATTTGGGTAATCAGTTATTTGGCTGTCTGCAAGATCTTGATAAGGAAATCTTGCAAATAAATAAAAAATTACACTATCATAAGATTAGCTATACTGCTGCCACTATACCAACTTATCTAAGAAAAGGACGTCCTAAAAAAGATAATAAACCAGACAAAATTGAATACAAAGCCCATACAGTTTTACTACGAGATGAAGAAAAGATTGAACATGCTACGTTAAGTAAAGGACGTTTTATTCTAGCAACCAATCAATTAGATGAAATTGCTCTTAAAGATAGCGAAATATTATCTACTTATAAAGAACAATCTGGTACTGAATCAGGATTTAAGTTTATTAAAGATAACAGTTTTGAAGTAGATTCTATTTTTCTTAAGAAGCCTGGACGGATTAGTGCTTTAATGGTAGTGATGACGCTTTGTTTAATGGTCTATAGCTTTGCGCAGTATGATTTACGTAAGCAATTAGAAGCAACCAATACTACTATCTTATCTCAAAGTGGCTATGCTACTAAGAAACCTACCATGAAGTGGATTTATAAACTCTTTCATGGCGTACATCTACTTAAAATAAAGATAGGTGAACAGTATCATGAAATAGTTCTCAATATGAATGATATACTAAAAAAGATTGTGCAGCATTTTGGACCTATGGCTTGTAGAATATATGATATTGAATATGAAAATATCTAACAGGGCCAAAGGTCTATCTAATGAGGTTATATTTTGATTATATGGAGTAAAAAGCTTAGCAAGAAAAGGAAAATTGCCTCTTTATAGCCCGTTTTTACGAAAATAATAAGGCTAACTCATACGAATCTGTCGCTAAAAAACCTAAAAAGGGGGAAATATATATTTTAAAAATTTTATGCGGAATGTCGGATATTGGCAGTACGTATGGGTCCATTTATGCAACACCTCTCTATGCCAGAAACGATAGGAGGCCGTTGCAATAGACAATTAAATTTAATCATAAATAATCCACTTTCCCCTCATTGAAAAAATGGTTAATTTAACATGAGTTTTCGGTGNAATAGTTCTCAATATGAATGATATACTAAAAAAGATTGTGCAGCATTTTGGACCTATGGCTTGTAGAATATATGATATTGAATATGAAAATATCTAACAGGGCCAAAGGTCTATCTAATGAGGTTATATTTTGATTATATGGAGTAAAAAGCTTAGCAAGAAAAGGAAAATTGCCTCTTTATAGCCCGTTTTTACGAAAATAATAAGGCTAACTCATACGAATCTGTCGCTAAAAAACCTAAAAAGGGGAAAATATATATTTTAAAAATTTTATGCGGAATGTCGGGTTATGGCAGCAAAAATCTTATTATTTATTGATTTTTAGATACTTTTAGTGCATTTTGGATAGACCATTCCCCTAACAACCTCTTAAAATGATATTAGGGGACCTGTATAAGTTATAAGCTATTGCTTCCATAAGATGTTGTGTATGTGTTTTATCAAGACCTATATAGCGGGCTCCCGAACTGCGGAACCAACTTCTTATACTACCAAATACACGCTCTACCTTATAACGCGTCTTAGCTATTAATTTGTTAAACCGCTTAGCGGTAACTGATAAAGGATTATTCTTAGTAGCCTTCTTCTGAATAGCTGATTTTAACTTTTTTTTCTTTAATAATGTTTCATTAGGTAAGCCACTATAGCCCTTACCTGCATATACCCTGCTACCTGGTGGTAAGTTTACTTTATCTAATAAGACCTCTAAATGACCACTATCATGACTAGATGCTTTTGTGGTACTCACGGCTAGCACTAATCCTTCTTTACTTTCTACAAGTATATGCCGCTTATAGCCATAATATAGCTTAGGGCCTTTTTTAGATCAACTTGCTTCTGGATCTACTCCTTTTTGATAACTTTCAGATACGGTTATACTGCCATCTGCATGAAGATCATAACTTTTTTTCCCTTTAGGACATCTGGGAGTAGGAGTAATAGAGGCATCGATAATTGCACCATGTTGCACTAATACACCATGATTAGATAGTTGATTATTAATGTTTTTCAATAACCTCTCTAGTGCCTTCTTCTTTGTAAGGACAGTCCTAAATCTGCTTAATACACTATGGTCGGGAACCGAACTGTCCATCGAAATACCACAAAATCTGCTAAAAGTTATACGATCGTTTACTTCTTCTTCTACTTGATAGTCACTCAGTCCATACCATGTCTGAAGTAAGAGCATTTTAAATAAAAGTAGGGGACTATAGGCGGGTTTGCCAGATAAACGTAAGCCTTTAGGATAATAAAGGCGAAGTTCTTTTTCAACCGATAACCAATCAATTATATTGGTGATTTGATCAAAAAAGATATGTTTACATTTACGTTTACTTGCTGAAATATCTGCTAAACTTAATTGACCACTTGATTGGATTGCCATAACTATACAATTAATAATAATTCTAAAAAAATAAACACCGAAAACTCATGTTAAGTTAACTATTTTTTCAATGAGGGGAAAGTGGATTATTTATGATTAAATTTAATTGTCTATTGCAACGGCCTCAAAGAGTTTCTGAAAGCTTTTAGTTGAGCACTTCCCAATCAGCACTTGATGCATTTTTTGACGCATCACACCAAACAAAACTGAAAAATTCAAACGATACTCATTTATTTGCTCTGGTTTCCAGGGACCTTGAGCATCACACATATGCAGTGCCAATAAATTACACATTACTAAATGAGCCCAAAATTCCTGTAATACAGCTTCTAAATATATACCAGAAAAATTCTCTAGTTCTGTACTTATCTTTAATCGTTTATAACACTCTTCTATATGCCACCTCAAAACATAAACTTTACTAATGCTTTCCAGGGTAAATTGTGCTCTGTCAAAAAGTGAAGTAACCAAAACTTCTCTTTTGCCATTGGATGGCATAAACGCTACAACTCTTACTATCTGGCTGATAGTTTCATCCTTATTTTCTAGAACTAGATCAAAATCTGATGCGCCCGATGCAACCCGCTCCCATAGATTAGTATAATTTTTTCCTTGTACACGAAAAATAAAATCTGATTGACATGCATTA
>NZ_RARA01000026.1:100194-146925 GCF_003788695.1 Candidatus Cardinium hertigii
ATTCCAAGGTACAAGCCGAGCATTACAAATCAGAGATGTAGATAAATCAACAAATAGTGAAACCNTATACAGGTCCCCAAATATCATTTTAAGAGGTTGCTAGGGGAATGGTCTATCCAAAATGAACTAAAAGCATCTAAAAATCAATAAATAATGATATTCTTACTGCCATAACCCCAAAAATGGCAAAAAATAACAAAAAATAATACTGGAAAAATAGAAAAAATTATACTGTCGGCCTGTTGCAACGGCCTCGTAGTTTTTAAAGTGCATCACTTGCCTGCCTTCTACTGGTAGTATATAAAGGCATGTTAACATGGCTGATGTTTCTATAATTTCCGTATAGCCACCATGGGCTTGTACAATTTGCCTACTTTCCCACTGATAAAATTGTTTTTCTGTTTTAGGAATATACGTAAGTAATGATAGATCTTTAATATCATATGCAGATGCTATATTTTGTTTAGTAGTTTCAGTACTAAAACAAAAGGCTAATGCAGGTAAAATTAATTCTGCTTGGTCAATATCAGTAGGAGTGGTACCATTATAACGTAAGGTGGTATCGCAAATGGTTAACGTAACGGTATGGTCTGAAGCTTGCGTACTTTTACTAATCTCCCATAGGTTTAGCATTAAAAAACATTCAAAAAGAGTTGGATCTACTAATACATATTTAATTTTTGATTGATTATATAAAAGTAATTGTATGGGTGCTCCTAATGCCTGCGTAGTTTCATACGTTTTTAACATAACGGTTTCAAAGGCTACTTTTTGTAAAGTATGCTCATGCAATTCTAAACTAGGTTCTGCTTTGGTTTTCCTCAGTAATAAGTTGTGAAATTGATGCAATTTTTGTAGCAATAGGCTTAGGACCTCTTTCCTATTACCCTTTTCTTGAATCTTTGCATTAATTTTTTTGAATAAGTAGTTACCATAGGTCATGTCTAGTCTGGTCCAGTTCGCTTGGTGGTGGATGGCTTCTAAAGCAATTTTATGCTCATAGGTTCGTGTAAGGTGCATAACCTGGTATTTGGCCTCCGCTTTATTTTGTAAGCGCTTGTAAGTAGTCAAACCTGCTATAGCCGCTCCTACTAAAGCCATAGCATAAACAGGTTCTATATGAATTGTTTTATAATCAGATAAAAAATATTCATAAAAAGATATATAAGGAGGTATATAGTGATGCCCTACTAGCATGATACTTAACATGATGAAGCTGATAATAGGGGATAACAAAACAACAGCTAGACCGATGCTACAAATAAAAAGTGCACAAACCATAGGGCTATAATGGCCTAGTTTAGCAAATTGAAAGGGAGCCATAAAAAGCAGTATAAACAGAAGCCCAGGCCATATTTTATGAAGTAGATGATTCCCTTCTTCTTGGTAAGTGTGTAAAGCTGGGTAGATAGCTATAATGGTTCCTATAACCATTATAGCCATATATCCATAGATATAGGGCAAGAAGTACATTTTATGCATAAAAAAAAGTGCTAAGAAGGTATTACTGATGCAATAGATACCCAACCATATAAAGGTATTCTTGTTTTGAGGGAAAAAAGTTTTCCAATAGGTTGGAGTAAAAACAGCTTGCAACCGCTTGAATTGTTTTATCCACCAACGTTGGGTGGTTTGATTTTGAAGATCCCATGCACTGTAGTCTTGAATACCTATCCAACCGGTATGAGGGCGTTTAGGGAGTAGATAATGCGTAATTAAAAGCATACATGTACTAAAAATAAGTGCACAAAAAGTAATTTCTGGAGTAATAGTTTGAGATCTATAGTAGATAAAGTAAATCACTATCATAGTATGCATAATCATATTACCTAAAATGATAGTGGAACGGGTTCTAAAACCTAGGCTTGCCATAATAAATGGAACGGTAACAGCAGGGCTATATAAATAAACCGATTTGTTTAACAGTTGCGTAATATTGATGGTATGTAACGCAATCCAAATACTGATTATACCTATACATACAGAAACCATACGTACCATGGTTAAAGAAGGTTTTGCTATTGGCTTAGTTATTCCAGTAAGTATAGGCCATATGTCATTAGTAAATAAAATGGAGGCAGCATGTAATTGAGAGTCGGCAGTAGACATAAGTAGCGCAAAAATAGCGGTTACCAGCATGCCTTTCATGCCGGGGAAGTAAGCAAGATCAATAATATAATATAATACGTTCTGATTAGGTTTAATAATATGCTCCCCTATATGAAGCGCCATAGCCACCATTAAGAATAATAGGGGCACTAGTATGCGCAATATGGCAGTTTTATTAAATACTTTTGTTGCCTGCTGGATAGAAGAGGTCATATAAAAACGCTGGATACGTGCCGGATCAAAACTAAATACCGCATGCCAAATATAATAAGTTAAGATTCCTTTTAAAGCGCTATTCCATGTCAATACTTTTTGTATATCAAACGATGATAGCGTTAGAAGTTTTCTATACCCATTCCATGGGTTTGGTGCCTGGTATAGAAGTATAAAAATTAAGATGGGACAACAGAGCGTGAAAAATAGAAATTGATACACATCTGTAAATGCAACAGCCCTAGCGCCTCCCAAAGTAGCATACAAAATGACCAGTAATCCCAATATGATAGTGGCATAAACTGGGACTTGATGGATACTAGGCACTATAGTAGTGATAATTTTAAAACCAACCTTAATCTGAGCAGTTAGTAAAGCGATTGTCATAATAAGGCCCAAAATAGCTGTAGCTATTCGAACAGCTGAACCATAGATATGGCCCATAGATTCCGCTATGGAACAGTTTCCTATAAACGCCTTCATGCGTACAATTATTAGCCTGGAAGCTAAATAAAAAGTAAGAGGACTGGCTAAATCTTTTATCAGTTCGTAAAAGCCTTTGCGGTAATAAGCATCTAATCTGGAACTTAGTATGCCCCCCCCATAAATGGTGGCAACTAGAGAAAGTGTAATTACTATAGTAGACATTTTTTTATGCCCAACTGCATAGTCTTGGAAGTTTTTAATACTTCTGCCGTGGTAAAGACCGACAGCAAGGGTTACCATTAAAAATCCAGCTATAATAACAAGGTCAAGAGCGCGTAAAGGATACATTGCATTATATAGTATAACTTATTTAAACCAAACAGTTATAAAGTAATACAGAAAATAGTCCTATCCAAATAGATGTATATCCCAATCCATTAACCTATGTATATATGTAGTTAGTGGGGAAAGCTGGCAAGACGCACGAAGGTATCTATAAAAAACGTATCCGTTCAGTCACACCACTGAACGGATACATACATGCAACTATTTTTAAGATTTTATAGCGGTTTTTTTTGCCTTGCTATTAGGAAGTTTCTTTAAGTTTTCTATCGTTTCTTTTAATCGGTCAGCTTCCAGGAACCGGAGCTCTGCTGCAGCTTCGTACATTTGTTTTTCCAATATTTTAATACGCTCTACCATCGTTTTCTTTTTACCATAGGGAGTGGTAATATCAGAAACAGCAGCAACATCAGCTTCATCTTCGTAATGGATATAATATTGCGTATCCTTACAAGGCGTTTCTATTATTCCCTCTTGGAGGTCTATGTTCGCTTGTTTTTGTTGCACAGAGATAGGGGTAATATGGTGCTTTACATTATAATCTATTTGTAAATTGCGCCTACGTTTCGTTTCGCTAATGGCTTGTTCCATAGAAGCCGTAATGGTATCTGCATACATAATTACCCCTCCTTGCGCATGACGTGCAACCCTTCCTATCGTTTGAATAAGTGAGCGCGCATTTCTCAAAAATCCCTCTTTATCAGCATCTAAAATAAGCATTAAGGAAGCTTGTGGTAAATCTAAGCCTTCTCTTAGTAGGTTTACACCGACTAGGACATCAAACACACCATTACGAAGTTCATTTAGTATGACTACACGGTCTAATGTTTTGACTCCAGAATGGATATACCTGCAACGAATGCCGGCACGAACCAAATAATCGGTAAGTTCTTCTGCCATACGCTTGGTTAACGTAGTAATTAATGCCCGTTCTCCTTTTTGGACTACTTGATGTATTTCTTCTAAAATATTATGAACTTGATTTATACTAGGCCGAACTTCTATTTGCGGATCTACTAACCCTGTTGGACGTATAATTTGCTCTATAACTACTCCACCAGCTGCCTCTAGTTCGTAATCAGCAGGCGTGGCACTAACAAAAATAATTTGGCCAATCAACTTTTCAAATTCATTAAAATTTAATGGGCGGTTATCCATGGCAGAGGGGAGCCTAAAACCATGCTCAACCAAATTTACTTTTCTAGCTCTATCCCCTTTCCACATGGCTTTAAATTGAGGGATGGTAACGTGGCTTTCATCTATCACCATTAGATAATCTTGAGGAAAATAGTCTAGTAAGCAGAAGGGCCTTTCTCCAGCAGACCTACCATCTATATAGCGTGAATAGTTTTCAATACCAGAACAATAGCCTAATTCTTTTATCATTTCCAAATCTAATTCTGTTTTTTCCTTAAGCCGTTTAGCCTCTTCAAACTTACCTATTTTTTCCAAAAATGCAGTTTGCGTATGAAGGTCTATTTGAATTTTTTTTATAGCTTCCTGCAATACATCTTTACTGGTTACAAATAGATTCGCAGGAAAAATAAATGCTTCTTGTACCTCTTTTATTTTCTTTCCAGAAGAAGGGTCTATCATATAAATGGCTTCTAGTTCATCCCCCCAGAAGACAAAACGATAGGCATAATCTCCATAAGCCACAAATAAATCAATAGTATCTCCTTTAACACGAAAATGGCTGCGTGTAAACGCTTCATCATTTCGACTATAGAGCATATCTACAAATATTTTCAAAAGGTTATTTCGAGATAACTGAGTACCTGTCTTGAATAGATAGCTATTTTTTTTAAATGCTTCTGGTTTACCAATTCCATAAATACAGGAGACAGAGGCTACTACAATGACATCTCTCCGGTCACTTAATAAAGCCGCAACCGCACTAAGGCGCAAACGTTCTAGTTCATCATTAATGGCTAGTGCTTTTTCTATATAAACACCGCTAGTTGGTAAATAAACTTCTGGTTGATAGTAATCGTAATAAGATACGAAGTATTCAACAGCATTATTAGGAAAAAAAGTGCGTAGCTCGCTGTATAGTTGCGCAGCTAATGTTTTATTATGACTGATGACGAGCGTAGGCTTATTTAATTCATGAATCGTATTGGCTATGGTGAAGGTTTTACCAGATCCGGTAACACCCATAAGCACTTGGCTAGATATGCCTTGGTTTATATTTTGTACAAGTTCTATAATAGCTTTTGGTTGATCTCCAGCAGGTTTATAAGGTGATATAAGTTCAAATGTCATTTAGTAAATCCTTTTGATTAATTTCCGCTTGCTTATTTGGTTCAAATTAAACAAATTGTAATTAAATAAACAGAACATCCTTCTATCTACATTTATGCAAAATGCTATTTATTATTATAAAAAATATACTTGTCTATGTGGTTTGCTTCTCTTTTTACAGGCGTTTAATTGTGCAAACAAGCGTCCCAGACTTGTTCCACAACCAGCTCCTGTTCCGCCACCAGCTCCTGAATTTATCAAAACAAAAAATAGCCATCCATTAACTATAAAAGCATATCAGAAAGTTAGCTGTAACGAATATACACAAAAAAAATCCCTTGAGCCTCTGCCTAAGAAAAGTTATAAAAAAATATATAATTTTGATTTTGAAGATGCTATTCAAAAACTACGCGAAGCAGCTGATGCAAAAAGGGGTATTCGGTGGACATTAACAGGTGATACATTGCTACGAAACGCAGCTCAGGCCTCTGCTACCTTATATGTAGCAGAGGATTATGTTATTCAGATATTGAATATATTTCGAGCTGCAAAAAAAATCTGTGCATTATATGGCAAGAGCGGTTCTTTATTTGAAAAGCTGGCGACAAAATGTATGAATCAATATACATCTTTGGATTATGCAGAAGAAACTGAAGATTTTTGGATTAATAAGGTAAAAAGCACCAATAGCGTAGTGGTCATGAAATTACAGCTAATACTTTTTCCTGAAGAAGATAGTGATGCAATAAATCAAAAATTACGATTGGCAGAAAATTATGTTGGATTTGATGATACACATTATAATATCACAACCACTTTTACATTAGGAGAGCAACAATTTGCCTTAGAAGATAAAAAATGGTTGAAGTTAACTGAAAAACAGCAATCAGAATTTAAAAATAGGAAATCTAAAAAGTGGTATTTGCGTTTGGACCCATTTGAACAAAAATTAATTGATACCTATTTAAATAAATTTTTAGATGGAGCACATTATATTCCAACACAAATCCGGTATATTCCAGGGTGTAGGAATGCATATCAAAAAAGAATCCTTTCGTATGATCAAATGGGTCGAACAACTGTATTAGGCCATTATTATCATAGCGGAGCATTGGCTTCGTTTGTACCAGATAAAGACATTAGTGAACAAATTGCTAGAAATAATTGGTTGCAAGTAAGTGAACATACCAATAATATAAGCGTAATATCTTTGAATAATAATGTCAATATACCAGTTTTCGGAGAAAAACATATTGTAGAACAGACCCAGCGTATAGTAGGGGACAATACATTTATGTATGTACCGATAAATGCTTTTGGTACTTTTACTACGCCTATGTTTAAGGAGCAAATACATCAGTTATTACAGGAAACTTCAGAAGTATATCGTGATATCTATCCAGACCTATGTGCAGGATTAGCAAAAACCAACCCATTACCATTAGAAAATAATATATTTCAAGCGAAAATAGAAGAGATTGCAGATGCAAAAGATAAAAACTATTTTAATAAAATAAGGGCATTAAAAGAAGCTGCTGAAAATTCTAATGTAAAAAATAAGCGCATCCATAACTTTGATCAAATAACTGGGAACTATTATGCTGATATTGGAGCTAATTATATTGCCTGTACAACTGTATTAAACCAGCGTAAGGATAAAGCAGGCGCTTCTATTTTATTTAGCTGTAAAAGTGGAAAAGACAGAACTGGCTTTATGAGTTATTTGGTAGATGGGGAAATTATCCGTATGACTCATCCAGCATTAGATGCAGATCAAGGTACCAAACTTTATAAAGCCCTGGCTTGTGCTTCCCATCAGCAATTTTTGTCTTCATTAAATGGAGGTATGCCAGGTAGATTTGGTATGAAACCTGTAAGGCTAAATGAAACAGCCCGTTCTGTCCAGGCTTATAAGCAGCTCTTTCCTAGAACAGCGTCGTCAACAGTCATCCCTTTTTGATAAAATAGCCTTGTAACTTTATGTATCCGTAAATACGCATAGGCCATACCGCTGAACGGATACAATTTTTACACATTTTGGCTTATTTGCAAAAATAACCTTATAATATAGAGATGGATCGGTACTGTTTTTACTTATTTATTTGATTGTATATGATATCCTTGAATGTACCCCTCTTGATGGTAGTTGCCTTTTTGTTATTGACCCTAGCAGTAGGTCTTTACTATAGTAGAAAGACGACCACCTTACGGGAATATGCGGTGGGAAATAAACAATTTGCTACCGCTACCTTGGTGGCTACGACATTAGCGACTTGTTGGGGTGGTGGGGGGTTGGTACGTACGGTAGAACAGGTACATCATCTTGGTCTTTTTTATATAATATTCTGTTTAGTTTCCCAGGATCTCTGGATTATTAGCATATTGGCAGTACGTATGGGGCCATTTATGCAACATCTCTCTATGCCAGAAACGATAGGTAGTGTATATGGTAAGTACCCAAGGCTTATTACTGCTTTGGCCTGTATTGCTGCCTATATTGCTGGTCTTGCTGTTCAAATCACCGTAATTTCCAAGGCAATTAGCTTTTGCTTAGGTTCAGTTGACGCTGAGTTAGAATATTACACTACCATTTTAGCTACCTTAATTCTTATTTTCTATTCTACTTTTGGAGGTATTCGTGCGGTTACCTTTACGGATGTATTACAATTTATAACCTTTTCTATTATTATTCCTCTTTTGGCTGTATGGATGTTTCACAAGATCAGCAACTCAGTTGCAGAAAGCATTTCTTTTTTGCAGACACAAGAAAAATTTCAGTTTAGTAGCGTATGCCATTCTCATATTAAATTAACAGGTATAGTTTTATTAATTTTAACCAATCTAGTGTCTGGCATAGAACCCACAAGGATACAACGCGTATATATGTCTTCTGGTATTATACAGGCAAAAAAAGTTTTCTTATATGCTGGTTTATTTAGCTTGCTTATAATGATTTTAATATTATTAATCGGTCTATTTGTTTTTGTAGGAGCACCAGAACTATCTGTAAAAGAAATTTGGCCCTATATAATGAAAAATATTTCGCCTTTTGCTCAGGGCCTTATTTCTATCAGTTTATTGGCTATGACTATGTCTACAGCTGATTCTAAGCTAAATGCCTGTGCTGTTATGGTTAGCCATGATATCCTGGAAAGTATAAGAGGGATAAGGATTATTTCCAAGGCGTATCAATTTATGCTAGCTAGGCTGACTTCTCTAGTTATAGGCTTATGCGCTATGGTATTAGCTTTTTACCGTAATGATTTATTAGATTTACTTAAACTAACTTTTGCTTTTACCGTACCTATTATAACCGCTCCCTTTGTTTTAGCTATTTTTGGTTTTCGGGGTAGTGGGCGTACTGCTTTGATCGGTATGGCTACCGGTATAGTAACCATTATAGCTTGGGACCAGTGGATTGAACCCAAAACAGGCATAGATGGGTCCTTTGTTTGCATGTTAGCCAATGGCTTAGCTATGCTAGCTGCACATTACGTGCTGCCTCAGCCGCCCGGTACCGGCTGGGTAGAGCCAGATGATGAACTTAAGCAGATTAGGCAAGCTAATATACGTAAAAAAGAATGTTTGGCTGGCTAAATATTTAGAATAATCTTATGAAGATCCCATATAACCAGACAGATTATCTCAAAAAAATAGATGACACAAATGTGCTTTTTATACAAAATATAACCATATTCTTGGCTTTATGGCAAGAATAACCTATAATAAAAATAGTCGTTACTGTTTTTACTTATTTATTTGATTGTATATGATATCCTTGAATGTACCTCTCTTGATGGTAGTTGCCTTTTTGTTATTGACCCTAGCAGTAGGACTTTACTATAGTAGAAAGACCACCACCTTGCGGGAATATGCGGTAGGGAATAAACAATTTGCTACGGCTACCTTGGTGGCTACGGTGTTAGCTACTATTTGGGGCGGAGGGGGGTTGGTACGTAGTGTGCAACAGGTCCATCATCTTGGCCTTTATTATATAATCTATTCTCTTGTAGGTAATTTAGATTTCTGGATTATTATTAGTCCATTGGCATTACGAATGACGCCATTTATGAAAAACCTCTCTATGGCAGAGACAATAGGAAGTGTATATGGTAAACACCCAAGGTTTATTACTGCTTTGGCTTGTATCGGTGCCTCTATTGCTAGTTTGGCTATTCAAATCACTGTAATATCACAAGTAATCAGCATATGTATAGATAAAATTGATCCTAAATATATTACCATATTAGCTACCTTAATCCTTATTTTCTATTCTACTTTTGGGGGTATTCGTGCAGTTACCTTTACGGATGTATTACAATTTATAACCTTTTCTATTATTATTCCCCTTTTGGCTGTATGGATGTTTCACAAGATCAGCAACCCAGTTGCAGAAAGCATCTCTTTTTTGCAAGCGCAAGAAAAATTTCAGTTTAAAACCGTATTACGTTTTGATACTAAACTAGTAGCTATAATGGCGCTAATATTATCTGGTATGGCTGCTGGTATTAATCCTACAATGGTTCAAAGAATCTATATGTCTTCTGGCCCTATTCAAGCACAAAAGGTTTTTTTATATTCTGGTTTATTTAGTTTTCTTATAGACATTTGTATATTGTTAATCGGTCTATTTGTTTTTGTAGGAGCACCAGAACTATCTATAGAAGAAATTTGGCCCTATATAATGAAAAATATTTCGCCTTTTTCTCAAGGCCTTATTTCTATCAGCTTACTGGCTATGACTATGTCTACAGCTGATTCTAAACTAAATGCTTGCGCTGTTATGGTTAGCCATGATATCCTGGAAAGTATACGAGGGGCAAAAAAGGTTCCTTATACGCATCAGCTCCGTCTGGCTAAACTGACTTCCCTAGTGGTAGGCCTATTGGGTATGGTATTAGCTTTTTATCGAAAGGATTTATTAGACTTACTTAAATTAATTTTTGCTTTTACCGTACCTATTATAACCGCTCCCTTTGTTTTAGCTGTTTTTGGTTTTCGGGGTACTGGGCGTACTGCTTTGATCGGTATGGCTACCGGTGCAGTAACCATTATAGCTTGGAACCAATGGATTGAACCAACAACAGAAATAGATGGTGCATTTGTTTGCATGCTGGCCAATGGCTTAGCTATGCTAGCTGCACATTACGTGTTGCCTCAGCCACCAGGTACCGGCTGGGTAGAGCCAGATGATGAACTTAAGCAGATTAGGCAAGCTAATGCGCGGAAATGGGCACGTAGAAAAGAAGCCATTAAAGCTTTCTTTTCAAAAGATAGCTTGGCTAAACTTCCACCCAATAGGACTAAGATTATCGGTATGGGGATCTATGTTATGGTCACTGCTTTAGCGTATCTTGCTACTATTGACACCATAGATCTCATCTATTGGCCTATACTTCAAATTATTGCAGCTGCTTGTTTTTCAGGCTATGGCATTTTTATTCCCAAAGGTAAGTCTCCTACCTGGATCGGGGGGCTATATTGGCTTTTTGGGTTGGTTTTTTGTTTACCCGTTACTATGGTTTGGCTTTCTTGGCATACCACCAATCCCTTGTATACCGTAGTTTTATATATGATGCATTTGGCAGTAACCTTAGTAGCCTTTCCACTCTATTCTGCTCTAGTGATTGTACTATGTATGACTATTTATCCACTTTGCTGTATTAGAGATCCCATGTTATGGCCACCATTGGCTGTATTACTACCTACATTGGGTATAGGCTTACTGTTATTTACCCTAATTATTTATTATAGATTTAATACAGTGATCTGGACCAATCAGAATACCTACCTAAAAAATCAACAAAAATTAAGAGAAGCCCAAAAGCTAAAAAATCTCGCTTATAACTTGCATATTGATACAGCAACGGTTAGTAGCCAGGAAGAAGAAGATGGTATGATTTTAGAGAAAGTAGTAAAAGATGTTACGCAATCTGTTGCATTTATAGATAACGCAACGCCTCTCTACAAACAGGATTTCCAAAGTATTATTAATAAATTTTCCGAATGGGCTATTTTTTTAAAGCAACAAGCCAAATCTAAAGACCATATTCTTTTACAGCCAACTGCAATTTCTCTAAATCAACTGATAAATAAAATAGAAGTTGCTTTAGAAAGGGAAATGGAAAATGGCTCTAGATTATTTATAGAGCACAAAGATAATACGGTTCCAGTCAAGATCGTATGTGATGTCAACCAGATCATTCATTTATTGGTTACGGCTATTTTACGTACTGCTAAATCAGATGTTTTAGAGACGCAATTTGTAAGGGTATACTTGTATACCACCCATTTACAATATGAGGTCCATGAGCCCATCGATAATGGATATGCTCCAGCGATGGTTTTTTCAGCTATAGCTTTCGTAATAAGCAGCTCTCATCTACCCCTAGCGGAGCTACCCAAAGTGCAAAGCTATTATGAGCCTAATAGAGATAATAAGGAAACTAGTAAGCAAACTGCTTATAGACCTCTAGCACAAACGCATATAGATCTTGGCAAAAAGACCATAGAACGTATTATGCATACCCACTATGGCTATTTAGAAATATCCAACCAAGGNACTACTGGTGCTTCCTTGGGATGTAACGAAAATCCGAGAGGAGATGATCGCCAAACTACCGATTACACACTTAACGTCGGAAGCGCCTATCACTCCCAAGGAACAGGCTGATTCCATGATGGTGTTAATGCAATTTCATGAGTATGTCTGCCAAGTGGCTGAGGTGGATCCAGGGATGATTGCGGAAATACTTTTATTGCTTAGGCGTTGTTATGGCTTTAAACGCCATGCATCGGGGCAATTGTTTTATGTTCGTGCAGTAGGCATTGCACAATGGGTAGCTACTTGGATTTTCCACTCTCCGAAACCTATTTATGCTTCCCTGCTCTATGACCTAGTACGTTATACCCGTTTGCCTCTTTCTTATATTAAGGCCAATTATAACATGGGTATTTTCTGTTTTGTAGAAAATGTGTTAAACATAGACCAACACCAAGAAATGGCAAAATCTTTACTCCATATTACCAATCGCTTTAAAGAAGCCATCCACCAAGATCACGTTTCCGTATTGTATATCAAATTGGCAGAACGCCTTTATGACCTACACCATGCTGAAGGCTATACCAAGTTAGAAGAGGTTAAGTATATGGCCAAAGAGACCCTTACCGTAGATATTGAATTGGCTAAGAATTATTTGGAGCCGGAGATAGCAGCAGATCTAGAAATCGCAGCTAGGAAGGCACTGGAAATCTGTAAGGAAAAAGTATAATAATTAGTATATGTATTCGTTCAAATCAATCGTAACCTCAATCTTCAATCCCCAATCATCCGTGCGGCCTATGCGTATCCCTATTCGTACCAATTAGAAATTAATTTAGCAATTAAATTAAAAACATTTTTGCCACGCGGGTGAACGGACAATGGCGTCAACTTAAGGTTTAGCTGTTATTGATAACCAAGTAGAATAGGAGGGTAGGCTAATCATGAATTGCCTTAAGTTGACGCCATTGGGTGAACGGACACTTTTATAATTGTTATCTGCCTAAATAATCAACAGTTGGTTCACACTCGTGAAAAGCTATTATGCTATAATAACTTTAGATCTATTTATTTTCATTTGTACAGGCAGATACAGTATCAATTTGATACGCAAAGGCTACTTGCTTGCCACAAAAGGCCATAGAAAGTTTAAGAAGCTTTTTAACATACCTATGTTCCTTGACTTTGGTATCATATTTTTTATCTATAATCTGCTGCAAACCTATTTCGGCTACAGATGGTAAATCTTTTAGGGTTTTAGCTACTTTGTACTCAATAATAATGGCATTATCACTTCTACCAGCTTGTGGCAATAAAATAATATCCGCTCTACCACTACCTGTTTCTCTTTCGCTTTCTACAATATAATCAGGGGTTAACATAGCAATTAACCCCAACATAAAGCCACTATAAAATAGCTCAGCTCTGTTTTCTCCTGTTTGATAAAAACTTGTAGTGCTGCATAACAATTTTTGAAATTGTGTTTTAAATGCTTCTATATCTTCTACACGACAAGTAGGTAATAAAGCAATCAAACTATAGTATCTAACACTATCAATCTCTAATTGATCCGTAACCCATTGTAGAATTCTCGTTTCATAGATATATTTTACTTCTTCATTCGGAATAGATAAGGCATAAATGTTTTTTTCTGGACTTTTAGCAGTGGGATTCAAATAACCGCTAAACAATAACAAACTAAACAAACCCATCGGTTTAGTAATATCCGAGAAACTGATTTGTGTAGCAATAGGTGAAATAATAGGCTCCCCGGCAGTTAAATTTTGTAAATATACTTGCATCTCATCTGATAATAGCATTTTATCGATAAGCGCTGTCCCTCCACTGTCAATCCAGTAATAATCTAATTTACCTTCATTAGACAAACAACACATAATAGACCAGGGGTTATAGGTCACTTTGCCACCAAACGTATAGCCATTGTACCAATCTTTAATCTTAGCTGGATCTGTTATAGCAGGTAGCTGGCTTAACAGTAGCTCAACCTCTGATTGTGTAAATCCATAAAATGAAGCAAATTTCGTATCTAACAAAGTATATTCACGTACATTATTCAAATCAGAAAAAAGATTGGCTTTCGTAATACGCAATATACCGGTAATAACCCCTTTTTCTAAGTAAGGATTGCTTTTTAGGCTACTGCCAAATATAGTACGAAATAATTCCAATACTTGCTCAAATTCTTCTGGTTTATTGCCAAATCTAATATAGGAATTGTTAATAGGGGTATCGTATTCATCAATCAAGATGTACACTTTTTGGTTAAAATGCTTATACAGTAATTCACTTAAAAAACGCAAACTCTGTTTAAGATCATTTTTATCCAGTTTACCGGAAAAATAGTGATCGAGCTGTTCTTTTTGGGATTCTTTTAGAAAAGAGGTAGGATGAGAAATATAACTTTCTAGGTAAACATGTTGCAAAAATAAAGCCACAACTTGTTGCTTGATGTCTGCTTCAATATCCTGATAGTTACTGCCCTTTACATCTTTAAAATTTATGTAGATTACGGGGTATTTTCCTTGCTGCTCCATAGCATAAACATCCGTGTGAATCTTTAAAGCCGCTAACTGTTTTATACCTTTGATATCTAAATCTATATTACCTCCTGTAAAAAGTAACCGGTTGATTCTTTTTTCCTCTGGTAAAAGTTTACCTGCTTCATCTACTTCTATCTCAAAGAATTTCCGAAGCATATCCATATTTAAGCTCTTACCCCAACGTCTAGGCCTGGTAATAAGGAGCACTTCTGCACTATTTTCCAATAGTTCCTGAATCAACAAACTTTTATCTACTAGAAGATCACTATGTAACCGTAAGGTTTTAAAATCATCGCTACCTACCCTGATACGAGGCCATTGGTAATTTTTATTGCTAGACATAGGAGGAACTGGTTAGTATAAACGTAATTTTAATTTAATAAAATGTAGCCATAGCTGGCTATATAGAGCTAATCCATAATGCTGCAAATGGGGTTAAGATTTTTATGTGAAACACCTTATCCAGGTCCTGGACAATTTTTTACAAATACCTCATTTATCAATAGGAGGCCGTTTGTAGCAGACAATAGCAAAACTTTTTTCATATACAAGTTAATGTTTTCCTATTATTTAATAAGGTTTTTTTATCAAATGGTTGATATCTATTACAACGGCCTCACTGCCTCAGTCACCTGGTACTGGCTGGATAGAGCCAGATGATGCACTTAAGCAGATTAGGCAAGCTCATACATGGAAAAAAGAATGTTTAGCTGGCTAAATATTTAAAAAAACCTTATATAAAATTCCATATAACCACACAGATTATCTCAAAAAAGCAAATGGTACTATACGCATATAAATGACAAAAATGTGCTTTTTATACAAAATATAACCATATCCTTGGCTTTATGGCAAGAATAACCTATAATAAAAACAGATCGTTACTGTTTTTACTTGCTTANAAT
Source organism: Candidatus Cardinium hertigii (assembly GCF_003788695.1). The sequence goes on from NZ_RARA01000026.1 coordinate 115,536, forward strand.
GTATCATACACTTTTTTATGAAATAATAAAAAAAGAATTTATTCGCTAAATAAGAAGCAATGTAGAAAATGCAAAAAAATATCCTATTCTACTTGGTTATCAATAATAGTTAAACCTTAAGTTGACGCCATTGACTGAACGGATACATCAAAATGGCGTATTACTCTTCCTCTACCTAATGCAATTGGTTCGATTTATTATTTATTTATTGATAACTATAATCTTTATCATGGCATTTCCGCTTGCTTTTCATCTATTATCTGATAGAGAACAAAAAGCTTTAAAGGCTCATAATACAATTCTCCCAGTGCCAATTCATTTTCTAATTCTTTACGTAATTCCCCTAAGGACAGCGGATTGAATTGTGCTCGAAATCCTCTCATATCATCTTCAGTCCACTGGTCTACTGTTTCCGCTCCTAATCTATTCATTCTATTTCGCTCATTTTCACTATTGCCACCTATTCGACAAATAGGACAACTTTCAACCTCACGATCTCTGAGATCTTGAAAACATGTTGCGTGAAATTTTACATGATGCGGACACGAAAGTGGAAAGTCCTTCTGTTCTAGAAAGTCATTCTCAATGTCATTCTGACAGAGGCAACAATTTTCTGGCTTTTTATCTTCTCCTGCTGATCCTCTTGCTTCTGTTCCTGCTGTGTTTGCTGTGCCTACCACATTCAGCTTCTGCGCCGCCATGTTTATCTTATGCTCTCTTTCTTCTGCACGCGCAGATGCTAGCTCTAGTAGCGCATTCCCTGCCAGAATACTTGCCTGCTCATTCATATCTCCCCCACGACGCAGCTTACACTTCACCCTGTTTGCCGCATCTCTCAGGTCAAAAAACTCATACGTAGCCGCCTCTACTAGTTCTTCCAGCCCATTATCTATCGCCCCATGCCTACTATAGTCTAGGTACTTCAGCGCAGACCCCACCATTATTGCCGCTTCCTGCAGCCTCCGCCATTGCGCCTCCTCTGCGTCTTCTAATGCGTCTTCTATTGCTATGTCGTCCCACTCTTCTACTGCTCCTGTTCCTGCTCCGCCTGCTCCTCCTGCTCCGCCTGCTCCTCCTGTTCCTCCTGCTATTCCTCCTCCTGCTCCGCCTGCTCCTCCTGCTATTCCTCCTCCTGCTCCGCCCGCTCCTCCTCCTCCTGCTATTCCTCCTCCTGCTCCGCCACCGCCTCCGCCACCACCTCCTCCTCTTGCTGTGCCATTAAATTCACCAACCATCAATTGATTTTTTACTGCTAGCACTTTGGTTTTACTGCTACCTATATCTTCTTTTTCTGATGAAATATCCTCAGGAATAATTTGACTTATTTTATTAGAAGGTTTATTTGTTTTTTTAAATCTATTAAAACCACAAGCAGATTCACCACTAAAAACGATGAAACTAAACAATGTAACAGGGATAACTATTTGCTTTGCGTACGGTTTATTTCGAATCTGCATTGTACTTTTTATTTTAAGATTTTAATAAAGCTCACTAAATGTAAGCGTACCACTTTTAATTTTAATTTTTACTCAATTATTTCCTTTTTGGAATTACATATATAAAACAAAAAAAATACATTAGCAATTTTTTGGAAACGCTTTTGAATGGAACAAAAGTTATATAACTGGAATCCAGTATATACTCGTACAGATCCGTTTATAATATAATAGATAGGCCTGGCCTCCAGCTTCCCTTCAGAACAATTCTAACAACCATTCTACACAACCATTTTACACAGGCCATGCCTGTAGTTATATAAGGGGATTTTTAATAAAGCATAAGGCCCTGCAAGCTAATGGGGCCATATCTATTTATTAAGCGTTAAGCGTTAAGCGTTAAACAAACGTTAAGCTTCTACAGCTTTTTGGTCTAGAGACGTTATTGTGCCACGAGCCTAAAGATAACTTTTGAACTTGCAAAGTTCATATTTTTATTGTAACCTAAACTTATTATGAATAGGGATATATTTAACGCACTTGCACTTGAAACGCAGTTAAAAGTCTGGAAATAGCTACTTAAAAATGCTGGAAAATAGCTACTTAATAGACATCTATCTTATCTTATCTTATGTAACTTTTTTGATAAAAAAGTATAGGGACATTTCAAATAGTGTGCGGGTCTTTTAAATGTGTTGCGTATAGTTACAGAATATACATTTACATAAAGCCACTTAAAAAATAAAAAAGTATATGCCAGCCTGCAATACTAACATAAAACAATATGGGTTAAACTTAGTTTTTGTAACCCTAACCAGTATATTGGTAGGTTGCACAAAAAATAGCGTTCAAATGCAAATGCATAGTTTGGAAAATCAGTTGCAGGTATTACCACAAACAGACAACGTAGCCATATCAGCCTTAGTCCAAAAGCCAGCCTTTGCTGTACTCCTCTTACATGGTTTAATGGCAAATTCGGACGAATTGCAACCTATTGCAGCAAAAACTTTTGCTAGATTTGGAGATTCAGTGCTAATTATGCAACCAAAATGTAGGGCAGGATATACATCTGTCCGTCAATCAACAAAAGATCAAGCAGAAAATGTTTTTAATTATATAAAATCTAACCTTACTGCATGTAATAAAAAAGCGGGAAGCTTTCCGCTTATTATCATTGGCTATAGCCATGGTGGTGTATTGGCTTGTATATTAGGAAATAATTATAGAAATAAACTCAATATTTTCGGAATTATTACCCTAAATGCCCCCCTAATGGGAACCCCTGTACTGGAGCGTAATTTTACTGACGTACAGGAATTTATATCTCATGCACAAGAGGGATTTCAGCTTATCGATTGTCCCCGTCCCCTATCCAAGATCCAACGGAATATGGGCATATGCGCAAGAGCACTAACATGGATACACTGGATACCATGTGTAAGAGGCTTAAAAGATATATTTCCAAAGAGTACATGTGTGGATGAGGTAAACAACTTCGTACGTCATGATGCTAACGAAATTCGTTTTTTACTTATTGGTAGCCATCAGAATGATTTTGGGAAAATATTTAATTTGGATCCCAATATACCTGAATATAATAGTGCTATAAAAAAATTAAATAATGCCTATGCACAATTTGTAACTGGAAAAAATGGAGGGCATCATGATACCTTGATTCCATTGCGTAGCCAACTCTGTAGAGGAGAGAGCTTTAGCGAATTAAGTACTATTATAGATACAAGTGATAATGATCCAATCATTATGGCTATGCCCAGTCAGCCCAATATAAAAGGGCATATTTATAGAGATATAACCCATGCTGGCAATCTAATTGTAATAGATACTGATTTATTTGTGAATAATGGGGAAACAGCACTTTATTCGAATCGTATTTTAAATGATTTAATAAAATTTATGGAAGAACAGGTACAAGGGCTCGTATAGCTCTAAAGATGTATCCTTTCAGTGGAGTGGCCTATGCGTATTAAGACCGTTGCAATAGAAAACAAAAATTTTATAAGAAAGGAAATATATACACAAGTGTTAATTAAAAGCCTTACGTTCTATATCTACCTCGTACAAATCTATAATCGCTAACCAAGATCGTACTTATCTATATCAGTATCATCCTCTTTTTTTTCTTTAACAGTATCGGAAAAGTCTTTAACCAAATTACTGCCCAAATCTCTTACCTCCGTTTGCACAAGCTTTATATCCTGTAAAAGCTTTATCTATTGTAAGATGCCAGATCCTATGTTTTGCAAACCTATACATATGTATAATACAATGCGAATGTATTAATAAAATAGTTGCCTATCAACATATTCAAGTTATCTAATCTGGTTGGGATTGGACTTTACCAAAAAAACGGAATAATATAACTACCTATCCTTAAAAAATCTCTTAAAAATGACCTAAAACGGTTAATTTTTTAGATTTTTTGTTTTTACAAAAAAAATTATTAAATTTCTGGGCAGTGGTATGTTTACTTTTTAATACAATGTAAAAATATACATGATAATCAATCAAATTAATATTAAATATAACGATCATGCATATTATTCAAATTATTTTTGCTGCTTTCTTGCTTTTCCATAGTTGTAATGATAACGCAAGTGTAAGAACAAAAAAGAATCAAATATTACCAAAATCATTACCTATAACCAAACCAACAACTATAACAGAAATACAAAACCTGACAGAAACAGAAGAGGAAAACCCAAAGCAGAAATTTCAAAATTTAGAAGAAGAGGTAATAAAGCTAAGCAATATAGCAAAAGAAAAAGATAATGAAATTGAAAAATTAAAGGAGAAGGTAATCAAACAATATAATATAATTGAAAATAAAGAAAATGAAATCGAAGATTTAAGTAATCAGTGTACAAGTCAGGGTAGTAATATAGTATATTACAAGGACCCATCTGAGGGAAATCAAAAACAGGAACTTCAAAAGTTACAAGAAGAACTAACGAAGCAAAATAATATAGTAAAAGAAAAAGATAATGAAATTGAAAGTTTAGAGAAAAAGAAAAAAAATATAAGGGAAAACCTTAAAGCCCTAAGAGATACATGCAAGGGCTTGCGCAAACCAATGACAAATACTGATAATAACAATAATGGTATGGGTACGGCTGTATAATAGAAACTGCTATATAAGCTATATAAGATAAGAAGAAAACAGCTATAAAGCGTAATCTCTTTGTACAGATATATGAAAACAGGAAATAATTAAATAATTAAAAAATGCATATTACAAAAAAATTAATAGGATGCATCGTTATGTTGCTATGTAATTGCCGTAACATCTATGTACACCAAATGATAGATAATACAAACGAAATCAACCAATTAAATAGCTATAAATCAAATGAATCAGATTATCAGAAAGAAATATCAGAACATATAACAGTTCTGCACAGCATTCTAGAAAAAGATCTGCCAGAAATTTTTCAAGAATTGCAAAACATACCCTTAAACGATAAAATAGCAAAGGAAAAAATCGCAGCATTAAAATCAACATTAGAAAAAATAAACATAGCATCACCATTCATATCAAGTTTAGAACCGCTATGCAGTAAAATACAAGCAAGCGAGACAAAAATCCTATTATTACAAGACCAATTAAAACAAGTAGAGGCGCCATTAGCAGAAGAATTGCAAAAAGCACAACAAGAAAATGCGCTATTATCATTAAGTAACAGACGATTAAAATGGGTTGGTGGTATTGCTCTATGCATGGTAGTAGGCGGGGGGATATACTACTATCGAGATAATATTACAAATTAATTGATGATTTTATCCATTTTTTTAAAAACCACTTCTTTTAAAGCTACTTTTTTTGCTTAATCAAAAAAAGTAGCCAAAAAAATCAAGCGCTGGTGAACAAAGCTGTTGAAAATTGCAGCTTTGTTCAAGGCGCGTTTTTTATAATCTTGCATTATTGCGCTATTTCTAATTGGTACGAACAGGGATACGCATAGGTCACATTGACTAAACGGATACACTAAACGAATACGCATAAGTCTTATTATAGCACAAATTAAGCTGTTCTTGGAGCAGGTACTGGTTGCCCAAGTGCCCCAACGGCAGCTTTCTCCGCTGTTATAAGTTGATTGTAATTAGGGTCGTTTGTAGTGTAATCATTAAAATCAGCCTTATATTTATCATTCAGATCTTTCACTGTTTGATCCACGATATCATTTATCTTCTCAACGATCTCCTCTACAGTATCTTTTATAGTCTTATCATTTATAAGAAAGCATCTATTCAAGAAATTATTCCCCGACAACAAACTCTCATAAGAAGCAATAATAGATTTCACTCTATTATCGAAATAACTGTAAAAAGCATTATCCGAATTCCGGGCGCAATTATAAGCAACTGTATTCAAAGCATTCAAAATATCTGCATGATTTACAGGATCAATTATACGCTTTATATTTGCCTTGTACTTATCTATAATCATTATACCAGTAGAATACTTATTATCATTTGCTTCTTCATCATTTTCTTCAGCAAATTCGGAAAATGCAGTAACCAGATTACTGCCAAAATCTCTTACCTCCGTTTGCACAAGCTTTATATCCTGTAAAAGCTTCCAGTTATCGTTAGATTCCCGGAAAGTCTTCAAATTTGCATCAACTGCCTGCGTCGCACACTTTGCTGCTAAACTAGCATATGCTGTATCATATGTTGTATCATCTTCATCATCCTCATCATCCTCTATATCAGATATTTCATAAGTTGTTGATTGATCATTTTGTTCATCTTCCTCCTGATTTTTATTATTTTCAATATTTTCACTCTCAGGAGCTATAGGCTCACAAACACTATCCTCAGAAGATGTATCAGTACCGAAGCCACTATCATTATCATCCAGATCATTAATACCCTTGATAACAGTGTGCTTAACATCAGTAACTGGCTTATCTCTCAACCATGTTTTGCAACCGCTATTAAAGGAAGCTAATGATACCGCAGCCAAGTAAAATGAAGGTTTTATTAATGAAGTTTTTATGTTTTTATTTATGGTATTATTCATTATAATATAATTTAAATTTATGTTTTTATTATGTATTGTTTATTTTCACACCCGCATCTTAACGCTAAAATGTCAATATAAAAGTGCCAATCAATCATTATCAAAGTGAAATCTTTTTCTCTATTTAAAATAATTCAGCACAATTCAGATATCTATTGTAAGATGCCAGATCCTAAAGTTCTGTAAACTTATACATATTTATAATACAATGCAAACTTAACAAACTTATTGAATATAATAACTGACTATCAACATATTCAAGTTACCTAATCTGGTTAGGATTGAGCTTTACCAAAGAACGGAATAATATAACTACCTGTCCTTGTACTCACATAGTGGGTACTATGCTGCGTGCGCTTCACCCTCGCGCGCCTTGCCAGCTTCCCAAATCCATTGAGTAACCGTAGAGGGCGAGTTTTGATTTTCAGCTTTCAGTCTGAAATTTTCAACAGCTTTGTTCACCAGCGCTTGATTTTTTTTGGCTACTTTTTTTGATCAAGCAAAAAAAGTAGCTTTAAAAGAAGTAGTTTTAAAAAAAAAGAAGTAGTTTTAAAAAAAATGGATAAAATCATTAATAATCTATAAAATATGGCTACCACGCAAGTGAACGGACAATGGCGTCAACTTAAGGTTTAGCTGTTATTGATAACCAAGTAGAATAGGAGGGTAGGCTAATCATGAATTGCCTTAAGTTGACGCCATTGAGTGAACGGATACCCTTAATCTCTTTGGCAAATACGCACATAGGGACAATAGCTGCATACTGACAGATCGGCTGTTTGCCTAAAAGGAATAGTAGGATCAAATATTTCTAACAAAAGTTTTAATAATTGCTCTTCAAATGCTGGTAGATATGGCCTAATATCCTCCATGAGTCCATACTTTTTAGCATGATCAGGCTGTTGCATACAAATACCAGGGGGAGCCGAAAAAAGCTCTCTGATATTGATCAGATAAGGCATTATACCTTGCTGATGGTTGGCTCCATAGATAGCATTATATAACCAAGCGTAAAAAACAAGCTGAAAAATGGCTTTGTTTTTTTTAATGGCAGCACTATCAAATAATGCTGCCATACTCACTATTTTACTATTGGATGCGCCTATCTTATAATCAATAATCCGTATGGTATCTCCCTTAATATCTATACGATCTATAATACCACTCAAGCAAACTTGTCTTTTTTTATCTATATCTAAATCTAATACCATAGCCATTGGCTCTTTCTTACCTACCTCAACACCAAGCAGCGTAAAAGGGGTATCTGCATAATCTAATTGTAACACACGCTCCAAAAGTTTTTCTAATAAAGCACTACTTAAATGAGAATCAGAACCTAGTGGAACAGTCTCTTGTATGACTGTTTGTATTTTTGATTGCAATTGCATTACAATGGATTTATCAACCTTTATACCAATAAAAGGCCGATATAACTTTTCCATAATATGATGCAATAAGGTACCTAGCTCAAGTGCCGTTGTACCATCTTTTGGTAATACCGTTTGCTTTAACTCAAGCAAATAAGAGAAATAAAATTGTAACGGACAATGTAGATAACTCATTAATGCAGAAGGGGTGATATTAGAAGAGATGAGATCCTCCTTTACTAGAAATTTTTCTAGCAATTGCATAACTTTATCATCTTTCTCAATAGATATAACAGGTGTTGGTAAAACTGTAAAATTAACAGGTAGTTGCTTTTCTATAATTTTTAATGTAGTACCAAAAGTCAATTGTAATAAAAATCGGCTTCTTTGGTTAACAATACCCAAATGCGTTTGTTTAGTATAGCTACAATAGCTACTTTGGGCACGCTGCAGTAGCCTATAAAATCCATAAGCCGTAATGCGCTCTGTTGCGCTATGTGCAAGTGGGAGCCCAAAATTATTTCGTATATTATAAGGCAAAAAAGAATTTTCATGGCTCAGCCTAGGGAAAGCGCCTTCACGCATATCCATAAAAAAAATATGTTCAAAATCTAGATTATGGGATTGAGAAACCTCTATGATATAGAGCCCAGTCATAGGATTATGTTGATGGAAGAGCATGGTACTTTCCTTTAAAGCTTGCAATAAGCATCGCACAGTACAGCTATCTCCAACTACCTCGATTAAAGGCGCTATATAGGCCAGTATATGCTGCAGTGCGGTTCTATTTAGATCTAAAAAAAGGGTATGATCATGGATAAAATGATTATCCAGAAAGGATAAGATATCATACAGATAATGCAAAAGTCCTTTATTATAGTCATCCAACCATAGGGAAAATAGGCCTAATTTATCTATAAACGCTCCTAAATCAGATTCAAAATTCGGAATCCACTTCAGTATAGCAGTGATTTTCGCTTGTATGGATGTCTCAACAAAAGGATGCAAGAGGGCCAGACTATTAGCTAAATTATGCATTACATGCTTACAACTACAGCTACTAATACCACTACAAATTTTAGCAGATGAAGTGGTGCTTTGTTCCCAAAGATGCACCAGCTTTTCTATTAAGGTATAGATCACAGTAGCGCTTAGTGGGTAATTTAATCTACAATGCAATTGCATAGGTAAACTAGATAGCCTATCCAGTAAAGGCATAAGCAAATAGGTACCACTGATGACTATTGCGGTCTGGGTGGGTAAAAATTTTGGCACTCCCTGCTCTGTTTTTTCTTGTAAAGCATCTACTACTGCCTGAACCTCTGCTACAGTAGCACCCATTTCTGTTATAACAATTTTTTTGTGGCCATCATTAAAATAGGTCTCAAGCGCCGCAGGAAAACTTTCCTGAAAGCATTTTTTTTGCCTATACTTACGCAGATAATAGCCCGCTACATGCATTTCATTATCTACATAATGGGCATCGGCATCCCAAAAAAACACAACTGGCATAACTGCCTTACATTGCACTATAAACTGTTCTTCTGCGGGACTTAACAAATTAAATCCAATACACATTATCTTCTGGTAAGAAATAATCGTTTCCAATGTGCTCTTCTCAGAAGCTATTCTATAGCATAATCCTTCATATCCCTTGCCTTGTTGTATGAGATTTTGTGTAAAAGCTTGGTAAAGAAGCGGTAATTTTTCCCAAAATAAGGAGACCTCTTTCTTTTGAAAAAGAGATAGATGCATTGCTTGTTGTAACAATGGATTTTGATCTAAAAAATTTCGAATCTCTAAAGGAGTGGTAAGCTGTTTTTGATGCATGAGTGCTAAAAAGAGATCAGCAGCATGTATAAGGTAGGTATCTAGGTAATTAAAATCTTGCAAAAGCGTAATGCCCCAAGGATAAAATTGTTCGAATGTCTCTTTTTTATTTAAAATCTCATGGGCCAACGCATGCAGTTCTCTAACTAAAATAAAGGGATGCGCTAGATCCATTTTGCTATGCGTAAGCATCAACTGATGCAAGGTTAAACAAGTAGGCAGCCTGCCACTTTCCCATTCTGCCCTATTATTTAATAATTTATCTAATAATGGTTGAAAATAATCAATGGATAGTTGGGTAGGAAAAACCAAGAGACATTGTTCTAATGTATTAGGCCCATAGGTATGCAACTGCTGCATAACTTGTGCTAAAAAAGGTTGATGGGTTACAGTTTTCATATTATCTAATTAACGTTACGCAACTGGTCAACTACTCGATAGATTATGCTATTTTATGCTATTTTGGGCGCTGTCCATTTAAGTGTGCTGCCATTAAATTTTTCAGTGAAATTCAGGTTAAATAAACCCAATCTATCCATTTAAATGGGCAGACCCATATGGCTCTTTTTCTCTCTTATATATTTTGGGATTGATCAAAAAATATACAAAAAATCAAGCGCATCCATCCGCTTATACTGGTCATTAGCCATTAAAATTTGAAAAAAGTTTTTAATTAACTAGATTAGTAAGAATAAAATAGTAAATCTGTGGATATAAGTTGAAGCGCCTGCAGCATAGATTTTGCAGTTCAGATGCAATAGGTTCTATATACAAAGCCATAAGCTATATAATTAAGTTATAAATTAAACGTAACGTAAAAAAATAGAAAAACCATGTCAACAGATATATACGCACTTACACCCAAGGAAATTGTAAAGGAACTCGATAAATACATTATTGGTCAAAAAGAAGCCAAATGCAATGTTGCGGTTGCTTTACGGAACAGATGGCGCAGAATGCAGGTAGCTGAACATCTTAAGGAAGATATTGTACCAAATAACATTTTAATGATTGGGCCAACTGGAGTAGGTAAAACAGAAATAGCTAGGCGATTGGCTAAAATTGCGAAAGTCCCTTTTGTTAAAGTGGAGGCCTCTAAGTTTACAGAAGTAGGCTACGTTGGGCGTGATGTGGAAAGCATGGTAAGAGATTTAATGGAACGTGCCGTAGCTATGGTTAAAGCAGAAAAAATGGAAGAACTCCAACATAAGGCTATTCAGCAAGTAGAAGAAACTATTATAGATATATTATACCCCCCTCTTAAAGTAAAAGGAGAAGCAGATAAGTGGCTGGATGATGAGCAAAATAGATATGCTACCCGGGAACGTTTTCGAGAAAAATACAGAAGTGGAGCGCTGGATCAGCAACAAATAGAAATTAAGGTAAGTAAATCTACGAGCCCTAGCCATATCAATAGTATGGGCATTGGCCCTGCTATAGACGAAGGGATGATTATGAGCTTTCAAGATATGCTGAATAGTTTTTTACCTAAGCAAACAAAAAATAAAAAAGTCTCCATTGCAGAAGCCCGTGTATTGCTCTTAGCAGAGGAAATAACAAAACTTATTGATATGAGTGCAGTTAAAGAAGAAGCTTTGGCTAGGGCCAGCAGCTCTGGGATTATTTTTATAGACGAAATTGATAAAATTGCGAATACTACGCAAGGACAGGGGCCAGGCGTAAGCCGAGAGGGCGTACAGCGTGACCTTCTGCCAATTATAGAAGGAAGTTCTATTAACACAAAATATGGTGTTATCAATACAGATCATATTCTTTTTATTGGCGCAGGGGCCTTCCATATGGCTAAACCATCTGATCTTATTCCGGAATTACAGGGCCGATTTCCTATTCGGGTAACGCTAGAAAACCTTTCCCAAAAGGATTTTTATAAGATTCTAGATGAGCCAAAAAGTGCATTACCCATGCAATATCAAGCACTATTAACAGTAGAAGGTGTAACGTTAAATTTTGATTTAGAAGCAAAACAAGAAATTGCGGCCACTGCTTATTTGCTTAACGAAGAGGTAGAGAATATTGGCGCAAGACGTTTGCAAACCGTAATGAGCTATCTATTAAACCCAATACTATTTGACGTTCCAGATACCATTCTTCCTAATACAACTATTACCATTACCAAAGAAATGGTTAAAGCATCACTAGCTGACTTAGTCCAACGGAAAGATTTGAATCAATATATTTTATAAGAGTATCCGTTCAGTCGTGTGGCCAATTAGCCATAGCGCAATAATGCAAGATCATAAAAACGCACCTTGAACAAATACCCCCCCCTTATCCTAGTAGCCCTAGTAAATTGTAGCCTACCCTTAATGCGAATTGTTTGGGCCTATAGCTACCTTTGCTTATTTGCTGGTTTGATGAAACCCCATATTCCCAATCGAGGTCAATAAGAAAGTTTCCTAGATCCACACCTATACCCAGCAGATAGAACCAATTATTTTTTTCCTCCTTTCTAGCATTTTTAATAATTTTAAACTTGTTTTCAGTAAGATCTATTAAAAAAACCAAGCCAGCATGCGGACGCAATAGATCAAACAAAGATACGCCAACCGTCATGGGCGCACTAATATATTTGCTACAGTATACCGTATGAGATGGTGATATATTATTCCAGTCTAATACAAATAAAGGATCCAATTTAGCATACAAAAGCCAAAGATCTAGTTTCGCAAACAATCCTATCTGAACAGCAAAGTTATGCAAAGCAACAGAATACTTTTCTGGATCATTTACATAATACCCAGCTGCACCCAAAGAGGGTCCCGCAGCGAACCCAATCGCTTTAGATGGATGCGTCAGTAGGAAAGATAGACAAAATAGGATACCTTTTCTTACGCTTATTCGTTTCATATACATTGGCCGTTTACAATCAAATCCCTATTTCCTATTTACTAAGATTTATTTATCAGAAGAAGATCCTGCTGTAGTAGCTTCTTGATCCGCTGAAACATTCGCTTCATCGGTATTGGGAATCTGATCATTCTTACTGTTTGATGTCGGCTCTTCCGGCGTTTTAGCTAAATTATGCTGCATAAGCACGCTCGACTGCGGTATATCTTTAAGAAAGATAGAAGACAAAAACGTTAAAGAAAGCAGTAAACCTACCAATACCCAGGTAGCTTTTTCTAGAAAATCGGCTTTTTGATTAATACCAATACGTTGTATAGAAGCTGCACTTCCACCAGAATGTACCAACCGCTCCTTAGGCTCTTGAAGAAGAATACAACCAATCAATAAAATTGCTACAATAACAACACCTACCGTAAGTATTTTGAATATAGACATATGCTACAGGACCTTGTTTAGATTAGAAATTATATCGCTAAGATACTCTTTTTTTTCAGGATATTTCAATATTAAATGTTCATACATTCTAATAGCTCGTTTATATTTTTTTTGTTGAACCATTATACCTGCTAATGCTTCAGTTGCAAAACGTTCATCTAGAGAAGTACCTTGCGCTGAGAGATCTACAGATAACACCTCTGGAGCTACCTCTACAAAAGGATCAAATTGTAAATTTTTATTTAAAATGGTATCAATAATAGAAAATTGTTTAATACTTATTTCATTTGTGCTCTTTTTAAGTGATTTTTTAGCAACCATATCCAAATAGTTATTGGTAGTATATGTTTCTGGTGTAGGTGCAGCGCGGACACTTCTCGTACATGGTGGGAGCGCAAGCTTATTTTCCAACCATATGCGTAAATGTGTACGATCAGGAGCATAAGTAGCAGCCCTTTGCACAACATATTTTTCTACATCATTCTCATGTACATATACCGCTTTAGCAAGAAGGGCATGGGCTAAATAAAAATAGGGATATTCCTGTATAAGCGCTTCCAAATCAGACAGATCTTCCGACGAAAGCGTTGCAGGGTCTTCCAATAATTTTAATAGTTTCTGAACTTGCATAGTAAAAACATATCAAATATCACCAAGCATCTATGGATTTTGTATAGATCTTATCCACCAGATCACGAATAATTGTATTAATTAATTCTTCTTCTTTTGTAGATTGATCGTCATTCGTATCCATATACGCATGTCCCTCAAATGATTCTTTATTAAATTCATTTTCTTCCTCAAAAGGATTCGTATACGTGACGTTTACTTTTATAGTTAAACATTTTACTTCTTTAGGAATACTATTTGGATTTTCCTTATCATCCTTCCATACAGTAGAATACGCAAAGGATGTAATAATGCCATCGTATTGAATATCGCCATCTTTATCCTCTCTGGTTAGGGAAGTCATCTGTAATAATTTCGTTTCAAGTGCTTCCATAAGCTTTTGATTCATATCTGGTGGAGCATCTGCAACTTCTGAATAAAACTCCTGAATAGAAAAACTTTTAATCTCAGGTGGGGGCTCAGCCCCTTGAAAAGTAAATATACCACAGGACGCAAGCCAAAAAAAACCACAAAAAAAGTATACACTACTTCTTAAAATTACGTTCTTCAATGTCATATTGTTTAATTTTCCGGTATAGGGTCCTTTCGGAAATACCTAAATCATCGGCAGTATTTTTACGATTGCCCTCATTTTTTTGCAGAGATTTACGAATTAATTCCTGTTCCTGAGCCTCAATAGAAAGATTTTCTGTTTCTGACGCATAAGATGTATGCATAGAATGTAAGCCTTTTTCTTGAAAACCTTGATCACTATCTAGAAAATGTACTGGTTTGAGAATGCTTTCTGTTTCATTATGAACACCAAATAAACGAGACGGTTTTTGTATAATCGAATGGTTAATAGAACCAGATCTAATAAAATTAAATATGATTTCTTTTAATTCAGCAATATCCCGCTTTAGCTCAAATAGCATCGGATAAACAAATTCTTTTTCAGTGCAATCATTCTCTCTCCATTTTTTATAGAGAACTGGCAATATATGGTTCTGCTCTTTTGGTACATATCTTTCTAGAACTTCTGGGGTTACCATAGTGGTTTCCTCAAGCAAAGCAATTTGCTCAACCATATTTTTCAGCTGACGGATATTACCTGGAAAGGAATATTTCATAAAAATTTTTTTTGCAGGTGGCGTTAGTTCTAAAGGCTTAACGCGATATTTAGTAGCAAAATCACTAGAATATTTATGAAATAATAAGATGATATCTGTCCCTCGTTCACGTAGGGGGGGGATAACAATTGGAATGGTATTGAGCCTATAGTATAAATCTTCTCTGAATTTTCCTTCCTGAATAGCGCGCAGCAAATCTACATTAGTAGCTGCCACCACCCGCACTTTCGTTTTTTCTACTTTAGAAGATCCTACTTTTACATATTCTCCATACTCTAACACACGCAAAAGTCTGGTTTGAGTACCCAAGGGCATTTCGCCTATTTCATCTAAAAAAATAGTACCGCCATTGGTTTCTTCAAAATAGCCTTTTCGGCTTTCTAGCGCACCGGTAAAGGAGCCTTTTTCATGACCAAACAATTCAGAATCTATGGTTCCTTCTGGAATAGCCCCACAATTAATAGCTATAAAATGACCATGCCGGTAGGGACTTAGTGCATGGATAATTTTTGAAAAAGATTCTTTACCTGTACCACTCTCACCGGTAATTAAAACAGATAGATCGGTAGAAGCCACTTGCATAGCTATCTCTATAGCTCTATTTAATAGTGGTGCATTACCAATAATATTGAATCGCTGCTTGATGTATTGAAGATCCTCTTTCATCATATTAGTAAGAAAGATAATGGATGGACTATATATGAAGTTAAAGCAGTTCAAATAATATCCAAACCATATCCCGATGGGATATGCACAAAACATGCATTATAGCTATAATTTGCAGTGCAAATCAAGCATCATATTCTTGCGTCAAATTGTTCGGCAGTAACCGTTTGAGGTACCACAGATATATGCTGCTTGATAAAATTTATAGCTCTATTTTTACTTAACTCCTGATGTAACTTGATATAAAGCTTACCCTTATCGTGAGCTAACATAGTTATAACAGCTGGATAGATAGTGGAATCATTAAATTCTGACTGTGAGTCAACTAATTTATTTTTAATATCATCAGCATAGATGCGTTTTGCCTCATCTATTACCTCTGATTCGGTAACCGTTAAATTATTTTTTCTAACTATATTCCCTAATAAAAGCTCCCATCTTACATCTTGCTCAAATGCATTATAGTAGTCCTCTACCTCCTCTGGAGTGGCTACTGGGTTATGAAAGGAAAGCCATTTTTTAAGAAACACATCCGGTAAATGAATGGAATTATACTTAAATAGCTCATCACGAAGGTCTTCAAAAAATGTATACGATGCTTCTGTACATTTATCCAATAAAATAATTTTAGTAATAGCCTCTCTAAAGGAGCTAACTGAGTCCACAACTCCCTTCCCAAATATTAAATTAAAAAGTGTAGGTTCAATAGGAGCTGGTACAACCTGACTTATTGCATCAATGGTAAACATCATCGGCCCCGCTATATATTTCTTTTTTAGAGTAGCAAATACACCAAAGCTTATACCTAAAATAGCAGCAAAATGGTTTTTTAGCATCTCTTGTGTTATCATTACCTTAGCACCCACAGAAAGGCCTACTAACGTTTCTCTCAAACCTTCGGGGACATACGCTACAGAAATACGCAAAGGAAGCGTAACGGTTCCAGCACCCATTTCAAGCGAACCCGACAATATAGCGTCAGCAGTGCTTTCATTAAGATTAACACGCTGACCATGAATAAGTTGTAATGCTTCTACAAATTCATCAACCAGTTTCCCTTCTACCTGACTTATCTTAAATTCCGTAACAGAAATATGAGGACCCAATTCAATAGTAGGGTATTCCATTAAACCAATTTCATAAGAAAAAGTAATACCCTGCTGATTTGGTAGATCTATGTCTATGTCTTGGTCTTGCTTAGGTGTAACCAGTAGCGGCTCTATAAAAATAGGAATTTGCTCTTGCTCAATGTAATTTTTTAAAGCAGATGCAGCTACTTTTAAAAGCTCTTCAGTAAGAATAGAGCGTCCATACATCTTGCTAATCACTTCTACCGGAACAGCTCCCACTCTAAACCCCTTTACACGAACATTCCGCGCATAATGCTTTAGCTGTTTTTCAAAAACAGGCTTATAATCAGGTTCATATAATGTAATACAAACAACCCCATGGTTAGGATTAATCTTATTAAACTGAATGTCCAACGTAAAGCAGATTTAAAAAATTAAAAAAACAAAAAGAATGCCCTTATTCCCATACAAATAAATCAAGTACGGATGAAGGGACTCGAACCCCCACACCTTACGGTACTAGATCCTAAGTCTAGCGCGTCTACCAATTCCGCCACATCCGCGCATACCACAAGCCAATCGGCGTCCATAGGACAAATATAGGAAAAACAAATTTTATGACAACCTTTTTTGCGCTATATTTCCTAGCTATTGCATCAAAGCAACCTTTAGGTACAAACCTCACCATACGAACCTCATCTAAACTGCCATTGATCTATTCTATCACAATGCCTATTGCATGCATAGGAATCACTCAATATCAATTGTATAAGGAAGCATTGCCTGTAATGGCTGACGGTTATGTATCATTTTCAACTGGTTAAGTATCGGATATTCCTTGGCCACAGCAGCAAACGCTTCCATTTTTACATTACTATTGCCGGTAATGTAGGAAAACAACTGTTCCGATTTTGTTTTACAGCGAGGCATATAACAAATATCATAGGGCCCTACCAAACTGGCTAGTTCTGCAGCCTTAGCAACCGCTACTTCAAGACCTCCTAATGCATCTACTAATCCATTACTTTGCGCCAATCTACCAGTATATACTTTACCAGAAGCTAATTTTTTTACTTGCTCTACATCTAGCTTACGCCCCTGGGCCACCTTATGGAGAAAAGTTTCATAACTAGTCTGCAACATTTTATACATACATTTAGATTCGGATGGTAAACAACTTGTCCTAGGATTTAAAAAATCCGCAGAAAGAGCTGTTTTTACTACATCCCTCTCAATACCTATTCTCTGCATCAATTTAGTTGGATCAAGTAATAGAAACCAAATACCAATAGAACCTGTAATAGTCGTAGGCTGAGCAAAAATATAGTGGCAAGGGGCGGCAATATAGTAACCCCCAGAAGCAGCTATATCAGACATAGAAGCTACAACCGGTTTAACTTTTGTAAGCTCCTCTATTGCTTTCCACATATTGTCTGAAGGTAGTACATATCCTCCTGGTGAATTGATACGCAATACCAATGCCTTTATAGTAGCATCTTCCTGAATAGCTTGCATGGTTTTTACAAAATCACGATCACCCACATAACCAGAGATAGTCGGACCAGATATAATTTCCCCTTCTACCACTACCACAGCTATTTTATTAACTACACCCGTTTGTTTTTTCGTAGGTGCATAATACTTGTAATGAATAAAAGATGGATCTGCTTTACCCGTTAGCTTATGGAGCTGTTCTTTGAGTAATTTTTTGGCCTCTACTTCATAATCTACTCTCGTAACCAGGTTGGCATGAAGGGCATCATTGGGTAATATTGCAGAAAGGTTATTAGCAAACTCCTTCAGGTCGGGAACCTGTATATTTCTAGACAAACCTATGTTGGATAAAAAATGTTCATAGCAGCAAGAAAGATAGGCCTCCGTTTGTCGTCTACTCTCCTCACTCATTTTATTCAAATAGTAAGGCTCTACTGCGCTTTTGTAATCTCCAATGCGAAAAACTATTGGTTTTATAGAAATATTTTCAAAAAACTGCGTATAAAAATTAATAGTTGCAGACAAACCCTTAAAATCCAAATAACCACTAGGATTCATTATAATTTCATCTGCTACAGAAGCTAAATAATAAGATTTATTTGTATAGTTATCTCCATATGCTACAATGGTTTTTCCCTTCTTTTTAAAGTCCAACAAAATTTCTCTAATTTCTTCTAAAGTAGCCCATCCTGCAGATAAATACGATAACTTTAAGTAAATAGCGTTAATACAATTATCCTCTGTTGCTTGTCGAATCGTTCTTTTAATGACCCGTAAATCAGACATCCCGGAATTAAAGCTACACAACGAACTGGGAACCCATTCAGCCATCTGCCCCCCTATATGCAATTCTAATACTGAATTCTTTTTTACCTCTGTAGGGGAAATAGGAGCAGACCAATATTGTAGTAATAGAAAAAATACTATAGATACAAAAGATAGTGCCGCTACCCAGCAACCCAGTACAACGGTAAAAACCTGTTTACAAAAGCAAGCTATTTTCATTATGTGTTTGACAATTAAGTGTTTATAAAACTAATCGATTGGGTACGCACAAAGATTCTAAAAAAAAGATCTATTTTGCCCTTTTAAATCCCTCCTCTTAATAACACGTTAGTATAACGTGGGCCTGCGCGGACTTGAACCACGGACCTCTACATTATCAGTGTAGCGCTCTAACCAGCTGAGCTACAGGCCCTTTCCGTACAAAAAAATAGTATATGGCTACTACCATCATAACTATTTATTTCTGAATAGAACGTATTATCTTAAATTAAGATAAAAAGTGCTATACCACGATAGCACAAGATAATATATTTTTATTATATAATTAAAAATTAAGTTGAAAATCATGAATCAATTTTACTGATCCATATCCCTCACAAAGTGCTCATATTGCCAAGGTTTAATTTTATAAAGAAGATTCCATAAACGCCTCTAGGATTGTTTTTTGCTTTAGCAAAGCAATAGCAAAATATAAGACCATACAGATCGTACCTACGATAAGTAGATTTGAGAATAGTATTACTTTCCAATTCCAATAAATGGGTACATAATGCATATAGTAAAGAGTTGGTTCAAGACTAATACACCTATAGTAATATTGTACAAAACATACAGCTAGGCCTAAGATATTGCCATATACCATTCCCCCAAATAGGGTACGCAAACTATTACAAAGCATAATGAGATTAATTTGCCAAGCATGCGCTCCCAAAGCTTTTAATATCCCTACCATATAGCTACGCTCCATAAGTTGAATCATTACTGTCGCAACCATAGTAAATCCTGCTATTAACAATATAAACACAATAAAAATAAGGGTGTTTTTTTGAATAATAGCCAACCAATCATACAAACGAGCATATTTTTGCTCCGTACTTGTAAGCTGTAGGTCACGCTCTATAAATGACAGCATCTTCTCTTTTAGTGCTTTGGTAGGAGAAACACCCTTTTTCAGAAAAATTTCATATCCATTTACTATTGCTGGCGCCCAATTATTCAAACGCTGCATCAGTCGCATATCACAAAAAGTCAAATGGGCATCTATCTCCTGTAAATAGGTACAATATATGCCCACAATCTTTAATTTTCGAAAACGTACCGTAGGATGTATAGTATACACTCCTACCCTATCGCCTAATTGAATAGATAATTTTTGGGCAAGATGGGAACTAATTACCAATTCATTTTGATACCCAGCTTCACTTAAATTGGGAAGCCTTCCTGCTATTAAATAGTCTTCCAATTCTGTATGTGCAATCATTGGATCCAGCCCTTTGCATCCTACTCCCTCTACATCTGTTTTGGTATGAATAAGCATAGGTTTCTGAACAAATGCTGTCATTTTTTTAATTTCCCTAGGCAAATTAAGCATCAAACCCTTCACCTGACCGGTGTGTAGCGATGTTAATGCATAAGGCGCACTATTATATTTGGTAATTTCAAAATGTCCAGCAAAAGAAACCAATTTTTTTTTAATTTCTGCTTTAAAACCAAGCATCACCATGGAAGCAATCAGTATAGAAGCAGTCCCTATAGCAATGCTTAACGTAACAATTTTATGTATAGAAATAGAAAAAGTAACCTGGATCCCTTTCCTCATTCGTTTTAGAACAAGTGTAATAAAGCAAATAGATGAAGAGGCTAGCATACATATACCTACAGTTAATACGCTCGTGCAAAAACAACGCGTCTTTTAGAAGGTTTACCTGAGTAAATACAACTCCCTCTCTCCTCTTCCCCATCTAAGGGAATACAACGAATAGTAGCTTTGGTTTCCGCCTTAATTTTTTCTTCTGTTGCTGTAGTACCATCCCAATGCGCAAATAGAAAACCACCTTTGCCAGCCATAAGCGTTTTAAAAGTAGTATAGTCCTCTACAAATAGGGTATGCTGCTGCTGGAGAGCAAGTGCACGTCGATAGAGATTTTCCTGTATTTCTTCTAACCAACCCATAACCTGTTCGACTAAACCGTCCATAGCAATGGTGATTTTTTCTTTTGTATCCCTACGTGCCAATTCAACCGTCTTATTCTGTAAATCCGTAGGGCCTAGCACAATGCGAATAGGAACCCCCTTTTGTTCATATTCAGCAAATTTATAACCTGGCTTGCGCGTATCTCTATCATCTAGCTTCACGCTAATGCCCTTGGTAATCAATACCGCTTGAAGTAGGGACATCTGCGCAACTACTAGAGAACGTTCTGCTTCTGTTTTATAGATCGGTATGATCACTACCTGTATAGGCGCAATTTTAGGAGGCAGCACCAAACCATCATCATCGGAATGCATCATAATCAATGCACCCATAAGACGTGTGGTAATACCCCAAGAAGTACCCCATACATACTCACGTAGACCAGCTTGATTGGTAAAGGTTACATCAAAGGCTTTGGCAAAGCGTTGGCCCAAATAATGGGAGGTACCCAATTGTAGCGCTTTTCCATCCTGTAGAAGTACTTCAATTGTATAGGTCATTTCTGCACCAGCGAAACGCTCATGAGCTGTTTTAATACCTTTTATTACAGGAATGGCTATATAGTCTCTAATAATACCCTCATAGAGATGTAACATCTGCAAAGCTTCTGCTTCTGCCTCGGTCTGCGTAGCATGAGCGGTATGGCCTTCTTGCCATAAAAACTCTGTAGTACGTAAAAAAAGCCTAGGGCGCATTTCCCAACGGACTACATTACACCATTGGTTAAGCAAAATAGGGAGATCTCTATAAGACTGAATCCAATTTTTGTAAGTACTCCATATAATGGCTTCGGAAGTAGGACGTACAATAAGTTCCTCTTCTAATTGAGCAGCAGGATCCACAACGATATCCCGCCCATTTTCTGCTATTTTTAAGCGATAATGGGTAACCACGGCGCATTCTTTCGCAAAACCTTCTACGTGGCTAGCCTCTCTGCTTAAGAAAGATTTTGGAATCAATAAGGGGAAATAGCCATTTACATGGCCTGTTTCTTTAAAAGCTTTATCCAAAATATTTTGCAGCTTTTCCCAAATGGCATAGCCATAAGGCTTAATAATCATACAGCCACGTACAGGAGCATTTTCTGCAAGATCTGCACGTACTACTAGTTCGTTATACCAAGCTGAAAAATTGGATGATCTGATAGGTAAAGGAGTATGCATAGTAGCTAAATATAATGAATAACACAATATAAAGAAAAACAAGCCTATAAGCCGGGTTCTGTAGTACACCATTGTGCACCGCTTGTCATTTATCTGGGGCCATAATCACTCATGACCTCTAGCAGCCTACCCACATACCCTTTTCTTCGAAAAGAAAAAACGGACGAGCAACCCGTTACACTACTATAGCATAGGTATGCCTATTTGGCCTTGCAATCCCTAAGGTTTACCCTGCCTCTATTGTCACCAATAGAGCGGTGAGCACTTACCTCCCCTTTTCACCCTTACTTTCTATAATTACTAGAAAGCGGTTTATTTTCTGTGGCACTTGCTGTCACATGGAAGTTTCCCATATGCCTTCCTGTTAGGAAGTAGGGCGCTCTGTATTGCCCGGACTTTCCTCTTGGACTTAGTTACCCAAGCGACAAGCCAGCTTGTTTTTCTATTTTTTATTTATCTACCATATAAAACAATCGATTCCAACGGATACAAATTGTCTATTGCAATGGCCTCATCATACATTATGACGTATCCGTCAGTGAAGGGATACATATTAACAAATTGAGCCATATTGTTATGTCTCACTTACTGTAGGGAATGAGCCGCTAAAATAATAATGCTAAAAAAAATAAATTCTAAAAACTCAAGTTAAGTTAACGATTTTCTCCATGAGGGGAAAGTTCAATATGGATGACTAAGTTTATTTTTCTATTGTAACGGTCTCCTAGTGAAGCTCTATCTCCTCTTGATTCTTATTGATGAATTTATAATCTGTTACGGCCATAGAAGAGTCTTCAATCAAGGTAACCCATCTCCCATATTTCAAGAACCATTTAACCCTTTTAGACATCCAATTTTTAGTGAAATAGGCATATAGGTAGGGATGCAACAAAAGTTTTATACCTGCTTCATTTTGATTCATTAAAACAAGGCGTAAGTCTTCTTCAATTCTTTCTGATACCAATATAGAAGCATCGATCTTACCCGTTCCATTGCAAGATGGACAAAGTTCCCTGGTTACTAAATTCATTTCTGGCCGTGCCCTCTGCCGTGTGATTTGCATGACGCTAAATTTTGATAAAGGTAAAACAGAGGCTTTGGCTCGATCTTCTTTCATAAACTCTTTCATTTTTTGATAAAGTAGTCTACGCTCTTCCAAATCTTTTATGTCTATAAAGTCCACTACTATAATCCCTCCCATATCTCGCAAGCGTAATTGCCGGGCAATTTCTCGAGCAGCAGCCAAATTTACATTTAAGGCCATTTTCTCCTGCCCCTCTTCATCTACCGATCTGTTTCCACTATTTACGTCAATAACGTGCATAGCTTCGGTATGCTCAATAACTAAATACCCGCCTCCTTCTATACCAACGGTTTGACCAAAGAGCGTTTTCAATTGTCGCTCTATACCTAATTGCTCAAAAAGTTTGACTTTACTTTGATGGAATTTAAGAATCTTCTCCTTGTCAGGTGCAATAGCATGTATATACTGTTTGATTTCACTATATAGCAGCTTGTCATCCACTATTATACTGTCGAAAGTTTCATTAAGCATATCCCGCAGAATAGTATAGGCTCTATTTACTTCTCCTATAATTTTTTCGCCAGGCAGTGCAGTTGCCAATTGCGCCATTCCTTTCTTCCACTTATCGATAAGATCCCTTAGATCACCATCTAAAGTAGCCACATCGATTCCTTTAGCCACAGTACGCACAATTACACCAAAGTTTTTGGGTTTAATGGAGACGAGCAAACGATGTAATCGATCTCGCTCTTCAGCATTGGTAATTTTTTTGGAAATTCCAATGGTATCTACAAAAGGCGTTAATATAATATAACGGCCAGGTAAAGATAATTCAGAAGATATACGTGGCCCCTTGGTTGAAATCGGCTCTTTTACTATTTGAACCAAAACTTCTTGTCCTTTTGTAAGCAGATCTCCAATTTTGCCAAGTTTATCTATATATGGCTCAATTACAAATTCACTCAAAGTGTCTACATTACCCTGCTGATGTCTAACCAATCGAACAGCCTTTTGTAAAGAAGCGAATTGCGGACTAAGATCCAAATAATGCAAAAAAGCATCTTTATTGTATCCTACATCCACAAAACTAGCATTTAAATTAGGTACTATTTTTTTAATAGTACCCAGATAAATATCGCCTACCGTGAATTTGTTATCTTCCCTATCTATGTGATATTCAAAAAGTTTTCCATCTTTAAGTAATGCTATCCTGCAATTATTATTCGTACTATTAATTACTAATTCGTTACCCACGCGCTCATTTGTTTACGTTTTTACAGAAACCTAAAAACAGAAAGCAATTAGTAGCGTATCTAGGTATGTATAATATAAATAGCCAAGCAATAAAGATCATAATGATTCCCTGCCATTGATTTATAATAGATAAAAATGCTATCTATTTTTTATTTTTATGTCTATTTAACCTAAGGCGTTTTTTACGCTTATGTGTAGCTACCTTTTGTCTTTTTCTTTTTCTACCACAAGGCATTTTAATAAGATTTCGTAAGTTATAATATAATATATCTTTATGGAGCAGAAAAAGTCGCTTTCCTATACCCTTAAAAAATTAAGCCAGGGGACGCTACTCTTTTAGGTTTGATACCGTATCAAATGTACTTGATACGCCTAAATTCCGTCACTCCATGCGACATGACTTGGGCATGCGCCTCTCTCCAAATTTACTGTTTTTTTATTTAAATACATAAGTATTAAGCCATCATTTTAAATAAAACAGCCCTATCTTAACTTTTTGCGTTATTATTTCTTAAATATTACAAGGTCGTTACAATAAAAAATTACAACGATTGTGTTATACACATTCAGAGTAGCCGTTCACTTGCGTGGTCGCCATATTTTATAGATTACTGAATTTTTCTATTCACAGCTTTGTTCAAGGCGCATTTTTTATGATCTTGCATTATTGCGCTATTTCTAATTGGCTACACGACTGAACGGATACGAATTTGTTTCTATTGGAATAGCTTATATATTTTTAAAAACTACATAAAACAATTATATGCGCTTAGACAAAGAACGTATTATTTTAATTATCCTTTGAGAAGTTGATATACTAAACAGTTAATGATTTATTTAAAGATCATCTAATTCCTTTTGTTTGAGTTGAGGGCTAGATTGCGCATGAATTTTTCCTATTAATTCATATACTTCTCGAAAAGGCCGTTCAGACAAGGCTTTAATAATAATATTAATTTCAGTTATATCTAATCTTAGATCTATGGTTTTGTTTTGCATATGTTCTATGGAATTACTTATTTAATTTTTATGAATGAGAATCGTTGTTCTGTGTAAATAAACGCAATAAATAAACAGAACTCCCTATCCTTTCCCTAAGGATTAAAAAGGATAGCCAATGCTTAGATTAAAATTAACTCTTTGAGATCCATTGAGCTTTACCCTAACAGGCCTATGTAATTGAATAGCTACATCTCCACACAATACAAAGGTATTGTAAAAGTTTAATCTTAATCCAAAGCCGCCCCCTACAGCAAGCGCTTTGTAAAAATCATTAAAATAAAATCTCATTTTGGGCGGCGTATGGTATTTTGATAATTTCCAGGTATTGCCTATGTCCAGAAAAAGTGCTCCTTCTAGATGCCCAATTAATTTTTGACGTAATTCTATATTACCTAATAAGAGCAAATCACCTTTGTGCTTGTCTTTTTTATTTTCTGTCTTGGGTAGATAAAAACCAGGGCCAACCATTTGTGCATCCCAACCACGTACGCTGCCATGCCCTCCTATTTCATATTGTTTATCTGGATGCACCTTCCATTTTTCCCCTGATTCATAGGAATTTACAATACCTAATTTTGCTTGATAAACCAGCCGGGTATCTTGTGTAAGGTTATAAGCATGACGATAGGCTATGTCAAATTTAATAAATTTATAAAATTGCACGTCCTTAGAAAAAAGCTTTTTAATAGGAAAAATATATTCGTACAGTCCCCCATGTTCTAGGCCAATAGAAATCATCCACTTATATTGTTCTATTGTACTCAAATGTACAATAGTAGAAGGATTACTTATGGTAGATGCAAATCCTATACTAGTTAAAAACGAAGGAGTGAAAAGCTTCTTTTCAAATGGATTTTTGGGGATTGTGTCTATGATTTTAGGGTGGGTGGTAATGATTGTACATGGCGAAAATTGATAAGAGATATTTTTCCTTCTATTGAACCATTGATAATGTAATGCTCCTTTTATTTTTTGTTCACTATCCATATCCATAGGATTTTTTATAAAATCCATATCAATAGCGGTACTTGGATTAAAATTTTCCAATTCCAGATTGGTCTTTTCGGGTAAATAGCATATAAAACGTGGAGTGGTAAATTTAATACGCAATCCATACGCTACATGGTTGTAAACATTAAAGGGCTTCTTTTTCTCTAGTTGCCCCCCCCAATCAACACTTGTCTCCATACGTACAATACCCATTCCCCCAAATATGCCTCTGATGGTAGGTATTAACTTGATAGTAGGCCGAAACCGTTTCAGGTTTAGGTTGATACAGGTTCCTCCAAATTCTGTTTGTAATAGAACACGTTCATTAGGTTTTGCATGAATATACACTACCAACTGGCCTTCCTCCAATTTGGGTAAAATCGTAATAGACTCAAATGTGGCAATACCGTGTAGCCGTTCATACGTTTCTAAAATTTTACTTTTATTATAAAAATCACCAGGTCGAATGGTTATTTTGCGTACTAGATGCGCTAAAGGGTATTTATCTGATGAAACTAAAAAATCAATACCCCGGTATTCTTTTTTTATTGCATTTATGCCATTTTTCTTATCTTTTTCGCAAGTTAAATCTACTATAACACGCCCTACTTTTGTCTTTATATGAGCTATTTCTGATCCAGGCCCATCTACTACAGTAGTAATGTCTATAGTATGATCCGCTGGGGATACATTAGCTATAAAATAAATATACTGTTCATGAAATTCGAAATAGCCATTATTGGACAGTAAGTTTATAATGCGCTCTTGTTCATTTACAAAATCTTGGTATTGATAGGGATGGCCTGGTTTAATGCAACTTTCGCTCTTATGTCTTAAAAGAATATCACTTATCGGTTTATGGTCTGTTTGTAAATGAACAGAGCCAATTGTATACAAATGGTGTGGGGTAACGTAATAGGTAACATATACTCTTTTTTTTTGCACATCAGTGTTACTGATAACTTCACCATCTAAATAGCCTTTGGAATGAAGGTAGTTTAAAAACATTTTTTCATTATGATGCACATACATTGGATCATAGTATATAGGTTTTTCTCCCATACGCATAAGACGGTTGCCACGCGTAAGTATTGTTTCCTTTGCTTTCATAAGCCTATCTCTCTTAGCGATAAGCTTTATTTTCTCTTTTTCATTCTTAGCATTATTAATCCTATCTTCATATTTATTTTTAATATTAAGCAGATCATTTTTGATTGTATCAGGATTGAAATACCTTTTTCCCAAATGATAGAGCCATCTTTTGAGGGGTATAAACAAAACAGTACTAGGTGGTTGGCAAATAGAATATTTTTGCAACCCTTTCTTATGGGTTTTGTTTACGCCCACTATGACTTCTTTCATAGGTACCGATGGATCGGCTTGTGCTTGTAAACAGATGAAATAAGTACATAGCCATACAAGCTGTATCAGAAGATGCTTTTTGCTTACAAAATAGGTTTTCAATTTTTTATATTGATAATAAGTTATATAATAAAAATCAAAATTCAACTCAGCTTTATCTTTGTTATAAAATATACTTGATAGGGTACTTTACATATCAAATAAATGTGGTATTTTAGGGTATGAATCGGTATATCGTATCTATTCACCCTATATTATTTTGAGAAGATTCCCTAAAATAAGGGCATAATCTCATAGTTGCTTACTCAATTAGGCCTCTTAAACATTAGACCAATTTTATTTTCATAGACGCTAGATTACGACCGAATTATGACCGATAATACAGAAAAATTAAAAGCCCTACAAGTTACCATTGATAAACTAGAAAAAACATATGGCCGTGGGACGGTTATGCGGTTAAGTGATAATCAAGTAGTAGATATTCCTGTAATTTCTACAGGCTCCCTGAGCTTAGACCTCGCATTAGGGGTAGGTGGGATACCACGTGGAAGGGTTATTGAAATTTATGGACCAGAATCTTCTGGTAAGACCACGCTTTCTTTACACTGCATTGCAGAAGCACAAAAAAAGGGTGGATTAGCTGCCTTTATTGATGCGGAGCATGCTTTTGATAAAAGCTACGCAGAACGACTGGGAATAGATACTGAAAACCTGTTAATCGCTCAACCAGATGATGGAGAACAAGCCCTAGAAATAGCCGAACATCTCATTCGTTCGGGTGGTATAGATATTTTAGTGATTGACTCTGTGGCAGCTTTGGTTCCTCGTAGTGAACTAGAAGGAGATATGGGAGATAGTAAAATGGGACTACAGGCTCGTTTAATGTCGCAAGCCTTACGAAAACTTACCGGAACAATTAATAAAACAGGATGTGCCTGTATATTTATCAATCAGCTGCGGGATAAAATTGGTGTAATATTTGGTAACCCAGAAACGACTACTGGTGGCAATGCACTAAAATTCTATGCCTCTGTTCGTTTGGATATTCGTAGTGTAACATCATTAAAAGAAAGTGATGGAAGGGTATCAGGAAAGCGCACACGGGTGAAAATTGTCAAAAACAAAGTAGCACCTCCTTTTAGGGTAGTGGAGTTTGATATTGTTTATGGAGAAGGGATTTCTAAAGTGGGAGAAATTATTGATATTGGCGTAGAATTAGGCATTATTAAAAAAGCTGGATCCTGGTTTGCCTATGAGGACAATAAATTGGCCCAAGGAAGAGAGGCAAGCAAATCCGTGTTAAATGAGAATGCTGCACTATTCGCGAAAATAGAGGCAGATATTAAACAAAAAATTGCCCTGCATCCTATGCACAAAGCATAAAAATAGTATCCGTTCACGTGCGTGTCAGAAATGTTTGTATTGATTCACATGGCATCCATATTACCTTACTAGCTAGGCTCATAGTTTCCTGATTTTAATATCCATTACATATTGTATCTATAACGTCCTGTTTTAAACAGCTTGCTTATATATCTGAATAGCTAACTTCTTACATCAATCCGTACGCTAACAACTCTATACAGCTAAGTAGCCAAGGTGGTAAACGGACACACAAAAGTCTGTTTTATTTTTATTTTTATTATACTTAACAAGTATAGGATATAGGAACATTAATAATATCTTTTTTTTACCTAAATTGCCTACATCTTACTAAAAAAGCATGGCTGCGCAATAACATGCGCATTCCTATGGTTTTTTTTCTATACAACCATACATCTCGTTCTTACTATGGCGGACCAACCAACACTATTGGATTTGTCTTTATCCATTTTTATGCAAGAAAGGTTTGAGCATTTTTCTGTACAAATATCTGTTGCAGGTATGGCTACTTGCTGTATGTTTCTTTTTCAAATTGGTATAATTTAAATGGAATTATCTCACCTTCAAAAAAAGCCGAAACATATAGGCATTATTATGGATGGCAATGGCAGATGGGGAAAAAAAGAGGCAGGGGATAGATCTTATGGTCACGAAAATGCAAAAAAAGCTGTAGCGGAAACGATAAGCGGATGTTTAGAGCAGGAGATTCCGTATTTAACGATTTATGCTTTTTCTACCGAAAATTGGGGACGGCCAGCGCAAGAAGTCAACACCATTTTCAACGTAATTGCAAAGAGTATTAGTGAGAATTTAAACCAATTTACTGAAAACAATATCAAATTTCGTGTAGTAGGCGATAGTTCAGGCATACCTAGTTTTTGTTGGGATCAGTTAAAAAATGCCATAGATCTTACAAAGAATCATACCAAATTACATTTAACAGTTGCCATTAACTATGGTGGAAGAGCAGAAACAATAGCTGCGGCTGAGACTATGGTGAATGATTTTTTGATTAAAATAGTGAATGACTTTCTTAGTAAGGGGTTGAGCAATGATACTGGTTTTGGCAGCTTTATAAAGTTTGTACAAGATTATCGTGCCAAAATTACGCCAGCTATATATAAAAAATATTTGTATACAAGCGAGCTACCAAGCGTTGATCTTTTAATACGTACGGGAGGAAAAAAACGCATGAGTAATTTTCTACCTTGGCAATGTGCTTATTCAGAATTGTATTTTACAGACTTATTTTGGCCTACTTTCAAAAAAGAACATTTGATGGAAGCCTTAGCCTATTTTCAAAAACAACATAGAACCTTTGGGGAAGTTACTTAAATAACCCCAACATTTCCTACTGACACAGTCATTTTTTCGTAATATTCATCTACAAGAAGGTTTTGATAGCTACTAGCTACAGCAAGCTGGTCACAACGTTCATTCTCCCGCTGACCAGAATGACCTTTAACCCAGTGAAAATATACATGATGCTTTTGGTACACTATCCAAAAACGCTTCCATAGATCTGGATTTTTTTTATCCTTGAAATCCATTTTTATCCATTTTTTAAGCCACCCTTTTGCAATTGGATCTAATACATATTTGGAATCAGAATAAATCATCACTTCTTGTAGCGCTTCTTTTAATGCTTCTAAGCCTATAATAACACCCAATAATTCCATTCGATTATTGGTTGTTTTTCTATAACCCTGCGCTAACTCTTTCACATAATGCTTATACTTTAAAATAACCCCATATCCTCCTGGTCCTGGGTTTCCTCTAGCAGAACCATCTGTATAAATATGAATCATCTCTCAAAAGCTGAAATTAGTATATGCTGGGTTGTTAAACCTTAAATGTAAAGTCAACTATTTCGTCCCGCTTTTCTATAATGTTAATTTCTTTATCGTAAAAGATTACTGGATTTGGTTCAATATTTTTCCGAATATTACCTGGTGACCATTTGTCTTCTCCTTCATTTAGTAGCAGTATACGCATCTTATAGACACCAGGTGGAACCATCGTAAACCGATAGCTTTTTTCATTCCGAATAGCATCTACTAGCTCATCTTTACTATTGAGTAATTCAATAATGAAACAGGAAGCAGTTGTATCTACATTTCCTGAAATAGTTCCCGTTTCTTCTTTATTTCTAAGCGGATAGCTTAAAGTAAGCTTTTTATTTTTTTCTTTATCATTAAATGCAGTAAACGCTCCAGCTTCTATCTGTAACATAACGATCCGTTGGATAACTTTGCTTTTATCTGTTTTTTCCTGATCTTTTGTAGT
>NZ_RARA01000026.1:146936-191551 GCF_003788695.1 Candidatus Cardinium hertigii
TTATAGTTAATTTGCTTCTATCTGCATTCCACTCCAGCTCATCTTCCTTAAGCGCAATTTTTTTCTGGTTTTTGCATTCAAAATAGAGTAATTCTTTCTTTACTTCTTTAATCGGTTTCTGAAACAAGATCGATTCTTTAAAAGCAGGTAACACAGAGGGAAGCGACCGTCGTTCCGGACCCAGGTGTAAGCCTACTTGCGCAGCCGTTGACTTACCGCTCTTGAAACTGATATCCATATCTTTTTCTAATACCATATGCAAAGCGTCTTCGGCAATTACCTTAACTTTAAGCGATTCTCCTTCTAACAAATGAAACGTATTAAAAATAGAAATGAGTTTAGGAGATTTTTCTGAAAGTAAACTATATATTTGCGGTTTTCCCTTAATGCCTAAGGTTTGGAGCGCTACAAGTTGATATTTTTCTATAGCCTTGTTAAAGACAATTTCACAAAATCCCTGTTGGGGAACATTTTTTATGTGCTTAAAATCACGTACATCAGATTCTATAAGACCCAATTCAATATCTTCTTTAGAATCATTTAAATCAATGGGGTCCTTTAAAAATCCATATTTATCCTTTTCATAATCAATTTCATGTTTATCGCTCTTTCCAGTAGTAGCACGTATATAATACTTACCCAATCGTATATGATTTATAACAAAATTCCCATGTTTATCAGTTGTAGTATAATAATCTGGACCACTTTTTTCTTGCCATTCTTTAGTATTTTGCTTTTCCTGCCATTCTTTAGGATCTCGTTCCGCATTATACAGATAGACGCTCACTTCTCCTACTGGCTTATTGGTTAATAGTTCTTTTATTTTTCCCTTAGCCGTAATAGGGTCTATGAAAGCACCGGTACTAAAAGTTAACACCGTATTGATGGCTTTAGTACCCTCATGCGTATCCTTAACCATATCATTAAAATGCATAGAATAAGTCGTGTTGGCTTTTAAAGGGGCATTAAGTTTAATCACTAACGTTTCTCCATTTATTTTATAGCTATAGGGCCGTTTTTTTGCCGGTTTATCTAGCTTAGGTATGATCAGTAGCTTACTATAAGGATTATCTACAGCAATTTCTTTATCAAAGATAAGGCGTATCTTATTGCCCTTAAAATTTGTTGCTTCATTTTCTGGAAAAGAATGCACTAGCTTAGGAGGCGTCTCATCAGGGGGGCCGCCTTGCGGTTCTTCTACTGCAACACAAGAAAAAATTAATAATGGAATGAATAACAGCATTATAAACCCATCACGCCAAAAAGACTTATATAATCGTGAAAGAGAAAATAAGGAGATGAATGTAAGCATAGCGCAAGATATAAGCTTTATCGGGTGGAGAATGGGGGATTCGAACCCCCGACCTTCTCGATGCCATCGAGACACTCTAGCCAACTGAGCTAATCCCCCAAGATACATAAGGTCGTTTACAACTATACTACTATTTTAGAAATAAGTCAAATATTGCCTTACTTTCTCAGTTGCAACAACAGTGATTTTATACTGGTTGTACTATGTAAAAAGTTTACTATATCAGCAATAGCCATGCGATTTTGTACCATATCATCTCGTTCACGTATCGTAACCGTTGCATCTTCTAAGGTTTGATGATCAACGGTAATGCAATAAGGCGTTCCTATAAGATCCTGCCGAGCATAACGCTTGCCAATAGATGAAGTGGCCTCATACATAAGAGGAAAATCATATTTTAGCTGATCAAACAGCTCGAGCGCTTTTGCTTCTAGCCCATCTTTTTTTACCAATGGAAAAATCGCTGCTTTAACAGGTGCCAATGGAAAGGGAAGCTTTAAATAGGTTCTGGCCTTATGCCCCTCCTTTCCCTCTTTTTCTTGTATAAAAGCATTACTAAGCAGCATTAATACCAGACGATCAAGACCTGCCGAAGTTTCTATAACATAAGGCGTATAGCTTTTCTTCCACTCAGGGTCAAAATACTGTAATTTCTTTTTAGCATACTGTTCATGGTTGCTAAGGTCAAAATCTGTTCTAGAATGGATACCTTCTACTTCTTTAAACCCGAAAGGGAAGGCATATTCGATGTCAACTGCAGCTGCAGCATAGTGAGCCAATTGTTTATGGGGATGTATATTAATTTTTTCATTACTAATACCCAACGTATTATACCAGGCCTGGCGATTTTCTTTCCAATAATCAAACCACTCTTTTTCCGTTCCGGGTTGAATAAAAAACTGCATTTCCATTTGCTCAAACTCACGCATGCGAAAAGTAAATTGGCGCGCTATAATTTCATTGCGAAATGCTTTACCAATCTGTGCAATGCCAAAAGGAATTTTCATCCGTACCGTTTTTTGTACATTCAAAAAATTGACAAAAATGCCTTGTGCGGTCTCAGGACGTAAGTAAATAGTTGTCGCATCATTTTGAGCGCCCACTTGCGTAGAAAACATTAAGTTAAATTGACGTACAGGCGTCCAATTGGCTGTTTTAGAAAGTGGACATACAATAGCAAAAGATTGAAGCAGTTGATCTAACCCAGATAGATTAGCCGTTTGTAAACAGCTTTCCATTTCTGCAATTAATGCTTTTGCTTGTGTACCTTTTTTTTGCTCTACCAATTGTGCTGCGTGCGCTTCTAGGAGCAGATCCACCCGATACCGTTTTTGAGAATCCCTATTATCTACCATTGGATCTGTAAATCCATCTATATGGCCAGAAGCCTGCCAAGTAGTAGGGTGCATCATAATTGCGGTATCAATTCCCACAATATTTTGGTTTAACTGGGTCATACTCTGCCACCAAAAATTTTGCACATTGCGTTTTAATGCCACACCATAAGGACCATAATCGTAAACAGCCTGTAAGCCATCATAAATTTCACTAGAGGGATATATAAAACCAGAGGCCTGGGCATGGGCAATCAATGCTTTAAAAAAAGTATTGGATTGGTTATTATTGATTGGGTTATGTAAATTGGCAGTCGCGGTACGCATCTGTTATTAAGGGTAAGGTTATCATGCAAAGGGCTTATTTGTTTTCCTAATGCAAATTTAATACTTTTATTTATTCTTTTTATTGAAAATCTTTTTAAGAAACAAAATAAGTTAACATCCAAAATAATTTTATCATGGTACGCAACTCGATTGTGTAGTTACTTTCAAAAGCTATAACGGTGGAGGTTTTTGCTATCTGCCCTAAAGCTTATGGTACAAGCCGTAGAAATTATCCCCTATGCCTGTGTTTATTGAAATAGCCAGCAAAATCTAGCCAAAGAGCAAGTGTGCCATTAAAAAATTAAAATAAAAATAGCAGATATAAATATAAGATATAGATTATAGTTACAGAAAAACAGATTTGATACAAATAGCAGAATTGCAAAAGAAGAAGAAAATATTTTTTATATCGGATTTGCATCTACCTCTTCAATTTAGCGGCTCAGCTAACGCTACTGAGCAGGAGGATAAGGTATTGGCTTGGCTAGACTACATAAAACCAAAAACGCACGCCCTATTTTTATTAGGAGATATCTTTGACTTTTGGTTTGAGTATAAATTCCTTGTTCCTAAGGGTGCCATACGATTGCTTGTAAAACTTTTGGAGTTTCATAAAGCACAAATCCCTGTATATTTTTTTTTAGGTAATCATGATTACTGGTGTATAGATTATTTAACACAAGCTTGTGGTGTACAGTTATTTAAAAAACCCGAATCCATTACTATTTGTAACCAATCTTTTTTAATTGGACATGGCGATACGTTTAACCCTAATCCCTATCACGCTATATTCTATAGATGGTATCATAGTGCTTTTTTACAATCTCTTGCAAGAACCGTTCCAGCTGATTGGCTTTATGGCCTAATACACCGATTTGTCCTAAGAAAAAATCCTATTAGAAATAATTCGGTTTTCGAAAAAAAGGACCGTATATTTAAGTACTGTCAAGAACAGATAGAGCCTTTTGTGCATCACGACTTTTATATATTTGGTCATATGCATGCGCCA
This sequence comes from Candidatus Cardinium hertigii, assembly GCF_003788695.1. The sequence goes on from NZ_RARA01000026.1 coordinate 150,919, forward strand.
ATTATAAAAGTGTTAAATGATTCAAGCTATTATTACAATATTGGAGACTGGGTCTCCCACTATACCTATGCTTGTTTTGACGGTTTAGCGCTTTCATTGCTCAATTTTTAAAAAACAAACATCAACGTATCAATCTGTTAAATATACCAATGGGATTTCGTAGTTATTTTTATAGAGATATTGCTGTTGATTTAGGCACAGCGAATACTTTAATCATACAAAATGACAAAATTGTTGTAGATGAGCCCTCTATTATTGCCATAGATCGGAATACAAGTAAGATGATAGCAGTAGGAAAAGTTGCTATGCAAATGCATGAAAAAACACATGATACGATCAAGACCATCAGACCGCTTAAGGATGGTGTAATTGCAGACTACCATGCAGCAGAATTGATGATCCAAGGTATGATCAAAATGTTACATAAAAAAAAGATCTGTTTTTTTACCCCATTTTTTAATACCATTATTATCTGTATACCATCTGGTACAACCGATGTAGAAAAAAGGGCAGTACGGGACTCCGCTGCGCATACAGGGGCTAAAGAGGTATATATGATTTATGAACCTATTGCGGCTGCTATAGGTATAGGTGTGAATATTGCAGATCCTGTTGGCTGTATGGTTGTCGATATTGGGGGTGGAACAACGGAAATAGCCATTATATCTTTGGCCGGAATTGCCTGTAATCAATCCATTAAAGTAGCAGGAAATGCTTTTAATATGGATATATTAGACCATATGCGGAAGCAGCACAACCTACTTATTGGAGAACGTACTGCCGAACAAATTAAGCTAACCATAGGGGCAGTTTGGACTGATTTAAATGATCCTCCGCCTGACTATGCGGTATATGGAAAAGACCTACTAACGGGCATTCCTAAAATCATATCGGTTAGCTATAGGGCAATAGCTACTGCTTTAGAAGAATCAATTTCTAAAATTGACAATGCCGTCCTCAAGGCATTGGAAATGGCTCCTCCTGAATTAGCTTCTGATATTTACAAAAATGGCATTCATTTGGTAGGTGGGGGGGCTTTACTGCGCGGTTTAGATAAACGTTTACATAGCATCACCAATCTTCCTGTGCACATTGCAGAAGACCCGCTACAAGCGGTAGTGCGTGGAACGGGTATTGCATTAAAAAACAAAGAAATCTATAGAAGTGTACTGATGGGTTAGACGCAAATAGTCTACTTCCATAGCCTTATTAAATACTGTGTATACTTTCTTCTATTCTAAGGTTATGAATGATAAAATCTCGCCTTTCCGGCGTGTTTTTACCCATATAAAAGGTCAATAATTCTTGTAAAACGATATGAGTAGATAAAGTTATGGGAACCAATCGAATATGCTCTCCTATAAAATAGGCAAACTCATCCGGAGATATCTCTCCTAGTCCCTTAAAACGGGTAATTTCAACTTGCGTTCCAAGTGATCGTATAGCAGCTATTTTTTCTTGTTCGTTGTAACAATAACGGGTGATTTTTCTATTACGTACCCTAAAAAGAGGTGTTTCCAGGATATAAAGATGGCCATTATGAACCAATTCTGGAAAAAACTGTAAAAAATAGGTCAATATAAGCAATCTTATATGCATGCCATCTACATCAGCATCTGTAGCCATTACAATTTTATTGTAACGCAATCCATCAGATCCATTGGCAATATTTAAGGCATGTTGTAGTAGATTAAGTTCCTCATTTTCATAAACTAACTTTTTAGATTGCCCAAAACAATTTAAAGGTTTTCCGCGCAAAGAAAATACGGCTTGTGTTTCAACATTACGAGATTTAGTAATAGAACCACTTGCAGAATTACCCTCTGTAATAAAAATAGTACTTTTGTCACTATTGAGATGTTTAGAAGTATAATGGACATGGCAATCCTTTAGTTTCTTATTATGCAAATGAACTTTTTTGGTCTTTTCATGTACCAATCGTTTGATACCTGCTATTTCTTTGCGCTCGCGCTCAGACTGCAGAATACGTTTATGTAAAATTTCTGCTACTGTAGGGTTTTTATGTAAAAAATTATCTAGCTCGCTTTTGATAAAATCCATAACAAAACTACGAACGCTGGGCCCCTCAGGCCCTATCAGTAGTGAGCCAAGCTTTGTTTTAGTTTGGGATTCAAAAATAGGTTCTTGCATCTTAATAGCCAGTGCAGCTACGAGTCCCCCACGTATATCACTTGCCTCAAATTCTTTTTTATAAAACGCTCGTATAATTTTTACCATTGCTTCTTTAAATGCATGTAAATGTACGCCTCCTTGAGAGGTGCACTGTCCATTTACAAAGGTATAATAGACTTCACTGGAGAGGCTACGATGATGCGTTATAGATAGTTCTATATCTTGTTTTTTTAAATGAATGATGGGGTAAGCAATGGCTTCACTATCTGTTCTAGCCTGTAACAAATCCAAAAGACCATTTTTGGAATGATATTTTTTACCATTTAGCAATAAAACAAGGCCTGTATTTAAAAAAGTGTAATTAGCTATTTGTGCTTCTATAAATTGGGGAACAAAAGCAAATTGCTTAAAAATAGTAGGATCTGGCCTAAATACAATATGTGTTCCATTTGGCTCATGGGTAGCCGTAATAGGCTCCTCTTCTATCAATAAACCAGCAGTAAAAGTAGTTGACTTGGTCAAACCATCTCGAAAGGATTGCACCCTACAATATTCCGAAAGCGCATTAACTGCTTTTATGCCCACCCCATTTAAACCTACAGATTTTTGAAAAGCCTTGCCATCATATTTACCTCCCGTATTAATTTTAGCCACACAGTCTATTACTTTTCCTAATGGAATACCTCTACCAAAATCTCGAACAGAAACTTCATGATCAGTTATTTTTATTTCAATTTTTTTGCCATGGCCCATTATAAACTCATCTATACTATTGTCCATAACCTCTTTAATAAGTATATAAATGCCATCATCTGGTGCACTACCATCACCCAATTTTCCGATATACATACCCGGGCGCAACCGAAGATGCTCCTGCCAGGCCAAAGAACGGATATTGGCTTCTGTGTAATGAGGAGTAGTTGTATGCATGTACTAATGTTTTTTATCGTAAAATGTAAAATATGCTTTGCTTTTTAAGCATAGACCTAGACCTCATTAATGATTTTATCTATCTCTTGCAGTGTATTTTTGTATTGAGCTTTAGCTTGTTTATACGATTGCATAGCCATTTGCCTCCTTTTAAAATGTTGCACTAGAGTATTGTAATGATTTTGTGCAGCATTGTATGCTTCCTTTGTTTTACTACACTGCTGCTTTTCCTTAGACTTAGGTCGTGCCTGGATTTCGCAATTCAATGTTATTAACATTGACCTATTTACGTTTAACTGTTCCTGTATTTTACAAATACTTTGCTTTTGTGCTTCACGCTCTTGTTCTATTCCCTTTAGATTTTTCCTTCCTAAGGAGGCATGCGGCTCATTTAAAATTTCCTCCGAATCCGAATCAGATTCTAGATTATCTTCTTCTATTTTTTTCAATTGCTTCTTAAGGCAATTAGTTAATTCCGCTTTTTGCGTATTGTACCTTTTCTCTATAACCTGAGACTTTACATTTGCATTATGGTATTTTTTTTTGATTGCATTACCAATGATTTCTAATTTTTTTATTTCTTGTTGCTTAGTAAATGTTAGTTCTTTGAAGGTTGATTTACTTGCTTTATACGCCTGTTCTGCATCAGCTAATTTATTTTTGCTTACTGCAAGTTGTCTTTTTAGATCAACGCATGCTGCTTTTTCTTCTTTATACTGTAGTTTTTGGCTGTAGTATGCATTAAATTGCCTTAATACTAGCTCTTTACTAGGAGCATTATTTTTGTTGTCCATGCCTAATGTATTGGCTGCTTTACTACATCCAGCTAATGCTAATGTAGAAAATAAAAAGATAGCTGTTTGAATTTTATGCTTCATCTGTTATAGTAAGTTTCGTGTAACGTGAGTTATATTATATTAAGTGCATGAACATAAATAAGCTGATCTATTCACGCATATTTCCGAAAAATTTTAATTGCAATTTACAACATGCTTAAAGGTAACTATTGCGTTTTACCATATACTTGCTCTTGCTAACATTATACTTCTTCATCACTGTCTGATAAATTAATTGCTATTTCTTCGTATGAAGACCTGCTTTCCGTATCACTATCTGAGAATGAGTCTAATTCATCCTTTATATAACGCTTGAATAGACTGCGGTCTCGTTCGTAGTCTGGTTTTATACTATTATTGTGTATTTCTTCATTACGTAATGAGTTATCAATCTCCTTCATCCGTTCTTTTATGGAATTTAACGTTCCTTCATGTTTTGTACATGTATTTTTCATCTTTCTTACGTCTTCTTGGGCTATCCTGACCTCTTGTTCTCTGTCGCCTAATGTTTCTAAGTAGGCATTAAACTGATCCCCTGCGTTTTTGAGCGTGTCTTCACTTTTCTTATGCTCTACAAGATATTTTTTAAACTGATTTTCGATTGATAGAATGTCATTCATATTATTTATTGCTTCATGACACGATTCTTTTTGTAGGGTAACCGAATTGGATAGTGCTGATGCTGATGCTATATACTCCATTTTATTTGTAACAAAATTTCTTATTTCCTCCAGTTTTTCTTTAAACTGCTTACCTTGCTCCTCGACACTAGTACGTGCTTCCAGCTCTTGTAAACTTTTTTCTATACATTGTTTCTTTTGTTGTTCATATAGTGCCAATGCTTGATTTTCTTGTGTAGTGGTATGTTGAAGGGACTGTTGTGCCCTTTCGAGTGCTCTCTCGCTTTGTATACGCTTATTATCTATATCAACCTTTTGTTGTTGGATTTTATCCAGATCATTCTGGAGATTAGCTAATACTCTTGTACTTTTTTGATAGTTTGCGTGGTGTTCCCAGTATGAACTCCATAGTTGCATCAAAGCAGTCTTTTTAAGAGTCGTTACGTTATTCAATGATTGTGGCACATGCCTATCCTCAATCAGGCAGTTCGCTGCTTTTTGCGTATTCGTTATTCTGCTAAAAGGCGACCTTTTATTTTTACTTGATTCTGCCGTATTACTTTGGCTTATTGCTATTTGGCTCACTGCTCTTTTACGAGATAGAGACTGTTGGTTTGTTTTTATCATCTTATTTTCTGTTTTACTGCATCCAGCTAATGCTAGCGTAGAAAATACAAAGGATATAAATGTTTGAATTGTATTTTTCATTTTTTTATACTATTTTAAGGTAAAAGGTTGACAGTAAAACAGTAATAAGTGGTGAGATTTAGCCATAGGGTGCAATCTATGCTTATGCTTACTACTGACTACTGCTTTAGTATTATATTCGCTACCATTTCTAGCCTATACACCCCTATTACACGTTTTACAGCCTAGCACTAGGGGAATAACGCTTTTGATGGATACTTTACTCACGCTCACTCAGCATCCATGTTAAAACATTTCTGAAAGCGTATTGCAATATTATGGAAAAATATAATATGATCCAAATTTTTACAGCTCCTTACAAAGGAAGGCTTATAATGAGGAACGTATGTATTCAAATTTTTAGCGTAGTCCAGTTCTGAACAATGCGCTTTACGATAAAAATGCGCCTTGAACTAAGCTGCGATTAGAAAATTACTGTATGGAAGCGATAAGAAAAGCAACTTGTTTAAGCCCTAGGCCTATGGCCTGGGCGAGTTTTGCTTTTTCGCTTTTATACAGTAATTTTCAGCAGGTTAGTTCCCAGCGCTTGATTTTTTTTAGCTACTTTTTGTGATCAAGCAAAAAAAGTAGCTTTAAATTTGCATCAAACCTTGCTGCTTCTTAAAATCTTGACTACTGCCTCATGGCCATAATATTACTATAATAGGGCAAACAGGTGAACGGAATTAATTTTTTCGAAAAAAGCATTAATTTTTAGAAATTACACACTATATACTAGAGGCATTATTATCACTGATTAATAAGATCTATATATTTTTTAGTTATATAATCTTTATAGAATTGTGTAGATATGGAGTGGCCTGTAACACGTTTTATACTTTGTTCCGCATTATACATTCTACCAAACCGATGGATATGTTCCCATAACCAGTTGTTCATAAAAGTAAATGATCCAGCAGCTACTTTTGATTCCCAATCTGGAAAAGACTGTTCAAAAGTGCTAAAATATTGCGCTGCATAGATATTTCCAAGTGCATAAGTTGGAAAGTAACCAAAAGAACCAGAAGCCCAATGAATATCTTGTAAGCAGCCTTCTGCGTCGTTTCTAGGTATAATACCCAAATATGCTTCCATTGTAGTATTCCATATATTTGGCACATCTGATATAGTAATGGTTCCTTCTATCAATTGTTTTTCCAGTTCAAATCTGAGGATAATATGCAATGGATAAGTTACTTCATCAGCATAAATGCGGATATAAGAAGATTGAATATGGTTTATGTGTTGGTAAAAATTAGAAAGCGACAAAGACTTAAGCTGAGGAAACGCTTCTTGAAACTTAGGATACATGTAGTTCCAAAAGGGCAAAGACTTACCAACCATTACTTCCCACCATCTAGATTGACTTTCATGCAACCCCATAGAAGCGGATTGACCAGCAGGCGTAGCCCACTCTTCTTTAGGAAGACCCAATTCATAAAGTGCATGGCCACCCTCATGTAAAACAGCAAAAATATTCTCCAATAATCCATTATCAAAGTTAGTGGTTAACCTTACATCAGAAGGGTGAATCCCGGTACAAAAAGGATGAGCAGAACCATCCAATCTACTATTTTCATTACCAATACCCATGGTTTCCAATAGTAAATAATTAAATTTCATTTGATCTTCTTGCACAAAAGCATGGTTAAAGTATGCCCTATAAGGACTCCCTTTGCCATTGGTTTTTTTTACAATAGCAGACAAAAAACCAGTTAAATCGCTAAAAAGGGTAGATAAAACAGAGGCTGTTACACCTGGTTCATATAAATCAATCAAAGCATCATAAGGACTCTCCACGTAACCCAGCAAGCTTGCTTGTTCTCGATTAAGCTCTACAACTTTTTGCAACCACGGACTAAATAACGCAAAATTAGATAACTGTCTAGCCTGTTTCCATACTTCCGTTGCGGTAGTTGTAACCGTATAATATGTTTTAACAAAACTTTGAGGCAACTTAATCATCCGCCTAAAGTCTTTGGTCCATTCCTTTAGATTGGCTTTCTCGATTAAGGTCAATCCTTCCTCTTCTACCCTAAGTTTTCCTGTATTAATATCAACCATTTGTTCTAATGCCTCTCGGTACGCGCTACTAGTTGCTTCTGCATGTGCCAAGCCAGCAATATAAGCAAGTTGCTTGGCCCGTATCTCAACCGCACCCGAAGGCATATATGTATTTTGATCCCAATGTAAAAGCTTCTCTACCTGACGTAGCAGCTGAATGTAGCTAAACTTTTCTAAAAATTTTTTATATAAGGTCATCAGCTCTAAATATGTATTATTAATGATTTAATATAGTATAATTCAGCAAAAAAGATGTTTATCCGATCATATCCCAACTACCTATTTTGGCAATTAATCTAGCATATTCCTGGCAAATTGGCAAATTAAGGGGATGTTGAAAATCTGGATCTTGTTGAATAATATTTTTGGCTGACTTACGTGCTGCCTCTAAAATATTAACATCTGTTGATAGATCAGCTATTTTTAAATTTAAAATACCACTCTGTTGCAAACCCATTAAATCTCCTGGGCCACGAAGTTTTAAATCTAGCTCTGCTATTTCAAAGCCATTATTGGTTTTAATCATCGTTTCAATCCGCGCCTTGCCTGCTTTGTTTAAACGATAGTCCGTCATCAACATACAATAGGACTGTTCGCCACCACGTCCCACCCTTCCCCTCAATTGATGCAGTTGGGAGAGCCCAAACCGCTCAGCGCTCTCTATAACCATAACAGTCGCATTGGGTACATTTACCCCCACCTCTATAACGGTTGTGGCCACTAATATATGCGTTTCATTTTTTAGGAAACGTTTCATTTCTATATCTCTAGCCATACTATCCATTTTACCATGTACTATTCCAACGGGAATATCCGGAAAAGCCCTAACCACACTTTCATAGCCTGCCAAAAGGTTTTGATAATCCAATACAGCAGATGCTTCAATAAGCGGATAAACCATATATATCTGCCTACCTAGTGCCAATTGCGCTCTTAAAAGCTGAAAAACTTTTAATCGAGAATTTTCGTAATAATGTTGTGTTTTAATAGGTTTTCTTCCTGCTGGCAACTCATAAATAGTAGAAAGATCTAATTCGCCATAAAAAGTCATTGCTAACGTTCTGGGAATAGGAGTAGCTGTCATAATCAGTATATGTGGTGCATAATCTTTATTTTTAGTTAAAAGACCAGCACGTTGTGCTACACCAAAACGATGTTGTTCATCTATCACAAAAAAGCCTAGTTCCTTAAAAATTACGCCTTCACTAAGCAAAGCATGGGTACCTACTATAATATGTAATATACCTGCTTGGAGTCTGTATAAAATATGCTCTTTTTCTTTCTTTTTGGTATTTCCTGTAAGAAGGGCAATATTCAAATGTAACTGTTGTGCAAAAATATAAAAACGTTCGTAATGTTGTTTAGCCAAAATTTCAGTAGGGGCCATAATAGCTACTTGACCCTGACTACCCATTACTATTAACATAGCTATAAAAGCAACAATTGTTTTACCACTTCCCACCTCACCTTGTAAGAGCCTGTTCATCTGCTTGCCAGAAGCTAGATCACGATATATATCCCTAATGCTTTTTTTCTGACCATTGGTTAAATTAAAGGGTAAATGATTGTGATAAAATGTATGTAATAGAGCTAAATCCTGAAACGCTTTACTGGCTTGCTTTTCCATACGCCGCTGCTTTATTTTGAGAAATTTAAGCTGAATATAAAATAATTCTTCAAATTTGAGCCGCCGCTGGGCTTGTTTTAACATCTGTTGGCTACTTGGTAAATGAATATTTTTAAAAGCCTCTTGCAAGGAAATTAATTTATAATGTGTCAACAGATAAGCGGGAAGGGTTTCTTTTATATCTCCACCCACTTGATCCAATAATTTTTTTTGCCAAGTAAAAATAGCTTTAGCATCTAGTTGGTTTTTTCTTAGTCTTTCTGTACTATGGTATAAGGGAAGTTGGCAAGGCTTCTTATGTTGATGGCTAATAACGGCGGTTATTTCTGGATGAACCAGTTGGTTATAACCAGACGATAGGAAAATAGGTTTGCCCCAAATGCGATAGCGTAAATGGGGTTGTATTTTTTTTATAACCCAAGAAAAATTTTGAAACCATATGAGTTCTATTTGTCCTGTTTCGTCTTCAAAAAGTGCTATGAGCCTTTTTTTACCTTTTTCTATCTTTTGTAATTTTTTAATATATCCTTCTAATTGTACACCATGTGCACCAGAAATAGTAGGGTGCAGTGCTGCAATAGTGGACCGCTTGCTTCTGTCTTCATAGCGAAATGGATAATGTTTTAAAAGGTCCTCGTAAGTACTTATCCCCAGTTCATCCTTAAGTAGTTGTGCTTTATCTAGGCCTGTAAGCAATGTTATACTTTTAGAAAAAAAAATATTCATAACGTTTTTCTTCTAATGCTTCTAATGCTTCTAATGCTTCTAATGATTTTACTTGTCCACACCTTTTAACCCCTTACTTAATAATCATAATTTATTAAATAGAAGAATATTTAATTTTTATTACCTTGTGGATTTGTGGAAAACATAAGTTAAGAATAACTTGTGGAATATATAAGTATACATTTTTCTGCTTATTTATTAGCTAATAATCTGAATATCAGTTTATATATTTACATAAACCCATGCGTATAGTAGAAGCTGTGGAAAAAAGGTGTATAATTGCATGCTTAATAACTTTGTGTATATCCCTAGTCTAACGGTTGTTATTTCTATTGGATCCCTCTATTTTTTTTAGTAAATCGCATCAGGAGATAAAAAAACAAGCTATTTGTGGAAAGATTTGTGGAAAATCCCAACTCTGTCTTTTTACCGAGAAAGGGTTGCATCCATTTGAAAAACCATTATATAAAAACTGGATAAAAATGAGAGAAAATATATATAAACCCATTAAAAAAATAACTTTATTTGGCCGGTTAGAAAAAATATTATGTCTGAATAATGCATTTCTAGAAAAGCTGTCTACCTACTATCTTTATCGCTTACTATATCTCTTTTTTTTGGGGTTGCTTTATATTTGGAATGCCCATTACCATGAAAAAGTACTCCATCAAATAAATCAATTACAACCGGTAGTAGATGGATTACGCGTAAAATATATGAGGTGGCAGTCTAGTTATATATTTAGTAGTAAACAATCAGAAGTGGCTAAACGGGCTGCTCTTTTGGGAATTTATGAGAGCAAAGTGCCCCCTTATAGAATTAAAATTAAAAAATCCACAGATCCACAGATAAAAATCACAAACATACATTCGTAGGTATAAACTTATAGAAAAGTGCTATTTACTAAGGAAATTTTATTACGTGCTAGAATAATCTTACTTGCTATTGTACTTTTTATGCTTGCCATTATAGGGAAAATAGCTAACCTGCAATTTTTAGAAGGGGATAAATGGCGTAACCGTGCTAAAATTGCACAATTGGCATATAAACCTATTTTAGCATCTAGGGGAAATATTTATGCTGATAATGGAGCTTTATTAGCGACGTCTCTTCCTTTTTATACCGTTGCTTTGGACCCTACCATAGTTTCAGAAGCATCCTTTCAAGCAGGCATAGCGTTACTCAGTCAAAAGCTATCTGATTTCTATGGAGATGCTTCCCCCGAACTTTACCGAAAACGGATTACGCATGCTCGTAACAAAAAACAAAAATATATACGGATACATAAACGATATATTACGTACGAAGAAAAGAAAAAAATGCTTCAATGGCCTATTTTTAAGCAAGGTAAATTCAAAGGTGGTGTAATTTTTGAGGAACAATACAAACGGTATTATCCTTTTCAAGATTTAGCTAAGCGTGTCATTGGCATCCATAGGGTAACGCATGGATCTGGTTTAGAATATGCTTTTAATAACGAACTAAAAGGGATAGATGGACAGGCACTGTATCAAAAAGTAGTAGGGGGTAATTGGAAGCAGGTGGAAGAAAGTGCTATGGTACGTCCCATTCATGGTTATGATTTAGAAACCACCATCGATATCAATTTACAAGATGTAGCCCAAAGTAGTTTACTAGCTGTACTTGAAAAAACTACTGCTCAAAATGGCTGTGCTATTGTAATGGAAGTCTCTACGGGAGCTATTAAAGCAATGGCTAACTTGACGCGTACACAATCGGGAAAATATGCAGAAACGTATAACTATGCAGTGGGAAACCAAGGTACTGTAGAGCCAGGTTCTATTTTTAAACTGGTCTCGATGCTGGCCTTTCTGGAGGAAACAGATTTGCCGCTCACCGAAACTATCGATACGGGAAATGGAAAAGTTAAGTTCTATGATAGATGGATGTGTGATGTAAAAAAAGGAGGCCATGGATTGATTACATTGCAAGAATTATTTGAAAAATCCTCTAATGTAGGTACTGCTATGATTATTCAACAAACATTTGGTGCCAATCCTCAAAAATTTATTGACTATATCGAACAATTACATATGCACAAGCCATTGGGCATTGAACTGGCGGGGGAAGGGAAACCTTATATGATTACTCCCAAAAATAAAATGTGGAATTTAGTTACGCTTCCATGGCTTTCTATTGGCTACAATCTGCAAATAACCCCCCTTCAGGCATTGGTGCTTTACAATGCAGTAGCTAATAATGGTAAAATGGTTAAACCGATGTTTATACGAAATATAAAATCAGCCAATGGTATTGTACAAACATTTCCCACTATTGTTTTAAAGGAAAAGATTTGTTCAGACAAAACTTTGCATAAACTTCAAAACCTATTAGAAGGAACCGTAGAACGGGGTTCAGCACGATGTATTAAACATAGTTTTTATAAAATAGCTGGAAAAACAGGTACAGCAGAAAAACTGGTAAATGGAAAATATACAGATAATCATCTTACTTCATTTGCCGGTTATTTCCCAGCAGATCATCCGCGCTATAGCTGTATTATTGTGGTAGACAGCCCGCAAGGCGAACAATTTCGATTTGGTGCAGAGGTCCCAGCACCTATCTTTAAAGATATTGTAGATAGAATAGCTGGGAAAGATCTACAAGGAAGAAAGATAATAAATGAGGTAGTGCCTGCACCATCTAATGCTAATGCAGTAAATCTATCCAATACTGGTAAGACCGATGAATTAAGTTTTTTATACCAATGGCTTCAACTCCCTATACCCGGCCAGCTAAATGGAGCAGAAATGTGGGCAAACCTTACCCTTAGCCCTGCTAAAAACCATTTTCAAGCACTTAAGCTGCCAGCTCCAAAAGAGGTGCCTAATGTATTGCATATGAAATTGCGGGATGCACTCTTTTTGTTAGAAAGTAGTGGCCTAACCGTTGCCATAGAGGGAACCATCCATGGCCATGTATGTAAGCAATCACTTCCTCCTTATAAATCTATACCGGCTGATCGACAGATTATTATTACATTACAAAAACTATGAAAATGCTTCAGGTCCTTTTAAGAGGCCTCTCTATTAAAAAATTATTAGGTCCAATAGATATTCCCATAACTACCCTTTGTTTTGATAGCCGACAGGCAGTAGCCCATTCCTGTTTTGTTGCAATAGTGGGTACGCAAGTAGATGGTCATAATTACGTATCAGAGGCTATAGCAGCAGGTAGTAGCGCTATTGTGTGTGAGGAATTGGTTGAACCCATACAAGCGGATGTAACCTATATAGTTGTGGATGCTACGGATAAGGCCTTAGGGATTATGGCTGCAAACTTTTATGACCATCCCAGTAAAAAATTAAAAGTAGTAGCTGTTACAGGTACAAATGGTAAAACGACGATGGTGCACCTATTGTATAACATGGTTAAGCAAATGGGTTATAAAGCGGGTATGGTTTCTACCATATGCAATAAAATTTTAGATCAAAATTATTCCCCTAGCCATACCACTCCAGATGCGCTGCAATTACAGGCTTTTTTGCACCTAATGGTAGAAGCAGGTTGTCAATATTGTTTTATAGAAGCAAGTTCTCATGGAATTGTTCAAAATAGATTAGCTGGCGTGGACCTTCTAGGCGCTATTTTTACCAATATCAGCCATGAACATTTGGATTATCATATTGATTTCTTGCATTATATTAAAGCTAAAAAAAAACTCTTTGATACATTGCCTACAACAGCTTTTGCACTTGTGAATCAGGAAGATAAAAATAGTTCTGTTATGCTTCAGAATTGTAAGGCAAAAAAGTTTACCTTTTCTATCTGTGATCCAGCTAATTTTAGGGCAAAAATAGTTACCAATACCTTAGATGGCTTAGAATTGGAAATAGAGCAACAACAGATTTGGTTTCAATTAATAGGGGCATTTAATGCAAGCAATCTAGTAGCGGCTTATGGTGCATCACAGTTATTAGGATTGAATAGCCAGAAAAGCTTAGTAGCACTATCTGCCATTCCACCCGCTTTAGGAAGGATGAACAAAGTATATCATGGAAAAAAACAACACGTTATTATAGATTATGCCCATACACCCGATGCGCTTGAAAAGGTAATGGCTACGTTATATGCTATGCGTCCTACTACTAACAGTAGACTCTTAACCGTTATGGGCTGTGGGGGTAACCGTGATAAACAGAAAAGGGTTATGATTGGAAAAATATTAGCTGATAATAGTGATATGGCTATATTTACCAGCGATAATCCAAGGGATGAAGATCCACAGGAAATTATCAATTCGATGCAACTAGGTGTACCTGTAGCAGCACGCCAAAAAGTACTTCATATTATAGACAGGACTATGGCACTTAAAATGGCGTGTTTGTTAGCTAATGCCAATGATGTGATTTTAATAGCTGGGAAAGGTCATGAAAATTATCAAGAAATAAAGGGCGTTAAGCATTATTTTTGTGAAGAAGAGATTATTCAAGCAATTTATAAGTAAAAAAATAAACTCTAAATACTCAAGTTAAGTTAACCATTTTCTCAATGAGGGGAAAGTCGAATATTGATGACTAAGTTTAATTGTCTATTGCAACGGCCTCAATGTGTAGATGTAGAAGCCATGCGTCAAGGTTTTGCACATAAGCAAACGGAGGGAAAAAAAGCTAGCCTACAAGTATTGTAATTAGTTCCATTTTTTTGCCAATTTTTTTGTATACTCCATATATTTTTGCTATCCTACAATTACAATAGGTTGTAAAATTTATTATACTTAATTACATTTTTATTAATACTTAATTACATTGTAAAAAATTTAAAGTAAAGGATATGTTCATATTTAGCACAAAAAAATACATTTCGTTAGTTTTAGTGGCATTAGCCAAAATAAGTATGCTAGTTGGTTGCACGCAGCAGACCGTTCACATGCGTATGCCTAAACCAGAAAAGCAAGGAGAAATATTAGAACAGCAAAAAGCAAGTACGTCTATCTTCATGCAAGAAGAACCTACATTTGCTGTATTGCTCTTACATGATTTAGCGGTAGGTCCAGATCAAGCGCTTGCAGAAAAGATTTCTTATAAATTCGGAAGAGAAATGTTCATTATTCAGCCCAATCATAATTCCTCGATACAATCTTTACCTACGCGTTCCATAACGAATCAAGCGAGTGATGTATTTAATTATATTAAAGTTGAAATGAAGAAATTTTATAAAAACCCTGAAACTTTTCCATTGGCGATCATAGGCCATGGAGCAGGAGGTGTGCTGGCTTTTGAATTAGCGAAAAATTATAAAAATGAGCTTAATATTTGTGCGTTAGTTCCTGTAGGAGCTCCTTTAAATGGATACCCCTTGTTAAACAATGTAGATAAGGGATCTGAATTCATATCTGAGGCAAGCGATGGAATAAAATTGCTTGAAGGTGATTCTGCATTTTCTACGCAACTAAGTATTAGGGGTAGGAGTTGGGGTTATTCTCTGTTAAAAATTATCCCTGGGTTCGCCAGTGGAGGGACTGATTTACTTCCTGGTAGTGAATCTATTAAAAAGGTGTCTAGTTTCCTACGAGCAGGAGCTAATGGTATTCCTTGTTTACTTATTGCTGGTTATCAGAATGATTTTAAAAAATTATTCAGCGAAAAAAATTTTAATGATACACATGATCAGACGATAAAAAATTTAGAGAAGGCTTATACAAAGTTGGTTACCGGGAAGGAGGAGGAATTACATGATAATATGGTTCCCTTACGTAACCAATTGTGCAGAGGGAATAGTTTTCATGACCTTACTGAAACCGAGTTATTTAAAGATAAAGTTTATATGAAGATGCCTGAGCAGAATAATATAGAGGGATATATTTATAAAGACCTTATTCATTTTAAACAAATTATACCAATAAGTCCTGGGTTATATGAATGTAGTGGTGGTAAGGTAAAAATATTGAGTGATTGTGAACCAGCTTTAGATGATTTAGTAAAATTTATTAGGGAACATATTAGATAGTATTCTCTTCAAAACACCTATCGTTACTGCCATCAATAATGTAAGGTTTGGCCGCATTATACTTTCGCCGATTTAAGCCACTCCACTGAACGGATACAAACCTTAAGTTGACGCCATTGTCCGTTCACTTGCGTGGCAGCCATATTTTATAGATTAAAGCTACTTTTTTTGCTTGATCAAAAAAAGTAGCCAAAAAAAATCAAGCGCTGGTGAACAAAGCTATTGAAAATTTCAGCCTGAAAGCTGAAAATCAAAACTCGCCCAGGCTTGCAGCCTTGGGCTCAAACAGGTTGATTTTCTACCAGCTTTCAAACTAAAATTTTCTAATCACAGCTTTGTTCAAGGCGCGTTTTTTATAATCTTACATTATTGTACTATTTCTAATTGGTACGAGCACGGATACGCATAGGCCACATCACTGAACGGATACGTTACGTGCATGTGAACGGTCAATGGCGTCAACTTAAGGCAATTCATGATTAGCCTACCCTCCTATTCTACTTGGTTATCAATAACAGCTAAACCTTAAGTTGACGCCATTGTGTGAACGGATACGATTATAGAGGCTTAGGCCACTCCACTGAACGGATACTTTAGAAAGACCTGCTCCTGACGTACGCCTACATTACCCTTATCTTTCTGTTTAGATTCAACGTCTTTCTTGTTTTGTTTAGCTGCTGGATTAGCAACTGTTTCGTTTAATTTTCTTTTTTTTCCTTTTTTTCCTTTTTTTACTTTTGGTATTGGTTCCGTAACAGAACTATTTAAACCACTGTTATCTATAGTTATAGCTGTTACTACTCTATCTGCATCGGTTAATACGTTATCATGCACTTCAAAGATATTATCACTGGTTTGTATTAATTTTTTATACACATCCCGATAATTATACTTCAGAAATTTTATAAAAGGTAAAGCCAATGGCTTTTTGTTTAAGTCCATATATTGGCTATAGATGGGCGCATCATGGGTAGCAAGATCGCAATAATTGCTTTTATTTTCTTCCCAGTAGTCGCGACCATAATCAAATAATAATTGTGCGTCTTTTTCAATAAGTTTATCCGTATAAAAAACAATAAAAGGAACACCATTATTGTAACGCACTTGGGATACGGATACATTGGCTAGACGTGTCTCCTGATTAAGGAGGCCATGTGTAGTGGACGCATTAATCTTAAGCAAAGCATTACCTCTACAGTAACCACTTAAACACAACACATCAGAACCTAAGTCAATATTAAAGGCATAGGAATCTAGCTTATTAAAACCACCACACCGCTGCTTTTGAAGACATTCTATTTCGGACTGCAAATCTAGGCTTATTTTTCTTTCATCTTCATCTAAGGATAATAATATGCCTGTATAGATACCCAATATAGTATTGGGCAGAATGGGTTTCGTTGCAAAAACACCCTCTTGCCCTACTAACGCCTCAGGCCCACTGTCTAGCTTCGTTATACCACGTACTTTTAACAAATCTGATCTATAGTACTTTTTATCTTTTTTATATACATTCTCATAGAATTCTTTAAATTCTTTTTGATAATGATAAGGGGAGAGTTTATAGGTTGGTGTTTCATTATTGCTATCCCAATAGTACAATTTCCCCTTTGTAAGGGTAGCGGGCTGGGCTAAAAACTTTTCTATAATAGCCTTGGCTTGTTGGCCCATCAGCAACTCATCTTTCTCAACAGTGGCTTCTATACCTTGCTGGGCTTTATCATAAAGCGCGAAGGCATTTTGTAAATTTGCTTGAAGTGTAGGATCTGTTAATAGCTTATATACATTATTAAATCTTTCTTCTATTTGAGTAGCTGCCCCAGATAAGAGCGTAATAAGCTGCACTAGATGTATATCTTTTTTTTCTAAATTTGTTAGGTTATTTGTTTTAACATAACGATTGCCTTCCAAAGTAAAGAATAATTTAAACAATGTGCCAAAAGCCTTAGCAGCACTGCGGCCTGAACTACTTAATATATTGGAAATATTTATTATCCTTACGCCATTTTCCTTAAAAGCCTTTAGTTCAGCAGTAGGCACATATGCTCCATCTTTCCACTCAAATAACTTTGCAAACAACTCCTCAAAAGCCTTAGCAGCACTGCTGCCTGAACCACTTAATATATTGGAAATATTTGCTAGCTTTACGCCATTTTCCTTAAAAACCTTTAGTTCAGCAGTAGGCACATATGCTCCATCTTTCCACTCAAATAACTTTGCAAACAACTCCTCAAAAGCTTTAGTAGCACTGCGGCCTGAACCACTTAATATACTGGAAATATTTGCTAGCTTTATTCCATGGTCATTAAAGGCCTTTAGCCGCTTACCAGGCGCATATGCCCCATTTTTTTCTCTATTTTCTTTCTCAAATAATGCATTAAATAACTCCTTAAAAGCTTTAGCAGCACTGTTTCCTGCACCACCTAATATACTGGAAATATTTGCTAGCTTTACACCATGGTCATTAAAGGCCTTTAGCCGCTTACCAGGTACATATGCCCCATTTTTTTCTCTATTTTCTTTCTCAAATAGTGTATCAAACAACTCCTCAAAAGCCTTAGCAGCGCTATTTCCTGCACTATGTAATATACTGGAAACATTTGCTAGCTTTACACCATGGTCATTAAAGGCCTTTAGCCGCTTACTAGGCACATATGCTCCATTTTCTTCTCCATTTTCTTTCTCAAATAGTGCCTCAAATAAGTCCTCAAAAGCCTTAGCGGCACTTTTGCCTGAACCATTCAATATACTGGAGATACACTCAAACGCCACATTATTATCCAAAAAAACTTTCAATTTTGCTGATAAAATATAATCACCTACTGCATCTTCTTCAAAAAATAGATCAAATAATGCTTTAAATTGATCAACACTCTGCGCACCTGAATTAGCTAATATACTAGAAATATTTCTTGAGGCTATAGCATGTTGGTTTTTTCTCAATGCCTCTAATTTGCTTGTTTTAACAAATGTAATACTACTTGTTTCATTTACGCTATTTGATTCATTCCGCTGGATTGTATACAACTCTTTAGCCAATGCTAGTAGATTAGTAGCTGCTTGTTTACCAGACCTGTATAATGTGCTCTGAAAAAAAGTACGCAAAGGGGATTTTTTATCTTTAAATAAATAGGCTAGAACGGCTATACCATCTTGGTTTTCCCTTATAGTTTTTATAAAATTATTGTGGAGTTTTGTTTTAGAGTTAGCGTTAGCCCCCCTAGAATTACATAGCATCGTTATAAAATGGATACCAACATAATCTGGATCTGTTGAAGGGGGACACGTGGGCTTACCTCTCATTTCTTCCATACGCTTAAAAATAGTATGTACATATTCTATATGCTGTTCATTAATAGAATATTCACTCGTTTCTAAATTGGAAGTTGTTGCTTTATTCTGTAACGACTTTTGATTACTTTCAGCTGGTGTATTTTTCTTTTTTTCCTGAGCTTGTGCAGTTGATTGTCCAGCATGCCATATAAACGCAATAAAAAAGTATTGTAGCTTAAGGTATCTAAAAAAAGTATAACGCGACATAATAAAATGAATATGTATAAATTAACGTGAATGTGGGGTTAACAGCCACCTGACCATATATACAATCTGGATTAATAAAATAAAACATCTCCTATTGCTTACAAGCTTACCACTCACGTTAAGGGGTTCCAGTTTATACAAAAAAAAATTATAATTGCAAAAATTATGACTTGAAAAAAAATACAGTATCCATTATTTTAATTTCAGAAATTCTCTTTTTCTCGGTAGCTTCAATTTTTTTAAAATATTTGCTTTTGCACCTAAAGAAAATTCATATTTACGCTTCTCTTTTAATGGATAACATTTATAACTAAGTAGCCAACAATGTAAATCTCGTGCAATTGTAAATTTTGTATCATCTTCTTTCAGCTTACGCGTATCAAAATCATAAGAGGTATCTAGACTAAATTTCCATTTTTTTAATAATGTAAATTCCACCTCTAAGTTTACGTAATTGTGACGATATCTAACATCTCCTTCTCTATATTTGTCTTTTGTATATGCATTTTCATCTATTTCATCTTTTTCATATAATCTTTTTCTTGTAATATCCATACCAAAGTCGCAACCAAAGGACCAGCTATTGTCGAAATCTGTCTTTTTGTCCTTTTCATCAATTTTATCCAATTCACTATCATCACTTAATAATGCTTTTTTTTTATGCTTCTCCTCTGTTGTGGATTGTAATTTCATATTTATTTTGAGCTTTCTTTTTATCAATTTTCCTAAATATCCACCATGGTTCCATGCAAAATCAAAATCAAACGATTCTTTTTCTGTTGTATGCTTATCATTTTCTTTTGATGCTATGGGGTGATAGGGGTCAAATGTTGTAGTTAAACCAAATCCAGCGGTGGCTCCAACTGGGCCTATTTTAAGCATTTCTGTTTCGCTAGCAATGTATATATTAATATCATCTAAAGGACGTTTTTTTTCCTCAAAATCGTATTTTGTAGAAAAATCTATATTTTTTATCAAAACAATTTTACGACTAGCCTTTTGCTTTTTTTTTGTATTCGAATCTATTTCCTTTTTTACCTTTAAATGAACCTTATTTTCTAGCTTAAACGCTAAAACAGATTGAGCGCGTGTCATTAAACTATGCGCTGGTTTAAAATTTTCAAACTTATATTCTGCTTTTTTTTCCCCTTTATCGTTTATTGTTTCTTCGAAATAATGATATTTTTCTTTAGAGAAATCCGGGGTATAGGTAAAAGTCATCGTTGGCGTGGTTGTAATCCGAAGTCCTTGCATGAATTGTTCTTTGCTAAAGTATTGGAAGTGGTATAGGGTTGTATGCAATGATCCGCCAAAATTATAACTCCAGACACGATTGAATCCTGATATCTGCATAGGTTCTGACTCTTTTCTCTTAAAAACCCTTTTTTTCCAGTCTAGCCTTTTCCAGTACCATGTTTCCTTATAAGTGAAGTTGGGCGTTAAGTTAAAGTATTTAAACAGCTTACCAGTTGTGTTAAGAGGTAGCGTATGATTTATACCATATTCTCTGTATTCATTCCATTTAACCTTTGTAAGCGCTTTGGAGTCTTCTTCGTTAACTTTTTCACTAAGGCGAGGTTCTTTTTTCAAATTTTGAAAATGATTTTCAAAATCAATATTGTGTTGTAATTTAATGTTATGGAACCATGCCTTGAATCCACTCTCAGATTTATCTCCTTTAAAAGGATGCCAAGTAGCACTTAATACTCCTTTTGGTAAGGTGAAATGCTTAAAATTGGAGTTATGATTGATTTTATAATCTAAGTTTGCACTTAGTGTATAAGGTAGGCCTACTAGTTTGTCTGTATAAGCTAAACTTCCAGTCGATTCACTTTCCTCTGTGCTTGATTTTTTTTTATGTTCACCTTCATCATCAAATCTTTTTTTATAGCCTTTACTATGGATACGTGCCTCTACACGTAGGCTTCTGTTGCCACGTGTTTTCGGTATGTGTTTCCAGGCCAAAGACCAATTTTTTTCTTCTCCTGAATGATTTTGTGCATAATCAATGTTTCCCTGACATAGATATTTTTTTTTGTAACGAAATTTATTCTCAAATTCTATATCTAGATTGGTATAAAGGCTAAGTAAAAAAGAATTATCTGCGTAATCGTTGAAATTTATATAATATCCAATATTACGAATGCAAAAGCCTTTTCCTCCATCCTCATCACTACTTTCCGTAATTTCTGATGGTGGAATTATACCATGTTTACGTTTGCCTTCCAGAAATAAAACTCCAAAAAAGCAGCCTAATGGAGTGGGTACATCATCAAAGGAAAAATAAAAAGGACCAGTAGTAATTTGTTTATCCTGAACCAGTTTACTTCGTTTAGTTCGTAGGTAAAAATGGGGACGCTCTAGTGTGCAAGTCGTAAAGTACACATCTTTAGCATAAAATGTTTCTTCATCCTCTTTTTTAACTTGTTCACTTTTTATAATAGCATCTTCTTGTTTGGTAAGTAATTTATAAGCCAAAGCCCGTTTTGTGTCAATGTTGTAATGAATTTCTTCCATAAAAAAAATTCTGGTTTTTTCAGCACCATCCTTACCATATTTATCTTTTTTTATATCCTTATAGGTAAAAATAGGGTTCTCTATGGGTTTATTATGCAGATCTTTTTTGCCTTTTGAATGGATCGTGTGTGCATTTACATCCAAAGCAACCGCATGCGCTTCAAGCTTCATTTTATCGTAATCAAGCACGCTAGCCCCATGTAAAGAGAGTATGTTTTTTTTTGCATCAAAAACAATTTGATCTGCCGCCTGGTATTTAACAATCGCTAATGCTTGATCCTCTTCTTTTTTAGAGCTAGGCTTTGTGAAAAGCCAGAAGGCATCTTTATTAAAAAGTCGTTTGCTAACTTTTGTATAGGCTGAGACTTGATCGCTTTTTTTTACGCAACTTTTCGGAAATATCCAGCAGTGGGTCTCAGGGGTATAGTAATAACTAACATGGCTATCAGAATGGTAGTAATAAGTATATTCAGTCGCTTGCAATAGAATAGATATATCACTAATCATTAATAGCACCAAAGTAGCAATACGTAGAAAATAAGATCTAGTCACATAAACAAATTTTATTGCTTTATTTTCCTCTTAGAACCACTGGAATAGATCCTGTAAAAATAGTTATTATAAAATATAAAAGTATTAATATAACTGTTTTGTATAGGGCAATTGCCTACAACCTGGTTGTGCTTATAATAAAGCTAAATACAAAAAACTCTAAAAAACAAGCTAAAATAAATACGTTTATAGCGCTTAGCAGTTTACACTTATTTCACACTATTTTCCTTGCGCAGAGATGACAAATACATTTTGACAATGGGTTTTGCTATTCTGAGCGAAAGCAAAGAACACAAAATACATCCTACAAATGGATGCGCTATGCCCCAAATAGGCGGAAGAACAACCCACAATGGCATCAAATAACTAATGCCATAAGCAAAAAATTTTACTGTACCATCTCCAGCTAAAATAGCATATGCGAGCTTATTTTTTTTTGTTAAGGCTTGCGCTATAGTAGAAGTAGCTGTTCTAAAAAAATAAAGCCCAGCGCCATAAAACAATGCTGTTATTTGCAAATACAGGGGCTGTCTAGCATAAAAAGCTATAATAGCAGCTAAAACAATAAGCATAGGACTAATGTTGAAAAAATAAATAATTAATTTGGGGTTTCTTTTTAACTGCCATGAACCCCATATGCCACTTACAATAAAAGCTAGATTATTAATGCTCATATTATGGCTGAATAATTGCGCATGTATTTGGCTATTTCCATTGGCTATTTCTGCTGCTATAATTGGCAAGCTAATGGTATAGGCTACAATGCCTATATGACTAATGATGCGAAAGCTAATCATCCATAATAGTCCAGGATTTTGAACTATTTCCTTAAACCCGGTTAGCATACCATATTTTTGCATCCTTTCCTCTTTTGTAGCAACCTTTATAGCGTCCAACTGCTTCCACACTAAAATACGTAAAATGTTAATGAGGATACAAAAAAGCAGCAATGATTTAAACCCAAAATTGGCTAATAATATATTAGCCAATTTTGGGGCTAATATATTAAGGCCCTGTGAAAAAATTTGGCAAGTAGAAAAAAAGAAAGGTTTTTCCGCTGTCTCTATTTGTGTATTAATACAAGTAATGCTAATAGGGTGTATCATACTAAATAGGCAAGAAAGTGCCCATATGGCTATAGCAGCAGAACGTATATTAACTTCATTATACAACAGAAAACCTAGTAAGGTGCATAAGGTCAATAAAAGTATATATTTAACTATGGTATTATAAGACGAAAAAAATTTAATAAAAAAAACACCCAACAGTCCAGTACAACTAATACCTAATAAGCGAGCGGGTTCTAGGTAAGCAGCAGAAACACCACTCTTATCTATGTCGAATAGAGCGATCGTACAACCCATGAGGAGCATGGGTTGTACGATCGAGCCCAGTCCAGAGAAACATAAGTAAATAGGAATGATATGTTTCTTTTGTAAATACAAATTCATGTTAATGTACTTTTTACTTTGGTACTATATTGCATAGTATGGGGCTATTGTATCGAATTTGGTATCCGTACCAAACTGTATCTACTACTTAATTAGTATAGAAGACTTACCTCCAAAATCTGCCATAAGTGGCGCTGCAATACAAATAGAAGAATAAGTGCCAAATAGCACGCCCAATAATAATGCAAAAGAAAAACTACGCAATGCCTCTCCACCAAAGAAGAAGAGCATAGAAACAGCTAACAATGTTGTTAAAGAAGTAATAATAGTTCTACTTAAGGTTTCTCTAATAGAATGATTGATAACGTTTATATCTACAGCTGCGGTTTTATTGATTAATTTTTCCCGTATGCGATCAAATATTACTACCGTATCATTTATGGAATAACCAATAACGGTAAGCATTGCAGCTAGGAATACTTCATTCACTTCATAATTGTATCCGAAGGTGCGTGCGATACTAAATCCAGCCATAACCATCAGGACATCATGTATAAGCGCACATACAGCTGCCAATCCAAATGCCCATTTTTTAAAACGTAGTGCGACATACAGGAAAATACCAAACAAGGCCAGCGCAATCGCTTTTTTTGCACTTTTTTGTACATCTTGCGCTACTGTAGCACCTACTTTGCTACTACTTATAATACTAAAACTCTTTTTTGGGGGAGCCTGATTGGTTTCGGTTTTTTCTAATGGAGTTAGCGCTTTGAGCGCAGTAACCAGTTTGCATTTTACTTTTTTATCAGTTTCAGGAGCATCCTCATTACTCAAATAACTAGTAGTGATTTGCATTACGCTATTCGTTCCATACGTACGCACTTCTACACTTTCTTCAAAAGAAGAGGAGAGTTCCTTTTTAAGGAAAGAGGAGTCCATAGGTTTATAAAAGTTCACCACGTATGAACGACCTCCTACAAAATCCACCCCTAAAGTAAGACCTTTGTTTTGGTAAAAACAGAAAGCCCCAAGGGCTATAAACGATAAGGAGAATGCGTAAAAACGATAACGGTTTTTAATAAAATTAATCTGTATATCCTTAAAAAGCGTTGGTAACTTTCCATAGGAAAAAGTTAAGTTGGGGGTACGGTAGCCATCTATAAAAAAAGAAAAAAACAATCTCGTAATAAAAATAGAAGAGAATACCGAGCTTATAATACCAATCATTAAAATAATTGCAAAACTACGCACGGGCCCCTGACCAAGATAAAAGAGGATAACTCCAGTAAGAAAGGTAGTAACATTAGAATCAATAATAGAGCTATACGATTTTTCGTACCCGCGGATGATAGCCTCTTTGATATGAACTTTTTTGGCTAGTTCCTCTCGTATCCTTTCAAATATAAGCACATTTGCATCGATGGACATACCAATAGTAAGCACAAGACCTGCAATACCTGGTAGCGTTAAAGTGGCATCCAATTGGGCCAAAACGCTAACAATAAACAGTAAATTAAATAAAAGTGCAATGTTGGCTATTATGCCTCCTTTTGCATAATAAACGATCATAAAAAGCAGCACGAGCCCTAAGCCCAGTGCTGTGGTAACAAGTCCTTGTGTTTGCGCCATCTTACCCAAACTTGGGCCCATAATGACTTCTTCAACCATTTTAAGCGGTGCTGGTAAGGACCCTGTTTGCAATATACTTGCTAAGTCTTTGGCTTCTTCTACGGTAAAACTACCAGATATTTGTGAATAGCCATTTGGGATTTCTTGTTGTACCATCGGTGCTGAGTAAACCCGGTTGTCTAAAACTATGGCAATACGTTTACCAATATTATTGGCCGTAATACGTTTCCAGATCTGTGCACCTTTGCTATTCATTCGCATACTTACACATGGTTCGTTAGCTTCGCCCAAATTTTGAGTGGCATGGGTAATAATATCTCCCTCTAAAAGAGGTTTTTGTTCTTTAGACTGTTTAATTGCATAAAGCGTAACCGCTTGTGTGCCATCCTTTAGGGTGTGCTCTTTCTTTTCCCACATCCAAGTAATTTGTGGTAATAAAGATTTGACCTTTTCCTTTCGAAGGATTGCCTCTATTTGGTCCATATCTTGGGGGGCATAAGCTAACCCAGAAGAGAATGGGCATTTGGAAAGCCGCTGGAGCATAGATTGTTTAGGCATGCGTTGCGCTTTTTCTTCCTCGGTAATATCCTTTGGAAGGGTGGCCTCTAATGCCTTTTTTTCTTCATCTAGTAAGAAATTATTTACGGCTTCCCATTGAGGGCCATATTCTTCAACTTCTGCTACTTCCCAGAAACGCAACTGGCCTACCCCTTGTAGGAGCTTTCTGACCCGTTCAGGACTGGTAACACCTGGGAGGTCTATTTGTATCCTTCCTGTGCCAGGTAGCTGCTGAATATTGGGCTGTGAAGCGCCAAAGCGGTCTAACCTAGAACGTACAATCGTAAGGGAGCGGTCTAGTGCATTTGCAATTTCTTGGTCAATAGCCCTTATAACATCTTGTTCGCTAGAAAAAGTGTAAGCCCTCGCTCGATTCGTAGCAGTAGCAAAAATATCTCTTATATCTCCTTCTGGTGCCATTCTTTTGTAGGCTTCTACAAAAAGCTTAGAAAATGAGGCTGGTGCACCTTTCTCTCGTTCTCTTTGTGCCCATTGTAGCGCTTCTACAAAAGAGGGATCCCTATGGTAAGAGGCCAATCCTTTTACCAGTTCCACAGGAGAAAGTTCCATGGTTACGTGCATGCCACCCTGCAGGTCTAAGCCTAGTTTACATGAGCGTTCCTTTACTTCTTCGTAGGTATATGTAGCGCCCAACAAATTGTAGACAGGTTTTTTCCACTGCTCCATCAAGTAATGTTGTTTTTTATCAAAATCTACTTTCCCTTCTGCATCCATGGCCTGTTGCTCAGCGTGCCGTTGCACGCGGTAGTCCACAAAAGTAAAAGATAGATAATAGATTGACAGTAAAAAAGTAATGATGGTCAAGGAAAGTACTATATTTTTAGATCTCATTTGTGGTATACAAGTTTAATTTTGATTAAAGCAAATATATTTGCTTTAATGTATTAAAACAAATGATAGATTGGTTAATCTCATTGGTTAACCTCAAAATGAGGGTATTATAAAATGGCTAATATTACCTAAATATAAAGGGATTCTATACAAAAATAGCCTTTAGCGTGGTAGTAAATATTATTTAATATTATGCATTTTGCATATGCATTTTTTGTTGGCGATTTTATTCAGATTCCCTTAAATTTACCTCCCAATGGGGCTCCTTATTCATGGTACTTGTGGCTAACACAGTAGGGGTAAGCGTAGTGTAATTTTCAAAGCTAAATGTGGATTGGTGTAGAGGAGCTAGCATCGCTAAACATAATTGTATCATTATGGAGGCAAAACACTGCATATTATGAAACAAAAAGGAGATAATAAGTTTGTTAAATGGATGCGTTTGTTGAAACAACAGCAAGACAAAAGGCTTATTTATTGTTTAGAGCGTACATCCCCGATAGAGGTGGCCAGATTCTTAGAAAAACAATCTATTGATGTAATCATACGCATATTTAGTGCTCTTCCTGTTGCACGACAAGGCGAAATATTTGCATTATTTAACGATAGTGGGTTACAAATGCAACTCTATGGTAGTATTCCCAAAAGTATTTTTGCAAAGATATTTTCTTGCATGCCTTCCGATTTGCGTGTCGATTTTTACCAACGCTTAAGCGGTAAGGAACATGCCCATTTATTACCCTATTTGAGTAGAAAGGTCCGAGAAGACGTTATCATGCTTAATGCCTATTCACCCGATACGGCAGGAGGTATTATGAGTACAGACTTTGCAACCGTTTTGAATGCAATGACGGTAGAAGAAGCTATAGCTAAAATTCGTGAAGATGCGCCTTCTAAAAAAATGCTTTATTACATCTATGTAGTAAATGAAAAGATGAAACTAGTTGGGTTTATTTCCCTGAAAGATTTGGTTATGCACGCTCCCCAAGAAAGGATAGATACGATACTCAAGACAAATTTTTTATACGCCACGGTTGATGAAGACCAAGAAGCAGTAGCTAAAAAAATTGAGCAATATGACTTAGTAGCCATTCCTATTTTAAATCACGAGAAACAAATAGTAGGCATTGTAAGTTATGACGATGCTATAGATATTATCAGGGCTGAACAAGTTGAGGATATGGATAAGTTTATGGGTATTACTTCGGAAGAAGATGAACCGGATTATCTCAAAATATCAAGTGCACAACATCTCAAAAAAAGAATAAAATGGATTATAGGGGTATTTATGTTAGGTATCGTTAGCCAAATCTTTTTGCATTATAAAGGCTATTATTTTGGGCAATTTAACCTTATGTTCTATGTGGGCATGATTGGAGATACGGGAGGCAATGTAGGTACGCAAGCTGCTTCCGTAGTATTACAAGCGCTAAATCGTGGCCAAGTTACCCTATCCGATTGGGTTAGCATTATTTTAAAAGAGATCAGAATTGCTATTATGCTTGCTTCTATTTTATTTTTTCTTGTTTTTATTAAAATGTTTATTGTTGGTAGTATAGGTGAAGAAGTTACTAGAAACTACCGGGTGGTTTTTGTAGTGGCTTTGAGTATTGTCTTTCAGGTTATTGGTTCTGCTTTTATAGGGGCATCGCTCCCATTGGCTGCCAAATATTTAAAGGGGGACCCTGCTGTAGCAGCAAACCCTGCCATTAGTACTATTGTTGAGCTGTTGGGATTAATCATTTATTATGTCGTAATATGTTGGTTACTACATCCAGCTACTGATATCGCTAATCCTGCCTAAAAATTCGTATCCGTTCACGCAAGTGAACGGTCAATGGCGTCAACTTAAGGCAATTCATGATTAGCCTACCCTCCTATTCTACTTGGTTATCAATAACAGCTAAACCTTAAGTTGACGCCATTGAGTGAACGGATACAAAAAATAATCTTTACCACCTTAAGCCAATTGTACCGTTGCTTCAAACGCTTCGTAATTGCTAGGAAACACCCTTACCTTTTTATCTTCGATAAACCAAATTTTATTGGCGACCTGTTGAATAAAGTTACGATCATGGGATACAAACAAGCAGGTGCCTTCATATTGTTGCAGCGCTTGTCCTAATATATTAATAGAATTGATATCTAAATGGTTCGTTGGTTCATCCAGGAGTAAACAATTCGCTTGGGAGAGTAGTACCTTGGCTAAGGCAACACGTGCCTTTTCGCCGCCAGAAAGTATCTCTATTTTTTTAAACACATCATCCTTAGTGAAAAGAAACATGGCAGCTATGGTACGGAGTTCTTGTTCAGTACGTTCTCTTCCCGCATGAGTACTATGCTGGGCCAATTCTTCTAGAATATTGTGATGCATATTTAGATCTTCTAGCTGATGTTGAGAATAAAAAGCCATATCAACATTGTTGCCAAAATTTCTTTGCTGCTTCTCGGCTGGCTCTTGTCCAGCTATAATGCGTAAGAGCGTTGTTTTACCACGTCCATTTGCGCCAATTAAGGCAATTTTATCTCCTCGGTTAATTTCTACGGCCGTATTTTTTAGAATTTCTACAGGGCCGTAAGACTTATCTATTTTTTCTATCACAGCAATAATTTTGCTTGGATTTTGTTTGATAGGAAAATGAAAGTTTACTGTTTTACGATTAGCAGAAGGGGGTTCTATTTGCTCTACCCTAGTTAAGGCCTTAATTCTAGATTGAACTAGCTTGGCTTTACTGGCCTTTGCTCTAAAACGGTCTATAAATTCTTGTGCATGTTTCATCTGTTTCTGTTGATTGGTATATGCATTTTTGAGTGATTCACTTCTTTCCGTTTTTTCTATTTCATAGTTGCTATAGTTGCCAACGTACATGGTGAATTTTTTATTTGAAATTTCTACAATTTTAGTTGTAATGCCATCTAAGAAGCTTCTATCATGGGAAACCACTATAAAAGCGCTATCATAATTTCTTAAATATTCTTCTACCCACTTGATAGAAACCAAATCTAGGTGATTGGTTGGTTCATCCAATATCAATACAGAAGGTTGTTGCAAGAGCAATTTGGCAAACATAACGCGCATGCGCCATCCTCCTGAAAATTCAGAAAGGGATCGATCAAGATCTTTGGTAGCAAAACCCATACCCTCCAACATGGCCTCACTCTTTGACTGTATATCATATCCGCCTATTCTTTCAAAATTTTCCTGTAAATGCGATAGCTGAGTAAGCAAATCATCTGAATAGTTGTGCTCCATCTGATGACATAAAGCTTCAATCTTTTTTTGAGTGGCCAACGCTTCACTAAAAGCTTGCATAGCTACGTTCCGGATGTTATCCTCAGTCTGATAGGAAAGCAGGTCTTGGTTAAAAAAACCAATGGAACATTCTTTGGGTTTGGTAATTTTACCACTATCTGGCATAAGCTCGCCAGTAATAATTTTTAACAAAGTGGATTTTCCAGCTCCGTTAGGTCCTATTAAACCAATTTTGTCTTTGTCTTTAATATGCAGAGAAGCCGCATCATATAAAGTTCTCTTACCCAAATGGTAAGTAAGGTCGTTGATGGCAATCATGAAATTTTATTAGCTCTTTATATAAACCAATTAGGGAAAAATAGTATAGCTCCAAGTGCAACAGCACGGTCACGGTAGGATAATATAGAACCATACTGTACGAAAGACGAAATATAAGATAATTTTTCCATATAAATGCATAGGGGAATCTGTAGTATAGATTAGGCGTATACGTAGTATACCTTTCTTTAGAAGTTATGCTTCGTCCACAAATGATGCTTGGGTAAGTGCTTAAAAAGCATTATATTTGCCTCCTAGAAGCCAGACTGTAGTTTTTGCTCCTCCATATTTTTTACTTGGTTAAAAATATAAAAAAATCAAGTCGCTATTCCCGGGATAGGTGGTAGAGGGATGTTCTATACGTATAGGTGTGGTAAAATGCAGCGTATATGGTTTTATATAAGATATAGATTAAGACAACGCTGTTTTGTCATTTAGTATTGAACATGAATAATATTTCAAAATATAGTTAAAAACCACAAGACCATGTAGCCTATTTAAACGTTAACGAGTAAAAACAGTTCATACAGAACATTTTAAATATAATTATTATACCTCAAAAGTAAGTAACCGTATGCAAAGAAGATTAACTTTTTCGATGATTAAACCAGATGCAGTTAGAGCCAATCATATTGGTTCTATTCTTGCTATGATAGAGCAAGCAGATTTTTCTATTCAGGCAATGGTTATGCTTCAGCTTAACCACCCAGTTGCTGAACGCTTTTATGATATACATGTTCATCGACCTTTTTATAAAGAGCTATGTGCATTTATAGCTTCTGGCCCTATAGTTGCCATGGTATTGGAAAAAGAAAATGCAGTAGTAGATTTTCGAAAACTAATGGGAGCTACCAATCCAGCTGAAGCGGCTGCAGGTACGATTAGAGCGTTATTTGCTACCTCTATCGATCATAATGCCATCCATGGTTCAGATACAGATACAACAGCTGCCGGGGAAATTTCATTTTTTTTCGCTGGTCGGGAATTTGTATAAAAACAGCAATGCCAAGGAGGGCAAATTGCTCGTTGCGTAAAAGCGGTTTTTGTTTAGACCTGTTTGGAAAATTTAATAGATAAAGCGCGTAAAATCAGTTAATTAAACTACTTAAACTACTTACTACTTACCTGTTTCACGTGGAACAGTAAAAAATAGATGTTGCTTGAATATGATATTATTGTAGTTGGTTCCGGGCATGCCGGTTGTGAAGCGGCTACAGCCGGCGCCAAAATGGGCTCCAAGGTTTTAGTTATTACCATGAATCTGAATACCATTGGTCAAATGTCTTGTAATCCAGCTATGGGCGGTATTGCCAAGGGGCAGATTGTTAGGGAAATAGATGCTTTAGGAGGATTTTCTGGTATAGTAGCAGACCAATCAGCTATCCAGTTTAGAATGTTAAATACTTCCAAAGGCCCTGCTATGTGGAGCCCACGCACACAAAATGATCGAAGGTTATTTTCAGAGTGCTGGAAACTAGCACTTGAAACACTTCCTAATCTCGATTTTTGGCAAGATATGGTTACCGCGCTTTTTATAAGGGATGGTATGGTGATGGGTGTTAAAACAGCGCTAGGTATTGAAGTAAGGAGTCGGGCTGTGATTTTAACCAATGGGACCTTTTTAAATGGCCTTATCCATATTGGAGAAAAAAAAATGGCGGGAGGGCGTGCTGCGGATAGGGCTTCTACAGGTATTGCCGAACAACTGCAAATATTAGGCTTTGAAACTGGAAGAATGAAAACGGGTACATCCCCTCGGGTAGATGGGCGAACGTTGCATTACCATAAGATGGAAGAACAGCTAGGAGACGCATTGCCGGGTAGTTTTTCTTTCCTCAATTCTGTGCCGCTTACTAAGCAAAAAAGCTGTTTTATTGCCTATACGAATAGCGTAATGCACGAAATCATTAAGGAAAATTTAGCACGTTCTCCTATATATAATGGTCAAATACAAACGCAAGGTCCTCGCTATTGTCCTTGCATAGAAGATAAAATTCATAGATTTGCAGATAAAGAACGGCACCAAATCTTTGTAGAACCAGAGGGCTGGAATACCATTCACGTGTATCTCAATGGATTGTCCTGCTCATTGCCACAAGATGTACAGTACAAGATGCTAAGGTCTATTGTCGGATTTGAAGATTTAAAAATGCTAAGTCCGGGTTATAGCATTGAGTATGATTATTTTCTTCCTACCCAATTGCATTATACACTAGAAACCCAACTTGTACAAAATCTTTATTTTGCTGGACAAATTAATGGTACCACCGGTTATGAAGAAGCGGCCTGTCAAGGTTTAATGGCCGCTATCAATGCACATAGAAAAATCAATGCGCTCAGTCCAGTAGTCTTAAAAAGATCAGATGCATATATTGGCGTACTAATAGATGATTTGGTAAGCAAAGGAACAGAAGAGCCTTATCGCATGTTTACTTCCCGGGCTGAATTTCGTCTTTTGCTCCGGCAAGATAATGCAGATCTTCGTTTAACAGGGTTAGGGCATTCTATAGGATTGGCTGAAAATGAACGATTGCAGAAAGTATACAAAAAAAAAGAGGACATAGCGTTGATTTTGAATTATTTAGGAAAATGGAAGATATCATCAGAAGACATTAATCCTAAATTAGCAGCAGTGGGTGGAAGTTTAATACAAGAAACACAGACTGCGTATGCGCTATTCAAGAGGCCGGAAATTGATCTTAACGATCTGCTTGTGTTAGACAGGCAGCAAGCAAATGCTTTAGCTGTTTATGAACAAGAGGTGCTGGAGCAGGTTAGCATCCAGATTAAATATGAGAACTATTTCCTTAAAGAAAAGGATCTTGTAGAAAAAATGGAGCGATTAGAGCATTATGAAATTCCGGCCGATTTTGATTATACGCTTTTAAAATCAATTTCTGCAGAAGCATTAGAAAAGCTTCATAAGAAAAGACCAGCAACTTTAGGACAAGCTTCTCGTATTAGCGGTGTAAGTCCAGCTGATATTTCTATTCTAATGGTTTATTTAAAAGGCTAATCGGGGTGGTGCTGGTAAAAGGTTGCCATAAAAAAGAATAATAGTTTTTTGTGTAATTTTGTTCCCCTTTTTGGAATTTTATTTTAAGCTTAATATCAAATAATTTAATTGATCATGCTTATTATAAGTGAAAAATATAAGCAACATATCGATATTTGTTTTTGATATATTTCTCTTTTTTCATAGATTAGAAAAGTAGAATGCCATAGGTGGTTTATAGCCATATAGGGTAAGGAAATGGATGAGTTGATGCCTTTGTTCCAATGATTTTTCTTGGTATTATCGTTAAAAAAAGTGTTGTCGTTAAAAGTGTGGTCCTTATGCCTTTTGTTGATGTGCATTTTTTTGGTTACTAGTGCCTTATGCATAAGGTATCAGAAATAAGAAAACAACCAAATGCACATCTGTATAGGGCTTGGATATGAAAACTTGTAATATGATTAGTTATAAACTTTATGCGAATAAATTGCAGCACTTATGGGAAAGATCGTAGCGATTGTAAATCAGAAAGGGGGAGTTGGTAAAACTACTACTGCTATAAATTTAGCAGCAAGCCTTGCTATTTTAGAAAAAAAAACCCTTCTTATTGATGTTGATCCTCAGGCAAATGGAACTTCTGGAGTGGGTATTAAGCCAGAAGAGGTGGAATATAGCATTTACGAATGTATTGTGGAGGCCGTAGACCCTAAACTATTGATCAAATCGACTAGTATACCCAATCTGGATCTTTTGCCTTCTCATATCAATTTAGTCGGAGCGGAAGTAGAAATGGTAAATTTTAAGAATAGAGAAGGACGTATACGAGAAGCGTTAAAGCCTGTAAGTCCAGCGTATGACTACATTATTATTGACTGCGCTCCCTCTTTAGGGTTAATAACCATTAATGCCCTTACGGCTGCAAACGCTTTGGTTATACCAGTACAATGTGAATATTTTGCATTAGAGGGGCTTGGAAAGCTGTTAAATACAACTAAAATTATCCAATCTCGGCTGAATCCTAATCTTGAAATCGAAGGGATCTTGATGACCATGTATGATGCACGGTTGCGTTTGGCAAACCAAATCGTAGCAGAGGTAAAGAAACATTTTCAAAGTATGGTTTTTGAAACGATTATTCCAAGAAATATAAAATTAAGCGAAGCACCAAGTTTTGGTATGCCAGCCATAATTTATGATGCAGATAGTAAAGGTGCTGTTAGCTATTTGAGCCTTGCTGAGGAAATTATTGGTAAATCCAAATAATATGAACTTTTATACTATTGCAAATTATGCAGCCTACAAAAGGTAATCATAAAAATGTGCTAGGCCGAGGATTAAGTGCCTTGTTGCAGGGCTCTATTACACAAGAGCCCTCTGTTCCTAGTGAAGATTTTTTTAAAATTATTAAGCTTGAATCGATTACAGTAAATCCTTGCCAACCTCGACAAGATTTTAGCCAAGCATCGCTTAATGAATTAAGCGATTCTATAAAGTTACATGGAATTATACAGCCCCTTACCGTTCGGAAATTAGATGGTAGTACGTATCAGTTAATAGCTGGAGAACGCCGCTTGCGTGCTGCTAAACTAGCTGGCTTAAAAGAAGTTCCAGCTTATGTGCGTGCTACACATGATCAGCATATGCTAGAAATAGCACTAATTGAAAACATCCAGCGAGA
Source organism: Candidatus Cardinium hertigii (assembly GCF_003788695.1). The sequence continues at coordinate 185,795 of NZ_RARA01000026.1, forward strand.
GTCACTAAATGCTATTGAAATTGCGTTGAGTTACCAGCGATTGTTAACAGAGTGCCAATTAACGCAAGAAGCATTAGCTGAGCGGGTTGGAAAAGATAGAACTACCGTCAATAATTACCTTCGGTTGCTTAAATTACCCCCTGATATTCAGATTGCCCTTCGAGATCAAAAAATTTCCATGGGCCATGCAAGAGCCCTCATTAATCTCCACGCCCCAGAAACCCAGTTAAATGTGCTGCACAAGATTATAGCATCATCTCTTTCTGTACGAGAAGTAGAAAAATTGGTACAAGCTCTATCAACTATTGGTAATCTGAAGCAGCTAACTAATAAAACGTCTAATCGATCGGTTAAAACTGAAGAATTGCATGTTTCTTTTAAGGAAAGTTTAAAAAATACCATAACACAATTGGCGCAACAATTTAACACAAAAGTACTTATAAAAACTGATGCACAAAAAAAAGGAACGATTAATATTTTGTTTGATTCTGAGGAGGAATTAAAAAGGATTATTGCCATTATCTCACATACAAAAGAGCTATGAGATTATGTTATAAGTATAAGTGCTTTTTAATAGTCATGGGCTGTTTGCATTTTTTTCCTTCTAGTCAGGCTGCTATTTTAGATGCGCCTAATGTATTAGATGCTGTTAATCCACCTTCTACCTTGTTGCCTCCTGATCTTCCCAAAGAACCCCCTACGGTTTCTTCTAGTAAGCGTAAGCTAACTGATGAAGAACAATTGCGGCGTAAAAATATGCGGGTAAACGCTATGGTACAACGTTCCTGGATTTCTTCCATGATTGTTCCTGGTTTAGGGCAAATATATAATAAAAATTATTGGAAACCTCCCTGCTTCTATTTAGGTTTTTGGCTTATTGGCTATTTGACTTATCAACAGCATAAAGAAATGAATAAATGTAAGCGGCAGAAGCTTGAGCTCTTAGATTCCGGTAAATTGCCGCGAAATACGGAAAAGCGTATAAAGGAGTGCGGACGTACGCGTGATCTGTTTATTATGATTACAATTGCCTGGTATTTATTAAATATATATGATGCTTATGCAATGGCACATGATCAAACCGTTAATTTTACAGATGATATTGCTTCACCGCTTGCTGCACCGCTTGCTGCACCACAAACCGAGGTCGCTATACCAGCTTCTTTTACGCCAATGGCTAGCCTCTCTTTGCCTATTTATTTTTAATAGTATCCTTTCACTTGCGTGGTAGCCATATTTAATAAAATTGATAATTTGTATCCGTTCGTATCCGTTCAGTGGAGTGGCCTATGCGTATCCGTCTGAATATAACGAGCGCATGCATTACTGTTGATGGTGGGAATTTTTTTGGAACATTCTGTAGAGGATAGTAAGTTTTATGCGAGTACTTAAATTTATTATTGCAAATATAAGGCCATATAAAAAGTATATTTTTGGTCTCTTTTTAGCTATGTGCTTGGTCACGGTAGATCATACCTTCAAGCCGCTTTTAGTGAAGCAGTTTATTGATATTGTCTCAAATCACGCGCAAGGAAATTTATGGGTTGTATTTGTTTTCTATGCCTTGCTTCAATTTATGTTGGTGAGTGCATGGGCTATGACCGGCTATTGCATAACAAAATATATAGCGAAATTNCGTATAGCTTTTTTCAAAATCAGCTTTCTGGTTCTTTAACATCGAAAATAAATGATGCTTTTCAACACCTGACATCTCTTATTTTCACGATCATTAATGCATTTATGTATTTTGTTCTATTGATACTCATTTCATTAGGGCTGCTCACAACCGTTGCGCCAATCTTTGCATTAAGTATGGGGATTTGGGTTTTATTGTTTATTGTTATCATTTTTGTTTCCCTGAAGAAAAGCATGCAACTTAGTAAAGAATCCGCCGAGGCAAAATCCAAAATAATCGGGCTCGCTGCAGATTATCTTGGCAATATGATGAGCGTGAAGCTTTTTGCAGCCAGAACTTTTGAACAAAGTCGTTTTTTCAAATTACAAAAGCCTTTTGTTGATATAGCTGAAAAAGTAGGTTTTTACAATATTTGGTTGTATGGATTTCTAAGCATACTCACATCACTTTATGCGCTAGCTTTCTTAAGTGCATTAATTTTTGGGTATCAAAAAGGTGTTATAAGTCCTGGTGATTTTGCATTTGTTATTATGACCAATTTCAACATCATTAATATTCTATACCAATTCTCTCATACGCTAAGGGATGATTTTATGGTTAACTGGGGTGCAGTAGATCAAGCAATAGCATTGCTAGAGATAAGCGAGGTTACGCATTCGGATAAACTAAACGCCATAGCTTTGAATTGCACAAACGGCAAAATCGCCTTCGACAACGTTACATTTCATTACAAAGGCACTGAGCCTCTTTTCCAGAATAAATCTATCGAAATTCAAGCTGGTCAGAAAGTTGGTCTTGTAGGCTATTCAGGTAGTGGGAAATCTACATTCGTAAATTTGATACTTAGGCTTTATGATGTAATAGATGGTGCTATTTTGATTGATGGACAGAGTATCAGGGACGTTACTCAAGATAGTTTGCGAGAAAATATCGCCATGATCCCCCAAGATCCATCGCTATTTCATAGAAGTTTGATGGAAAATATCCGTTATGGTCGCATGGATGCAACTGATGAGGAAGTAATTGATGCTGCTAAAAAAGCACATGCCCATGCGTTTATAGAGAAGTTGCTACAAGGATATAATTCGCTGGTTGGTGAGCGAGGTATAAAACTTTCTGGTGGACAAAGACAGCGTATTGCTATTGCGCGTGCCATTTTAAAAAACGCACCAATTCTTATTCTTGATGAGGCCACCAGCCAACTTGATTCTGTTACGGAAAGCCTGATCCAAGCGTCCTTATGGGAGTTAATGCAAAACAAAACCACAATCGTCATCGCCCATCGTTTATCGACTCTGCTGCATATGGACCGCATACTTGTTTTTGACAAAGGCAAGATTATAGAAGATGGTACCCATGATGGGTTGCTAGCCAAAGCTGGACTTTATAAAAGTTTGTGGGATGCCCAAGTTGGTGGCTTTTTGGGCGATGAAAGAATGGAGGATGAGGCATAAAATCTTCAGTAGACCTTTTTTAAAAAGTTTAAATTAATGCTCAGAAGATTTTCTGGCGGGGGTACAAAAAACTGTTAGGTTGGCTGTATCCGTTCACCCAATGGCGTCAACTTAAGGTTTAGCTGTTATTGATAACCAAGTAGAATAGGAGGGTAGGTTAATCATGAATTGCCTTAAGTTGACGCCATTGTCCGTTCACCTACGTGGCAGAAATGTTTTTAATGTATTTGTTTTCTATTGCAACGGCCTCAGCATATATCATTTTTAGTTTAGCCATCCGATTTTTAAGGTTATTAGCGTAGCAATAGCAAATAGAAGGCTAAGGATCAAAAACCGGGTTACAATCTGAGACCATTGCAATAGGAAACAAAAATTTAATAAAAGAAACAAGCGTCTACCTAACCATTACTAAAAAGTCTTTAAAAGTACATAAAAAATAATATTTTAGTGCTGTGAACGTACAAAAATGTACAATTTACATCTAGATTTCTATAAAAAATACGTTGCGATTTTTCTATTGCAACGGCCTCGCTTTGTTCAAGGCGCGTTTTTATGATCTTGCATTATTGCACTATTTCTAATAGGTAACATGGATACGCATGGGCCACGCGGCTGAACGGATACACTGCCCCCTATCTACATGACTGTCCTTAGCTGCATTATGATAATTCTAGTAAGTTCCTTAACTTGCAACGCAAATAATTATGCACACCTGAAAGGACAAGGGAGATAATCTTTACTAGATAGTGTCCATAGAGGTATCACTACTTGAAATGGGAATTTTACAGTAGTTGAACAAGTTACATCATAGTGCAAGGAAAAGCGTATTAAAATTAAAATGAAGAGAAATGCTACAAAAAAAGAAATGCTACAGAAAAAAATAATATGGTTTATATCGTACGGGTTATTAACTTTAACCGGTTGTAACAAAGTTATGCATCATGCAGCTCAGGATAACGAAAATAAAGTGCATGCCAAGAAGATTAGCATGACCAATACAGTAATAAATGAACGAAATACCGAACGAAATACCCTATATGGTGTAATTGTTAATAGTACTGTTAATGATGATGTTTTAGGTGATATCAAACGATTGCTAAATAGTGGTGCTAGCGTATATGAATCAGATACAGATGGCTGGACTGCTCTGCACCATGCGGTTGTTAGGGATCATTTAGAAATCGTAGCGGAATTATTAGATTGGTATGCTGATGTAAATGCATTAACGAATAATAATAAAACGCCTTTACACCTAGCTGCTGAGAATGGACATAAGAGAATCGTACAAATATTGCTCCATAGCAAGAACATTCAGGTAGACATTACAGACGCTAATGGTACAGCCTTATTCTATGCTGTTTATTATGGTCATCTTGATATAGTTAGACAATTGATTGAAAGAGGAGCTGATATAAATTGCGTGATACCAATAATAAGACCAATAATAAGAGATGAGAGAGATACAGATATGCCTTTATTAGGATGGGCTGCTGCTCGTGGGCAATGGGATATAGTTAAACTATTGATTGAAAGGAAGGCTGATATAAATTTCATGATAACAGTGGTGAAAATAGGTGGAAGAGAAAGAACTATACCTTTATTAGGATGGGTTGCTCTTTGTAAGCGGTGGGATATAGCTAAACTATTGATTGAAAAAGGAGCTACTGATATAAATTGCATGATACCAATAACAGTAGAGGGAAGAGAAAGAACTATATCTTTATTAGAATGGGCTGCTGGTCATAGGCAATGGGATATAGTTAAACTATTGATTGAAAGGAAGGCTGATATAAATTCCATGATAACAGTGGAAATAGGTGGAAGATATAGAACTATACCTTTATTAGGATGGGTTACTTTTTGTGAGCGGTGGGATATAGTTAAACTATTGATGGAAAGAAGAGCTACTTATATAAGTTGCGTGATACCAATAATACTAATAACAGTAAATGGAAGAGAAAGAACTATACCCTTATTAGGATGGGCTGCTGCTCGTGAGCAATGGGATATAGCTAAACTATTGATTGAAAGAAGAGTTACTTATATAGATTGCGTGATACCAATGATAATAGATAAGAGACATATAGATATGCCTTTATTAGGATGGGCTGCTCAGCATAGGCAATGGGATATAGTTAAACTATTGATTGAAAGAGGAGTTACTTATATAGATTGCGTGATACCAATAAGAATAGAGAGAAAAGAAGGAACTATGCCTTTATTAAGATGGGCTGCTCAGCATAGGCAATGGGATATAGTTAAACTATTGATTGAAAGAGGGGCTGATATAAATTGCTTGATGCCAATAAAAACAGAGGGAAAAGAAGGAACTATATCTTTATATGTATGGGCTGCTGGTCATAAGCAATGGGATATAGTTAAACTATTGATTGAAAAAGGAGTTAATGATAACTACTTTACGCCTTTATTAAGATTTGCTGCTGATTGTGGGCAATGGGATATAGTTAAACTATTGATTGAAAGAGGGGCAAAAATAGAGGGAAGAGAAAGAACTATACCTTTATTAGGATGGGCTGCTACTCGTGGGAAATGGGATATAGCTAAACTATTGATTGAAAGAGAGGCTGATATAAATTACACGATACCAATGAAAATAGATATACCTTATTCATAAAAAAAGCGCCTTGAACAAAGCTGTAGCTAGAA
>NZ_RARA01000018.1 GCF_003788695.1 Candidatus Cardinium hertigii
GTAAGTTGTCTTTGTTTAGCAAATCATGTCTTGTTAAAAAGGCTACCCATCTATCTAGTGCTGTCTTAACCTTAACGACTAAATCGGTTAAGGCTTCGTTTGGATTATCGGTAAACTTCTTTAGTTCAATGGTGTGTAATTCTAAGTCTTTAAAATACAGTGCATTACTTTCTTCTTCTGTGATACGAAATACATTATGGTATTTGGGTTCCTCTACAATAGAAATAAAGTTCAGAATATGGATGCCAATGGCTTTAGATAAGTTGCCATAGCCTTGTCCTGCTTGTAGCTGTTCAGTATACAATTTGGCCCAATAAAACAAAGCCCTTTTATCATAATCTGCTTCATCACTGATTTGGATTTCAATATTAAATAGTTTACCATCTACTGCCTTAGCTTTGAGATCCAATATAGATGCTTTATCTCCTCGAAAGTTTTGCGGATTGTAGGGATTAAGCAATATAATNCTGTTTATTTATTGGGAAGATACGTTATATAACTGTTCTACTTGGCTAATGGTTAAACCAGTAACTTTGGCTACATAGGCAATAGGTAGCTTTTCTTGAAGCAAATTTTGGGCTATAGCCATGGCTTTTTGGGTTTCCCCTATTTGGATACCTTCTTCTTTTCCTATTTGGATACCTTCTTCTTTACCTATTTGGATACCTTCCTCTTTGCCTATTTGGATACCTTCCTCTTTGCCTATTTGGATACCTTCTTCTTTTCCTATTTGGATACCTTCCTCTTTGCCCTCATTTTTAGCTTTTTTAACTGTATTTTCTTCGACCCATAACCACTTTAAATGNNNNTGCCAATGGCTTTAGATAAGTTTCCATAGCCTTGCCCTGCCTGTAGCTGTTCGGTATACAATTTGGCCCAATAAAACAAAGCTCTTTTATCATAATCTGCTTCATCGCTGATTTGGATTTCAATATTAAATAGTTTACCATCTACTGCCTTGGCTTTGAGATCCAATATAGATGCTTTATCTCCTCGAAAGTTTTGCGGATTGTAGGGATTAAGCAATATAATATCTGCTACTTGATCTTCTGCTGAAACAATGGCGTTGATTAACGAAATCAATAAGTCTTTATTTTCCTCTACGCCAAAAAGTTTCTTAAAGGCTACATCCACACGAGGCGTAATAGCTTGCATACTAACTATAATTTAGGTTTTAAAATTGATACACTTGGCATGTATGCTTACCATACGTAATTAGGCATGTGTTACTCGTTCTGTTTATTTATTGGGAAGATACGTTATATAACTGTTCTACTTGGCTAATGGTTAAACCAGTAACTTTGGCTACATAGGAAATAGGTAGCTTTTCTTGAAGCAAATTTTGGGCTATAGCCATGGCTTTTTGGGTTTCTCCTATTTGGATACCTTCCTCTTTGCCTATTTGGATACCTTCTTCTTTTCCTATTTGGATACCTTCCTCTTTGCCCTCATTTTTAGCCTTTTTAACTGTATTTTCTTCGACCCATAACCACTTTAAATGGCCTTCATACAAGGTACGTTCTTCTGGTGTAAAGTTCATAACATTCAGTACCTGTAGTGCCTTTTTTAAATGGACATCGTTTAAAGGAGGAGGTAAGTTGTCTTTGTTTAGCAAATCATGTCTTGTTAAAAAGGCTACCCATCTATCTAGTGCTGTCTTAACCTTATCGATTAAATCGGTTAAGGCTTCGTTTGGGTTATCGGTAAACTTCTTTAGTTCAATGGTGTGTAATTCTAAGTCTTTAAAATACAGTGCATTACTTTCTTCTTCTGTGATACGAAATACATTATGGTATTTGGGTTCCTCTACAATAGAAATAAAGTTCAGAATATGGATGCCAATGGCTTTAGATAAGTTGCCATAGCCTTGTCCTGCTTGTAGCTGTTCAGTATACAATTTGGCCCAATAAAACAAAGCCCTTTTATCATAATCTGCTTCATCACTGATTTGGATTTCAATATTAAATAGTTTACCATCTACTGCCTTAGCTTTGAGATCCAATATAGATGCTTTATCTCCTCGAAAGTTTTGCGGATTGTAGGGATTAAGCAATATAATATCTGCTACTTGATCTTCTGCTGAAACAATGGCGTTGATTAACGAAATCAATAAATCTTTATTTTCCTCTACGCCAAAAAGTTTCTTAAAGGCTACATCCACACGAGGCGTAATGGCTTGCATACTAACTATAATTTAAGTTTTAAAATTGATACACTTGGCATGTATGCTTACAATCTATACGTCTATGACTCTTATGCTAGCGTATGTCTACCCTAATAATTTTTTTGTTCCGTGCACATGGGTTAATTGCACGAAATAAATAGTATAAACCGACATTACGTACAAAAAAACGCATACGCAACAGCTTATGGAAGCAATAGCCTAAACTTATACAGCTCTCCCAATATCATATTCAGCGGTTTTTAGGGGAATGGTTTTCCAAAATGCACTAAAAAGCATATAAAAATCAATGAATAATAAGATTATTGCTGCCATAATATCAAAAATAATAAAAAGCAACACTAGAAAAATAGAAAAAATTAGTCGATCTGTTGCAACGGCCTCGGATTTCCTTTGCCAATCACAGCCTTGTTCAATGCGCATTTTTTATGACTTTGCGTTATATCAAATTGTCACGCACGTGAAGGGATACGCTTGGTTTTTTATGATTATCAGATTTTATACTGAGCTTTGCACATGCTGGTTATTGATTAGGGCACATGGATGAACGTATATGAAACCCTTTCCTTTCTTTATTTCCATAAATTTATTCTTTATTTCCATAAACTTACGCGGAACAAATTTTTGTATTGAGTTCTATTTTCGTATATTGGGTCCTCTCGGTAGCTTGTTTTAGCAGGAGATACAAAACATAATAAGAATAAAAATAATCGCTTAAAAGGTTTTGTTTTACGTTACTTATAACAGTGATTAATTATCAATAATTTATTAAAACTAATACGCAAAGATGAGCCGTGCAAAAATAAGAAATGTGATAGGAATCTTACACATAGGTCTAACCGTTATCCAGGGATGTAGCCTGTCGAAATATAATATGGATACAACAGAATCAGGATCGTCACAAAATTTAAAGCAGATTTCAGAATCAGAAAAAGCAGCAGAACTTTTGAAGAATATATCTCAAAATAAGTCGAATGAATATGTTTCAGTATATATCCAAAAATGGATAGAACTATTTAATGCGTTCGTAGAACAAGCCATTCCGGATCAGAGAGAGTATAAAAAAAACATGGAACCGAAACTTATTGCCTATGTTGCCTTCTATTATGAACTATTAAGCAACTGTACAGATGCTAATGCTAATGGTTATCGTAAGCAATTTCAAAAAAGTATTAATGAACTCTTTTATAAGCTAGATAGCCGTGGGTTTTTGAAAACAGATGAAGCATTGTCCAGTACCACTAAGCGTATTTGCCCTTTGCCTGATTTAACTACATTCGCACAACAATGTTATTATGGGTATATTGATAATAAGGAAGCTATGCTAGCTTTTGATTATATCTTAAGCAATTGTTGCCCTGAGATTTCTTCAGAACTTATGAGGCATATTAGAACACCCTTCTGCGAGTTACAAATAAAAGAGAATATAGATTTTCAAAGAGCTGGCTGTACTCCCTCTGATATAACCCGGTCAATTTACTCCTATGCAAAAGAGATGCAAAAATACTTTTCTAGATATAGCCTTTTGTGGAAAAAAGAAAAAGAAAATTATTTTGTAGTTCCTATAAGAAAAGACCAAGAAGACATAGGCGTAAAGTACGCATTATGGAGTCCTGTTGACCAAACAGCTGTTTCTTTTAGATATGAAAAAAATAAGATATTAAAAGCGCCAGGTATCCTATTAGGCTTAGATATAGACGTGGATAATAATATGGCTAAGGTTGAATTAGGATTTGCTATAACGGACATTAGAGGTTATGGTTATGTATATGAAAGCGTAAGTGACGAAACAGAGGGACTGGCATTTGAGATCAAGAAAGCGTTTTTTAATGGCACATTACCCAATAAGGAAAAGGCACGCATTTTTATCCCTATACCAGAAGAAGAAAAAATAGAAAATATATTAGAATGGAAAGATAAGGATCCTCTTGTCCGTCTCAATACGCTTTTGAGCCTGCTAGGCCTTAAAGTAGATGAGCAAGGAAAGGTAATCCGAGAAGAAACAGTAGAAGAAAATAATATAGAATATAAATATAAAGCTCCGCAACTAAGCGGAAAACTAAATAAGCAGCTAGATAAGGAATATGATCCAGATAATGCGCAAAATAAAAGAAAACGTCAACTTGAAGAGCTGCAATCTTTTTTAGAATCAGAACAAAATACTAACACTTATAAGAATTTCCGTAAGTTTATAAATATTGGTAGGAATCTGTTAGGTGAGCAGAAAATAACTTTTACAGCCCATGGTTCCCATAGTAACATGCATACCTCTAAGGGAAACATTACTGTGGTTAAGCCACATGGGAAAAAAAAGAGAAAGAATGCCAAAATAAGCAAAAAACAATTCCAAAGCTGTGCAAACACTTTGGGTGTGAATATAGAAAACAAAAAATCATAAGTAGCCAGCCTCCACATGCCATTAACCTGTGGGGGAATAAACCCATTCCAATGTTACCTACATACTACGCATTAAAAACTACTTGGTATATACCTGCGCTGCTCAGTATGATCTACTGCATTGGCAATGGCTTCCTTTAGAATAATAAAATAGAAGTTATTTTTCAACCGACAACCAACTAATTATGTTGTTGATTTAATCAAAAAAGATATGCTTGCATTTACGCTTACTTGCTGAAATATCTACTAAACTTAATTGACCACTTGATTGGATTGCCATAACTATACACTAGTAATAATTCTAAAAAAATAAATGCTAGAAACTCAAGTTAAGTTAACGATTTTTTGCATGATGGAAAAGTGGAGTATTGATGTCAAAGCTTAATGGTCTATTGCAGCAGTCTCATTATGAATGATTTTGAAAGAAATATAATTACCCTATTGCATTTTTATTACAAAAGTATAAATTAAGCAATGGAAGGCTAATTGCATTAAAAGGCATTATTGAGCTAATAAAAGCGCGCTTCTAGCGTTATCCTGCTTAAGATTTGTACGATGCGCCTAAATCAGTTTTTTTGTACAATTTTCTTAATAGCCACATTTATACTAATTACGACAATGATCTTTAATGGATTATATGAAGCATCTCAAAACAAGCTGGTGAGAAATCTATCTCAGCGTTATCCCTTCAAAAGCCAACGCACTAAGGAGGTTATGCTATTGGTGGATAGAGCTGATTTTACCAATGAACATCCCTATGCTGATTTCCCACAGCAAATTGGATTCGGTGCCACCATCTCCGCTCCTCATATGCACGCTTTGGCGATTGACCTTCTTGAACCAGTTATAAATGAGGACTCACATATATTGGATGTTGGCTCAGGATCTGGATATCTGGCCGTTTGTTTTGCGAAAATGGTCGGATCGAATGGAACCGTGTATGGTATAGATCACATTGAAGATCTTGTCAACTGCTCGAAGCAAAACATCCGCAAAAATAACGCCGACCTATTGGATAGCAAAAAATTGATACTAATTTTGGGTGATGGGAGATTGGGTTATCCGCAAGGTGCTCCCTATGACGCAATCCATGTAGGAGCTGCGCCTGAAGAAATACCAAAGGCCCTTATTGACCAGTTGGCCATTGGAGGCAGAATGGTGATTCCCGTAGGTCTGGCTGGGGAACAACAATTTTTGCAAGTGGACAAAATATCTGAGAAGGAAGTACGCAAGCAAGTGATTACAGCAGTAAACTATGTACCCCTAACAGATAGGGAACAGCAACTTCAACTGTAAAGATTTCTATAAAGCATAACGGCTACATCACGAGGTCGTTGCAAGTATCCGTTCAGTTGTGTGGCCAATTAGAATTAGAAATAGTGCAATAATGCAAGATCATAAAAAGCGTGCCTTTAACGGCTCAAGTTAAAGTTGGCCTAAAGATTGCCACTATTCTATTTCCTGAAATAAAGTAATTTCAGAAAAGCTTTAACGGTACAGTTTATCTAGTAAACCAACATCGCTTTACCAATTTCTTTGGATTTTTGCACATGGATTAATAATTCAACTAGTTTTAAGGCAAATGCAAAAGCAGTTCCAGGTCCGCGACTGGTCACGATATTTTTCCATACACAAACAGGTTCCTCGCTGTATAGATAACCGGCGCTTTCCATCTTGGCACGAATGGAGTCATGGGTAGTAAGTTTTCCACCAATAGCAATATGATGGCTTGCCAATGCAAGTGGAGCTGCACAAATAGCAGCTATAATTTTTCCTTCTTGCTCATGATGACGTAATAAGGTGCCCACACGCTTATCCTCAGAAAGATGGTGACTGCCGGGCTGACCGCCAGGCAAAATTACAGCATCAAATAAGTGCTCGGCGATTTCTTTGAATAAACTATCCACTTGAAGTTTTGTTTTGCGTGAACAAATAATCATAGGATCGTCTTGCAAACCCGCAATCGTTACATCTATGCCTGAACATCTAAGAATGTCACTAGTAATAATCAACTCAATCTCCTCGGATCCATTACTGCCAATAATCAATGCTTTTTTCATGTTTTTTACCTTTTAAGGGTAAGAAAAAATTGTATAAATACCCAGGAACTAATATACGCATTATTTATTCATGCAAGCTGTGGTAACGTAGCTCTATGGTTACTCAATGGATTTGGAAAGCTGGCAAGGCGCGCGAGGGTGAAGCGCACGCAGCATAGTAGAACTATGTAAGTTCGCCCCATGATGTATATGCATACATCATGGGGACCCCAAGTACGCTGAATCCCGAAGCGGAACAGGGGTCCCCGCCAGATGATATATCTGGTGGGGTAAAGCACAGCCAGCTTTTCAAAGACGAAGAGTGTATAAGCAATAAATGGATGGTATGACCTATTTCATATTTCAAGTTAGTACATCGCTAAAGCAGAAACTGCCCAACCCATTTCTTGATCTATCAAATTTATTCGTAAATTCGAATGTTTACTAGTCCACTAAAGATAAAGATGGAGTAATGGGGATGCATTCAGCCCCTATACAGCTCTTTACTTGTTAGTATGGTTGAATAACACAAAATAGTTTGTGTTACTTATGAGGTAATGGCTACCATTTGCCAATAGTAGCTTTTAATTAATTTTAATTTATAGAAACATGCCACATCCAAAGAAAAGGTCGTCTTCTTCCAGAAGAGATAAAAGGAGAACACACGTTAAACTTGCAATGCCCGCTCTTGTTATTTGCCCTGTTACTGGTGTTTTGCATACCCCCCACCGTGCATTTTGGCATGAAAACAAAATGTATTATAAAGGTAGGGTGGTAATGAGTAGAGAAATCTCTTCGTAAGAGATTTTGTTAATTTCTATTCCATATATATTATATGGTATCTACGCAATTTATTAGCTTTTTTGAATTTTTCAATAAGGCTTTTTAGTATATGAAAATAGTAAAACGTGCCTCCATTGCGGGCGTATGTGGGTATGTGCCAGACTATGTGTTAACCAATAATGAATTGGAACAGATGGTGGATACCAATGATGAATGGATCGTTGCTAGAACGGGTATACATGAAAGGCGTATCCTCAAAGGGGAGGGTTTGGGCACTTCCGTAATGGCTATACAAGCGGCAAGGGGGGTATTGGAAAACACAGCTACTGATCCCACTACCATAGATTTCCTCATATGTGCAACGGTTACCCCGGATCTTATTATACCAGCTACGGCTAATATTATTTCCCACGCTATTGGTGCTACCCATGCTTTTAGTTACGACTTGCAAGCGGCTTGTTCGGGGTTTTTATATGCCTTAGATGCTGGAGCTCAATATATTGCTTCAGGAAGGGCAAAGAAGGTTATGGTAATAGGTGCCGATAAGATGTCCTCTATCATTGATTATACCGATAGAACTACCTGTATTATTTTTGGAGATGGTGCGGGTGCAGTGCTCTTAACCGCCCAAGATGCTGATGAGGGTTACGGTATTGTAGATACCATTTGTAAAACAGATGGGGCAGGACAAGATTTGATTTACCAAAAGGCAGGAGGGAGTAGATGGCCCGTTTCACATGAAACGGTGTCTGCTAAAGAGCATTATGTTTACCAGGATGGTCAAAACGTATTTAAGACGGCTGTTAGTGCCATGTCACAAATAGTTTTAGATATTATGGCCAACAATGATCTGGCAGTGGCAGATGTTGCTTATCTAGTGCCCCATCAAGCCAATAAGCGTATTTTACAAATGGTAGCTGAACGTACAAATATTCCTATGGAAAAGGTTATGCTTAACCTCAACAAATTCGGCAATACTACAGCGGCAACCATTCCACTTTGTCTGTGGGATTATGAACACAAATTAAAAAAAGGTGATAATTTGATTTTGAGTTCTTTTGGTGGGGGATTTACATGGGGCGCTATGTATATGACCTGGGGATATGATGGTTTTTAAGTTTTCTTCTATCTGATCGTTTACGCGTTGGTAACATCCATAAATAATAATAGTATAGTACGTTAACGATAAAAATATTATGGCAAACACAGCTGATATTAAAAATGGGCTTTGTATAGTGCTCAACAATGATATTTATAGCGTAGTAGCGTTTCTACACGTAAAACCAGGGAAAGGGGCCGCTTTTGTGAGAACTAAGTTAAAAAGTTTAACCAAGGATAAGCAAATTGATCATACCTTTAATGCTGGTATAAAAATACAGGTAGCTCGAATTGAGCGTAGACCTTATCAATTCCTTTATAAGGATAGTGCGGGCTATACTTTTATGCATACTGAAACGTTTGAGCAAATTACCATTGAACCAACATTGATCAATGTCCCTCAATTTTTAAAAGAAGGCCAGCCGGTAGAAATTATTTATTATGACGATGAAAATCAGGTATTAAAGTGTGAATTGCCTCCATCCGTTCTATTACAGGTTTCTTATACAGAACCCGGATTTAGAGGTGATACAGCTACTAAATCTCTGAAGCCAGCTACCTTAGAAACCGGAGTAGAAATTAAGGTTCCGCTATTTATTGATAATAATGATCTTATAAAGATAGATACCCGTACAGGTCTCTATATAGAACGTGTAACCGAACAGAAAAAATAAGTATGAAAACTATAGAAATTCAGGGATTGATTGATTTTATTGCTAAGTCAGGATTAGAAGAGGTTAATATCGAGACAGAAGCTATTAAAATTCATATTAAAAGAAGCCTGCCAGCGCCTCAACAGCTGGTATCAGCTACCCATAACGCCTTTCCTCCTTCTGTTCCTACGCATGCCCCATTACCTGCTTCTACTGCTTTAACAGCACTAGAAAATAATGTAGCATCCCATTATGTTACTATTAAGTCCCCAATGATTGGTACTTTTTATCGATCACCTGATCCTGAGTCGCTTCCTTTTGTAGAATTAGGAGATACGATTGCAAAGGGCACTAAGCTTTGTATCATAGAAGCTATGAAACTTTATAATGAAATAGAAGCAGAAGTCGATGGCAAGATTGTTAAAATATTGGTCGATGACATTTCCCCAGTGGAGTATGATCAACCCCTCTTTTTAGTAGATCCTTTTTAACATACCCAATCATAATTAATGCGTGTGGGTATGCGTATGGTTTGAAATTATCTTTATTTAATTAGTCTAACTTAGTGTTTTATGTTTCAAAAAATATTGATTGCAAATCGTGGTGAAATTGCCTTACATATCATTCGGGTTTGTAAAGAACTCAATATTAAAACGGTTGCGGTGTATTCTACAGCTGATAAAGATAGCCTCCATGTGCGTTTTGCAGATGAAGCGGTTTGTATTGGGCCACCCTCAAGTAATTTATCTTATTTGTCTATTCCTTCTATTATTGCCGCTGCTGAAGTAACCAATTCTACTGCTATCCATCCGGGATATGGTTTTTTGTCTGAAAATGCTAGTTTTGCAAGTATTTGTGAGGAATATGGAATTAAATTTATAGGACCTTCTGCTGCAGCCATCAGCAAAATGGGTGATAAGTCTATTGCAAAAGAAAATATGCGACGTGTTGGTATACCAGTCGTTCCTGGTTCTGATGGGCTACTCAAATCAGTCGAAGAAGGGATACAGTTAGCCCATACCATAGGCTTTCCTGTACTACTTAAAGCAACTGCAGGTGGTGGAGGGAAAGGTATTAAATTGGTTTATACACCAGAAGAATTTCAAAAAAAATGGACGGAAGCTAGACAAGAGGCTATGGCTTCTTTTGGTAACGATGGGCTTTATTTGGAAAAGTATGTAGAAGAGCCACACCATATCGAAATCCAGATTGTTGCCGATCAATATGGTAAAATCATTCATTTATCTGAACGCGATTGCTCTATTCAGCATAGGCATCAAAAGTTAGTAGAGGAATCGCCATCCCCCTTTATGACAGATGCATTACGTGAAAAAATGACAGAAGTTGCCCTACAGGGGGCGGCTTTTATAGGTTATGAAGGCGTTGGAACCATGGAATTTCTAGTGGATAAGTATCGAAACTTTTATTTTATGGAAATGAATACCCGTATCCAAGTAGAGTACCCTGTTACGGAAGCAGTTACGGGTTTTAATCTGCTAAGGACTCAAATTGAAATAGCAGCTGGTAAGCCACTAGATGCATCCAGTGCCTATCCCACATGCCATGCCATAGAGGCCCGTATTAATGCAGCGGATCCCTTTAACGGCTTTCGGCCATCCCCTGGAAAAATTACTGATGTGCACCTGCCTGGAGGTAGGGGCGTAACCATTGCTAGCCATATTTACGCTGGTTATGTAGTTCCCCCTAACTATGATGCTATGATAGCAAAACTTATTGTTTATGCAGCTACTAGAGCTGGCGCCATTGCTAGAATGAAACGTGCCTTGGAAGAATTTATTGTAAAGGGCATTCAAACCACTATACCTTTCCATCTTGCGTTGGTAGATAATGAACAGTTTCAGCAAGGTAACTTTACTACTCAATTTTTAGAATCTTTTGACTTTTCGCTTCTTAAGAAGTCGGAATAGAAATGGGATAATGTACTATCGTTAAGCTATATAATACGTTATCGGTTAGCGGATACTTTTTATTTTATAGAAAAAAGCTTAAGTTTGGCAACATGTGTCCTTTTTAGTTTTAGGAAGGATCATAATTATTTAGTATTAAGAAATATATATTATATGTATGCGATTGTAAAAATAGCCGGAAAGCAATTTAAAGTTGCTAAGGCGCAACGGCTTTATACGCCTAAGTTGCAAAATGCAGTAGGTGATTTTTTTACGCTTGATAAAGTTCTATTTTTAGATGATGGGCATGGAACTGTGGCGGTTGGTGCGCCTACCCTAGATGGCGTAGTGGTTAGGGCTCAGGTGTTAGCGCATACTAAGGGAGATAAAGTTATTGTTTTTAAGAAAAAAAGACGTAATGGTTATAAAGTAAAACGGGGACATCGTCAAGATCATACGAGGATTGTCATTGAAGATATTATCAAATAAACGAATGCCATGGCACATAAGAAGGGGGCGGGTAGCTCCAAAAACGGAAGAGAATCAGAAAGTAAGAGACTCGGTATAAAAAAATATGGAGGAGAAGAGGTAATGGCTGGGAATATCATTGTTAGGCAACGCGGTACGCATTATTATCCTGGTAAAAATGTAGGGTTAGGCAAAGATCATACGCTATTTGCTTTGGTGGATGGGGCGGTTGTCTTTAGCAAAAAAAGGCAAGGCAATCGGCTTATAGTTTGCGTTGATTCAATGCAGTTTAATACTGCAAACATTGTACCAATGTATCCAATAAAAAATGTATCCAATAAAAAAGATAATAATATATAAACTAATATATTAACAATAAGTAGTTGCGAACGAGATTCGCTAAAAAGGCATATGGCAGTAAAAATAAGATTAGCTAGATGCGGAAGAAGACATCTAGCAGAGTATGATATCGTTGTAGCTGATGCAAGGTCACCACGCGATGGTCGTTTTATAGAAAAAATTGGAAATTATAATCCCAATACAGCACCTTCAACCATTAGACTTAATGAAGCAAGCGCATTAAAGTGGCTTTTTCAAGGTGCACAACCTACTGATACCGTTAAAGGTCTTTTGTCTAAGCAGGGTATTATGCTGCGCAAACATCTCCAAATAGGCGTAAACAAGGGAGCCATAACGCAAGAGCAGGCAGATGAAAAGTTTAGACTTTGGCAGGCAGAGCGGGCTCAAAGCATAACCCAATAAATATATACTGTAACGGTAATAGACGTATCGTAATTCATTTCGATAAAACATAAAATGAGTAATTAAATGAGTATTAAAGATATTAGTAAGGATATAAAGACTGATTATAATAAAGATAGTGAGGGCGGTACTAAAGATATGCATAATAATAGGATTATGGACAAAGTAGTAGAGATTATTGTGGACAAGCTGAACGTTCCAGCTGAGGAAGTGGTGCCTAGTGCACACTTTGCCAATGATCTAGGTGCTGACTCTTTAGACCAAGTAGAACTCGTAATGGAATTTGAAAAAGAGTTTGAATTAGACATCAAGGATGACCAAGCCACAAAGTTACAAACAGTAGGTAATGTTATAAAATATTTAGAAGAACATTTGGCTGACGGGTAGGTTCAAGAGGGATAAAGCAGGCGCTTTATATTCCCAGATTTTTTTGTATAGCGTTCTTAAAAAGTTAGGCATGCATGCAGTATGGCACAAAATAAAGAAAAGGTGTTATTCCCACGAGTAGTTGTTACAGGATTAGGCGCACTCACGCCTATTGGAAACAATGTTAAGGAGTATTGGAATGGCCTCATTACTGGTCAAAGTGGTGCGGGGCCTATAACTAAGTTTGATATTTCTAAACATCGAACTAAATTTGCTTGTGAGTTAAAAGGATTTGATCCCAATGACTATTTGGACCCAAAAGAGGCTAGACGCATGGATCCTTTTACCCAGTATGCTATGGTGGCTGGAGGGGAAGCTATACAAGATGCTTTGTTAAGCAGCCCTCTAATAGACAAAGAACGGGTAGGGGTAATATGGGGATCTGGCATAGGCGGATTAAGTTCTACAGAAGCAGTCGTTTTGGAATTGGCCAGAAATGGTATGGGATCCAAAATAAATCCTTTTTTTATTACTAAAATTATACCAGATATACCTGCTGGCCATCTGTCTATTAAATATGGATTTAAGGGACCGAATTTTGCTACCGTAGCGGCATGTGCTTCTGCAGTTAATGCTTTGGCATCTGGTTTTCACCTTATTAAGTTAGGAGAGGCAGATGTAGTCGTAACAGGTGGCTCGGAGGCGCCTATTATTCAAGTAGGCATCGGAGGATTTAATGCATTAAATGCGCTTTCTCAGCGAAATGAAGAGTATCTAACTGCTTCACGTCCTTTTGATAAAACGAGAGATGGTTTTGTAATGGGGGAAGGAGCTGGCGCTTTAGTCCTTGAATCTTATGCACATGCCCAAAAAAGAGGCGCTAAAATTTATGCTGAAATAATAGGCGTAGGGATGTCAGCAGATGCTTACCATATTACGGCACCAAATATAGATGGGGTAATTTTGGCATTGCAACGTGCCCTAACCAATGCCCAAATTACTCCAGATTGCATTGATTATATTAATGCACATGGAACCAGTACCCCCCTGGGGGATACCAATGAGATAAATGCCATTCAGCATGTTTTTGGTGAATGTACCTATGCGCTTAATATCAGTTCTACCAAGTCCATGACAGGGCATTTGTTGGGTGCAGCCGGAGCTATAGAGTCTATTGCTACGGTCCTAGCATTAAACCATCAATTGGTTCCTCCAACTATTAATCATAAATTATTAGATGAGGCCATTGACGCACGTATAAACTTAACCTTAAACAAAGCAGAAGCAAGATCCATTTTGTTTGCTCAAAACAATGCCTTTGGTTTTGGGGGTCATAATGCTTCATTAATATTCAAAAAATGGGAAGATTCCTAGCTTTACTCCATTACTTTTTTATTAAACAAGATCCTGCTACACAACAGTTGATTACTTTTGTAAGAGCTACTACAGGAATGATTCCTTTAAACCTTGCTTTATATAAAATAGCGATTCAACATAGTTCCATAGAAGAGGGGTATACTTCTAATGAACGGCTTGAATTTTTAGGAGATGCTGTATTATCATTGATTGCCGGAGAATATCTCTTCAAGAGATATCCCTTAAAAGAGGAAGGTTTTTTGACCGATATCAGGTCAAGACTTGTAAATAGAGATTCTTTAAATAAATTAGCACGTAAAATTCATCTAGATAAGCTATTACATTACGATACAAATCTTATCAAACGAAGTGGTAGCAAATCTATTTATGGAAATGCATTAGAGGCATTTATTGGGGCAGTATATTTAGACCATGGATATGCATGCTGTCGAAGGTTTGTGATTGACCGTCTTATAGGTAACCATATTAGCTTAGAAAATCTTATAGAAAATGATACTAACTTTAAGAGCAGAATTATTCAATGGGCACATAAGCATCACCTTCAAGTAGTGTTTAAAATTCTTATAGAAAAACAGTATGAAGATTATAAAGAATTTACAGCGCAAGTGCTTATAGGGGAAAAAATTATTGGAGAAGGCACTGGTAGAACTAAAAAATGTGCTGAGCAAATGGCTGCGCAGCAGGCATTGCAATATGCCAAGGAAATAGAGCAAGAAAGCTTAATGGTTTTATAGCACACATGTTATGGCACAAAAAGGACAAGATATACTAGATACCATTACTTCATCTGGTTATCAATATGGTTTTGAGAGTAATATCCCTGTTGATGCTATTCCAAAGGGCTTAACAGAGGCTACTATTCATCTTATTTCTGCAAAAAAAGAGGAACCAGATTGGTTGTTAGAACGACGGCTACAAGCTTTGCATCATTTAGCCAAATTGCAAGAACCTACATGGGCAAAGGTTTCTTATCCTCCTATAGATTACCAGAATATTATTTATTATGCTGCGCCCAAGCAAAAAATAAATTTAAACAGTTTAGACGAGGTGGATCCAGCCCTTTTGGCTACTTTTAAGCGCTTAGGGATTTCGATAGAAGAGCAAAAAAGGCTAACAGGGGTAGCTATGGATATAGTATTGGATAGTGTTTCAGTAGCTACTACCTTTAAGGAAACATTAAACAAACTAGGTATTATTTTTTGTTCTTTTAGTGAAGCTGTTCAAAAGTACCCCCAATGGGTTCAAAAATATTTGGGTAAGGTAGTACCGATGACGGATAATTACTTTGCTACACTCAATACTGCTGTATTCAGCGATGGCTCTTTTTGCTATATCCCCAAGGGCGTACGTTGTCCTATGGAGCTTTCTACTTATTTTCGCATAAATGCCGCTAATACAGGTCAATTTGAACGTACCTTAATTGTAGCAGAGGAAGATGCCTACGTTAGTTATTTAGAAGGATGTACAGCCCCTATGCGAGATGAAAATCAACTACATGCTGCCGTAGTAGAAATTTATGCTGCAAAAGGAGCAAATGTAAAATATTCTACTGTGCAAAATTGGTATCCTGGTACTAAAGAAGGAGTAGGTGGCGTCTATAATTTTGTAACCAAAAGGGGGCTTTGCGCTGGTGCCCATAGTAAAATTTCTTGGACACAAGTAGAGACAGGCTCAGCCATTACCTGGAAGTATCCTAGTTGTATTTTAATGGGAGATTATTCGGTTGGGGAATTTTATTCCGTAGCGGTTACCAAAAATAAACAGCAAGCAGATACGGGAACTAAAATGATTCACATAGGCAAGCATACAAAAAGTCGAATTGTAGCCAAAGGTATTGCAGCGGGCCAATCAAGCAATAGTTATAGGGGGCTGGTCAAACTTACTGCTGGAGCAGACCATGCTTCTAATTTTTCTCAGTGCGATTCTTTATTAATGGGAAATAGCTGTGGGGCCCATACCTTTCCTTATATAGAAGTAAAAAATCCAACTGGCAAAGTTGCACATGAAGCTACAACTTCTAAAATCAGTGAAGACCAGCTTTTTTACTGCAATCAACGTGGTATTGATAATGAAAATGCGATAGCCCTTATTGTAAATGGCTATTGTAAAGAGGTCCTTAGGCAGTTGCCCATGGAGTTTGCTGTAGAAGCTCAAAAACTACTGGCACTCACCTTAGAGGGGAGTGTCGGATAAAAAATGGGCTAATGCTGCTAATTTTTCATCTGATTCACGTGCTGCATCATGAGAAGAAATATAGCCAGGATATTTATCAAATTTAGTTTTAATAGGGGCCGTAACAGCTTCCCAATGATCTTTTTTGGTTCCATGCAACGGAATGAGTTTAGCATGCAAATGGTTAACGCCATAACCTTCAAATACAAGGGCTGTTCTAGCAACAGTTGGAAATTTATGGACCAAGAGGTTTGATACCTTTTTAGCTGCGTCCATTAACCCGTTGATTTCCTCTGGAGGATGATCAAAAATATAACTGGTTAGGTGATGCTTAGGGATGACAACTGTAAACCCCTCTGTATTAGGAAAAATTGAAAGAAATGCCAAATAATGGCCTTCTGCCCATATGGTATGACAAGGGGCTAAGCCAGCTGCAAATTTACAAAATATGCAACTTTGCTCTGATGAATCGGTAGATATTTCCATAGTAGTATTAAAATGTATGTTTATCCATTTGATGGCACTTTTTTTTCTATTAATTCCCCTGCCTGAACGGATACTTTTACAATGCCCTATACTTGCTGTGCAATAGCGATAACATGGCTAATTTATATTTTTTCTGATCCTCATTTAGACCCCTATATTTTTTACACCAATCTATTATTTTGGGGTCTATTCTTATTGGATCTATGATGCTTATACATGGGTTTATTGGATCCATTTGTATTATATGGTCTTCTAGCAGAAGAGAAGATATAATCCATAATGCTTCTGTGTCTCCAATAATGGTAGGTCGAGTAATAGGATACACTATGATACATTCCAATAAACGTGTCTTGCAGTTAAGCTCCATACAGTGGAATAACCTTTCTAATAATTCCTTGTTTTCTGACTTTATTTTAGAGTTGTATGCAATGTTGCTTATCATACGAATAGTTGCTTCAGGATAATTGGTAAAACAGCAGTTTATATAGTAAGACAAACTATTTTTTATGCGTGTCATTCTTCCATCTACATCCCCATGCTTCTGCAAATATTCATGAAAACCTTTGTTATGCTTATAAAGTAAGGAATATAAATTCTTTAGCATTTGATTGAATATCTCAGTAGAGACGTTATTATTGGTGCTGATATATCTACTTGCAGCATTCAGCATTAAAAATTTTAGCTCATATGCGTATACAACATCTTCAAATGCTAAATGCTGAAAAGTATGAAGAAATATTTTAATATTTTCATTAGATTTAGATAAAAAATGGGAAATGAGTTGTTCGATATGAGGATTATTGTCACGCATTTGCTCATATCTATAAGTTTTTTTAAGATATAATGGCAATTCTTTGAATAGATATTCCAATGGTTTAGTAGAATCTGCACCTAATTCAAGTAATGAAGTAATACACTTATAATACATAAGGTGTTTTGCTTCATCATACAGAAATTCATGAATGTATTTCTGTAAAAAAGTGCGGTTGTCTAAGGCCTTGTAAGATTTATTTAAATCTAATTTAAATACAGTAATAAGACATTGTAAAACCCGCGCCAATGCCGCTCCTCCGCAGTTGTAATTACGACTATATGCGTTTAAAACAATATCAAATAATTCCACTTGTTCGTTTGTCTGCATAACAATTGTTTGCCCCATAACGTGGTTATAACATGATTGTTTAAAAGCATTAAACAGATCTGGATATTTTGGATATTGTATGCAAATATTGTTATAAACAGATGCATTTGTTTCACTTGTTAAGGAATCAAAAAAATTCTGTACAGTTTCCTTGTCTACCAAAGCTTGAAATGCACCATCACTACCCATTCTTTTTTCCTGTTCTGTATAATTTCTATCATAGGTATGAATCATCATACCATAGTCATAGGAGTGTATCACACCAAACGAAGAATGAGTCTTAGAACACGCAACAGAGGTTAGAACGTACAGCAGACAATATAGCATAGCCGCAATAGTTTCTATTATTTTTTGTTTATTTCTTTTCATCTCAATTGGTTGTAAACGGTTTAATAAATAGGATTTACAATTTTACAAAAAAATCAATAATCTAGCAAAAGCCATATCGTCATGACTTTAATTTTTTTCACTTTCCCCTTAGCGGCACGGCGCCCATATAGATCAAATCTACTTTCATTTTTTTCTACTTTTTTTTGCATTATAGCTACTTTTTTTGATCAAGCAAAAAAAGTAGCTTTAAAACAAGTGGTTTTTTTAAAAGAAGTAGTTTTAAAAAAAATGGATAAAATCATCAATTATTAAATATTAACAATTTTCTGTAATCTATAAAAATATGGCTGCCACGCAAGTGAACGGACAATGGCGTCAACTTAAGGTTTAGCTGTTATTGATAACCAAGTAGAATAGGAGGGTAGGCTAATCATGAATTGCCTTAAGTTGACGCCATTGAGTGAACGGATACTAGGTATCTTCATCTTCAGTTATATATTCTTGTTCCTCTGGCGTAAAGGTATCTTCATCTTCAGTTATATATTCTTGTTCCTCTGGCGTAAATGCGCAAGAAATATTTGAATGATTTACTTGATTAAGTGTTATATTTGTGTTGTTTCTACTCATATCCTTCGTAATATGCCCAGCCGTTTCATTTCTACTCATATCCTTCGTAATATGCTCAGCTGTTTCTATTGGATTAAAAGAATTTTTCACGCTATCATATACGCTATGACATACGTTATTACCTATTTTATATATTTTCCCCGCACACGATTTAGCTGAGGTAGCTATATAGTCCAATAATTCAGTTTTAGATGGTAAAACATACGATGCCGCTGTATTATTTGTATGATCGGTTTGGTCACCTGCATGGTTCTGCGTTATTACTGTATGGCTATGTGATGATGCATATGCTGGTACAGCATTAAAAGGGCTATCGACTGGTTGCGTTGGTGTTTCTATGAATATTTCGGATACATCCGATGACCCTGCACTAGAAAAATTATCTAGTGGTTGTGTGGATCCCTCTGTTAACATTTTTGGCCCATCATTTCCCCCTTCTTCATCATTTCCCCCTTCTTCTATTATATGGTTCGTTTCTAGTGAAACTAGTTCACCTGCTGGTTTCTCTTTTATTATATCCGTTGATGCATCATTTGATGTTTTTTTTATTGAACCACAATGTGATCCACAATTGCATAGTACGATAGCCATGTAACGGACCATAACGAGGTTATTTATTGCATGCATTATATTAAATTTTAGTTTGTAGTTATAATTATCCATTGAATTATAATATCCTTACTATACTATTTAACGTATATTTTTATATGAAAATCATCATATTATATAATGCCACGTAATTTAAATATTACCTAAATCAAAAACTATTCACCCTTACAAGAGGTTACATGGCTATTTTAGTGCATTTTCTTCATACCCATTATGCGTTATGTTAACTATAGGATTTTAGTGTATAGTTCAATGAAAACAGCTAGTATGCCCTTCCCATCTCCAAATGTACCATTAGAGCGTTTCACAGCAGACCGCACGTAATATAAATTAAGTAAAGCAATAAAACTAGGAAGTGGTTTTTAACTGATATAAAATGTATTAAAAGCCTTTAAGAGGAGCTAATGCCCTTATTGTCAATTAAAAATGGATTCTTGCAGGTCAGTCTTTATAGGCTTTTCATGGTTACAATTTTAGCCTTATAAATAGGGTGCCTATCTTACAAGTTAGTTTAGAGGATATGCCTATCACCTAAATTACCACCTAATAGGTGTTTGGCCTGTAGCCAATAAATATGCATTAGCTCTGCTAAAATGTCTATTTTTAAAAAATCCCCTATGCGCAGCTAGAGGAGAAGGATGTGCTGATTTCAATACCAGATGTTTTTCGGAATCAATTAAGCTTTCTTTTTGCCTGGCATAGTTGCCCCATAGCATAAATACTACATGCTGCTTGTGTAGCGCAACTGCTTTTATTACCGCATCTGTAAAAAGTTCCCAGCCTTGTTTTTGATGAGATCCTGCTTTATGCGGTTCTACGGTTAAGGTCGCATTTAATAGCAATACCCCTTGTTTTGCCCAACTATCTAGTGAGCCCGATGTGGGCATTGTAATGCCCACATCGGCTTGCAGCTCAATAAAAATATTTCTTAATGAAGGAGGGAAAGATATATTGGTAGGAACAGAAAAGGCTAGACCATCGGCTTGTCCTGGTCCATGATAAGGATCTTGTCCTAAAATCAGCACCTTAGTATGTGTAAAAGGTGCAAGTTCAAAAGCTCTAAAAATGTTTTGAGCTGCTGGGTAGATGGTGCGGTTTCGGTACGCTTCTCTTACGTAAAGGATTAACTTTTTGAAATAAGGCTTTTCGAACTCTGTGGCAAGTGCATTTTTCCAAGATGATTCTATTTTTACGTTCATATCTACACACTAAATTATAATTGTTATAATTAGGTACGTAAATTATAAAATAAAACTTGACTTTATCATTTTTTTTTATAACTTTATTTTCGATCACTTTAGTTGGGATCGGTTGGAAAGGCTAGGAAATTATTTGAATATGGAATTAAGACATTACGAGACGGTATTTATACTATCGCCAGTGCTTTCTAGCGATCAAACAAAGGCGTCTATACACAGATATAGATCTTTTTTGATGGAGCGTAATGCAACGATAGCATATGAGGAAGAGATTGGATTAAGGCCACTGGCTTACCCAATAGCGCACAAAAAAAGTGGGGTCTANNTGAGGAGGTGTTGCGTTTTTTGACCTTTTCCTTGAATAAGCATGCATTAGCGCATAATGCAGCAAGAAGATTGGTAGCGGTTGATGAAAAACAAGAACTTAAGCAAGAAGCAGCGTTATGACCTTGATAAACGAATCTATACAAAAAAAAACGATTACCAAGAAGTTTTGCCGTTTCAAGAAGTATGGTATTAAATATGTCGATTATAAATGCGTTGAGTTTTTGATGAAGTTTCTCAATGAACGTGGAGAAATATTGCCAAGGCGTATTACGGGTAATAGCCTAAAATATCAGAAAAAAGTGGCTTGTGCAGTAAAACGTGCAAGGCAGCTTGCTTTTCTTCCTTACGTGGCTGATAACCTTAAGTAAAGTAACGGGTGAAACATGGAAATAATATTGAAAAGTGCATACAAAAAATTAGGGAAGAAAGGCGATATGGTTTCTGTTAAAGCTGGATATGGCAGAAATTACCTTATTCCTCAAGGCGTTGCTGTTGTGGCCAATAGCGGAAATAAAAAGATTGCGCTTGAAAATGCTAAACAGGCAGCAGGCAAAGCATTGAAGTTAAAAGCTGATGCTCAAGCACTTTTGGCTGTATTAGCTACAGCTAAAGTTGTAGTGAGGGTAAAAGTAGGAGAAGGGGGTAATATATTTGGTTCTGTTACACCTTTGCAAATTGCTAAATCTCTTAAAGAGCAAAATAAGATTATAGTAGATTATACTACTATGCGATTAGAAGGGCCTATTAAAAAAATAGGCACCTATCAGGTGGAGTTAGCTTTACACGAAGAAATTTCGTATATATTAAATTTTGAGGTGGCCCCTATTTAGGGAGGCTGTAATGATCTTGGGCTTCTGATAGCGTGTGAAAGAGGATTTGTTGCTAGAAACTCTTTTGCAGTATCATTTTTTTTGTTTTTTTGTTTTTTTTGATAAAAGCTATGGGAAGCCCTTCCCCATTTCGTTAAACTTTCCTCATAATAGAAGGTTTCTATGGCTTTTGACATATGGATGCTTAGCACTTTAAATATTATTTTGTATTCGTTTATATGCGTGGCAGCCATATTTTATAGGTTATAGCAAATGGCTATTATTGAATAATTGATACTTTTATCCATTTTAAAAAAACTGCTTCTTTTAAAGCTACTTTTACTTTTTTTGCTTGATCAAAAAATGTAGCCAAAAAAATCAAGCGCTAATGAAAAAACTATACCCCTGTTCCGTTTCGGGATTCAGCGTGCTTGGGGCCCCCATGATGTATGTACATACAATCATGGGGTGAACGCACATAGTACGTACTTATGCTGCGTGCGCTTCACCCTCGCGCGCTTTGCGAGCTTCCCAAATCCATTGCGTAACCGTACTCTTCGTCTTTGAAAAGCTGGCTGTGTTCCGCTTCAGGATTCAGCGTACTCACATAGTTCTACTATGCTGCGTGCGCTTCACCCTCGCGCGCCTTGCCAGCTTCCCAAATCCATTGCGTAACCGTAGGAGTGAGATTTGATTTTCGGTTTGTTTTCTATTTCTTGGTACAGTTTTTTCAAGGCGCATTCCTGTTTGTAATGATATCTTTACCATGGTTATGAACGGACACTTTGTTTTAGGTACATATAGAACGTTAGTCCTATTTATATAAAAAACGTTAGCCCTACACTTAGGAATCAATTTGTGCCTGATTAGATCAGGACAATACATTAGATAAACCATGTACTTTGCTTATTGAATTGTTATTTAACATATTCCCATACTTCTTAAGTACATATTTTTTAATAAAATTCAAAATGATATTTATGTTTTTTAATACAAAATATTTTTTTTATGAAATATTTTTATAAAATCACTGAACTGAATAAAGTCTATTTAGCGCAATGCCCCTTTACCGGATGATATTGTTCTACCCCCACACCAAACTCATGGAGAAAATCTAATCCTTCTTCCACATCGATATTTTTATAGGCTGCGTAAGAATCTTTGTAAATAACTTTTTGGATACCTACACTAAATATAATGCGTGCACAAGATAGACAGGGGGAGAGCGTAATGTAAAGAATGGCATTTTTGACGTTGGCATGATTGTTTAATGCATACATAATAGCATTTTGTTCTGCATGAATAGCCAGCCAACAGCGACCTCCTATACGCTTAGCACAACCCGTTTTAGGCCATATTTCATCGCAATTATAGGTACCTGCTGGGGGGCCATTATATCCTATTGAAATAATACGGGTATCTTTTGTTAATACAGCGCCTACTTGTTTTTTAACGCAGTGTGAGCGTTGGGCTAACTCAATAGCCAATAACATGAAGATATCATTGAATGACGGTTTTTGCATCATTTGTGTAGATGTTACAGGTGTAAATGGCTCTAAATTTAACGAAAAAGTTTCAATGTGCATTATACATATCTTATCATCTTATGTATATTTCCCGTATGCGTAATTTTTATAGGGTCGTGTTATGGTGATTATATGCTTAAGTTGATACAAAAAATTAGTGTTTTTCCCTAGTTTCTGCGTAAATTCAGAACGGATTGTAATTTTTTCTGTTAGATATTTGCTGGCAACAGATGTTGCTAGCGTAGCCGATAGATGAAAATCCATCTCTAATCATCTTTTTTAATTTTTTTATTTCGTAAAAAATAATGTCCCATACTGGCAAAGTTATTCAAATTATAGGTCCCGTAATTGACGTTAGGTTTGACGAGGAGGCCGTTTTACCTAATATATTGAATGCATTGCATATAAAGACCCTTACTGGGAAATTGATTACGCTAGAATGCCAACAGCATCTTGGAGAGCATTGTGTGCGAACTATTGCCATGGAAAGCACAGAAGGGCTTACGCGAGGTTTAGAAGTAACAGATTCAGGAGCGCCTATTCAAGTACCGGTAGGCGATCTGGTGCGTGGGCGTCTTTTTAATGTGGTAGGAACTGCTATAGATGGCATGGAGCAGCCCAAAACTGATCAAAAGTTGCCGATTCATAGAGCTGCTCCAGCTTTTGATCAACTTTCTTCTACGACAGAAATTCTCTATACTGGCATCAAGGTAATTGACCTACTGGCTCCTTATGTTAAGGGTGGTAAAATCGGATTGTTTGGCGGTGCGGGGGTAGGTAAAACGGTTTTGATCATGGAGCTTATTGATAACATTGCTAAATCCTATAATGGGCTTTCCGTATTTGCTGGTGTAGGGGAAAGAACACGTGAGGGCAATGACCTATTACGAGAAATGATTGCAGCTGGCGTTATCGATTATGGTAAAGCATTTGTGCGTGCTATGGAACAAGGAGATTGGGACCTTAGTAAGGTAGATTATGAAGCATTAAAAATGTCTCAGGCAACACTTGTATTTGGGCAAATGAATGAACCCCCTGGGGCAAGGGCTAGGGTAGCGCTTACAGGACTTTCTATTGCGGAATATTTCCGTGACAATGGTGAAGATGGGATGGGGCAAGACATTCTATTTTTTATTGATAATATTTTTCGGTTCACCCAAGCAGGTGCAGAAATTTCTGCCTTATTAGGAAGGATGCCTTCTGCCGTAGGCTATCAACCAACCTTAGCCACAGAAATGGGTGCAATGCAAGAACGCATTACTTCTGTTAAACATGGTTCTATTACCTCTATTCAAGCTGTTTATGTGCCGGCGGATGATTTAACCGATCCTGCTCCTGCTACTACTTTTACCCATTTAGATACTATTACCGTACTTTCTAGAAGAATAGCTGCGCTTGGTATTTATCCGGCAGTGGATCCTTTAGAATCATCTTCTAGGGTATTAAATTCCGAAGTTTTAGGGCACATACATTATGATACCGCACAAAAAGTAAAGAGAATGCTCCAACGTTATAAGGAATTGCAGGATATTATAGCTATCTTAGGTATGGATGAGCTCTCAGAGGAAGATACACAAACGGTTTACCGTGCTAGAAAAGTACAACGATTTTTATCTCAGCCATTTAATGTAGCAGAAATATTTACAGGTATGAAGGGGGAGCTCGTTTCTATAGAAGATACCATTAAAGGATTTAATATGATTATGGATGGAGAGATAGACCATCTTCCTGAGATGGCTTTTAATTTAGTGGGCAATATTGAACAAGCCATTAAAAAGGGAGAGAAACTTCTTTCAGAGAGCAACTAAACCCTGCCTAATACTTGCTGTTTGGTCTGTTTAATATTTTTTTGTAAATTCACGCTAGCTTGTATTGCCCATTCAGGTAATAACAGGTCGAGAATAAGGTGACAATAGTAAAATAAATAAATAATAAATAGACGAGGCGTTTCGTATTATTTTATTTATGAATATCATATCATGAATATTATATCATAATATGGTATATAATTAATTTAAATAGTATATCCGTTCAGTGGTGTGGCCAATTAGAAATAGCGCAATAATGCAAGATCAAAAAAATGCGCCTTGAACAAAGCTGTGATTAGAAAAATTCAGTCTGATAGCTAGTAGAAAATCAGCCTGTTTGAGCCCAAGGCTGTAAGGCCTGGGCGAGTTCTGATTTTCAGCTTACAGACTGAATTTTTCAACGGCTTTGTTCACCAGCGCTTGATTTTTTTTGGCTACTTTTTTTGATCAAGCAAAAAAAGTAGCTGTAAAATAAGTAGTTTTTTAAAAAAATGGATAAAATCCATCAATAATCTATAAAATATGGCTACCACGTAAGTGAACGGATACTTTAAATATTAAATATTAATCAATAACTTTAAGTTAATAACTTAAATTTCTAAACTTGTACTGTAATGAATTATAAATTTTTATCCGCATTGACGCTTGCTGTCTGTATGTATACCGGTGTAAAAGCTGACCCTAATAAGACTATTATAGTGAACGAAGCAGCTAAAACAGCGGAATCTGTTTTAAAAATTGGATATGTAGATGTTAGTTATATTTTCGAAAACCTGCCAGAATTTAAAAAAAGTCATGCTAATCTGCAGAGTTTTAGGCATCAATTAGAGAATCAGCTTCAAACCAAATTTAAAGAATATCAAGAAAAAACTGAATCCGCTCAGCAGCAGTATGATACGCTTACGGAAGCTCAAAAAAAACAGAAATCTGCGGAGATAAGTAAATTACAATTCGCTATCCAGAAACTTGAGCAAGAGCAGTATAGTAAATTTGAAGAAAAGCAGCTAGAGCTAATGAAGCCGCTCCATGATCGGCTACAAGAGGTGATTAATAAAATTGCCGAGGAGTATAACTATACCTTTATTTTAAACAAAAAAATAGATATTGCGCCTATAGTGTATTTTGCTCAAAAAACGTTTGATATTTCTGAATTGGTGTTAGAAAGGCTTAAAGCCATGGCTCCTGAGGAGATAAAGCCTCCTGTAATAGGTCCTAAAAATAATGCAGATGCTAAAGTTCCCGCTAAGGTGCCTGCTGCTAAGCCTGCTGCTAAATCCCCTACTGGTGTGAAGAAGAAATAAAAGGGATCCCTCTCTTGTGCCTTTTGGCAATAAGAGAGGTTTTTTGTTTATCTAGGGATGGTGCGTTTGAATAAGCTAGCTGCTTATGGATTTTTGTTGATAGCTGCATATTTGATTATGCGTAATTGTGGTTCTGAAAAGAAAACGCAAGATCCGCAGCAGTCTTCTTTTATTGCCCGTGTGGGTAATCAATATTTGTATGCATCGGATCTAGCGGCGTTAGATATTGCGCATATGGAAGCTTCTGATAAGTCGACTTTTCTTAACCAATATGTGGAAGAGTGGGCTTTTAAACAGCTCCTTATTGCGCAAGGCAGTAAAGAATTCCCATCTGTTCAGTCTTCTATAGAAAGCAAAATAAACACATACAAAAATGACCTGCTTGCGCAGCATTTTCTAGAAATATTTGTAGAACGTGCGTTTAATAATGAGGTATCACCTGCGGAAATAGCAGATTATTACGAAAAGCATAAGCGAAAAGATTTTATACTCAATCATGATATAGTAAAAGGCATCTTTTTAGCAATTCCCAAGCGCGCAGCTGGTATTAATTCCGTAAAGTCCCTTATGTTATCAAAAAAACCTTCAGATCAAAAAAAAATACAAGCGTATTGTAAACCTTATGCCAATACTACCATATTAGCGGCTGATAAATGGTTTGCATGGGAAGCTGTTTTAGCTAAAATTGGCCATCCCCCCCTTGGAGATTATGGAGCTAATAGTACTAGATTGTTAAAAACAAATAAATTTATCCATGTTGCTGCTCGAAAATATCTTTATCTATTAAGAATAGATCAGTATAAAACAGCATCCGAGATTACTCCTTTAGAAATGGTAGAGGAACGGATTCGGGCTATTATATTACACAAAAGAAGATTGGCATTAGTAACCAAAATAAAGCATAACTTTTTACAAAATGCTAAAAACAATCATACCTGCCTTATCCAGGCTAACTAAAAAAGCGATTCAGTATATTTTTATACTTTTTTTTTGTAGGCTACCTGTAGCTAGTACCAACGGTGCACCGTTATTATTAGATAAAGTAATAGCAACTGTAGATCAGGAGTTAATTTTGCATTCCGAATTAGAAGAAATATGCAAGCAATTGGCTTTAGAAGGAAAGGTAGTAGATACGTCTGTTAAGATGAAGTTATTACGTGAATTGGTTCTAAATAAGATTTTTTTAGCTAAAGCTGCTTTAAATAATGTAAAAATTTCCAAACCCCAAAAGGCACTTATGCAACGAGAATGCGATTTTAAAATCGCCTATTGGGTACAACGAATGGGTTCTGAAAAAAAGCTTACTGAGCATTTTCATCAATCCATTTACAATATTAAAAGAGAACTAAAACGCAATAAAAAAGCACAGTATTTAGCTGTATCGGTACAGCAAAATCTTACCCAACATGTAGTGGTTACGCCAGCAGAGGTAAAAGCTTATTTTGATAGCCTGCCCTCACACAAGCGTCTGTATTATCCCGATTCTTTTGAAATTCGTCAGCTTGTAATCTATCCTAAAGTAGTGCCAGCTAGAAAAGAAGAGGCCAAAGAAAAACTTTTACGTTTAAAAAAGTTGCTAGTAGATGGTAACGTTACTTTCTCAGAATTGGCGAAGAAATATTCGGATGATGCCGAATCAGCCGCTAGAGGAGGCGAGATAGACTGGGCTCCTTTGGGTTTATTCGATCCAGCTTATGAAGCAGCAGCGCTGGCGCTAAAAGTTGGCGAAATCAGTGATCCCATAGAAACTAAGTTTGGGTTACATCTTATAGAGTTAATAGATCGTAATAAAGATCAGTATCGTACGCGTCATATATTACAGATGGTGCAGCCAACTCATGAAGAAATTGCACTTGCTCAAGTTACATTAGCTCAAATTAGAGAAAAAATAATCAATAAAACACTGACTATTGAAGAAGCTATAGATAAATATTCAGAAGATCCAGAGACCCGTTTGGAGGGAGGATTAATTACTGCTAATAACCAGGGAGGAGGGATGCCTAGTGTACTGCTCTCTGCCGAAGAATTGCCCCAAGAAGTTTATTTTGCTATTGATGGCCTACAAGAAGGAGAGATAAGCCAACCTCAATATATGGGTACACACCATCAGTCAGGATGGAGATTGCTCTATATTAAGCAAAAAATAGAGGCTCATCTAATGAATCTTACCCAGGATTACGAAAAGATACACCTCCATTTACTGCAAGTAAAAAAGGAGGAAGCGATCCGTAAATGGATTCAAACAGCTAAGTCAGAATTCGTAATTAATTTTGCTTCAGAATATCAGGCAGTAGAGCAGTTGCTTTGATATGCTTTTGGGAGGGTCAACACTATGCTAAAATACTATCGTGCAACTGTTAGGGGTAGGAAGATTTTGCATAATCTTTCAATTTTGGTATATTCGTAGGTATTTAAAGGAATATATAAACATGTCAAGAATTTGTGATATAACAGGGAAAAAGCCCATTGTAGGGAATAATGTATCCCATGCAAATAATAAAACCAAGAGATGGTTTTATCCAAATTTGCAAAGGAAAAATTTTTATATTCCGGAGGAAGATATTTGGGTTCCACTAAAAGTTTGCACTTCTGTTATCCGTACGATCAACAAAAAAGGAATTAGTGCGGTATTAAAAGAAGCCAAACAAAAAGGGACTTTATCAAAGCAATACCATTGGTTGGTCTAATAAGTTGGGCTAGTTAATGGGTTTGATAAGAAAGTCTGGTAGTTGGTTTGATAAGAAAAAGCCTTGGTGCATCGCAAGAAAATAGTGAAAAAAGATGGCAAAGAAAAAAGGTGGTAGGGTTCAAGTAATATTAGAATGCACAGAGCATAAAAATAGTGGAATGGCTGGTATGTCGCGATATTGTACTGAAAAGAACAGAACTACTACCACAGCAAGACTGGAATTAAGAAAATATAATCCTGTACTTAAGCGGCATACCCTTCATAAGGAAATTAAATAATTATATAAACATTATGGCAAAGAAAGTGGTTGCAACCCTTTCTAAGGGGGGGGCTGGAAAATTGACCAAATTGATTCAAGTAAAAAAATCAACCAAAACGGGTGCTTACATCTTTCGCAGTAGGATTGTACCGCCTGAAATGGTCACGGAAATTTTATCGATAAAAGCATAATATAGCAGATTCCTGTTAGCCCTTATAAGTTGAAAGGCAGAATGTGTATAACTTTTTGTTCTTTTTGCTATAATCTATAAAATACGGCTGCCACGCAAGTGAACGGATATATCTATCCAGCTATATGTATAGAAAAATAAAGAAAGTTACTTGCAATGGGTATTTTTGATTTTTTGTCTAAGGCCATCAAGCCTACAGAAGATTTAGCAGAGGAACGCTCTAAAGCTCCTGAATCTTTTTGGGGAAAGTTCTCTAAAATTATTGCTGGTAAAACAACCGTTGATAGTGACGTACTGGATAGGTTAGAAGAATTGCTGATTAGCTCAGATGTTGGGGTACCTACAACGATCAAAATTATAGGTGCTATAGAGCAACGTATAGCGCGGGATAAATACCTTACCACAAATGAGCTAAACCGGGTTTTACGATTTGAGGCTGAGAAGCTTTTACATATTTCACCTGCTTTGGAAGTAGGTATTACGCATTCCGCAGCTCAAAGTCATCCCCATGTAATACTTGTGGTAGGCGTCAATGGTGTAGGTAAAACTACCACTATTGGCAAGCTTGCTGCACAGTTTGTAGCCGAAGGGAAAAAAGTTATGCTGGGAGCTGCAGATACCTTTCGTGCGGCAGCTATAGAGCAGCTTACTATTTGGGGAAATCGTGTGGGAGCAGTAGTAGTGTCAAAAGCGATGCAGGCTGATCCTTCTTCAGTAGCACATGAAGCTGTACAGCAGGGAATTCGAAATGGTGTACATGTTATCATTATAGATACGGCTGGTCGGCTACACACAAAAGTGCACCTTGTAAATGAGTTAGCCAAAGTTAAGCGAACGATTCAAAAGTGTCTTCCTGGCGCTCCGCATGAGGTTTTGTTAGTGCTGGATGGTACTACTGGACAGAATGCTTTTCTTCAAACAGAGGCTTTTACTGCTGTGGTGCAAGTAACGGGCATTGTAGTTACTAAACTAGATGGAACCTCTAAGGGAGGAATGATACTTGGCATAGTAGATCAGTTTTCCATTCCCGTTACCTATATTGGAATAGGAGAAAAAGCAGAAGACTTAATACCATTTGATGCGCATACGTTTATTGATGTTTTGTTTCAAAAATGGTAAACTTTTCATCTTTTCTTTATCCATGAACGCCATCTCATTTGAAAAAGACGAAAAAAGCTCTCTCCTGCAATTTTTAAATCCATTTTGGATATCCCTCGTACCCTATTTGTAAAAGTAATAGGCAATTCTACTAGCTTAGCTCCCTGGTGATGTGCCCAAAACTTCATTTCTATTTGAAAACTATATCCTACAGAAGCTATACGTTGTAACAAAATATCTTCTAGCAGCGCCCGTCGATAGCAAATAAATCCGGCTGTAGCATCTTTAACAGGCAGGTTCGTGATACATCTAGCTATCCAGTTAGCTAGACGGGATAACAAGATTCGATCATATGGCCAATTTACCACATGCCCATCTGCAATATAACGGGACCCAATGATAATATCTAAGTTATGCTTGGCGCACATGGTTAACAATCGAAACAAGTCAGCAGGCGCATGAGAAAAATCAGCATCCATACTGCATATATAATCATAATCATATGCCAATGTCCAAGTAAATCCAGCTAGATAAGCCCGGCCTAATCCCTCCTTTTCGGGTCGGCTCAAAAGATGCAATTGATTGACATAACGTAGCTGTAGGCTTTTTACCACATCAGCTGTACCATCGGGAGAAGTGTCATCTACTACTAATACGTGCCATCCCATTTTCAAATCAAAAATAGCCGAGAGTAAGCTTTTTATATTGTCGCGTTCATTATAAGTAGGTATGACGACTATTGCATGGAGGGCATTTGACATTTCTATCTAAATAATATATTATATATTTTCAGACGCTTTTGTAGCCTCCATAGACTTTTTATGCAAAAAATAATCATACAACTGTTTAGCCTTGGCTGGACCGGTGACTTGAGCTAGTTGCTCTAAAGAACTAGCTTGAATGGTATTGGGACTACCCAATTGCTGCAATAATTTAGCTAATGTTTTAGGGCCAATACCAGAAATATCCTCCCACTCACTATGCAATATGGCTTTGCTACGTTTATTTCTATGGAATGCAATAGCAAAACGATGGGCTTCATTTCTCAGCTGTTGCAGTAATGTAAGCGAAAGAGATGATTTATTTAAATACAAAGGCAACGTATCATTGGGAAAATAAAGCTCCTCTAGGCGCTTGGCCATGCCAATAATAGCGATTTTTCCATAAAGACCTATCTCCTGCAATGCCAAAACAGCAGCATTGAGCTGTCCCTTTCCACCATCCACTACAATTAAATTGGGGAGCACCTCTTGTGCTTTTACCAAATGGCTATAACGGCGCTTTATCACTTCATACATAGAGGCACAATCATTAGGCCCTACTATGGTTTTAATATTATATTGCCGATAGTCTTTTTTTGACGGTCTACCATCTTTAAAACAAACCATAGCCGCCACTGGATGGTGACCTTGTATATTGGAATTATCAAAACATTCTATCCAATCAGGGGAAGTTTTTAGTTTTAAATCATGCTGTAATTGTAAGAGCATGATATTAGGTCTGCCCTGGAAGTGGGATTTTTTATATAAAAAATCTTTTTTACACAATAATGCATTTTGCAGAGCCAGTTCTACCAATTTTCGTTTATCCCCAATTTTAGGCATAGTTATCGAAAAAGGGCCTATATTCAGGTCAATGGGGATATTGACCAACACTTCTGGAGCGGTACTATTACTGCAAAAACGGAGGGAGCAAACTACTAAAGGTATTAAATCCCTATCTTCTTCTTCCAATTTTTTGGTAATCACGCGGTGTTGGGTAAAAGAAATAGCCCCCTGTTTAATGTGCAAATAGCCTACAAAGGCATGGCTTTCATCCGAAATCATGGCTACTATATCTAAATCTCCAACGAGCGGATTGATCACCAAAGATTTCGACTGATACTGATCCAGTATCATTAATTTTTCCTTGAAAGCTTGTGCCTCCTTATACGCAAGTAGTTGTGCAGCTGCCTGCATCTTTTCTTTTAACACTTTTTTTATAGAAGCAAAATTATTTTTAAGCAATTCTTCTATCTGTGCTATCTCTTTTTGATAGCTGGTTACATCTTGAAAAGCCTGACACGGTCCTTTACAATGGCCCAAATGGTAATCTAAACAAACCTTAAATTTATTTTTAGCTATGTTTATGTCTGAGAGATTATAATTACAGGTACGGAACGTAAAGAGCTTTTTGATTACCTCTAATGTTTGTCTAATGGAGGAGGAGCTGGTAAAGGGACCATAGTATTTTCCTAGAGAAGGGACTGTTTTACGTGTAATAATCAGTTTAGGGAATCGATCTTTCGTAATACATAAATAGGGATAGGTTTTACCATCTTTTAGTAATATATTATACCGAGGCTGTAACGATTTTATTAGGTTATTTTCTAAAAGAAGTGCTTCATATTCAGAGTTTACAACGGTATAAACCATAGTGGCAATATGGGTAATCATACGTTCTGTTTTAAAATTATATAACTTGCTGGTAGCAAAATAATCCGCCACTCTTTTTTTTATATTTTTTGCTTTACCCACATAAATAACTTCCTCTTTATTATTATAGAAAGTATAAATACCCGGTAGTGCAGGCAAGTACTGTATATCGGCTAGCGTATAACGTGGTATTTCCATAGCATAAAGCTACAAAATCCTGCGCATACAAGGTATACTGATAACGTTCCATCAACATCAACCATACCTTGAGACCGTTGCAATAGCAAAAAAAAATTTAATAAAATAAACAAACGTCTACCTAGCCATTACTAAGAAGTCTTTAAAAGTACACAAAAATAATATTTTAGTACATTTAACGCACAAATATGTACAAATCACATCTAGATTTCTATAAAAAATACGTTGCAATTTTTCTATAGCAACTTCCTCACGCTGATTTATTTGCTTGGAATAAAAAAATAACGTATACTACGTATACAATTAAAGGGTCATAGCATCTGGCCATTTATGGTTGTTTTTTATATTTTATTTTATTATTTCTCAAAGCACTTTAAATCAAAGCATTTTAAACACTTTAAATTTAAATAATATGTTTTTTACAAAAAGGTTAAAAGTTAAAAGCAAAGGCATATCCTTACCTATTAAATTATACATAGGAGGAGGCGTATTGACTATTACACAAGCATGTGCAAATCACAAACAGCATTTACACACTAGTATTGCTGACATACGCATCGGCACCAGATCCTGTGGCGGTATGACCGTACAAATTAGGCCAACACAATTGGCTACGAGAGATAGTCAGAATAAACTACAAAATATTCTTATACAATATTTTGGCGAAAAATCTGATGAGGAGCGTGAAAAATTTGCTCATACACTTCTTGAAAAACTAACGGAATACTGCACCGTTAGTAAGGAAATCGATGCATTCATAGTCGAAAAAAGAATTACAGCTAATGATGTGGGATTCCCTATACACAATAACAAAACCAGCATACAACTCGAGAAGGCTCACAAATGGCTATCAGAGCAAGACTTAAAGAAAGTAATAGGCCATATTATAGCTGGTAAGTTTTATCAGGGATTAGAAAATACTGTTGCGCCTGATGCATTTCCAGTTTTAGGATCACCTATTGAGGAATCATTTTATGGTAATGAAGTTGCGTCAATTAGTTCTATTTTGCTTGCTAGCATAGTTACCATATGTGGAGAAACATTAGTTGATATCCCAGGCAGTGCTGCATTTCATCCTTTCTTCAAGAAAGATTTTAAGCTTCCAGCTGAGCTATTGGAAAGAATAAAAGAGACCTCCTATCCTTTCGTTTCTGAAAAAGGTATGTGGCTATTTGGAGATTTCCAATTTGGAGGACACCGTCGTTTTGAAGAACAGTCGCTGTTTGGTCCAGAAGATGCTAGTAGCAGTGTAGCTAAAGCTATAGGTCTTGAGTTTTTCATAAAAGATGGATCAGAAGGAGCAGGTCAAAAGTTTGCTACAATTAATGCGATTAAATCATATACCGATAAGAAATTACAATGTGAATTTGACTGGGAACCAGTTACTTCCTTAAGCGTGAATCAAGACAAGTCTGTGAATGCTGAAGAGATGAAGAAAATCAAACCCGGTGATGTTTTCGTTGCAAGAGGAAGGATGAAAATATTTGCCACCAGCCCTGATGCGGAAGGAAAAGGTGTTAGTTTTCAATATACTAGATCCATAGATAAAGGTGATTTTCCTAATAAATCAGGAGGTGGTGTTGATGATTATTCATTATATGAAGATATAGAAAAATTAGAAAAATTAGGAAAAGACGAGGAAGCGTATATTTTTCGCCCTAATAATAACCAGTTAGAGAATGAGTATTCTTTACTTAATGTTATCCAAGACATTGATAAACAGTATGCTATTGAGTTTCCCCACGGTCCAGAAGATGGGAAAATAACTTTGCAGGATTTTAGGATTAAGGTGTTAAATCTGTTGAAATCTACTTAACTGATCAGGAATAAACAGTAGTCTACTATAGTCTAAGCACTTTCAAATATATCGTTAATATAGCAAAGGATATTTCCTGTTACTTTTTGCTTGCTTAAGCAAGCAAAAAGTAACAGGAAAATTTATCATAACGAGTAGCAATGCGCTACACTGTTTAAGTATAGCGAAAAAATTTTATGTTCATATATTAGGGTTTGTCAAGAAATATAAATAGAAAATTTCTTGGCAAGCCCTAATAAACTTGCTAAACCTAGCGTTTTTATATTTTTTATCGTAAACTGCACTTCTTAGAGGATGCGGTAATCCCCACATGCGTTAAATAAAATAAATAAGGATTTTCACTTTTGAACACCAATAAATAATTAGCATAATTACAATTAAAAAACTATAGAATTACAATTTCATGAGAAAAAGTAAATATATATTGAATTAGCGCTTATTTGGTTAGTGGATGTGCAAAACATATTTTAAGTGTTGGTTCAGACTATCCATATAGGGAGTTGGAAGGATCTTCTTATGCTTATGCAAACAACCATGAACACCAAACAGAGGAAGAAAAGAAGCAACTTCTGCAAGCATTATTTGATATATTAGAACGCAACCCTCCTATTTCATTTATAGCTGATTTAGAATAATTTAGATGGATATTGCGAAATAATAGGTCTCTTCCAATTAATGATATTAACATGCGTCACAAGACCCTGTTGCAAATAGCAGTAAGTCGTAACGCGACCGAGTATGTAACAGAACTACTAAGCTATCCTGGAATAGACGTAACGGATACTGTTTTATCTTTATTATGCGTTGGGGGTCATGAAGAAAACGAGCTGGATTGTCTTAAATATTTTATAAATGTTGTCAAAGAGCATAACCCTAATAAACTAAGGCTTATCCTTGATACACGCGATGAACAAGGTAATACACCATTACATATGGTAGCAAAACATAAGCGTAATTTGGGTGACGAATTTGCAGTGGCGTTACTGTTAGACAACATACAGGATAATACTGTTTATCTTGATATCAATGCTCAAAATAACCAAGGGCTAACAGCATTACATATAGCCATACAAACAAATAATTATGAGGTCATGGATATCTTAATTCAGGCTGGAGCAGATATCAATCATACAGAATGTAGCAAATGTAAAAAAAATATCCTATTCTAATTGGTTATCAATAATAGTTAAACCTTAAGTTGACGCCATTGACTGAACAGATACCTTATGCTAATCTTAACCCTTATCCCTTATCCTAACCCTCTTGAGGCTTAGGGTAGATATACATCAAATAGATGCTGAAAGAAAGTAATGGATCTCTTTTCTTTGGACAAGCCAGGTATTGGTGGCAATGTTTTCAAATGATTGCGATGCTGAAATTGTAAATCTTCTATAGCTCTTTTGGTTGTTTTCCCTTGGTAAGCCTTTTGCCATTTTTCTGCTATCAACGCAGCAAATTCAGAATGAATCCTAGCGATATTTTGTTGACATTTACAACCTATTCCTTCTAACCGTACCCTGTATGCTGTGTGATGCAAACGATTATAATCTGCTACGACCTTATTGAGTATACCTTGAGAAGAAAGTGTCTGGCGTTCAATATATGGATTATTGGTTACATACAGTATTACAAACTCTTTTTTATCGCCATATGTACCAGCACCTATACGTTCCATAAATGCTATGGCGGCATCACGTGCCGTAGTGGCAGTAGTAGGCCTTTTATAGCGATCTGTTGCTGTATCAATAACTTGAACACTTTTTGTATCAAAAAAAGTAGCTATTACATTTTGTACCATCACTGTTTCGGTCAGTTTCCTACTTTTCCCCTTAGCATAGTTGGGATATACCCTACCTGGAAAACGACCTGGCGGACATGCTTCCTGGTTTGTATACTGTATGAATGGAGACAATGGATCCAGCCTAATATTACATTGTGCTCCTAATTTTAATATATAGGCTTTCCCCTCTTCTATACGTGCGTTATTGTCTTCTACCAGTGAAGTAAAATCTAGCGTATCTACATCAGTATGGGTCTTATAGGCTTCTATTAGTTTATCTTGTATTAGAGGAGTAACTCCATCTAAATTAGCAAATAATTCACGATTTCCTGCTAATACTAGCACATCCCCATGTATATGAAGCGTATACCTTAACAAAGCATAATAATAATCTACCATACGTGTTATAAGGCTAAAACGAGAGGCACCAGCAATCCAAACGCTATCATAATCTTTATGCAGGGGCACTTCACGATCTATGAGGCGTAGTATCCTTGCATTATCTACATATGCTTGTTGGTAACATTGCATCCAGTTTTCTGTGCATAATGTATTTCGCTCTTGACCAGGCGCACGGCCAAATGCATTTTGAGCGGTATACAGAATAAAATCTAGCATATCCTCTGTATCTAATATGGTTTGTTTTCCAAGATTTTTACGTAATATTTTAGCTATAAACTGGTTAGGATCTCTTTGGTTGGCTTTAGATTGCTGCATAGAAAAAGATAGCTGCTTAAAAGCCAGTTCTGGCTGCTGGATACCCAACCCAATAAGCGTACGCCATAGTTGTTCATCGGTAAAATAACCTGCCATTTGCAATTGTTTAAGCAATGCTTCCTGCTGGTCTGCTGCACTTACATGTACATTCGCTTTTTCGTATCCATTAAACCCTAATTGGCTAGCAGCTAATTCAAAATTAGATGGCGCAGTGGATTGGGTATAACCATTATATATACAATACGTCGTAGGGAATACAGTTGCCACAATAATGGCCATTAGCCTGCGTATCATATAGTTCATAACTTTTTATTTAACTTTTTATGTTTTTTACAGTTTTGTGCTATGTTGAATGGTGCTAATTAATAAAATATTCGTTATATTTGCAACAGAAACTGAGCTATTTCTACGGAAGCTTCCTTACTGCCCAATAACTGTTTAAGTTCTTGATAATAAGCTTTTTGCTTAGTCGAAACACGTTCTATTAACAGTTCAGTTAAAGTGGCATACAACTGTTGTTCTGTTAAAACATCCTGTATAAGCTCTGGAACAGCTGTTCTGTTTAGCAGTAGGTTCACCAAAGAAATGTAAGGTACTGATAATATACGTTTATATAAGCAATAGGTCAAACAGCTGACTTTATAAACTACGATTTGTGGGACATTCCACAAAGCTGTTTCCAACGTAGCAGTACCAGAAGCCACAATTGCTGCCTGCGCTATCGCCAATAAATCATAGGTTTGATCATAAACCATTCGAATGGAAGAGGGAATTGCTTTATACAATAGGCTGGGCAGATGCGTTAAACCCGCCACTACCAATTGATAAGAAGAAAAATACGCTGCCTGACTGGCCATAATGGGCAATATGCGTTTAACTTCATCTATTCTACTACCTGGTAGTAAAGCTATAATGGGTCTTTTGTCTAATCCATGGGCTGCTGCAAAATTAGCATTGACAACATGCCTGGCCACTTTTTGAACCAGCGGGTTCCCTACATACTCAATAGCATTATAACCATACGCCTGGTAAGAAGCTACTTCAAAAGGCAGTACAGAAAATATCTGTTTTATATTTTTTTGTATC
The DNA here is from genome assembly GCF_003788695.1 of Candidatus Cardinium hertigii. The sequence goes on from NZ_RARA01000018.1 coordinate 38,615, forward strand.
CTTGTAATCCTTGGTTTGCGATAGGCCCAGATCTTAGGTGGTATATAAGAATATACAGGAAAACCATGCTGTTTAGCAAAGCTAGCCAAACGCATATTGAAACTACCAAAATCTATTAAAATTAGAAGATCTGGCTGATAACGCAATAAACCCTGCTTACAAAATGTAAGCCATTGCCATAGTTTATATATATGCTCTATAAAATCCAATCCCATGGAAGCCACAATTGTAGTATAGAGACAACAAGGCTTACCCATGGCTTTTTCCATAGCAGTTCCTCCACAAGCCCAAAAATCAGCAGCTGGATCTAGTTTTTTAAGCTGTATAATTAAATCAGCGCCATGCATATCCCCTGAATGTTCTCCTGCTACTATATAATACCGCATAAGTGATCCAATAGAATTTTAATTTTTACCCGCGTACTGGTATTTTTAAACCACATTTTAATGCTACAGCTCTTTCAGAAAAAAATACATAGCAAATATACTGAATTCCTAAAAACCCATTCTTGAAAATTATTTACAGATTGAAAATTAGCATTTTAAAAAATCTGCCTAATAAAAAAAGCTAAAAAGGCTATCGCTTTTTTTAAAGCGCTCAGTGTTTTTGATCAAAGCAAAAAAGCA
>NZ_RARA01000021.1:0-1137 GCF_003788695.1 Candidatus Cardinium hertigii
TACAGTAGAGAGATAAAATAAAAGGCTTATTAATGTTTTGTTTAAACTACTAGAATTATTGTTCATGACTTATTAAATTTAAAATATGTTATTCATTTTTCTGCTATTCTACTATAAATACTACTTTTAATTTTTAATTGATGTACTTTAGTTTATTCCTGTAAACCTGATAAAAATAAATTTACCCCTCTTCCATTAATTTACTCATAACCAGTTATAAACTAGGATGTACAAGGGCTTATCGCCTATTGTACTTTACTTAAAAGCACAAAAGATAAGATCAAGTATGTAGTACCTAAAGTACCTAACCTTACATTTCATTCCCAAATATAACCTATTAAAAAGAACTTTGCAAGTTTATGTGTATCCGTTCAGTGATATGGCCTATGCGTATCCGTTCACTCAATGGCGTCAACTTAAGGGAATTCATGATTAGCACACCCTCCTAAAGACATGATGCCGTTTAGGTTTATCCACCTTGTCACGACTATATAATCGCCCGGGTCGGATTTTCACTTTAGCTCGTATGCACACTCTATCAAAGAGAGGCCGTTGCAACAGACCGACAGTGTAATTTTTTCTATTTTTCCAGTATTATTTTTTGTTATTTTTTGCCATTTTTGACGTTATGGCAGTAAGAATATCATTATTTATTGATTTTTAGATGCTTTTAGTTCATTTTGGATAGACCATTTCCCTAGCAACCTCTTAAAATGATATTTGGGGACCTGTATAAGTTATAAGCTATTGCTTCCATAAGATGTTGTGTATGCATTTTATCAATACCTATATAGCGGGCTCCCGAACTTCGGAACCAATTTTTTATACTACCAAATACACGTTCTACCTTATAACGAGTCTTAGCTATTAATTTATTAAACCGCTTAGCGGTAACTGATAAGGGATTATTCTTAGTAGCCTTCTTCTGAATAGCTGATTTTAACTTTTTTTTCTTTAATAATATTTCATTAGGTGAGCCGCTATAGCCCTTATCTGCATATACCCTACTACCTGGTGGTAAGTTTACTTTATCTAATAAGCCCTCTAAATGACCACTATCATGACTAGATGCCTTTGTAGTACTGACGGCTAGCACTAATCCTTCTTTACTTTCTACAAGTATATGCCGTTTATAGC
>NZ_RARA01000021.1:1146-2029 GCF_003788695.1 Candidatus Cardinium hertigii
CTTTATTTTCCTCTACGCCAAAAAGTTTCTTAAAGGCTACATCCACACGAGGCGTAATGGCTTGCATATTAACTATAATTTAGGTTTTAAAATTGATACACTTGGCATGTATGCTTACAATCTATACATCTATGCCTTTTATGCTAGCGTATGTCTAGTCTAATAATTTTTTTGTCTCGTGCACATGGGTCAATTGTACGAAATAAATAGTAAAAACTGACATTATGTACAAAAAAAATAATTAAAATCATTACATATAAGGATAAGGTTATTCGAGGCCTGTCTTCCTCCGTAAGTCTTTTTGCATATCCCATTCTGATGGCTGCAGATATTCTTTTGTATCGTGCCGATCGCGTGCCTGTGGGAAAAGATCAGATACAGCACCTTGAAATTACGCGCGATCTTGCTAACAAATGCAATGCAGCTTACGTGCTAGGCTATGATGCTTCTGACCCCGAAGGCACCAAAGATGGAAATGCACCAGGCATACTTACACTGCCTTCCCCCTTTTTTATGAAAGATGAGTCCCTTGTGCCTGGCACTGATGGAGCAAAAATGAGCAAGAGTTATAATAATGTAATTGAAATCTTTGCAGATGAAGCTATCATTACAAAAAAGATTATGTCGATCAAAACCGATTCTTCTTCTGTAATAGAACCCAAAGATATGCGTGTATCTCCTATTTTTGCGCTGCTACAGCTGTTGGCTACTCCATCAGAAATGGCTGATATTGAGGAAAGTTTCCGAATAGGAGGATATGTAGAAAACGTTCTTAATCAATGGGTAGAGCGTGCCCGTCAGTACACATTTAGTACCATGGTATCCGTTCACTCAATGGCGTCAACTTAAGGGAATTCATGATTAGCAGACCCTCCTAAAGACA
>NZ_RARA01000021.1:2035-2571 GCF_003788695.1 Candidatus Cardinium hertigii
TTCTGGATCTACTCCTTTTTGATAACTTTCAGATACGGTTATACTGCCATCTGCATGTAGATCATAGCTTTTTTTCCCTTTAGGACATCTAGGAGTAGGTGTAATAGAGGCATCGATAATTGCACCATGTTGCACTAATACACCATGATTAAATAGTTGATTATTAATGTTTTTCAATAACCTCTCTAGTGCCTTCTTCTTTGTAAGTACAGTCCTAAATCTGCTTAATACACTATGGTCGGGAACCGAACTGTCCATCGAAATACCACAAAATCTGCTAAAAGTTATACGATCGTTTACTTCTTCTTCTACTTGATAGTCACTCAGTCCATACCATGTCTGAAGTAAGAGCATTTTAAATAAAAGTAGGGGACTATAGGCGGGTTTGCCTGATAAACGTAAGCTTTTAGGATAATAAAGGCGAAGTTCTTTTTCAACCGATAACCAATCAATTATATTGGTTATTTGATCAAAAAAGATATGTTTACATTTACGTTTACTTGCTGAAATATCTGCTAAACTTAATTGACCACTTG
>NZ_RARA01000021.1:2577-4564 GCF_003788695.1 Candidatus Cardinium hertigii
ACAAAATTGAATACAAAGCCCATACAGTTTTACTACGAGATGAAGAAAAGATTGAACATGCTACGTTAAGTAAAGGACGTTTTATTCTAGCAACCAATCAATTAGATGAAATTGCTCTTAAAGATAGCGAAATATTATCTACTTATAAAGAACAATCTTGTACTGAATCAGGATTTAAGTTTATTAAAGATAACAGTTTTGAAGTAGATTCTATTTTTCTTAANNNCCAAATTCAAACTCCTCCAATTATTGGATTCAACACGACAATGAATGAACAAAAGACGATGGCACATCACAGGTCGTAAATTGGCTTGAAAAATGAGTTAGAATTGCAAGTGAAAGTGTAATTAAATGAATAAATATGAAAGAATTATGACTGACAAGTGAGCAACTGAGATGGTTATTAGAAAAGAGAATAAAAATTTTATTATAAATTTTGATACAGAACATAACAACAATAAAAAACAAATCAATTCTACATTTTGATTTTTAATTTATAGCAAAATTAATATTTATGTTAAAAGGTTGGGTTGGCTTTGGCTAATCATCGTCGTTCGNTACCATGAAGTGGATTTATAAACTCTTTCATGGCGTACATCTACTTAAAATAAAGATAGGTGAACAGTATCATGAAATAGTTCTCAATATGAATGATATACTAAAAAAGATTGTGCAGCATTTTGGACCTATGGCTTGTAGAATATATGATATTGAATATGAAAATATCTAACAGGGCCAAAGGTCTATCTAATGAGGTTATATTTTGATTATATGGAGTAAAAAGCTTAGCAAGAAAAGGAAAATTGCCTCTTTATAGCCCGTTTTTACGAAAATAATAAGGCTAACTCATACGAATCTGTCGCTAAAAAACCTAAAAAGGGGAAAATATATATTTTAAAAATTTTATGCGGAATGTCGGGTTATGGCAGCAAAAATCTTATTATTTATTGATTTTTAGATACTTTTAGTGCATTTTGGATAGACCATTCCCCTAACAACCTCTTAAAATGATATTAGGGGACCTGTATAAGTTATAAGCTATTGCTTCCATAAGATGTTGTGTATGTGTTTTATCAAGACCTATATAGCGGGCTCCCGAACTGCGGAACCAACTTCTTATACTACCAAATACACGCTCTACCTTATAACGCGTCTTAGCTATTAATTTGTTAAACCGCTTAGCGGTAACTGATAAAGGATTATTCTTAGTAGCCTTCTTCTGAATAGCTGATTTTAACTTTTTTTTCTTTAATAATGTTTCATTAGGTAAGCCACTATAGCCCTTACCTGCATATACCCTGCTACCTGGTGGTAAGTTTACTTTATCTAATAAGACCTCTAAATGACCACTATCATGACTAGATGCTTTTGTGGTACTCACGGCTAGCACTAATCCTTCTTTACTTTCTACAAGTATATGCCGCTTATAGCCATAATATAGCTTAGGGCCTTTTTTAGATCAACTTGCTTCTGGATCTACTCCTTTTTGATAACTTTCAGATACGGTTATACTGCCATCTGCATGAAGATCATAACTTTTTTTCCATTTAGGACATCTGGGAGTAGGAGTAATAGAGGCATCGATAATTGCACCATGTTGCACTAATACACCATGATTAGATAGTTGATTATNCTATGGCTTGTAGAATATATGATATTGAATATGAAAATATCTAACAGGGCCAAAGGTCTATCTAATGAGGTTATATTTTGATTATATGGAGTAAAAAGCTTAGCAAGAAAAGGAAAATTGCCTCTTTATAGCCCGTTTTTACGAAAATAATAAGGCTAACTCATACGAATCTGTCGCTAAAAAACCTAAAAAGGGGGAAATATATATTTTAAAAATTTTATGCGGAATGTCGGATATTGGCAGTACGTATGGGTCCATTTATGCAACACCTCTCTATGCCAGAAACGATAGGAGGCCGTTGCAATAGACAATTAAATTTAATCATAAATAATCCACTTTCCCCTCATTGAAAAA
>NZ_RARA01000021.1:4569-4664 GCF_003788695.1 Candidatus Cardinium hertigii
GGCGGGTTTGCCAGATAAACGTAAACCTTTAGGATAATAAAGGCGAAGTTCTTTTTCAACCGATAACCAATCAATTATATTGGTGATTTGATCAA
>NZ_RARA01000021.1:4684-4979 GCF_003788695.1 Candidatus Cardinium hertigii
GTTTACTTGCTGAAATATCTGCTAAACTTAATTGACCACTTGATTGGATTGCCATAACTATACAATTAATAATAATTCTAAAAAAATAAACACCGAAAACTCATGTTAAGTTAACTATTTTTTCAATGAGGGGAAAGTGGATTATTTATGATTAAATTTAATTGTCTATTGCAACGGCCTCAAAGAGTTTCTGAAAGCTTTTAGTTGAGCACTTCCCAATCAGCACTTGATGCATTTTTTGACGCATCACACCAAACAAAACTGAAAAATTCAAACGATACTCATTTATTTGCTC
>NZ_RARA01000021.1:4989-43732 GCF_003788695.1 Candidatus Cardinium hertigii
ATACACAACATCTTATGGAAGCAATAGCTTATAACTTATACAGGTCCCCAAATATCATTTTAAGAGGTTGCTAGGGGAATGGCCTATCCAAAATGAACTAAAAGTATCTAAAAATCAATAAATAATGAGATTATTACTGCCATAACCTTAAAAATGGGAAAAATAACAAAAAATAATACTGGAAAAATAGAAAAAATTATACTGTCGGCCTGTTGCAACGGCCTCACATTACTAAATGAGCCCAAAATTCCTGTAATACAGCTTCTAAATATATACCAGAAAAATTCTCTAGTTCTGCACTTATCTTTAATCGTTTATAACACGCTTCTATATGCCACCTCAAAGCATAAACTTTACTAATGCTTTCCAGGGTAAATTGTGCTCTGTCAAAAAGTGAAGTAACCAAAACTTCTCTTTTGCCATTGGATAACATAAACGCTACGACTCTTACTTTCTGGCTGATAGTTTTATCCTTATTTTCTAGAACTAGATCAAAATCTGATTCGCCCGATGCAACCCGCTCCCATAGCTTAGTATAATTTTTTTCTTGTACACGAAAAATAAAATCTGCTTGACATTCATAATGTTGTTTGATAAACTTTACTGAAGTATAACCACGATCATAGATACATAATAATTTATCTTGTTTTAATGCACGCATTTGCTGAACCATTTCAGGGAGTTGTTCTTCTGCTAATGTGCGTTCTCCTATATTCCAAGGTACAAGCCGAGCATTACAAATCAGAGATGTAGATAAATCAACAAATAGTGAAACCCTGGCTAAAGCCGACATTCCGCATAAAATTTTTAAAATATATATTTTCCCATTTTTAGTTTTTTTAGCGACAAATTCGTATTAGTTAGCCTTATTATTTTCGTAAAAACGGGCTATAAAGCGACAATTTTCCTTTTCTTGTTAAGCTTTTTACTCCATATAATCAAAATATAACCTCATTAGATAGACCTTGGGCCCTGTTAGATATTTTCATATTCAATATCATATATTCTACAAGCCATAGGTCCAAAATACTGCACAATCTTTTTTAGTATATCATTCATATTGAGAACTATTTCATGATACTGTTCACCTATCTTTATTTTAAGTAGATGTACGCCATGAAAGAGTTTATAGATCCACTTCATGGTAGGTTTCTTAGNNNNCTATGGTATTAGCTTTTTACCGTAATGATTTATTAGACTTACTTAAATTAACTTTTGCTTTTACTGTACCTATTATAACCGCTCCCTTTGTTTTAGCTGTTTTTGGTTTTCGGGGTAGCGGGCGTACGGCTTTGATCGGTATGGCTACCGGTATAGTAACCATTATAGCTTGGAACCAATGGATTGAACCAACCACAGGCATAGATGGTTCATTTGTTTGTATGCTGGCCAATGGCTTAGCTATGCTAGCTGCGCACTATTTACTGCCTCAGCCACCTGGTACCGGCTGGATAGAGCCAGATGATGAAACTTAAGCAGATTAGGCAAGCTCATACACGGAAATGGGCACGTAGAAAAGAAGCATGTAAAGCACTTTTTTCAAAAGGTAACTTGGCTAATCTTCAACCAACTACGGTTAGGTTGGTAGGGGTTAGTATATATGTTATCACCACTGCTTTTGTAGATCGTTTTATAATGGGCGCTATGCATCCTACCTATTAGCCAATATTCCAAATTATGGTAGGTGCTTGTTTGGCGTTTTGTAATGCAGCTGTACAGGCTGATTAGCTAAATATAAATATTTGGCATTAAATAATATAATCTAAATAAGCAGATTATGATAAAAGAGCTTTGTTTTTGGCAACGTCATATTCGCTGTGTTTTCTTGGGTATCGGTTCACTCAATGGCGTCAACTTAAGGCAATTCATGATTAGCCTACCCTCCTATTCTACTTGGTTATCAATAACAGCTAAACCTTAAGTTGACGCCATTGTCCGTTCACTTGCGTGGCAGAAATGTTTTTAATTTAATTATTTAATTACTAAATTATTCGTTACTTTTTTTCTTGATAAAAAAGTAACCAAAAAAATCAAGCGAAGGCGCGTTTTTATGATCTTGCATTATTGTGCTATTTTTAATTGGTGCGAACACGAATACGCATAGACCAGACCACTGAACGGATACTTTCTTGGGCCATTGTGCAAATGCATATACAGGAAATTTTTGCCAATTGTTGGCTTCGAAGTCCTTAATAACCATAAATGTGATATCCAGTAAATGCTCTATTTTGTCATAAGATAAATGATATATTCAATAAATTTGAAAAGTTGATAAGGTGTGCAAGTGATAAAGCGTATAAAACAGTGTAAATACTATGAGTAAACTGAATCTAGCAGTCTAACACCATTAATTTTTGAAGATGAGAAGTTTATTAATAAAATTATTGAAGCAAAGCATCGAGTAAGGTTTGTGGAGAGTATGCTTCATACAAAATTTGATAGACACGAGTGCAAATAGGTAACTGAATTTTGTGCTGTATAGCGTGCTGAATAATAGCAGAACTGGTTTCAACCCCTTCTATGGTTTGATCTATCGATTGTTGAGCTTTTTGGATGGTTTCACCGCGACCGATAGCTAAACCAAAGCGCCTGTTGCGAGACTGATTATTCGTACAAGTTAATATAAGATCACCAATACCAGCACTACCTAGAAACGTTTCAAATTGGCATCCCAGTGCAAGTCCTAATTTTATTATTTCTGATAATCCATTTGTCATTAAGGCCGATTGTGTATTGGCTTTCATGCCTAAGCCTTCCAAAATACCTACAGCAATAGCAAAGATATTTTTCATAGCACCTGCCAGTTCAACCCCCATTACGTCTTGACTGGGTGATATACGAAAATATTGACTTTGAAAGCGATCACACAGTTTCTGAGCCAAATTTTTGCAAGAAGAGGCGATTATAGCTAAGCTGGGAAGGCCTCTAGCTATTTCGGAAGCAAAAGTAGGTCCGGATAACACAGCTGAAGGGATATCACCTAAGATAGTCTGGATGACTTGATGTAACCATTGTTTTTTACATAAGCCTTTACTGGCCCATAGTAGATGCTGGTTATTTGTAAATAAGGGTTTTAATTTTTGTAAGATAATATCGAAGGCAGCACTGGGAACCGCTATCAAGATATCTGTTACGTTTTCTATAGCTTTGGCTAGATCTGAAAAGCAAGAAATAAGGCTAGGTAAACGGATATTAGATAGATAATTTGGGTTAAATCGGGAAGCTTGGAGTATTTCCATATGATCGGATTTATCTCCCCATAAATGTACAATTTGTCCTTTTAGGGCTAGATGAATAGCCAGTGCGGTGCCCCATGAACCAGCACCTAAAATAGCGATGGCAGATGAGAATACACAAGGCTTAGGAGGGTGCTTTATAAACATAACAGTTCAATAAACTAAAATTATAAAAATTTATAAAAATTAATGTGTATATACAAATAAAAAATTAAAAAATTAAAAAAATATAACAGTATTTATAAGTATAACAGATCAATAAATCAACCAATCTATAAAAAATTAAAAATTTTATAGATTAAAAATAATAAAATCTCCATAGTATTCGAGTTTATATATATATTTTATTTTTTTATTAAAAAATCTATAAACAAATATATACAATGCTTACTTTACCCAATCTGAACGGGGAAGAAATAGATTTTTGAAAAGGATAATTTCTCTCTATCTATCCTGGAAGCAAAAAAAACTAAATCCTTTCCATAATCTTTTCCAGATTATAGAGGCTTAGGCCACTCCACTGAACGGATACATAAAAAACGCGCCTTGAACAAAGCTGTGATTAGAAAATTTTAGTCTGAAAGCTTAGTAGAAAATCAACTTGTTTGAGCCCAAGGCTGCAAGCCTGGGCGAGTTTTGATTTTCAGCTTTCAGGCTGAAATTTTCAACAGATTTGTTCACCAGCGCTTGATTTTTTTTGGCTACTTTTTTTGATCAAGCAAAAAAAGTAGCTTTAAAAGAAGTAGTTTTTTTTAAAATGAATAAAATTAGCAATTTTCTATAANNNNTCTGCACTTATCTTTAATCGTTTATAACACGCTTCTATATGCCACCTCAAAGCATAAACTTTACAAGGCCGTTGCAATAGAAAATTGAAACGATTGTATTATACAAATTTAAAATTTCTTATAAGTTTACAGCGTTAAAATAGTATGGTTTATGTCCTTTTTAAGGCTTTTAATTAACACTTGTGTGTAGATTTCCTTTTTTTATAAAATTTTTGTTTTCTATTGCAACGGCCTCAAAGTGGCTAATAAAACTACTTCTTTTAAAGCTACTTTTTTGCTTGATCAAAAAAAGATAGCTAATCAGCCTGTACAGCTGCATTACAAAACGCCAAAGCCTGTTTTGCTGCCGTTTCTAATTCCTTTGCGATTTCGGATTCTAAATATTTTTTAGCCAATTCAATATCTACGGTAAGTGTTTCTTTAGCCATCTGCCTCACTGCTTCAAGATTGTTATAATTTTTTGCATAACGTAGGTCATAAAGACGTTCTGCCAATTTGATATACAATACAGAAAGGTGATCTTGGTTGATGGCTTCTTTAAAGCGATTGGTAACATAGAGTAAAGATTTTGCCATTTCTTGGTGTTGGTCTATGTTTAACACATTTTCTACAAAACAAAAAATACCCCGGTTATAATTGGCCTTAATATAAGAAAGAGGCAAACGGGTATAACGTACTAGGTCATAGAGCAGGGAGGCATAAATAGGTTTAGGAGAGTGGAAAATCCAAGTAGCTACCCATTGTGCAATGCCTACTGCACGGACATAAAACAACTGCCCCGATGCATGGCGTTTAAAACCATAACAACGCCTAAGTAATAAAAGTATTTCCGCAATCATCCCTGGATCCACCTCAGCCACTTGGCAGACATACTCATGAAATTGCATTAACACCATCATGGAATCAGCCTGTTCCTTGGGAGTGATAGGCGCTTCCGACGTTAAGTGTGTAATCGGTAGTTTGGCGATCATCTCCTCTCGGATTTTCGTTACATCCCAAGGAAGCACCAGTAGTATAGCACCTTGGTTGGATATTTCTAAATAGCCATAGTGGGTATGCATAATACGTTCTATGGTCTTTTTGCCAAGATCTATATGCGTTTGTGCTAGAGGTCTATAAGCAGTTTGCTTACTAGTTTCCTTATTATCTCTATTAGGCTCATAATAGCTTTGCACTTTGGGTAGCTCNGGCGCTTCCGACGTTAAGTGTGTAATCGGTAGTTTGGCGATCATCTCCTCTCGGATTTTCGTTACATCCCAAGGAAGCACCAGCAGTATAGTGCCTTGATTGGATATTTCCAAATAGCCATAGTGGGTATGCATAATACGTTCTATGGTCTTTTTGCCAAGATCTATATGTGTTTTGCCAAGATCTATATGCGTTTGTGCTAGAGGTCTATAAGCAGTTTGCTTACTAGTTTGCTTATTATCTCTATTAGGCTCATAATAGCTTTGCACTTTGGGTAGCTCCGATAGGGGTAAATGAGAGCTACTTATTACGAAAGCTATAGCTGAAAAAACCATCGCTGGAGCATATCCATTATCGATGGGCTCANAAGTATACCCTTACAAATTGCGTCTCTAAAACATCTGATTTAGCAGTACGTAAAATAGCCGTAACCAATAAATGAATGATCTGGTTGACATCACATACGATCTTGACTGGAACCGTATTATCTTTGTGCTCTATAAATAATCTAGGGCCATTTTCCATTTCCCTTTCTAAGGCAACTTCTATTTTATTTATCAGTTGATTTATAGAAATTTCAGTTGGTAGCAATAGGATATGGTCTTTAGATTTGGCTTGCTGCTTTAAAAAAATAGCCCACTCAGAAAATTTATTAATAATACTTTGAAAATCCTGTTTGTAGAGAGGCGTTGTGTTATCTATAAATGTAACAGATTGCGTAACATCTTTTACTACTTTTTCTAAAATCATACCATCTTCTTCTTCCTGGCTAGTAACGGGTGTTGTATCAATATGCAAGTTATAAGCAAGGCTTTTTAGCTTTTGTGTTTCTCTTAATTTTTGTTGATTTTTTAGATAGGTATTTTGATTTTTATAGCTATTGTTTCTAAATTTATCGAAAATAATAATGACGCATATCAGCAATCCTATACCTAATAGGAGAAGTGACATAGTACCCCATAGCCATAACGCTTTGATGCAACAGATGGCATACACGATTATGAATGGTATACCGACCAGAAGCCCCAAATATAAGGGTAATACCCATAAAGTTATACTTAAATGAACCAAAGTTAAAGTTAATGTCAATAGGGAATCGGTGGCATGCCCAAAATGCCAAATACTATTTACGGGAAAACAAAAAGCTAAACCTATTAGCCAATATCGAGCTACTAACCAGGATGGAAATTTATTTTTTGGAATAAAGATCCCATATCCTGCAAAACAAGCACCTACCATAATTTGGAATATTGACCAATAGGTAGGATGCATAGCGCCCATTATAAAACGATCTACAAAAGCAGTGGTAATAACATATATACTAACCCCCACTAACCTAACCGTAGTTGGTTGAAGATTAGCCAAGTTACCTTTTGAAAAAAGTGCTTTACATGCTTCTTTTCTACGTGCCCATTTCCGTGTATTGGCTTGCCTAATCTGTTTAAGTTCATCATCTGGCTCTATCCAGCCGGTACCGGGTGGCTGAGGCAGTGAATAGTGCGCAACTAGCATAGCTAAGCCATTGGCCAGCATACAAACAAATGAACCATCTATGCCTGTTTTTGGTTCAATCCATTGGTTCCAAGCTATAATGGTTACTATACCGGTAGCCATACCGATCAAAGCCGTACGCCCGCTACCCCGAAAACCAAAAACAGCTAAAACAAAGGGAGCGGTTATAATAGGTACAGTAAAAGCAAAAGTTAATTTAAGTAAGTCTAATAAATCATTACGGTAAAAAGCTAATACCATAGCCAATAGGCCTATGACTAGGGAAGTCAGTCTGGCTAGCATGAATTGATACACCTTGGAAAGGACCTTTATCCCTCTTATACTTTCCAAGATATCATGGCTAACCATAACCGCACAACTGTTTAAATAAGAATCAGCTGTAGACATAGTCATAGCCAATAAACTGATAGAAATAAGGCCTTGAGAAAAAGGCGAAATATTGTTCATTATATAGGGCCAAATTGCTTCTATAGATAATGCTGGTGCTCCTATAAAAACAAATAGACCGATTAATAATATTAAAATGCCTATAAGAAAACTAAATAAAGTAGAATATAAGAAAACCTTTTTTGCCTGTATAATACCAGAAGACATATATACACGTTGTATCTTTGGGGGTTCTATACCAGACACTAAATTGGTTAAAATTAATAAAATTATACCTATTAATTTAGTATGAGAATGGCATACGCTACTAAACTGAAATTTTTCTTGTGTCTGCAAAAAAGAGAGACTTTCTGCAACTGGGTTGCTGATCTTGTGAAACATCCATACAGCCAAAAGAGGAATAATAATAGAAAAGGTTATAAATTGTAATACATCCGTAAAGGTAACCGCACGAATACCTCCAAGAGTAGAATAGAAAATTAAGATAAAGGTAGCTAAAACGGTAGTGTAATATTTTAACTCAGCGTCAACTGAACCTAAGCAGAAGCTAATTGCCTTGGATATTACGGTGATTTGAACGGCAAGAGCAGCAATAGAAGCAGCAATACAGGCCAAAGCAGTAATAAGCCTTGGGTACTTACCATATACACTACCTATCGAGGCCGTTGCAACAGGCCGACAGTATAATTTTTTCTATTTTTCCAGTATTATTTTTTGTTATTTTTTGCCATTTTTGGGGTTATGGCAGTAAGAATATCATTATTTATTGATTTTTAGATGCTTTTAGTTCATTTTGGATAGACCATTCCCCTAGCAACCTCTTAAAATGATATTTGGGGACCTGTATAAGTTATAAGCTATTGCTTCCATAAGATGTTGTGTATGCATTTTATCAATACCTATATAGCGGGCTCCCGAACTGCGGAACCAACTTTTTATACTACCAAATACACGTTCTACCTTATAACGAGTCTTGGCTACTAATTTATTAAACCGCTTAGCGGTAGCTGATAAAGGATTATGCTTAGTAGCCTTCTTCTGAATAGCTGATTTTAACTTTTTTTTCTTTAATAACGTTTCATTAGGCGAACCGCTATAGCCCTTATCTGCATATACCCTGCTACCGGGCGGTAAGTTTACTTTATTTAATAAGTCTTCTAAATGACCGCTATCATGACTAGATGCTTTTGTGGTACTGACGGCTAGCACTAATCCTTCTTTACTTTCTACAAGTATATGCCGCTTATAGCCATAATATAGCTTAGGACCTTTTTTAGTCCAACTTGCTTCTGGATCTACTCCTTTTTGATAACTTTCAGATACGGTTATACTGCCATCTGCATGAAGATCATAACTTTTTTTCCATTTAGGACATCTGGGAGTAGGAGTTATTGAAGCATCAATAGCAGCTGAGCCATTTTTAACCAGTACCCCATGGGCAGATAGCTGATCATTAATTATATTTAATAACCTCTCTAGTGCCTTCTTCTTTGTAAGCATAGTCCTAAATCTGCTTAATACACTATGATCCGGAACCGAACTGTCCATTGAAATACCACAAAATAGGCTAAAAGTTATACGGTCGTTTACTTCTTCTTCTACTTGATAGTCACTCAGTCCATACCATGTCTGAAGTAAAAGCATTTTAAATAAAAGTAGGGGACTATAGGCAGGTTTGCCAGATAAGCGTAGGCCTTTAGCATAATAAATGCGAAGTTCTTTTTCAATTGTTGACCAATCAATTATTTTAGTGATTTGATCAAAAAAGGTATGTTTACATTTAATTGTCTATTGCAACGGCCTCACTACCATTCTACCGATTTGGCTGCTAATAAGGTAAGCGAAACAACCGAAAGCTTAGCACAAGAAAGAACGTTAGTAGACTTGCTTACAGCAGAAACCAATTTGACGCAAGAAATAGTGGAAAAAACCATTGCTTTTATTAAAAATGCGCATGGTCTTATGATACGTAAATCGGGAGCGCCTTATTATACGCATCCTATGGCAGTAGCTAAGATACTGCTAGATGTTACCAAAGATCCATCTACCATTCTAGCTGGTTTGTTGCATGATATAGTAGAAGATACACCGGTAACCTTAACCCAAATAGATCTCATGTATGGCCCTGAAGTTGCCTATATTGTAGATAGGGTTACCCATTACCATACAAATGGTTATCCTTGGAAATTCAGTGATATGGAAAACAAAAATATGCTGAGCCAATGTGTTAACATCCGTGTTATACAGGTTAAATTAGCTGATAGGCTCCACAATACTCAAACTTTATATGCGCGTGAATGGGCAGATCAACAACGCATAGCCAAAGAAACGCTTTCGTTCTATATTCCATGGGGGAAAAAAAATNNNNCCGACATTCCGCATAAAATTTTTAAAATATATATTTTCCCCTTTTTAGGTTTTTTAGCGACAGATTCGTATGAGTTAGCCTTATTATTTTCGTAAAAACGGGCTATAAAGAGGCAATTTTCCTTTTCTTGCTAAGCTTTTTACTCCATATAATCAAAATATAACCTCATTAGATAGACCTTTGGCCCTGTTAGATATTTTCATATTCAATATCATATATTCTACAAGCCATAGGTCCAAAATGCTGCACAATCTTTTTTAGTATATCATTCATATTGAGAACTATTTCATGATACTGTTCACCTATCTTTATTTTAAGTAGATGTACGCCATGAAAGAGTTTATAAATCCACTTCATGGTAGGTTTCTTAGTAGCATAGCCACTTTGAGATAAGATAGTAGTATTGGTTGCTTCTAATTGCTTACGTAAATCATACTGCGCAAAGCTATAGACCATTAAACAAAGCGTCATCACTACCATTAAAGCACTAATCCGTCCAGGCTTCTTAAGAAAAATAGAATCTACTTCAAAACTGTTATCTTTAATAAACTTAAATCCTGATTCAGTACCAGATTGTTCTTTATAAGTAGATAATATTTCGCTATCTTTAAGAGCAATTTCATCTAATTGATTGGTTGCTAGAATAAAACGTCCTTTACTTAACGTAGCATGTTCAATCTTTTCTTCATCTCGTAGTAAAACTGTATGGGCTTTGTATTCAATTTTGTCTGGTTTATTATCTTTTTTAGGACGTCCTTTTCTTAGATAAGTTGGTATAGTGGCAGCAGTATAGCTAATCTTATGATAGTGTAATTTTTTATTTATTTGCAAGATTTCCTTATCAAGATCTTGCAGACAGCCAAATAACTGATTACCCAAATGCCATAATAGTTTATTGGTTTCACTAGCTTCCTTTTCTATCTTTTTTTCTAAAGTAACTACTTCCTTATCATAAGCTTCTTTGGAATAAATCAATGCCCATCTTTGTGCAATTCCTTGATATATCTGATTAACAACTATATATTTATATCCCTTGTCTAGCTCTATCCAATCAATAGTTTGCTTGGTTAATAAAGTTTTAGCTACTTTTATATTATCTGGTACTCTAGATAACCAGAGTAAATTTTGCCCATATTTTACACAATTGGCATACATGGCAGAATCGCCCACATATAAAAAAGAAGGGGTGCTTTCTAAAGCTTTGCAAAAATTTTGCATACGAGTAGCAGCAGCTTCCAAAGTTGTCTTATCTGCAGCGTTACCTGCATGTGCTTCCATCCATATAGGGAAGTGAGCAGCTCCAGAAGTAGCTAATAATAAAGTCATTTGCTTTAAATCAAAGCGCTTATTTTTAGCATAGCCATGAGCTGGACGGGCTAGCTTAGGTAGCGTTAATCGGTTCGTTTCTGCTACAGCAGTACTATTTTTTACCTCATCTACCTCATCTGTTTCAGCACATGCATAGTCACCGTAGAGTGTTAACGTAGTTGTATCCAAATGAGCAGATTTACCTAAAATATTATGTTGTAAAGCAATAGTTAAAGCTATTTCTGAAAAAAATTTGGTTTCTCCATAGTCATGTATAGCATCTAAACAGCGTCCTAAAGCATCATCATTAAAATCATCTGCTTTAACTTGATTTCCAAATAGTTTACTAATAGGCTTGTTCTCAATAAATTTAGGAAATAAGTATAAACGATGATCTATAAAACCCAAACCATTGAGTATCATAGCAATAACTCGTTGGCTATGCGTAGTCTTGGAGCCTTTTGTAAGGGGAAGACGCTTATCTATGGCATGAGCTATACCTAGTTGATCTATCGTAGCTGCTACTAGACCTAGATGGTCTAATATTTTACTGCCTAATATATTCGATGGATGTATTTGCATATATATAACTACAGATGAACAGTTTAAACGCAATAGGTAATATAATTATTTTTTTNGAAAGATAAAGGGCATAGATTATTGATCCACATTAATTATGCATTGGATCGTAGAACGCAATATATGCTACAGTTTGTTCATAGAACTGTGAGGGATCATAACATGCATCAAAATATAATAGAAGAAAATACAACGAAAATTAGCAAAGCAAACCAAAACAAATTTAAGCTCCATGCAAGCTACAAAATTACCAATACTTGGAAAACCAATATAGCCATACAGTATACAAACTGCATGCTTTTGGGGCATACAAACCATGGCTACAGTCTATCTAGTACGCAGCAATGGAAGCGTCAAGAAAATTTACAATTTGACTTGCAAATACATTACTTTCAAACTGAAAATTTTATCACTCGACTTTATTTCTATGAGCCTAATTCCATGTTTAGCGATAACAAATTTAAATCTTACTACGGTACTGGTATGGCTTTTATGGGTTCAGCACGCTGGAAATTACTGCATTGGATGTCTTGGAATATACAATATAAACTTAAGCATCTATTTAGGAGGGTCATTAGGATGGAAGAAGTAGAAAAAAGGATTATGCCTTTAAGAACCGTACATAGCATAGGTATACAATGGATAGTAAGGTTTTGAACAGATAATATCCGCATTTTGGGATCTATGATGTCATACATCTTATCAATCTTGACTATAGGATCCCTTAACTATACCCTTAACGAATAACCATGCTGAAAGGCAGATTAGACATTATGTAGTCTATCGCAAGAATGCTTACTTTACCCAATCTGAACGGGGAAATAGATTTTTGGAAAGAATAATTTCTCTCTATCTATCCTGGAAGCAACAAAAGCTAAATCCTTTCCATATTCTTTCCCAGATTATAGAGACTTAGGCCACTCCACTGAACGGATACTAATGCAGGATCATAAAAATGCGCCTTGAACAAATATGTGACTTTTAAAGCTACTTTTTTTGCTTGATCAAAAAAAGTAGCCAAAAAAAATCAAGCGCTGGTGAAAAAACTGCTGAAAAGAAAGGAAAAAAACCGAAAATCAAATCTCGCTCCTACGGAGCTCAGACAAGTTGATTTTCTTTTTATTTTTCCCTTTCTTTTCTTTCCACAGTTTTNTCATCTGCTTTAACTTGATTTCCAAATAGTTTACTAATAGGCTTGTTCTCAATAAATTTAGGAAATAAGTATAAACGATGATCTATAAAACCCAAACCATTGAGTATCATAGCAATAACTCGTTGGCTATGCGTAGTCTTGGAGCCTTTTGTAAGGGGAAGACGCTTATCTATGGCATGAGCTATACCTAGTTGATCTATCGTAGCTGCTACTAGACCTAGATGGTCTAATATTTTACTGCCTAATATATTCGATGGATGTATTTGCATATATATAACTACAGATGAACAGTTTAAACGCAATAGGTAATATAATTATTTTTTTTGTGGAAAAATACTACTACTGAACAAAATAAATAATGATTTTTATTGCGTTTTTGTGCGGAATGTCGGTTATCTTTTGATCTATTGGCAAATTGGATGCCGTTATCTGTTAAAATAGTATGTATTTTATAAGGATACACGTCAAAAGCATAGTATAGTAATTGCATTTAGAAAAAAAATAAAAGTGATATGAAAATTTTTATAACAGGTGTGGCTGGATTTTTAGGCAGTCATTTGGCAGAAAGAATGCTCCAGTTGGGATACGACGTAGTAGGTGTAGATAATTTAGACGGGGGAACGAAAGAAAATTTACCAAAGGAAGTTGTGTTTTATGAAGCTGATTGTTTTGATTTAGATAAAATGACTAAATACATGCGAGGTTGTGAATTAGTATATCATGCAGCAGCTTCTCCTTATGACGGATTATCAGTATTTTCACCTATGTATGTTACGCGCAACACTTTTCAAATAAGTGTAAGTGTTCTCTCAGCGGCCATACGAAATAATGTTAAAAGATTTGTTTACTGTTCTAGTATGGCAAGATATGGTGATCTAAAAGAGATTCCTTTTAGGGAAGATATGGTATGTATACCAGAAAATCCATATGGTATAGCAAAATTAGCAGCTGAAGAAACCATTAAAGCTTTAGCAAAGGTTCATGGCATGGAATATGTAATCCTTGTACCGCATAATATAATTGGTCCAAAGCAATGTTACCAAGATCCTTATAGAAACGTTGCGGCAATAATGATCAACAGAATTTTACAAGGTAAGCCGCTAATTATATATAATGATGGTACTCAAAAAAGATGTTTTAGTTTTATAGAAGATGTTGTACATTGCTTCGAAAAAGCGCTTTTGATTCCTGATGTTAATGGTGAAGTTATAAATGTAGGACCAGATGAAGAGTTTATAACAATCAATACGCTAGGTAAAACTATTTGTAGGTTAATGCATGTTGATTTCAATCCAACTTATGCTGATGATAGACCTTTAGAGGTTAAATACGCAACTTGTTCATCTGAAAAAGCAAGAAGACTACTTGATTATAATACGAAAAAAAATCTTGAAGATGGTTTAAAAAGCATTATAGATTATATTGAAAATAAGGGGCCTAGGCCTTTTAAATATAATAGGCCACTTGAAATAAGGAATAAGCTAACACCCAAGACTTGGTCCGAAAAGCTTATGTAAGCTAAGCATCCATTATTAATACTAGGAATTTTCTATAATCTATAAATGTAGCTGTCACGTATGTGAACAAATACTTTAACTTAATGTTGCGCCTTTGTAGCTCTTTTTCGCTCGCTGGGATTTAATATGGCTTTTCGCAAACGAATGGATTTGGGTGTTACTTCCACGCGTTCATCATCCTTTATATAGGCAATAGCCTCTTCTAGTTTCATAACGATAGGTGGGCTTAACCGAATGGATTCGTCTGCACTTGATGCGCGCATGTTGGTAAGTTGTTTTCCCTTTAATAGGTTTACTTCTAGGTCATTATCTCTATTGTGTTCTCCTACAATCATTCCTTCATATACCTTTTCTCCTGGAGCAATAAACATTTTACCTCTATCGGCTAGATTAAAGAGTGCA
Organism: Candidatus Cardinium hertigii; assembly: GCF_003788695.1. The sequence goes on from NZ_RARA01000021.1 coordinate 19,428, forward strand.
TATGCTATAGCATTGCCACTACCCATGGAGATCAAAACCCCATTGCGTCTTCCAGAAATAGCTCCACGGTAGGTATCATACCTATGGAAAGTTCTATTCATAATACCGGTTCCTCTAGTTTCGGTAAGAAAGTTTCCATAATAACCAATTAAACCCCGTGATGGTCCAATAAAGATAATACGTGTTTTTCCTCCTCCCATTGGGCGTAGGTCTCTCATTTCTGCTTTGCGCAAACTCATGGACTCAATCACTGAGCCTGAAAATTCATCATCCAATTCTATTTGAATTTCCTCTAATGGCTCTAATTTTGTGCCATTAGGTCCTGATTTAATTAATACACGTGGTCTACTAATGGAAAGTTCAAACCCCTCTCTTCTCATGGTTTCTATTAAAATGCCCAGTTGCAGCTCACCACGTCCAGCTACTTCAAAAGAATCTTTATTGGGACTTTCTGTTACCTGAATAGATACATTTGATTCCAATTCGCGCATAAGTCTATCCCGTAGAACACTAAACGTAAGCTTGCTGCCTTCAGTGCCAGCTAAGGGAGAATCATTAACTGAAAAGTTAATGGCTAGTGTAGGCGGGTCTATAGGGGCAGCAGGCAAAGCTTGCATAACGGTAGGTGCACAAATGGTATCGGCTACGTTCGCTTGTTGCGTTCCTGCAATAACGATAATATCGCCAGCGTTTGCCACTTCGATGGCCACGCGTTCCATCCCTCGAAAGGCCATAATTTTTGTAATCCTAGCATTTTCTACTAACTCGTTCTCCTTATTGAGCACTTTTACAGACTGCTGTACGCTAAGACTACCTGTAAAGATCCGTCCTGTAAGAATACGTCCTAGGTAAGTATCATATTCTCTTGCGGTTATAAGCATAGAGAAATCAGCATGTAGGTCTACTTGTGGCGCTGGAACGTGTTCCAGTATTAAATCAAATAAAGGGGATAGGTCTTTTCGTTCACCTGTTAATGTTCTACTGGCCCAACCTGCTCTTCCAGAAGCGTAGGCAACCGGAAAATTAAATTGCGCTTCTGTAGCTTCAAGTGCCATAAACAGTTCCAATATTTCTTCTTCTACTTCTCCTACGCGTGCATCCGCTCGGTCAATTTTATTTATTAACACAATAGGGCGTAATCCCAGCTTTAATGCTTTGTTTAAAACAAATTTAGTTTGAGGCATAGTACCTTCTGCCGCATCTACTAATAAGACTACCCCATCTACCATACTTAAAATACGTTCTACTTCTCCACCAAAATCGGCGTGTCCAGGTGTATCTACCATATTAATGCGGGTATCCCTCCAAAGGAGTGAAGTACATTTGGCAAGAATGGTAATGCCTCTTTCTTTTTCTAGATCGTTGGAATCCATAACCCGTTCGGCTATTTCTTGATGGACTTTGAAAGTGCCACTTTGCTTTAATAAGTTGTCTAATAAGGTCGTTTTCCCGTGGTCTACGTGTGCTATAATAGCAATGTTACGCAATGGTTGCATGGAATTATTGTAATTTGGATCGGATGGTAATAAGCTTTATTATAACGCATCAACTTCCAAAATTGGACAGTTGATACTATTTGAAAATTTCTTTGTTGATTACAACTACTTTGATAACGATGCGTTAGAAGATTATGACAAATTTGCTACAAAGTTCTTTATTTTGATATGGTATATTTCGATAGGTATTAACCTATACCTATAAAGCCCTCAAAATACAAAGATAGCATAAATACTAATTTTTTGCAAAAAGCATACCCTATGGTCTTGTGGAGTAGATAGCTTAACGTAAGAAATATTTATGTAGCATAAGGCTCCAAATCAATTTCTATAGGTATGGCTCCAAATAATTGTTTGCTTGCATTTTTAAAAGCTGGGGTTAATGCCGTTGCCATAAAACAGTCTGGCAATTTTTGTGCTGTATGGTTTAAAAGATTATGAGCGTTGAGAAATGCTTTAACGGCTAATGCGGTAAGTTGTGCAGCATCAATGATGGCGATATCTCTTTGGTAATGGTCTTTAAAAAAGCTTTTAAATGCTTTTTCTAGAAATATATAATGCGTACAGGCTGAAACAAGTGCATCTATATTTTGGCAGGGAAGTTGGTCTAAATAATTATGTAGTAAAATGTTATCTATTTTTCCATGATCAAAATAGGCCTCAACCATAGGAGCTAGTAGAGGAGTGGCTAATGCGGAAAGGGTTATACCAGCTGCCTGCAATCGTTCTGTATAGCTTCCATGTGTTACGGTATAGGGCGTGCCTATCAGGCCTATGTGGTGGTAAGTACTGGCCGTTGTGATGTAGGTTACTACTGGGTCAATGACATTGATCATGTCAATTTTTCGGCCTATACTTTTGAGGTATGATGGTACAAAACTAACTGCTGCAGCAGCAGCGGTATGACAAGCCAAAACCAGTAGTTTGTAGTGCTTATTTAGGCAAAAATTTACCACTTGTTTGATATAGCCACATAATGCGGTTGCTGTTTTTTGGCCATAGGGTAAGTTTTTGGTATCTCCAATATAATGGATACGTTCTTGTGGTAAAAATGCTTTGAGCGTTCTAGTTATAGCCAAACCACCTACGCCACTGTCATAAATGGCAATTGGAGCAGACCTTTGGGGATGGTTTAATAACACGATATGGCAAGTAAGGTATAAGATAGCTGTAATGATGTGGGCCCACCAGGACTTGAACCTGGGACCTGCTGATTATGAGTCAGATGCTCTAACCGACTGAGCTATGGGCCCTCTTGTGCTCATCTATCTGCTACAGGAATGCCATAAAATGCCCTGGCCCTGATGATAGTATGCACAGCATTAGCAATGGTACGGTTTTTTTTCTAAAAAAACCAGGCGGTTTTTGGGTATATTGTATAATTTTTTACCTAAATGAACGTGCTACTGGATTAGGAAGTGTTTTTTTTGTCTAATAATCAATTTTATAAAAATATTAACCCGTATTTATATACGTATTTTTTATGGTATGTATGGTTTATAAAACAACTGGCCAACCCCTCTTTACTTAATTTAAGATTATTTTTCATATGGTAGTCATTTTAGTATATACAAAATATTGATTGAATTATTATTTTTAATATAATGCTTATCCAGCACCCACATTAAATAACAGTAGGGATTGACCAGATCATTAGGAGTTGACCAGATCATTTCCCTTTTGGTTGGTTTTTTGCAGGGTAGCTATATAAATGATTCTTGTTTTTGTATCTGATTTGTTTTTGTTTAACTTTGGTGAAAAGTGTGGTTTATTTTATAGCAATAGCACTTGGGACCCCTTTCTTTTATTTACGATTTTTTGTACAGATGTATGCGTGTTTTCCTATTTTTGCCATCCTCAGCCATCAGCTTTTTGCTATTTGTTATCTTTTTGTGCTTATTTGGATCATCCTCTTGTTATAATCATGAAAAAGACGAAAGCGAAATTCGGCATCCAGAATGGTGGGTTTGTAATGAAGATGAAGATGATGAAGATAAGGTACCCAAAGATAAATGTATAATTACGAAGTGTGATTTCGGGAAATTGCGTTTTCATGTTACAGATCACCAACAGTGTTTGAACGCCGAGGTATGTCCAAAATCTGAAAAAAACATTGTAGATTTTAAAGCCACTGATAACAAAGAAGGTTACTGGGTACTGACGCCTAATTTTTATGGACGTGTAACTTTGGAAAAATTTCCTAAAACGCTACCGCTCATAAAACATAAGTATAATGATAAAGAGGGTGGTATGCCCGCGGAATTTTTAGAAGAATTATTGGCTATAGATGATCATAAAGGAGCAATTCTTATTATATCTACGGGTTTAGAAGAACATTTAGGTGTGAGTCAAAAGCTAAGGGATGCGCTTAAAAATAAATTAAAAGAAGGTGACATTCAGGGTTATAAAGAGCGAAATACTTACCAGGCTATAAAGTTACATAACCGTTATGTTAAGGAGGGTAAAAAAGTATTTACTTTTATCTATATTTCCAGTTAATTGTTTTTTTTGTATCCGTTCAGTGGTGTGGCCTGAACGGATACTACTAAACATTTGTATTTCATAAAAAAATTTCCTAAAATTGCATGTCGACTTTCTATAAAGAAAAGTTGAGTGTGCAGGGTTGAACTATAATGAAGGCTTTAAGCCTTTCTGGTAGATTCATCAAAAAAATATGCTCACTTAATTTTACCTTTTTTAGAGGTCAGTTGTACATTTTTATTCAACACGCTTAGTTATTGTTGCTGTATGCACAAAACGTATCACCATTGCGTATACAAGCGGGAGAAACATAAGAAAATTTAATCCTATCAATACAACGTTCATTTTAAGCATGACCATGATCCATAATGCCATCAAGAAGATAATTTTTTACTACCTATTATTTTTCATATACAGTTGTACCCATCAGAATCAAATGGTGTTGCCTAGACAACGCCCTTATCAAAATGCAAGGCCGTTAGCAAGTCGTAACATAGTTGCGCCAAATCAAAAGGTTTGCTGCTTATCACTTGAGGGAGGGTCAAATGTAAACGAAAAAATTCATAAAGGTTGGACCGTGCTGCATCTAGCTGCCAGATATGGTCACTCGATGTGTGTAAGGAGGCTACTTGTGCAAGGAGCAAGAGTAGACGCAATAGATGGTCAAGGTTGGACCGCGCTGCATCTAGCTGCCAGGTATGGTCACTCGATGTGTGTAAAGGAGTTAATTGCGAGAGGAGCAAATATAAACGAAAAAACTAATGAAGGTTGGACCGCGCTGCATCTAGCTGCCTGTAATAGTCAATTAGTGTGTGTAAAGGAGTTAATTGCGAGAGGAGCAAATATAAACGAAAAAACTAACGAAGGTTGGACCGCGCTGCATCTAGCTGTCTATAATAATAATAATAGTCACTGGGCATGTGTAAAAAAGTTATGTGATAAAGGAGCAGATGTAAATATAAAAAATACAATCAAACAAGATACCACTGCGCTGCATCTAGCTGCCCATAAGGGTGATTTAGCATCTCTAAAAGAGTTACTTGAGTTCGGAGCATGCGTAGACGAAAAAACCAATCAAGGTGCGACTGCGTTGCATCTAGCTGCCCAAGAGGGCTACTGGGCGTGTATAGAGGAGCTACTTGCGAAAAAAGCAAATAGAAAAGAAAAAAACAATCAAGGTGACACTGCGCTGGATATTGCTATCCATAATAATCGCTGGGAGTGTGTAAGAGCGTTAAAACTACCCATACCAACTGAAACCTGGGAAGAGATTGTACAGTTCACGTCTAATGATGAAAAGAAAGATCTTTTATGTGAGGTTAATAGACAATTTCAAGCTATTTCCAAAAAAGTAGTAAAGAGGAGAAAATATAATGAGAACCAGCCTTACATTATTGATGGCCGTAATGATGCACATTTTGAGGCAGGATGTGATTTTGTAATAAGATTTGGGATAAGACATGTTTGTTACCGTGGCCCTATGGATATTCGTCACATGCGTCCCCTAATAAACTTGGTGGGGCGGTTGAGGGATCAGGAAACACCATTAAGATCTCTTAAATTACTACATACAGATAAAACAAACGTGACTGCTCTTGGTTTATCTAACTTAAGATTAAATAATAATGATTTAAATCTATTTTTATCGGTGCTCTCTGAGGATACCAGAGATAACTTAAGAAGGCTTAATTTATCTCATAATCAAATTACAACTGTTAATGTAGCGACCCTAAATCAGTTACAAAATCTTAATTTATCTCATAATCAACTTGCAATTGTTGATATAACGAACTTAAATCAGTTAAGATATCTTGATTTATCTCATAATCAACTTACAATTGTTGATATAACGAACTTAAATCAGTTAAGATATCTTGATTTATCTCATAATAAACTTACAGCTGTTGATGTAGCGAAGCTAAATCAGTTAATATATCTTCATTTATCTAATAATAAACTTACAGCTGTTAATGTAACGAACCTAAATCAGTTAATAAAGCTTAATTTATCTAATAATAAACTTACAAATTTTGATGTAGCGAACCTAAATCAGTTAATAACGCTTAATTTATCTAATAATAAACTTACAAATTTTGATATAGCGAACCTAAATCCGAATCTAAATCAGTTAAGATATCTTAATTTATCTAATAATAAACTTACAAATTTTGATGTAGCGAACCTAAATCAGTTAGGAGAGCTTTATTTATCTAATAATAAACTTACAACTGTTGTTGTAGTGAACCTAAATCAGTTAGAAAAGCTTTATATATCTAATAATCAACTTACAACTTTTGTTGTAGAGAATCTAAATCAGTTAAAATATCTTCATTTATCTAAGAATCAACTTACAACTTTTGATGCAACGAACCTAAATCTAAATCAGTTATGTACACTTGATTTATCTAATAACCTTATCAAAAATAAAGAGGCAATAAAGACTTTATGCAGTAGAAATATTAAAATAGTTATTTAGTCCCAGCATGTAGGTATCTGTTCATCTTCGCAAGATTGAAAAATAGCGCAATAATGTAAGTTTATAAAAAATGCGCCTTGAAGAAAGCTGTGAGTAGAAAAGAAAGGCTGCAAGATGTTAGAAAATCAGCCTGTTTGAGCCTACTCTTCGTCTTTGAAAAGCTGGCTGCGCTTTAAAAGAAATAGTTTTTTTTAAAAGAAATAGTTTTTTTTAAAATGGATAAAATTATTAATTATTAAATATTAGTAATATGCTATAATCTATAAAACATTGCTGCTAGGCCAGTGAAGGGATAATATAATTTCTGCCCCATTTTCGGTTACCTATGTTTTTTTTGATAGATTTGGGTAGCCAAACTTATTCAGTAGCAACGCATTTTTACGCNCCTAGCTTCTATGCCTAACGTTTTTAACGCCCCTCCTTGTTTGCCTATTATAATACCTTTTTGCGTTTGTCGCTCTACATGTATAATGGATCGAATTTTAATAAGTGTTTCCGTTTCTTTAAAGCTGTCTATCACTACTTCTACACTGTAAGGTATTTCTTGTTGGTATTGGTCTAGGATCTTTTCGCGTATCATTTCCTGTACAAAAAAGCGCTCTGATTTATCTGTTAGCGTTTCTTCAGGATAATAGGGCGGATGTTGGGGTAGCCAGGCAACGATTTTTTGAATCAGTTGGTCTATATTTTTATTTTGTATAGCAGCTATAGGAATAATTTCTATATTTGGATTATGGTCCGACCAATAGGCCATTATTTCCTTTAGCTGAATAGGGGTTATTAGATCAACTTTATTCAATACCAATAGGGTGGGTTTTTTTGTATGGTTTTTTTGAAAAAATTGCAGTGCTGCTAGCTCTTGTATATCTATAAGCCAGAGAATGATATCGGCATCAAAACGAGCCATTTTTACTGCTTCCATCATGGCATTTTGGAGCGGGTAGGCAGGTATAATAATGCCTGGTGTATCTATGTAGGTGATCTGAAATTTTTTTTCAGAAACGATGCCATACAATTTATGGCGTGTAGTTTGTGCTTTTGAATGGGTAATGGCAAGTTTCTCTCCAACTAATAGGTTCATCAAAGTAGATTTTCCAGCATTGGGCTGACCAATAATTGCTACAAAACCAGCCCTATAATCGCTTTCATGCATAAGAAAATTTTAAAATAGATTTTTATATATTTGTAATATTACAAAAAAAATAGTATAATTGTTTTGGTGCAAGTAGTAATATGCATGCGTAATATATGTTAATATATGTGATTATATATCCATTGAAATGTAAAGCTTTATCGCGGGGTGGAGCAGTTGGTAGCTCGTCGGGCTCATAACCCGAAGGTCATAGGTTCGAGTCCTATCCCCGCAACTTTCCCTTCTGTCTCTAGTTTTTTGCTTGTTTGGATACGGTTCATCCATAATTTTATTAAGCAGGTGGTGGGGTTTTCTATTTGTATCCGTTCAGTCATGTGGCCTATACGTATCTATGTTCACACCAATTAGCAAGCGTAATAATACTAGATCGTAAAAAATGCGCCTTGAACAAAGCTGTGACTAGAAAATTTCAGGCTGAGAGCTATTAGAAAATCAGCCTGTTTGAGCCCAAGGCTGTAGGCCTGGGCGAGTTCTGATTTTCAGCTTGCAGCCTGAAATTTTTAACAGCTTTGTTCACCAGCGCTTGATTTTTTTTGGCTACTTTTTTTGATCAAGCAAAAAAAGTAGCTTTAAAATAAGTAGTTTTTAAAAAAAATGTATAAAATCATTAATAATCTATAAAATATGGCTGCCACGCAAGTGAACGAATACGTCTATTTTCCCACGCATCTAAAATTTCCTATGCGTCTGCTCCTTGTACGTTACAAAATATAAATGGGCATAAAGTGGAAACTACTTTAAGATTTTTTTACGAAGCCTTATAAAGGAACCCATTTCGAAAAAGTTAGCATTATGCTTACCTCTAAAAAAGCGCCCATTACGCCGTTAAATCTTATTTTTGGTACTAGGGCGGTTATGGAATCCATACTTGCTGGCCGAACGATTGAAAAAATTTTCTTGCAAAGAAAATTTCATACGTCGTTCTTAAAAGAATTGTATGACCTAATACATACGCATGAAATTCCTTTTAGTTATGTGCCCATTCAAAAGTTGCAGCGGCTTGCCAATGGCAATCATCAAGGCGTAGTAGCGGTACTATCGCCTATTGCATTTGTTTCCTTGGATAGGATTGTTCAGACTACTTTTGAAAAAGGGAAAGCGCCTTTGATTTTGTTATTAGATGGGGTAACAGATGTGCATAATGTAGGTGCTATTGTTCGTACTGCATGCTGTATGGGGGTGGATGCATTGGTGCTCCCTACACAAGGCAGTGCATCGTTGTCTGGTGCAGCTATGAAAACATCGGCAGGCGCACTGGCCAGGCTGCCCCTCTGTCGCGTAGCCAATGTAAGTAATGCGTTGGGTTATTTGCAATCAAGTGGATTAGCTATAGTGGCCTGTCACGAGCAAGCAAATCAAGCATTATACCAGGTAGACTTAAAAATGCCTATGGTATTGATACTAGGTGGAGAAGGTACTGGTATAGCTACGGAACATTTAAAATGGGCTATGCATCATATTAAGATTCCTATGCATGGCACAATTGCTTCCTTAAATGTATCTGTAGCAGCTGGCATGGTGCTCTATGAAGTGCTTCGGCAGCGGTTTGTATAAGCCTATTATTTTTAGCCGTTCGGTTTTGGGCAGATGGTGCGGAACGTAGCGGAACGGAAAGGATATTCATAAAAAGTTGATTGTGATAATAATAATAATAAATGCAATAGAATAGGTATACTACCGGAATTGTTTTTCTATTTGATTGGATGTAGATTTTAGTGATACACGTATTTTTTTCCTTATCATTACAGAAGTATAATTACCGTATTAATTATAATTACCGTATTAATGTTTTTAATACATATTATTTATGGTTATGCCAATTGCCCACTTCTGGAACTTGTTAGTCATACTATTGAGGCTATTTTTAATGATATGGTGTACTTGTTTAGCTTCACATGCTTTCGCCCAAAAAGATGAAAAGGCACTTGAAATACTAGAAAAAACCTCTGCCTACTACCAAGGACTTGAGAATTTTAGAGCGATTTACAACTTAACCAGTAGGTATAGGTATCTAGAAGAAGATGCGGTGCAAACTTCTCAAATGGTTATTACCGCTCGAGGGCAACAATATAGGTTATACTATGACCAAAAAGAGATTATAACCGATGCAGAAACGGTCTGGGAATACGATAAAGAGCTGAAAGAGGTGACCATTAGTGAGTATGCTAAAAAGGATTATGTGGTAAATTTTGCTGAACTGCATAATCTCTATCAACGGGGATATACCTTTATCTATGTTGGAGAGCGTGTGGTGCACAAAACAAAAAATAAAAATGTAGTACGAGATGTGGTGCAGTTAGTGCCTGAAGATGGTATCTTGACCAGCATTACTTTGGAAATCGATCGTGCTACTTCCCAAATCCATGGATGGGAAATAGTACAAAATGCAGAAACCAGTTATCTTTGTGAGGTACGTAGTTTTGCGGTTAATATTCCCCTATCAGATGATTATTTTATATTTGACGTAAGTGCACATGGTGATTTGGAAATAATTGATTTAAGGGAAAGCGATGAAGACGCTTGTTCAGCCTTATGTAATGAGGATACAAATACTGAGGTAGTATGATAAGGATACAAATACTGAGGCAATATAAAGCGTGTATAAAGCGCAAAGTAATAAAAATTACCTATTTATGGAAATAATCCAGCAATATTTAAATGAAGTTAAATGCCATATGGACAAAGCATATGTCCATATACAAGCTACTTTTGCCAAAATTCATTCCGGGCGTGCAGTGCCTACTATGCTAGAGGGGTTAATGGTAACCTATTATGGACATCCAGTTCCGCTTAATCAATTGGCTTCCATTACTAGTACGGATGCGCGCACTTTACTTATTCAACCATGGGAACAGCCGTCTATTCCCTTTATAGAAAAAGCTATTGCAGAAAGCCAGCTTGGATTTTCCAGTAAAAATGATGGTCATATGGTTGTGGTAACGCTGCCGCCCCCTTCGGAAGAAAGACGCAAAAGTTTAGTAAAACTCATCAAGGGAGAAGCAGAAAAGGGCAGGGTGATGATCCGAAATGTTCGACGTGATTATAAGGAAAACCTTAAGGTCGTTGCCCAAAAAGAAGGGATAGCAGAAAATGAAATAAAGCGCGCAGAGAAAAAACTGCAGGATTTAACTGATGTCTATATCCATAAAATCAACGATCTGCTGACATTAAAGGAAGCAGAGGTAATGACGGTATAGTGGTTTAACGGTAGACCACAACATAAACCACAACAATAATGCTCACGATAGAAAACCTACATGTCAGCATAGGCGATACAAAAGTGCTTAAAGGTATTAACCTTCAAGTTAATGCTGGGCAAGTGCATGCGATTATGGGACCTAATGGAGCAGGTAAAAGTACCTTGGCTGCTATTGTAGCGGGCAGGGCAGGTTATGAAGTTACACATGGAAGTATTTTATTTCATAATCAAAATTTATTGGATTTAGTACCAGAAGCTAGGGCAGCACTTGGTCTCTTTTTAGCCTTTCAGTATCCAGTTGAAATTCCAGGCGTAACCACTATTAATTTTTTAAAAACAGCTATCAATCAAATAAGAAAGACAAATGGCCTCATGCCATTAGATGCGGTTTCTTTTTTGGCGCTTTTAAAAGAAAAAATGGAGCTGGTGAATATAGATCAGCCATTGGTACAGCGTTCTTTGAACGAAGGATTTTCTGGAGGAGAAAAAAAGAAAAATGAGATACTACAAATGGCTATGCTAGCGCCTTCTTTGGCTATTTTGGATGAAACCGATTCTGGACTTGATATTGATGCGTTAAAAATTATATCGCAAGGGATCAATCAGTTACGTAATGCTACCAATGCCATGGTATTGATTACCCATTATCAGAGATTATTAAACTATGTTGTTCCAGATTTCGTACATGTTTTGTACGATGGCAAAATCATACAATCTGGTAATAGTTTATTGGCCAAACGATTAGAACAAGAAGGGTATGAATGGATTACGCAAATAACCTAATCGTCTATGACTACATTTATGGATTGGCTAGCAAAGGCCGTAGAGACATTAGAACCATTTTCTGACCCTTTTTACGCAGATCGTTTAGTGGCATTTAACAAGTTGCATCATACGGATTTTATAGAAAGCCAAAAAGAGCATTATCCTTATATATCCTTTCGAGAGACGCTTAAGCAATTAAGCAGTCAGTTGTATCATACAAAAGTACCCAGTGAAAGTTTTCTGGAGCAACAAGCCCTACCGTTAGCAGCAGTAGCAGTAGGTTATGGGCATGCCACTAAAGCAGCTACACTGACCTTTGTAAATGGGAGATGGGCTAAAGCACCATCTCGTTTTTCCTATAATGGTACAGGCATCCAGTTGCGTAGATTAGCAGATCTCTCCTTAATGGAACAACAAGAAGTATGCAAGGGGTATATGGCTGATCTTACATCCAGTGATGATATTTTTGTTACGCTTAACATCCTATTGGCACAAGAAACGTATCTGCTAGAGATTAAAGACCATACACAATTAGAAGATATTATTGTTATTCAACATATTATAACTTCATCCGTTACACATGTGGTACCGCAGTTTATATTGAAAATAGGGAAAGAAAGTCAGGTAACCATTGTAGAAGAGTGGTATGCTGAGGGCTATCCCATTCAGGCTTTTGTTAACAGTTTAACCCATATTACTTTAGCAGAAAGTGCTCGTTTAACCTACTATACCCTTCATACCGAATATGCTGTCCCTTTTTACCACGTACATGCCCTCTACTGTAATCAAAAGGACCATAGCACATTCACGCATTATACTTTTTCTTTTGGGTCTACTATGTTACGCATAAATCTTACGGACCAAGTGCAGGGTAGTCATGCTACCGCTACATTATATGGCCTTTATAGTCTTAGTGCAAAAGAACAAGTGGACCATCGCATCCGAGTAATCCATAGCTGTCCGCATAGTTTTAGCAAGCAGTTGTATAAATGCATATTAGGGGGCCAGTCAACAGGCTCTTTTCATGGGTTAATTTACTTAACGCCAGATGCACAGCAAACCCATGCCTATCAAACGAATAATGCCATCGTTTTGTCGAATGGAGCCCACCATTATGTAAAACCGCAATTGGAAATTTATGCAGATGCGGTTAAGTGTTCCCATGGTGCTACTGCTGGGCAATTAGATCAAGCGCAGCTGTTTTATTTGCAAACACGTGGTATAGAAGAACCGTTAGCTAAAAGATTACTATTGGAGGCCTTTGGTATAGAAATTATTAATACTGTCCCTATAAAAGAATTGCAAGATTATTTATTGGATAAGCTTGCGGAAAAATTTATAAAATTATAAACGATTAGGCAGTTAGCTGTTGTATTGTTTCCTACATGCCTACATGCCAACATGCCAAATTCAGATACTGATCTTACCCTCAAAAACATGTCTTTTTAAAAAGTGTGGCGCAAAAAAATATAAGAAAGCAGCCACACCATATTGCTGTACGCATATACCATCTTACCGTAGATGATCGCCTACCATCTTGTATCCGTTCAGCGGTTCTGAACGGGGAAATAGATTTTTGGAAAGAATAATTTCTCTTTATCTATCCTGGAAGCAACAAAAGCTAAATCCTTTCCATATTCTTTCCCAGATTATAGAGACTTAGGCCACTCCACTGAACGGATACACTTTTTTTGATCAAGCAAAAAAAGTAGCTTTAAATATTTATGTACAATACTGTTCTTTAGCAATCCCTAAGTTTTCTGGTAACAAGCCATCAATACTTTTATCCCATAGTTTTTTATAAAAGCCTCTCTTTTTTAGAAGGTTATCTGGAGTTCCCTCTTCCACTACTTTTCCTTGATCAAAAACTAAAATCCTATCTAGCTTAGCTACCGTAGATAGACGATGTGCTACAATAATGGTAGTCCTATTGATGGTTAACTGAGCTAAACTATTTTGTATATACTTTTCTGTTATCGTATCAAGAGAAGAAGTAGCCTCATCCATTATCAAAATCTTTGAAGGTTTTAAAAAAGCTCTTGCAATAGCAATCCGCTGGCGTTGTCCTCCTGATAGCTTAATGCCTTTTTCGCCTACTAACTCATTATATCCTTCAGGTAAAGACATAATAAAGTCATCTATATAAGCTTTTTTAGAAGCAGCAATCACTTCTGCATCAGATGCATTAGGATGCCCATACTTAATATTTTCTTTTATACTTCTATGAAAAAGCATCGGATCTTGGTTTACATAAGCAATTGCTTTCATAATAGATGCTTGAGAAACCGTGCTGATATCCATTCCATCTATTAAAATGCATCCATTTGAAGGCTCTATAACTCGTAATATTAACTTAATAAAAGTGCTCTTTCCACTTCCTGAAACACCTACTAACCCTACTTTTTCTCCACCTTTTATATCCACAAACAAATGCTTAAAGATTTGTTCTTGCCCATATTGAAATGCTACATTATCAAATTTAATTGTACCATCTCGGATGAACAAAGGTTTCTGAAGATGTATTTCTTTCAAATTAATATTTTCAAAAAAAACTTCTAAAGATTGCCTGCCGGCTCCTATGTTGTTAATAAAATCTTCCAATTGTTCCAATATCCAAAAAAAAGTAGCTGTTAAAGAAGAAGTTACCATAACGATAAAAGTAAAATTACCCGGTGTAATCATAGATGTATGCACCAACTTTATTAACAATAAAATCATCCCCAATGATAATAGAAGACAAAAAATATCTAAAATAATCCATGATTTAGCTTGTAGTAAACGAAAATCTTTATCTCTATTTGCTACAGCCTTTAGATAAGTGGATATATATCTGTTTTCATGATTATAATGATAAAATATTTTCACAGTAAAAATATTAGAAATCACATCTATTATTTTTCCTAGCGCTTCATTAGCGCTTTCTGATAATTTATAAGATAATATATTAAGCCGTAAAGCAAACAAAAGACCAAATGTTACAAATGTGATAGCCCATCCCAATATCACTAATATATATATGGGGTGGATAAAACTGGTAAATAAGCATGCAAATAGGATTTCAAAAAAGAACCGAAATATTCTTCTACTATTATCCAAAATATTTTTAACAGCATGTTGGATAGTAGAAATCTTGGAAGCTAAACTACCCAATAGTTCTTCTTGATAGAAAGCTTCATTATGAAACCATAAATTATTAAGTAGCTCAGCTACGATATCTTGTCCAATATTGGGATGCACATATGCCAGCAGTGTATCAACAGCAAAAGCAGATAAAAAATGCGTTAATCTTATGGCAATAAAAAATGAAATAAAAATTCCAACTTGAGCAATACGGTTGGTTTCGTTATTCAATACGTGGTTAATAATAAGTTTTAGGCTAAAAGGCTCTAAAGAAGCACATAAAGCTAAATAGGCAATACAACAGAGCATCAAAAACCACCTACCCATGTATGGTTTTAGAAAAAAAATTATAAAAGAAAAAAAATGGGTGGGTAATTTTTTATATTGATTTATTGCATTTCTCATGTTCCTTATCATGCCGCATTTTTAATGGCTCTTATTTAATTTCTTTCTGTAATGCAAACAGGCTATAGGCTACTCAACTTATACTATTACTGTTTATAGTGTTTTTGGAAACGGAAGACAAAATACTTTTTATTAAACTAGGTAAAATATATTGAATTTCTTCTTGCAATAAGAATTTGTGATGCAGAACAAGCAGATGGTCATATATTTGTTGAGCATTTTTAAATAAAAAGTTATGCCTTCTATGCTTAAAATATGGACTAAATAAAGGATTATCAGGGACAGGAATGTCCGTTCTACTCACTGATATAATATGGTTATTATTAATAATCTCAATAATCGTGTTCAAACCAATTTTAGAAAGAATGCGCTCTGAAAATATTATTCCTAATTCATAATAAAAATGATGTGTTATCTCATAAGGCTGTAAAATAGTATGTATGCCTTCTATAGCGCTTAAGTTTGCAGACAACTTTTCAGCATTTTTAAGACGGATTGCATTGAAATAAGAAAACTCTTCCAAACTTCCTAATAATATTGCGGCTTGAAATTCTGAAGCAGCAAAGTTAGCTCCTAAAAAGCCAGAGGGAATCCATTCACCGTATTGGTACGGAATGTACCCATCTGTTCTTAATGCATAAGCTTTTCTATAAAAAGATTCGTCATCCGTCACAATAGCGCCTCCTTCTCCTGAAGGAATTAATTTTTCTTGGTTAAAGCTAAAAGCAGCAGCAAGCGCATAATGGCCTGGCGCATTGCCAAGGTATGCCCCACCATGTGCTTGAGAAGCATCTTCTAGTAGAATAATATTATGATTTTGACACAATTCCTTTAAAGCTATCAGCGGTGCAAAACTGCAATGCAGATGTACCGCAATTATAGCTTTTGTTTTTGAAGATACTAAAGCATCAGCTTCTTTTGAATCTATACAAGTTGTATAAGGATCTATATCGCAAAAGATAGGAGTCGCCCCTACCCTAGTAACGGCAGCAGCGGTGGCATACCATCCTAATGCTGGGATAATTACTTCATCACCTTGACCTATATGTAATACACGTAAAGAAATTTCTAAAGCAGCAGAACCAGAAGAAACTAAAAGTGCGTATTTTCTGCCGCAAAAATCAGCCCATTTTTTTTCAAATAGCTCCGTTAAATAATCACCAGGTTTTTGGGCTCTAATTGTCCAAATATCACTTGACAGTACAGTAGAAATTTTATCTAAGTAAAGCTTATTATTTTTTGTTTGCGGCCACTTAACCATTTTTTACCTTTTTTAAAGAAAGTTTTTGTATATGTTGTATATTTCATTTCCTCTTCCAAACTGATAGCATCTATATAATCCTTAGCGGTATAATCAATCCCTTCTGAATATGAAAAATTAATTACTTTCCACGGGTTATCTTTTAATAAAGCTTTATAAGCTGAAAAGGGAAGCCGATTAATCCAGTTAGACTTATAGATTACATACGCTAATTTTTTTGCAAATGCAATTGTATAGTATGGTTTTAAAAAATCCATCATTTCCTCATATTGAAAATACAGATGACTCCAGAATGATATTAATTTATCTTCCCAAAAATTATAAATTTTATTTTCATATTTGAAACCTTCTATATGACAGCCATCAGGAGCTGAACCAATAGGACCAAAATGGGCATATAAAACGCCTCCCTTTTTAAGCCATTTATAAAAATTATTAAATGCTAAGCTTAGGTCTGCAATATGATGAAATGCATTACAAGAAAATATATATTCGCTCTATGGTTACTCAATGGATTTGGGAAGCTGGCAAGGCGCGCGAGGGTGAAGCGCACGCAGCATAGTGGAAACTATATGTGAGTACGCTGACATAGCCAGCTTTTCAAAGACGAAGAGTAGGCTCAAACAGGCTGATTTTCTACTACCTTGTAGCCTGGAATTTTCTAGTCACAGCTTTGTTCAAGGCGCGTTTTTATAAACTTACATTATTGCGCTATTTCTAATTGGTACGAACGTGAAAAAATACGCATAGGCCACACAACTGAACGGATACAAAAAAACCAGGGAACCATAAATCAATTGGCTCCCTGGTTCTGCTAATAATAGATAGCGTTAAGTAAAAAATTACATCATGCCGCCCATTCCATTGCCCATTGGAGGCATAGGGTTAGCTTTCTCATCATCAGGATTATCTGCTATTACACAGGCAGTAGTGAGTAGAAGTGAAGCGATAGAGGCTGCATTTTCTAAAGCAAGTCTAGTTACTTTAGTTGGATCAATAATTCCAGCTGCATAGAGGTCTTCAAATGCATCTGTGCGTGCATTGTATCCAAAGGAATCTTTTCCTTCCTTTACACGTTGTACTACTACAGATTCTTCACCACCTGCATTGGATACAATGGTCCTCAAAGGAGATTCCAAGGCAAGTTTTAAGATCTTAAAGCCAGTTCTTTCGTCTTCATTCTCTGCAGCTATAGTATCCAATATGCCAGATGTAGCTGCACGCAACAATGCAACGCCTCCACCTGGTACAATACCCTCTTGCACAGCCGCTCTGGTGGCATGCAATGCATCATCTACTCGATCTTTTTTCTCCTTCATTTCTACTTCTGTAGCAGCACCGATGTAAAGAATAGCTACCCCACCAGATAGTTTTGCCAAACGCTCTTGGAGTTTTTCTTTATCATAATCAGAGGTAACATGCGCCATTTGGGCTTTAATGGAATTAATTCTGGCGTCAATATCTTTTTTGTTTCCAGCACCATTTACAATGATAGTGCTATCCTTGTCGATATTGACTTTTTCAGCTACCCCTAAGTTTTCTAATGTAGTATTTTCAAGCCTAGACCCTTTTTCGTCAGAAATCACGTTTCCACCTGTAAGTACAGCAATATCCTCTAACATCGCTTTCCTTCTATCTCCAAAACCAGGTGCTTTTACAGCAGCTACACGTAATGCTCCTCGGATTTTATTTACCACAAGCGTAGTTAAGGCTTCGCCCTCTACATCTTCAGCAATTATCAGCAATGGCCTGCCACTTTGAGAAACCGCCTCTAAAATAGGTAGCAGATCCTTCATAGTAGAAATCTTCTTATCACAAATCAAGATATATGGATTAGATAACTCCACTTCCATTTTTTCTGTATTTGTTGTAAATAAATGAGATAAATAGCCTCTATCAAATTCCATTCCCTCTACTAGTTTTACCTCTGTCTCAGTGCTTTTTGCCTCTTCAACCGTAATAACGCCATCTTTGCCCACTTTGTCCATAGCATCTGCAATCATTTTACCGATTTTGCTATCACTATTAGCAGAAATAGTAGCTACTTGCTCTATTTCTTTGGAGCTGTTAATCTTTTTAGAGGTTTCTTGTAGTTTTTTAACTACTGCTTCTACTGCTTTGTCTATACCACGTTTGATATCCATTGGATTAGCACCTGCCGCTACGTTTTTAATGCCGTGTGTAAAAATAGACTGAGCCAAAAGCGTAGCAGTAGTAGTTCCATCTCCAGCACTATCTGCTGTTTTAGAAGCTACTTCTTTTACAAGTTGCGCACCCATGTTTTCTATAGGATCCTTTAGGCTAATTTCTTTTGCCACCGATACGCCATCTTTAGTGACACTAGGCGCACCAAACTTTTTGTCTAAAATTACATTTCTACCTTTTGGCCCTAACGTAACTTTCACGGCATTAGCCATGGTGTCAATACCTTTTTTAAGCTTTTCTCGAGCTTCTGCATCAAAAAATATATTCTTTGCCATTGTTATTATAAATGAGTTTATTGTAAAGTTATAATGAACTGATTATCTATTATTAAGTAATAGCATAAATATCAGATTCTTTCATAATAAGATAAAGCTTACCATCTAAATGTAATTCTGTACCACCATATTTCCCATAAAGGACTTGATCTCCAACTTTAACAGTCATTGGTTCATCCTTTTTTCCTGGGCCTACTGCAACCACTGCTCCTTTTTGGGGCTTTTCTTTAGCACTGTCAGGAATAATAATGCCCCCCACTGTTTTTTCTTCGGCCGGTGCAGGCTCCACTAGCACCCTATCAGCTAGTGGTTTTATATTAACTTTATTCATAGCTTCTGTTCTATATATCTATTATTGTATTGGTCGTATAAGTTTAAAATTAAAATATGAGCAGTATACTAAAATACTAGTAGCTGTTCTAATGCAATAATATCATATTTCATGCCAAAACTCTTTTCTAAGAAAAATATAGGCCAAATGTTCATACAGACTGACAGTTAGTCAGTAGTCCTTTAAAAAAAACAATACGTTTGGGGAAAAATACAATACCTAAATCTAAGTGTGTAATATACTCATGAAGCCCATGCTAACAAGTGCCCCCTGCCGGAATCGAACCAGCAACCTACTGATTACAAATCAGTTGCTCTGCCAGTTGAGCTAAGGAGGCAACAATCATCCACTTATCTGAGTTCTTTGATACGGGCTGCCTTGCCTTGTTTGCCCCGTAAATAGTAAATCCTTGCCCTGCGCACATGGCCCCTTCTTTTTACTTCTATATTTTCAATATTAGGGGAAAGTAAAGGAAAAATACGTTCTACACCCACCTCTTTAGATACTTTACGTACCGTAAAAGTCTCTCCCCCACTGTTAATATTTTTACGTTGGATAACTGCTCCTTGAAATTGTTGAATACGAATTTTGGTGCCTTCTTGTATTTTTACATGTACATTGATGGTATCTCCAGCCTTAAAAGAAGGAAATACGCGTGCTGGTTGAGGGTTACACATTGCCTCAACATATTTTATTAAGTTGCTCATGACAGGTTGATTGCTAAAAAATTTAGGATAAAAGCTCATACAAAGATAATACTATTTTTTAAATTCCGTACCTTGTCATATACAGCAAGTACCAAAGCCTAAGATGGGCCAGGTAAAGTGCATTTTCACCCAATTAATTTAATGAAAAACATTCGAAACTTTTGCATTATTGCACACATTGATCATGGCAAAAGTACCTTGGCCGATCGCTTATTAGAATCAACCGAAACGGTTGGCATACGGGATCAAAAAAATCAAGTATTGGATAATATGGATGTAGAACGTGAACGTGGTATTACCATTAAAAGTCATGCCATCCAAATGGAGTACATATGCAATGGTCAACCCTATTTACTCAATTTAATTGATACACCAGGACATGTAGACTTTACCTATGAAGTCTCGCGTTCCATTGCTGCCTGCGAAGGCGCACTATTGGTAGTAGATGCTGCACAAGGTGTGGAAGCACAAACGATTTCCAATCTATATTTAGCTTTAGCTCAAAACCTTACTATTATTCCTGTATTAAACAAGATTGATTTGCCGGGAGCAATGCTCGAACAAGCAAAGGATCAAATGGTAGAGCTCATCGGATGTGATCACGATAGTATTATCTCTGCCAGTGCTAAAAAGGGAATAGGGATTAATGAAATACTACAGGCTATTGTTACCCGTATACCTGCTCCTAAAGGAGATATGAATGCGCCGTTACAAGCTATGATTTTCGATTCTGTATATAATATTTTTCGTGGTGTAGAGGTGTATATCCGCATTTTTAATGGGATGATTAAGCCGGGAGATTCCATTAAATGTTTCCATACAGATCTAAACTACAAAGTAGAAGAAGTTGGTATTTTAAAATTGCAACAATTGCCAAAATCATTTCTCCAAGCAGGTAACGTAGGTTATCTGATAGCTGGGATCAAAAATGCCAATGAAATAAAGGTGGGTGATACCATCACCCATGTAGATAAGGCTGGACGTTCTATAGGTGCCATGCTCAAGGGGTTTGAAGAGGTCAAACCTATGGTTTTTGCAGGCATTTATCCAGTAGATACTAATGAATATGAGATTTTACGGGACTCTATGGAAAAGTTAAAATTGAATGATGCTGCTCTTATTTGGGAACCAGAAACTTCTGCTGCCTTAGGTTTTGGATTTAGATGTGGTTTTTTAGGTATGCTCCATATGGAGATTATACAGGAACGCCTTGAAAAAGAATTTAATATCACCATTATCACTACAGTTCCCTCGGTACAGTTTCATATCATTAACAAAAAAGGCCAATTAATAAATATACAAGCGCCTGCAGATATGCCAGATCCTGGTATGATTGATCGAATTGAGGAACCTTTTATGCTTGCCCAAATTATCACTAAATCGGAATTTGTGGGTAAAATTATGACCCTTTGTATGGATAGAAGAGGCATTTTTAAAAATCAGATCTACTTAACGGCAGACCGTGTAGAACTCACTTTTGAGTTACCCTTAGTAGAAGTAGTGTTTGACTTTTTTGATAAACTCAAAACTATTTCACGTGGCTATGCCTCTTTAGATTATGAATTGGCTAGGTTCGCTGTTGCTGATCTCGTAAAATTAGATATCCTATTGCATAACGAAAAAGTAGATGCGCTTTCGGCAATTGTACATAGAGACAGTGCTTATGAACGAGGCAAGGTCTTATGTAAAAAACTTAAAGAAATCATTCCTCGGCATATGTTTGAAGTAAGCATTCAAGCAGCTATTGGTACCAAGGTCATTGCTAGAGAAACCGTAAAATCATTTCGAAAAAGTGTGACAGACAAATGTTATGGAGGTGATATCTCACGTAAAAGAAAACTGCTAGAAAAGCAGAAAAAGGGTAAAAAAAGGATGAAGCAAGTTGGCTCAGTAGAAATTCCACAAGAAGCTTTTATGGCTGTACTTAGTTTAGATTAACATCTGTTTAGCTCCATACCACTATAAGTTTGATATAAACACCTAGTAATTAAATTAAAAATACTTTAAAGCCGTTCACTTGCATGGAAGCCATATTTTTTTATAGATTACTGACGATTTTATCCATTTTTTTTAAAAAACTACTTTTTTATTTTTTTATAGATTATTGATGAATAGTGGTCTCGGCAGGAATCGAACCTGCATCAAAAGTTTAGGAAACTTCTATTCTATCCGTTGAACTACGAAACCGTCTAACCACTAAGTTAGCTGATTGGTGTATTTTTTTCAACAATTTGAAAGAAATCTAAAAAAGTCCATTGAATAAATGGATGAAAATAATGGTATATCACCATCCGCTAATTACAGTAGAACTACATCCTGTAACCGGGTGTGGGGCATGGCTTCTTTTAGTAAGTCAAGTATTTTATCTTTGTTAAAACGCAGTTCATGGCGTAAAGCCGAAGAGGTTATTTTCAAAAATAGTTTGTTATTATAGACATACATTTCTAATGTTCTGTCACAGATTATTTTAGGCATAACTTTATACCATGTAGAACGTACCATTGCTGTTTCTAATTGCCGTTGAAAAGGAGAAGTTTCAAGAAACCTATTCACCAATTCTTTAAGGCTTTGTGTACGATGTGCATCATCCATACGTCAAATATTATTTTGTGATTTGTGGCTTATTTATAAAATTATTATAAAGTAATCTATTTACATGTATCAGACATTCTAAAAAAATTATTTTGATTATCATTTGTTTATATAGTAATAGATGCGTATCCGTTCAGTCATGTGGCCTATGCGTATTCGTGTTCGTACCCATTAAAAATAGTGCAATAATGCAAGATTATAAAAACGCGCCTTGAACAAATCTGAGACTAGAAAATTTTAGGCTGAGAGCTTAGTAGAAAATCAGCCTGTTTGAGCTTACTCTTCGTCTTTGAAAAGCTGTCTACGCTTTCCCCCACTAGATGTATCTGGCGGGGACCCCTGTTCCGCTTCGGGATTCAGCGTACTTGGGGTATCCGTTCAGTCGTGTGGCCTATGCGTATCCGTATTCGTACCCATTAGAAATAGTGCAAATAATGCAAATCATAAAAAACGCGCCTTGAAAAAACTGTGGAAAGAAAAGAAAGGAAAAAAATCAAAAGAAAATCACTTTGTCTGAGCTCCGTAGGAGCGAGATTTGATTTTCGGCTTTTTTCCTTTCTTTTCAGCAGTTTTTTCACCAGCGCTTGATTTTTTTTGGCTACTTTTTTTGATCAAGCAAAAAAAGTAGCTTTAATCGCTATAATCTATAAAATATGGCTACCACGCAAGTGAACGGATACAATTATTTCTTTCCTGCTTTATTATGGCTATTATTTTGGTTGCTTTTAGGTGCTGTTTTTTTAGCTGGCTTCTTTGGTTCCGTAAAGCTTTTCTTATATTTATCAGGATTATCTATAATATCCCTTGCTTGCTTTAACATTTCAGAGGAATAACCTTCCTCTTCCAAAATATCTATGGCAATGGTTTGGGTAGATTCTCCAGGAATGATTTTATAGCTGTATTGAATACGCCCTCCTTCATCTTTAGTAATATAGACCTGATAATTTTTAAATCCTTTTGTTGGCTCTCTTTTTTCTAACAACATCACCATGGGATAATGGGTTGCTACTATATTTAGTGTATTTTGGTAGTCCGCAATGGAATTTAATACAGAATATTCTGCCGCAGCCCCCTCCGTTGGATTGGTACCACTAAAAGGCTCATCAAAAATACTAAAACTTAACTCATGCCGCTTAAGCTTTCTTAGCCTATTTAAATGATCCTGAAAACGCGCAACTTCTGCCATAAATAACGATTTGCCTGCTGCAATATCATCAGTGACGTCAATATAGGTATTGATGCTACTGAAAGGCGTCAACTCACACAGCTGTGCTGGCGCAATACCAAAGACTTGGCTTAACAAAATGGAATAGGTCACACCTGTTAAAAAGGTAGATTTGCCCCCTGCATTAGGGCCTGTTAAAACAACCGTTTGTACCCCTCCAACATCCATAGTGATGTCATTGCCCACGGCTACAGCAGGTTCTAACATAGGATTCCACATAGCGGTAAGTGCCAAATGCGGTTTGGCAGCTTGGCTAGGCTCCACAAACTTTGTAAAAGCATAAGCATGCGCAGTGCCCTTGACACGTGTTTCTTCCATTAAAGTGGTTATAGAAAGCAGGGCATCCAATTGCCCTAGCTCATACAAGGCATCGTGAAAAACAGCCTTATGCGCTACAAAAAGCTTATAGCTGGCTAAAAGCTTACCCGCATGGTTCAATAAATAGGACCAAGAACGAAGCGGTAACTCCTCCAGGTAACGCAACAAATTACCCACCTCTGATTGCTCTTGCGTACGCGCTATCCATAAAATCAACGATCTGCTGACATTAAAGGAAGCAGAGGTAATGACGGTATAGTGGTTTAACGGTAGACCACAACATAAACCACAACAAT
>NZ_RARA01000005.1:0-2919 GCF_003788695.1 Candidatus Cardinium hertigii
TAGTTTTTAAAAAAAATGGATAAAATCATCAATAATCTATAAAATATGGCTACCACGCAAGTGAACGGATACAATTTACTTTTCCTTAAACTAAAGCCCCCGTTTATTACAGGCTTGCCTGTTTAAGTGTGTAAATATGGAGTAGCTTTATACCTTGCCAAGGTTCCAAAACTATTGAGGATTGGGCTTCCTGCTTAGATGGGGGTATCCCTGTCCACATAATTTATAGCAGCTTACTCCTCTTCGTCGGAATTTCCATATCCTCATCTGTTGTATCCTCTTCGTCGGAATTTACTATATCCTCATTTGCTGTATCCTCTTCGTCAGAATTTTCTATATCCTCATCTGTTGTACTCTCTTCGTCGGATATGGACCCTATCTCTAAACCAAGTTCATCAGATTCATATTCCTTAATTATTTTTTCTAATTGTATATTAGACCTTGCTGCATTTAGATCTAAATTGTTTTGCATCATGGTACGTATACATGCTCTTTGTAATCCACTTTCATGGTACACCGTATCGTGCGGATAAGCAATGTTTGAATTGAACCAATCAACTAAGTTCCCTGAACCCTCAGGACCCGAGCACGAAACGTTACGTATTTTTGTATTACTTAACGTAGCGAGCAATTGTTCCATACTGTTTAAATCCCAAGAGCTAAAACCATCAGCATGAAAATTCAAACTATCAACAGCTGTATGCTGAAGCGAAGAGAAAGCTTTACATAAAGTTTTCAATTCTACTGAATCCAAATCATTGTCACATAAATCTAGGTAACGTATAGCTGTATTATCCACAAGTGCAGAAAGTAAGGGAGATACATTATTTTCTAACGTGTTACTAGCCAGTCTCAAATTTTCAACCTTTGTATCTTTGAGTTTAGAAAATGCTGCCCCCAATAGATCCGCTTGCACCAGGCCTAAATCATTCATATCTAAATCTAATTTACGAACATCTGAGTCCACAAGTGCAGGAAGTAGGAGAACTACGTTATTTGCTAACTTGTTCCCACTCAAATTCAAATCTTCAATCTTTGTATTTGTATGTTTAAGGTTAGAAAATGCTGTCCTCAATAGATCCGCTTGCACCAGGCCTAAATAATTCCCACTTAAATCTAAGTAACGAACATTTGTGCCCACAAGTGCAGAAAGTAGGGGATCTATATTATTTGCTAAATGGTTACCACACAGTCCCAATTTTTCAATCTTTGTATGTTTGAGTTTAGAAAATGCTGTCCTCAATAGATCCGCTTGCACCAGGCCTAAATCATTCCCACTTAAATCTAAGTAACGAACATTTGTGCCCACAAGCGCAGAAAGTAGGGGATCTATATTATTTGCTAAATGATTACAACACAGTGTCAATTCTTCAATCTTTGTATGTTTGAGTTTAGAAAATGCTGTCCTCAATAGATCCGCTTGCACCAGGTGTAAAGAATTGAAACTCAAATCTAATTCACGCACATCTGAGTCCACAAGTGCAGAAAGTAGGGGATCTATATTATTTGCTAATTTGTTATCCCACAGTACCAATTTTTCAATCTTTGTCTGTTTGAGGTTAGAAAATACTGTCCTCAATAGATCCACTTGCATCAGGTCTAAATTAGCCAATTTTATGTCTAGGCTACGAACAGCTGTACCTTTAAGAGCAACCAATATCGCATCAAGATATTCACCTAATAAATTTACAGAACTGCAATCTACTTTAAGACTAGAGCACGGTGCCTTACACAGATAAGGTACCAACTTACCCAGTAGATTTTTTACCTCCAAAGTGGACACGCAAGTGGACACGTATTTTCCATGTAGCTTGTCCAAGAATATACTTATTGTGTTATACGGTTGACCCGCCCAAATCCAGTAACAGTCCGCGTATCTATTATTTTTAAGTTTATTTTCATTTTCATTGATCAATTGCATGAGTTCTGAATCATAAATTTTTTCTTGATTTTCATCTAAATCTGTTTTTGAACTGCCTGCCAATGCCATGTCGTTTGAAGTACCTATACCTTGCCGGACTTTAGTACATCCACTGAAGACTAGGAACAAAATTAGAAAAAAATACATGATGGGTGTTTTAAAAGTTTTAAATTAAATATATTATGCTCTGTAGCATAGAAACGGCTGCTGCTTGATTTTTTGGGTTGCTTTTTTGATCAAACAAAAAATTTAAAGTAAGGAAAAGCATAAAGCAATGGCTGAATACAATTTATCTTTAATTTCCGAAATAAAATTTTCCCCTAAAAACTCTTTCATAAAAAAATGTATCATACACTTTTTTATGAAATAATAAAAAAAGAATTTATTCGCTAAATAAGAAGCAATGTAGCAAATGTAAAAAAAATATCCTATTCTAATTGGTTATCAATAATAGTTAAACCTTAAGTTGACGCCATTGAGTGAACGGATACAATTTACTTTTCCTTAAACTAAAGCCCCCGTTTATTACAGGCTTGCCTGTTTAAGTGTGTAAATATGGAGTAGCTTTATACCTTGCCAAGGTTCCAAAGCTATTGAGGATTGCTGCTTCCGGCTTAGACAAGGGGTATCCCTGTCCACATAATTTATAGCAGCTTACTCCTCTTCGTCGGAATTTCCATATCCTCATCTGTTGTATCCTCTTCGTCGGAATTTCCTATATCCTCATTTGCTATATCCTCTTCGTCGGAATTTCCTATATCCTCATTTGCTGTATCCTCTTCGTCAGAATTTTCTATATCCTCATCTGTTGTACTCTCTTCATCGGATATGGACTCTATCTCTAAACCAAGTTCATCAGATTCATATTCCTTAATTATTTTTTCTAATTGTATATTAGACCTTGCTGCATTTAGATCTAAATTGTTTTGCATCATGGTACGTATACATGCTCTTTGTAATCCACTTTCATGGTACACCGTATCGTGCGGATAAGCAAT
>NZ_RARA01000005.1:2926-6629 GCF_003788695.1 Candidatus Cardinium hertigii
TTTGCTAATTCGTTATAATCCAGTCTCAATTTTTCAATCTTTGTATCTTTGAGTTTAGAAAATGCTGTCCCCAATAGCTCCGTTTGCACCAGGCCTAAATCATTCATCTCTAAATCTAATTCACGCACATCTGAGTCCACAAGTGCAGAAAGTAGGAGATCTATATTATTTGCTAATTTGTTACCACACAGTTTCAATTTTTCAATCTTTGTATGTTTGAGTTTAGAAAATTCTGCACCCAATAGCTCCGGTTGCACCAGGTGTAAATCATTGAAATTCAAATCTAATTCACGCACAGTTGTGTTACCCACAAGTGCAGAAAGTAGGGGATCTATATTATCTTTCAATTCGTTATTCTCCAGTTTCAAATTTTCAATCTTTATATTTGTATGTTTAAGGTTAGAAAATGCTGTCTTCAATAGCTCCGCTTGTACCGAGCCTAAATCATTGAAATCCAAATCTAAATAACGAACATCTGAGTCCACAAGTGCAGGAAGTAGGAGAACTATATTATCTTTCAATTGGTTATGCCCCAGACCCAAACTTTCAATCTTTGTATGTTTGAGTTTAGAAAATGCTGTGCCCAATAGCTCCGCTTGCACCGAGCCTAAAGCATTCGAAAATAAGACTAATTGACGCACAGTTGTGTTACCCACAAGTGCAGAAAGTAGGGGATCTATATTATTTGCTAATCCGTTCTGACACAGTCCCAATTTTTCAATCTTTGTATGTTTGAGTTTAGAAAATGCTGTCCTCAATAGATCCGCTTGCACCAGGTGTAAATCATTGGAATTCAAATTTAATTCACGCACATCTGAGTCCACAAGTGCAGAAAGTAGGGGATCTATATTATTTTTCAATTGGTTACCAGCCAAGTCCAAATTTTCAATCTTTGTATATTTGAGTTTAGAAAATGCTAGGCTCAATAGCTCCGCTTGTACTGTGCCTAAATCAGCCCAATGTACTCTTAGACTACGAACAGCTGTATCTTTAAGAGCAACCAATATCGCATCAAGATATTCACTTGATGAATTTACAGAATGGCAATTTACCATAAGCTTGGAGCAGGGTGCCTTACACAAGTAAGCTACCAGCCTGCCCAGTGGATTTTGTGACTGCAACGTGGATACGTATTTTTTATGTAAATTGCTCAATTGTATATATACAGTGCCATCCGGCTTAATATCCCAATATTTATTAATACTATTTTCATTGATCAATTGCATGAGTTCTGTATAATCAATTTTTTCTTGATTTTCACCCAAATCTGTTGTTGAACTGCCTGCCAATGCCATGTCGTCTGAAGTACCTATACCTTGCCGTACTTTAGTACATCCACTGAAGACTAGGAAAAAAAATAGTAAAAAATACATAATTGGTTTTTTAAATTAGTTTTAAACTAAATATATTATGCTCTATAGCATAGAAGCCGCTGCTGCTTGATTTTTTGGGTTGATTTTTTGATTAAACAAATCTCCAAAAAATTAGAGTTAGGAAAAGCACAAGATAGTTGTTCTTGACAAGAACAATTACTTACAAATCCACCTTTGGTTAAATGAATAGCGCTGATTAAGACGGCTATCCCAACAGCTATCATGATAATTTCCATTGAAAACATATAAAAAATCTACCATAGATACATAGTTGGCAAAAGCGTTCTGATTTACCGAAATGCAAATTTATAAAATATATTGTTAATAACCAAATAACCAAAATGAAACGCATCCGTTTAGTGGAGTGGTTTAAATCGTTTAATAGCTCTATTGTAAAATATAATTATTAATATTATTAATACAAAGTTATTGTCCATTCGTCCATGGATGGCCAACTTTTATTGGCGTATGTTCCATAGTATGTTCATAACAAACCCGATCAAAAATAGTATCCGTTCAGTGTGATATGGCCTATGCGTATCCGTTCAGTGGAATGGCCTATGCCTATTTAAAAATAGTGCAATAATGCAAGATCATAAAAACGCGCCTTGAACAAAGCTGTGATTAGAAAATTTTAGTCTGAAAGCTTAGTAGAAAATCAGCCTGTTTAAGCCTACTCTTCGTCTTTGAAAAGCTGGCTACGTTCCACTTCGGGATTCAGCGTACTCACATAGTTTCCACTATGCTGCGTGCGCTTCACCCTCGCGCGCCTTGCCAGCTTTCCAAATCCATTGAGTAACCATAGAGCGAGTTTTGATTTTCAGCTTTCAGACTGAAATTTTCAACGGCTTTGTTCACCAGCGCTTGATTTTTTTTGGCTACTTTTTTTGATCAAGCAAAAAAAGTAGCTTTAAAAGAAGTAATTTTTTTAAAAAATGGATAAAATCATCAATTATTAAATATTAGCAATTTTCTGTAATCTATAAAATATGTCTGTCACACAGATGAACGGATATCTTTATGCGTGCATAAGCTTAAAGATTAATTCTTTCATAACCTGATAATCATTTGTATTACAATCAATTCCTTTGACCTGCACATCAGCTTGATGTAGATAGGTTATATTTTGCAGGATTTGGTGTAAGGGGTAATGTCTCCTAGCGTCAAGATATCCTTGAACAAAATAGGGGTGTATTTCAATGTGTTTAGAAATTTTAGCAGGATCGGTTTCTTTTGTTTGATGTAACAAAAGCAATTTGGAAAAAAAAATATATAAAATGGTTATAATCGGTAATGCAGCATGTTCCTTTGCATTTAATGCGCAAATACTAATGATTTGATAGCTCTTTGGGTAATCTTTTTGCATAATGGCTTTCTGCAATTCAAATACATTGAAAGGTTTAGATAAGTCTATATAGGTCTCTACGATGCTGTCGGTAATGGTATTGCCTGTATTCAGGTTAAGCCGTAATTTATGGAGTTCATTGACTATTCTAGTTAGATCATTGCCAATGCACGCTTGCAGCATCCAAATGGCTTTTTCTGTTATAGAGAGCTCTAACGTTTTTACAAAAGATTTGATAAAAGTAGGTAGCTGTTGGTTATATAGTTTTTTGGAAGTAACCAGAACTGTATTTTTATTCAGCACTTTACTAAAAGTACTTCTTCCATCGATGGTTTTATATTTGTATGCAAAAACCAATAATGTAGTAAGTTGTGGATGGTGCAAGTAATGCAATAATAACTGTTGCCCAGTAGCATTTTTTAAGTCTGCCATCTCTTGTGCTTCTTTTACAATAACAATTTGTTTGTCTGCTCCCATAGGGAAACGACGCGCTTGGGTGAGTAGAGCAGCCATACTACATTCTTTTCCATAAAAAATGCTTAAATTAAATCCTTTTTCAGCTGGAGTGAGCAATTGCTCTTCGATATGCCGGGTAATGGCATCCAGGTAATAGACTTCCTCCCCTTGCAAAAAATAAATGGGTTCATAAATTTTTTTTGCTAAATTTTGTAAAACAGTTTCAGCTGATTGAATCATATGGGTCTGGATACTGTTTAAACCAAAAAATACATACCATTACTGTAATCTACCATCTTGCAGCAACAAAATTCTATCTGCAATAGTTGCAAGCGATTGATTATGGGTTACAAATACAAAGGTTTGTTTTAATGTTCTTCTTAGCTCTAAGAAGAGTTCATGCAGTACCCCTGCACTTTTAGTGTCAAGACTACCACTTGGCTCATCAGCAAAAATAATAGATGGATTGTTAACCAATGCTCTAGCTACAGCTGCGCGTTGTCGTTCTCCCCCAGAAATATCCGTTGGT
>NZ_RARA01000001.1 GCF_003788695.1 Candidatus Cardinium hertigii
GAAAATTTATTATGAAATGGAGCATGGCAATGGCATGATCTCTATTCGTATCCGTTCGGCCAATGGCGTCAACTTAAGGTTTAGCTGTTATTGATAACCAAGTATAATAGGAGGGTAGGCTAATCATGAATTGCCTTAAGTTGACGCCATTGTCCGTTCGGCTACTTTTTTTGATCAAGCAAAAAAAGTAGCTTTAAAATAAGTAGTTTTTAAAAAAAATGGATAAAATTATCAATAATCTATAAAATATGGCTACCACGCAAATGAACGGATACCATTATTTGCGATTTAATCCAACTAATATATTATTTAAACTCGTTTCATCTGTTACCAAAACTGCTCTTGCTTTACTTCCTTCAAAAGGACCGACAATGCCTGCAGTTTCTAATTGGTCTATGAGTCTTCCAGAACGATTATAACCAAGTTTTAACTTCCGTTGAATAAGAGAAGTGCTTCCCTGTTGATGTAATACAATTAACCTTGCTGCTTCTTCAAACAAAGGATCTATTCCTTGTAGATCTACTGCCACGGTATCATCTTTGTCCTCCTCATTATAAGTGGGTAACATATATGCAGAAGGATAGCCTTGTTGTGCACCAATGTAGGTACACACCCGTTCTACTTCCGCTGTATCTAAGAAAGGGCCTTGTAATCGGATAATGTCAGAGTTCATAGCGAGTAGCATATCTCCATTTCCTACCAATTGTTCTGCTCCACTAGCATCTAAAATGGTTCTAGAATCAATACGGGAGCTTACTTTATAGGAAATCCTAACAGGAAAATTGGCTTTGATCGTACCGGTAATAACATTGACCGAAGGGCGCTGGGTCGCTAAAACAAGATGTATCCCAATGGCACGTGCCAACTGGGCTAGG
>NZ_RARA01000023.1:0-43781 GCF_003788695.1 Candidatus Cardinium hertigii
ACTAACACAATATAAGGTAAAAATCGATGCCCTGCTTGGGGATTAAGTATTCTTTTTACAAATTTTTCATTATATTCTTTAATATTGCGTGTACCTGCTTCCTTTAACAATTCGTACCGATGATCCATTTCAATACATAAGGAATGTAAAGTATGGACTACATTTTTGGTCTCTGTAATGATGGCTTCTTCGCTAATGGGTAATTTGGCTAAAAAATGGTTTTCTAACCTGTTATACAACGATAACTCTACTTTTTTAGGATCTACTAATACTAATTTTAGTTGAGAAGGATGCTTTTTATAAATCAAAGAGGTGAGTAGTACGTTAAGACCTACAGATTTTCCTTGCCCGGTAGCTCCCGCAATAAGTAGATGCGGCATGCGTGCTAAATCTGCAATAAATAGTTCATTTGAAATACTTTTTCCTAATACAACTGGTAGGTCCATCTTGCCCTTTAAAAATTTTTCAGAAGCAAGCATCTCTTGAAGGGGCACCAGTTCTCTATTTTTATTTGGTACTTCGATACCAATGGTTCCTTTTCCTGGTATGGGTGCAATAATTCGGATGCCGAGGGCAGCTAGGTTAAGGGCAATGTCATCCTCCAGGTTTTTGATTTTAGAAACTTTTACGCCTGCTTCGGGTATAATCTCATAGAGGGTAACGGTAGGACCAATGGTTGCTTTTATTTTTGCTATATTGATCTTAAAATTGTGTAAGGTTTGTACAATATTGTTTTTGTTTATAGCTAATTCTTCTTGCGTAACAGATATATTTTCTTGTTCATAGCGTTCTAATAGATCTAAGGAAGGATACGTATAGTTAGATAAGTCTAGGGTAGGGTCATAGTTTTCTACCTGAATATTACCTAATCGAATAGGAGCGGAAGTATGGATGGCTTGCTCCTTTAACAAATTTTTAGAAAGTGTTTTGGGAGTACATGAAACTACTTCAAAGTCTATATTGCGATTATGTTGAGGATAATTTTCTAGATCTGGATCCTCTGCACCACTTATAAGACTTGATTGCGTAGTATTTGTCTGTGTTATTGCCAAATTATTCGTTTTTTTTTTACTGGACACTTCCTCATTGTTCAAACCATATTCTGAATCATACGTCTCATTATGCTTACTTTCATTATCCTTGCTTAAGGATGTGTCATCCTCTTTATGAGGGGAAGGGGATAGCTTACGTATAAAAAAATAAATGATTGGAAAAGAGGTTACATTAAAGGATACAACCGTAAAAATTACAAAAGAAATAAAAAGCAGTATAAAAGTTCCATATCCCAGCAGTCCTTTAAACAAAGGGCCTAGTTCATAGCTGACGCCCCCTAATTGGTTGGCAAGTATTTGAGCGGTTGGGTAAAGGGTATGTAGGTATCCTAATAAAATATTAAACCATAAGACAAGAAAAATAGATGCTATAATCAACTTTAATAGGGAGAGATCAGGACAAATTTTTTGTGTAACCATTTTTATCCCTATAAAGAATAGGCAGGGTAAAAAGATAAAAGCAGTTATACCCAACCATAAATGAACACAATAATAGCTTACAAAAGCTCCTATAAAACCTAGCCAGTTGCATAGGGCTGCGCCCGATTGTTTTACGCCTAATGTTTGAAAAGATTCAATAATATGTTGATCATGATCTCCATGAATAAGGTGAGAAAAGAATGCAAGTGCTAGAAAAATGGCAGTGCCTTGTAGCAAAAATCCAATGGCAATTTTGATACGTTGATCTAACGTAAATAGTTTAAATGAAAGTTTTTTTTTAGGAGTCTCTGGTTGGACTTTATAATTATTTTTGGCCATTAACACAAAAGGTAAGTCAAATAAGATATAAAAAGTAGTTTGAAAAAGTGGTATGCCGTTAAGAAAACCCCAATGCTAATTTAGCCACTTCCGACATTCGGTCTGGCGTATAAGGTGGTTCAAATGTTAAATGAATCATTACTTCATTTACGTCTTCTATAGCTCTAATTTTTTCTTCTATTTGTCCAGGTATACTATCTGCTGCTGGGCAATTAGGAGAAGTAAGCGTCATTAATATCTCAATATTGTTGAGCGGTAAAATCGTAATGTTATAAATAAGCCCTAGCTCATAGACATCTACCGGTATTTCTGGATCATAGACTTGTTTAATGGCGTTTATAATTTCTTCTTTTTGAATCATAGAGAATATAAAGTGTTCGTTCACTTGCGTGGCAGCCCTATTTTATAGATTATAGCAAATGGCTAAATAAATATTTAATATATAATGATTTTATCCATTTTTTTTAAAATTATTTCATTTTAAAGCTACTTTTTTTGCTTGATCAAAAAAAGTAGCCAAAAAAAATCAAGCGCTGGTGAACAAAGCTGTTGAAAATTTCAGACTGCAAGCTGAAAATCAGAACTCGCCCAGGCCTGCAGCCTTGGGCTCAAACAGGCTGATTTTCTGCTACCTTGCAGCCTGAAATTTTCTAGTCACAGCTTTGTTCAAGGCGCGTTTTTTATAAACTTACATTATTGCGCTATTTCTAAATACGAACTAAACTTACATTATTGCGCTATTTCTAAATACGAACGTGAAAAAATACACATAAACCACACCACTGAAGAAATACGAATATAAAGCGTTCTTAAATATTATACATAGCCAACCACTTACAATATAACTAAATTGCCTTTAAAGGTAAGCCTGTTAAATTTTTTAATATTAGACCTTTTGAAACCGTTGCGATAGGAAACAAGTTTATAAATAATATAATTTACTCCACTACATTATTTATTTTATTCAAAATGCTGTTATGGTAAAGATGGTATGGCAAAGGTTTTGTGTATTTGTGTTCGTACCCATTAAAAATAGCACAATAATGCAAGATCATAAAAACGCACCTTTGTTCACTAGCGCTTGATTTTTTTTATTACAGGCTTGTCTATTTAAGTGTGTAAATATGGAGTAGCTTTATACGTTGCCAACGTTCCAAAGCTATTGAGGATTGCTGCTTCCGGCTTAGACAAAATGGGTATCCCTGTCCACATAATTTATAGCAGCTTGCTCCTCTTCGTTGGAATTTCCATATCCTCATTTGTTGTATCCTCTTCGTCGGAATTTCCTATATCCTCATCTGTTGTATCCTCTTCGTCGGAATTTCCTATATCCTCATCTGTTGTATCCTCTTCGTCGTATATGGACCCTATCTCTAAACCAAGTTCATCAGATTCATATTCATTAATTATTTTTTCTAATTGTATATTAGACCTTGCTGCATTTAGATCTAAATTGTTTTGCATCATGGTACGTATACATGCTCTTTGTAATCCACTTTCATGGTACACAGTATCGTGCGGATAAGCAATGTTTGAATTAAACCAATTAACTAAGTTTCCTGAACCCTCAGGTCCATAGCACGAAACTTTACGTATCTTTGTACCGCTTAACTTAGCCAGCAATTTTTCCATACTGTTTAAATCCCAAGAGCCAAAACCCACTGTACGAAACCTTTCACGAAAACTCAAACTATCAACGGCTGTATGCTGAAGCGAAGAGAAAGCTTCACATAAAGTTTTCAATTCTACTGTATCTAAATTATTGTTACATAAATCTATGTGACGTATAGCTGTATTATCCACAAGCGCAGGAAGCAGGACAGTTACATTATTTGCTAATTCGTTATCATCCAGTCCCAATTTTTCAATCTTTGTATGTTTGAGTTTAGAAAATGCTGTCCCCAATAGATCCGCTTGCACCAGGCCTAAATCATTCATTTCTAAATTTAATTCACGCACATCTGAGTCCACAAGTGCAGAAAATAGGGGATCTATATTATTTGCTAATCCGTTCTCACACAATATCAATTTTTCAATCTTTGTATCTTTGAGTTTAGAAAATGCTGTCCTCAATAGATCCGCTTGCACCAGGTGTAAATCATTTAAACTCAAATCTAATTCACGCACAGTTGTGTTACCCACAAGTGCAGAAAGTAGGGGATCTATATTATTTGCTAATTTGTTATCACACAGTGCCAATTTTTCAATCTTTGTATCTTTGAGTTTAGAAAATGCTGTCCTCAATAGATCCGCTTGCACCAGGTGTAAATAATTGAAACTCAAATTTAATTCACGCACATTTGAGTCCACAAGTGCAGAAAGTAGGGAATCTACATTATTTGCTAAATCTTTACCATACAGGTTCAATTCTTCAATCTTTGTATGTTTGAGTTTAGAAAATGCTGTCCTCAATAGATCCGCTTGCATCAGGCCTAAATTAGCCGATTTTATCTCTAGGCTACGAACAGCTGTATCTTTAAGAGCAACCAATATCGCATCAAGATATTCACCTAATAAATTTACAGAACTGCAATCTACTGTAAGACTAGAGCACGGTGCCTTACACAGATAAGGTACCAACTTACCCAGTAGATTTTTTACCTCCAAAGTGGACACGCAAGTGGACACGTATTTTCCATGTAGCTTGTCCAAGAATATACTTATTTTGTTATTCGGTTGACCCGTCCAGTCCCAGTATCTATTATTTTTAAGTTTATTTTCATTGATCAATTGCATGAGTTCCGGATAATCAATTTTTTCTTGATTTTCACCTAAATCTGTTTTTGAACTGCCTGCCAATGCCATGTCGTTTGAAGTACCTATACCTTGCCGTACTTTAGTACATCCACTGAAGATTAGGAACAAAATTAGAAAAAAATACATGATGGGTGTTTTAAAAGTTTTAAATTAAATATATTATGCTCTGTAGCATAGAAACGGCTGCTGTTTGATTTTTTGGGTTGATTTTTTGATTAAATAAAAAATTTAAAGTAAGGAAAAGCATAAAGCATAGGATAGTTGTTCTTGACAAGAAAAGCTACTTGCAAATCCGCTTTTAGTTAAATGAATAGCGCTGATTAAGCCGGCTATCCCAGCAGCTATCATGATAATTTCCATTGAAAACATATGAAAAATCTAACATAGATACATAGTTGGCAAAAGCGTTCTGATTTACCGAAATACAAATTTATAAAATAAATTGTTAATAACCAAATAACCAAAATGAAACGCATCCGTTCAGTGGAGTGGCTTAAATCGTTTAATAGTTCTATTGTAAAATATAATTATTAATATTAAGTTATTGTCCATTCGTCCATGGATGGCCAACTTTTATTGGCGTATGTTCCATAGTATGTTCATAACAAACCCGATCAAAAATAGTATCCGTTCAGTGGTATGGCCTATGCGTACCCGTTCAGTCAATGGCGTCAACTTAAGGTTTAGCTGTTATTGATAACCAAGTAGAATAGGAGGGTAGGCTAATCATGAATTGCCTTAAGTTGACGCCATTGCCCGTTCAGTGGAATGGCCTATGCCTATTTAAAAATAGTGCAATAATGCAAGATCATAAAAACGCGCCTTGAACAAAGCTGTGATTAGAAAATTTTAGTCTGAAAGCTTAGTAGAAAATCAGCCTGTTTAAGCCTACTCTTCGTCTTTGAAAAGCTGGCTACGTTCCACTTCGGGATTCAGCGTACTCACATAGTTTCCACTATGCTGCGTGCGCTTCACCCTCGCGCGCCTTGCCAGCTTTCCAAATCCATTGAGTAACCATAGAGCGAGTTTTGATTTTCAGCTTTCAGACTGAAATTTTCAACGGCTTTGTTCACCAGCGCTTGATTTTTTTTGGCTACTTTTTTTGATCAAGCAAAAAAAGTAGCTTTAAAAGAAGTAATTTTTTTAAAAAATGGATAAAATCATCAATTATTAAATATTAGCAATTTTCTGTAATCTATAAAATATGTCTGTCACACAGATGAACGGATATCTTTATGCGTGCATAAGCTTAAAGATTAATTCTTTCATAACCTGATAATCATTTGTATTACAATCAATTCCTTTGACCTGCACATCAGCTTGATGTAGATAGGTTATATTTTGCAGGATTTGGTGTAAGGGGTAATGTCTCCTAGCGTCAAGATATCCTTGAACAAAATAGGGGTGTATTTCAATGTGTTTAGAAATTTTAGCAGGATCGGTTTCTTTTGTTTGATGTAACAAAAGCAATTTGGAAAAAAAAATATATAAAATGGTTATAATCGGTAATGCAGCATGTTCCTTTGCATTTAATGCGCAAATACTAATGATTTGATAGCTCTTTGGGTAATCTTTTTGCATAATGGCTTTCTGCAATTCAAATACATTGAAAGGTTTAGATAAGTCTATATAGGTCTCTACGATGCTGTCGGTAATGGTATTGCCTGTATTCAGGTTAAGCCGTAATTTATGGAGTTCATTGACTATTCTAGTTAGATCATTGCCAATGCACGCTTGCAGCATCCAAATGGCTTTTTCTGTTATAGAGAGCTCTAACGTTTTTACAAAAGATTTGATAAAAGTAGGTAGCTGTTGGTTATATAGTTTTTTGGAAGTAACCAGAACTGTATTTTTATTCAGCACTTTACTAAAAGTACTTCTTCCATCGATGGTTTTATATTTGTATGCAAAAACCAATAATGTAGTAAGTTGTGGATGGTGCAAGTAATGCAATAATAACTGTTGCCCAGTAGCATTTTTTAAGTCTGCCATCTCTTGTGCTTCTTTTACAATAACAATTTGTTTGTCTGCTCCCATAGGGAAACGACGCGCTTGGGTGAGTAGAGCAGCCATACTACATTCTTTTCCATAAAAAATGCTTAAATTAAATCCTTTTTCAGCTGGAGTGAGCAATTGCTCTTCGATATGCCGGGTAATGGCATCCAGGTAATAGACTTCCTCCCCTTGCAAAAAATAAATGGGTTCATAAATTTTTTTTGCTAAATTTTGTAAAACAGTTTCAGCTGATTGAATCATATGGGTCTGGATACTGTTTAAACCAAAAAATACATACCATTACTGTAATCTACCATCTTGCAGCAACAAAATTCTATCTGCAATAGTTGCAAGCGATTGATTATGGGTTACAAATACAAAGGTTTGTTTTAATGTTCTTCTTAGCTCTAAGAAGAGTTCATGCAGTACCCCTGCACTTTTAGTGTCAAGACTACCACTTGGCTCATCAGCAAAAATAATAGATGGATTGTTAACCAATGCTCTAGCTACAGCTGCGCGTTGTCGTTCTCCCCCAGAAATATCCGTTGGTAAGTAATTTTTACGATGGCTAATACCCAATAAAGATAAAAGTTCATTGGCTTTTTTTTCAACTTCTTTTTTGGAAAAATTTCCAATATAACCAGGAATACAAATATTCTCAAAAAGTGTAAACTCAGGTAAAAGATTATGAAACTGAACTAACACAATATAAGGTAAAAATCGATGCCCTGCTTGGGGATTAAGTATTCTTTTTACAAATTTTTCATTATATTCTTTAATATTGCGTGTACCTGCTTCCTTTAACAATTCGTACCGATGATCCATTTCAATACATAAGGAATGTAAAGTATGGACTACATTTTTGGTCTCTGTAATGATGGCTTCTTCGCTAATGGGTAATTTGGCTAAAAAATGGTTTTCTAACCTGTTATACAACGATAACTCTACTTTTTTAGGATCTACTAATACTAATTTTAGTTGAGAAGGATGCTTTTTATAAATCAAAGAGGTGAGTAGTACGTTAAGACCTACAGATTTTCCTTGCCCGGTAGCTCCCGCAATAAGTAGATGCGGCATGCGTGCTAAATCTGCAATAAATAGTTCATTTGAAATACTTTTTCCTAATACAACTGGTAGGTCCATCTTGCCCTTTAAAAATTTTTCAGAAGCAAGCATCTCTTGAAGGGGCACCAGTTCTCTATTTTTATTTGGTACTTCGATACCAATGGTTCCTTTTCCTGGTATGGGTGCAATAATTCGGATGCCGAGGGCAGCTAGGTTAAGGGCAATGTCATCCTCCAGGTTTTTGATTTTAGAAACTTTTACGCCTGCTTCGGGTATAATCTCATAGAGGGTAACGGTAGGACCAATGGTTGCTTTTATTTTTGCTATATTGATCTTAAAATTGTGTAAGGTTTGTACAATATTGTTTTTGTTTATAGCTAATTCTTCTTGCGTAACAGATATATTTTCTTGTTCATAGCGTTCTAATAGATCTAAGGAAGGATACGTATAGTTAGATAAGTCTAGGGTAGGGTCATAGTTTTCTACCTGAATATTACCTAATCGAATAGGAGCGGAAGTATGGATGGCTTGCTCCTTTAACAAATTTTTAGAAAGTGTTTTGGGAGTACATGAAACTACTTCAAAGTCTATATTGCGATTATGTTGAGGATAATTTTCTAGATCTGGATCCTCTGCACCACTTATAAGACTTGATTGCGTAGTATTTGTCTGTGTTATTGCCAAATTATTCGTTTTTTTTTTACTGGACACTTCCTCATTGTTCAAACCATATTCTGAATCATACGTCTCATTATGCTTACTTTCATTATCCTTGCTTAAGGATGTGTCATCCTCTTTATGAGGGGAAGGGGATAGCTTACGTATAAAAAAATAAATGATTGGAAAAGAGGTTACATTAAAGGATACAACCGTAAAAATTACAAAAGAAATAAAAAGCAGTATAAAAGTTCCATATCCCAGCAGTCCTTTAAACAAAGGGCCTAGTTCATAGCTGACGCCCCCTAATTGGTTGGCAAGTATTTGAGCGGTTGGGTAAAGGGTATGTAGGTATCCTAATAAAATATTAAACCATAAGACAAGAAAAATAGATGCTATAATCAACTTTAATAGGGAGAGATCAGGACAAATTTTTTGTGTAACCATTTTTATCCCTATAAAGAATAGGCAGGGTAAAAAGATAAAAGCAGTTATACCCAACCATAAATGAACACAATAATAGCTTACAAAAGCTCCTATAAAACCTAGCCAGTTGCATAGGGCTGCGCCCGATTGTTTTACGCCTAATGTTTGAAAAGATTCAATAATATGTTGATCATGATCTCCATGAATAAGGTGAGAAAAGAATGCAAGTGCTAGAAAAATGGCAGTGCCTTGTAGCAAAAATCCAATGGCAATTTTGATACGTTGATCTAACGTAAATAGTTTAAATGAAAGTTTTTTTTTAGGAGTCTCTGGTTGGACTTTATAATTATTTTTGGCCATTAACACAAAAGGTAAGTCAAATAAGATATAAAAAGTAGTTTGAAAAAGTGGTATGCCGTTAAGAAAACCCCAATGCTAATTTAGCCACTTCCGACATTCGGTCTGGCGTATAAGGTGGTTCAAATGTTAAATGAATCATTACTTCATTTACGTCTTCTATAGCTCTAATTTTTTCTTCTATTTGTCCAGGTATACTATCTGCTGCTGGGCAATTAGGAGAAGTAAGCGTCATTAATATCTCAATATTGTTGAGCGGTAAAATCGTAATGTTATAAATAAGCCCTAGCTCATAGACATCTACCGGTATTTCTGGATCATAGACTTGTTTAATGGCGTTTATAATTTCTTCTTTTTGAATCATAGAGAATATAAAGTGTTCGTTCACTTGCGTGGCAGCCCTATTTTATAGATTATAGCAAATGGCTAAATAAATATTTAATATATAATGATTTTATCCATTTTTTTTAAAATTATTTCATTTTAAAGCTACTTTTTTTGCTTGATCAAAAAAAGTAGCCAAAAAAAATCAAGCGCTGGTGAACAAAGCTGTTGAAAATTTCAGACTGCAAGCTGAAAATCAGAACTCGCCCAGGCCTGCAGCCTTGGGCTCAAACAGGCTGATTTTCTGCTACCTTGCAGCCTGAAATTTTCTAGTCACAGCTTTGTTCAAGGCGCGTTTTTTATAAACTTACATTATTGCGCTATTTCTAAATACGAACTAAACTTACATTATTGCGCTATTTCTAAATACGAACGTGAAAAAATACACATAAACCACACCACTGAAGAAATACGAATATAAAGCGTTCTTAAATATTATACATAGCCAACCACTTACAATATAACTAAATTGCCTTTAAAGGTAAGCCTGTTAAATTTTTTAATATTAGACCTTTTGAAACCGTTGCGATAGGAAACAAGTTTATAAATAATATAATTTACTCCACTACATTATTTATTTTATTCAAAATGCTGTTATGGTAAAGATGGTATGGCAAAGGTTTTGTGTATTTGTGTTCGTACCCATTAAAAATAGCACAATAATGCAAGATCATAAAAACGCACCTTTGTTCACTAGCGCTTGATTTTTTTTATTACAGGCTTGTCTATTTAAGTGTGTAAATATGGAGTAGCTTTATACGTTGCCAACGTTCCAAAGCTATTGAGGATTGCTGCTTCCGGCTTAGACAAAATGGGTATCCCTGTCCACATAATTTATAGCAGCTTGCTCCTCTTCGTTGGAATTTCCATATCCTCATTTGTTGTATCCTCTTCGTCGGAATTTCCTATATCCTCATCTGTTGTATCCTCTTCGTCGGAATTTCCTATATCCTCATCTGTTGTATCCTCTTCGTCGTATATGGACCCTATCTCTAAACCAAGTTCATCAGATTCATATTCATTAATTATTTTTTCTAATTGTATATTAGACCTTGCTGCATTTAGATCTAAATTGTTTTGCATCATGGTACGTATACATGCTCTTTGTAATCCACTTTCATGGTACACAGTATCGTGCGGATAAGCAATGTTTGAATTAAACCAATTAACTAAGTTTCCTGAACCCTCAGGTCCATAGCACGAAACTTTACGTATCTTTGTACCGCTTAACTTAGCCAGCAATTTTTCCATACTGTTTAAATCCCAAGAGCCAAAACCCACTGTACGAAACCTTTCACGAAAACTCAAACTATCAACGGCTGTATGCTGAAGCGAAGAGAAAGCTTCACATAAAGTTTTCAATTCTACTGTATCTAAATTATTGTTACATAAATCTATGTGACGTATAGCTGTATTATCCACAAGCGCAGGAAGCAGGACAGTTACATTATTTGCTAATTCGTTATCATCCAGTCCCAATTTTTCAATCTTTGTATGTTTGAGTTTAGAAAATGCTGTCCCCAATAGATCCGCTTGCACCAGGCCTAAATCATTCATTTCTAAATTTAATTCACGCACATCTGAGTCCACAAGTGCAGAAAATAGGGGATCTATATTATTTGCTAATCCGTTCTCACACAATATCAATTTTTCAATCTTTGTATCTTTGAGTTTAGAAAATGCTGTCCTCAATAGATCCGCTTGCACCAGGTGTAAATCATTTAAACTCAAATCTAATTCACGCACAGTTGTGTTACCCACAAGTGCAGAAAGTAGGGGATCTATATTATTTGCTAATTTGTTATCACACAGTGCCAATTTTTCAATCTTTGTATCTTTGAGTTTAGAAAATGCTGTCCTCAATAGATCCGCTTGCACCAGGTGTAAATAATTGAAACTCAAATTTAATTCACGCACATTTGAGTCCACAAGTGCAGAAAGTAGGGAATCTACATTATTTGCTAAATCTTTACCATACAGGTTCAATTCTTCAATCTTTGTATGTTTGAGTTTAGAAAATGCTGTCCTCAATAGATCCGCTTGCATCAGGCCTAAATTAGCCGATTTTATCTCTAGGCTACGAACAGCTGTATCTTTAAGAGCAACCAATATCGCATCAAGATATTCACCTAATAAATTTACAGAACTGCAATCTACTGTAAGACTAGAGCACGGTGCCTTACACAGATAAGGTACCAACTTACCCAGTAGATTTTTTACCTCCAAAGTGGACACGCAAGTGGACACGTATTTTCCATGTAGCTTGTCCAAGAATATACTTATTTTGTTATTCGGTTGACCCGTCCAGTCCCAGTATCTATTATTTTTAAGTTTATTTTCATTGATCAATTGCATGAGTTCCGGATAATCAATTTTTTCTTGATTTTCACCTAAATCTGTTTTTGAACTGCCTGCCAATGCCATGTCGTTTGAAGTACCTATACCTTGCCGTACTTTAGTACATCCACTGAAGATTAGGAACAAAATTAGAAAAAAATACATGATGGGTGTTTTAAAAGTTTTAAATTAAATATATTATGCTCTGTAGCATAGAAACGGCTGCTGTTTGATTTTTTGGGTTGATTTTTTGATTAAATAAAAAATTTAAAGTAAGGAAAAGCATAAAGCATAGGATAGTTGTTCTTGACAAGAAAAGCTACTTGCAAATCCGCTTTTAGTTAAATGAATAGCGCTGATTAAGCCGGCTATCCCAGCAGCTATCATGATAATTTCCATTGAAAACATATGAAAAATCTAACATAGATACATAGTTGGCAAAAGCGTTCTGATTTACCGAAATACAAATTTATAAAATAAATTGTTAATAACCAAATAACCAAAATGAAACGCATCCGTTCAGTGGAGTGGCTTAAATCGTTTAATAGTTCTATTGTAAAATATAATTATTAATATTAAGTTATTGTCCATTCGTCCATGGATGGCCAACTTTTATTGGCGTATGTTCCATAGTATGTTCATAACAAACCCGATCAAAAATAGTATCCGTTCAGTGGTATGGCCTATGCGTACCCGTTCAGTCAATGGCGTCAACTTAAGGTTTAGCTGTTATTGATAACCAAGTAGAATAGGAGGGTAGGCTAATCATGAA
This sequence comes from Candidatus Cardinium hertigii, assembly GCF_003788695.1. The sequence goes on from NZ_RARA01000023.1 coordinate 12,562, forward strand.
TTGCCTTAAGTTGACGCCATTGCCCGTTCAGTGGAATGGCCTATGCCTATTTAAAAATAGTGCAATAATGCAAGATCATAAAAACGCGCCTTGAACAAAGCTGTGATTAGAAAATTTTAGTCTGAAAGCTTAGTAGAAAATCAGCCTGTTTAAGCCTACTCTTCGTCTTTGAAAAGCTGGCTACGTTCCACTTCGGGATTCAGCGTACTCACATAGTTTCCACTATGCTGCGTGCGCTTCACCCTCGCGCGCCTTGCCAGCTTTCCAAATCCATTGAGTAACCATAGAGCGAGTTTTGATTTTCAGCTTTCAGACTGAAATTTTCAACGGCTTTGTTCACCAGCGCTTGATTTTTTTTGGCTACTTTTTTTGATCAAGCAAAAAAAGTAGCTTTAAAAGAAGTAATTTTTTTAAAAAATGGATAAAATCATCAATTATTAAATATTAGCAATTTTCTGTAATCTATAAAATATGTCTGTCACACAGATGAACGGATATCTTTATGCGTGCATAAGCTTAAAGATTAATTCTTTCATAACCTGATAATCATTTGTATTACAATCAATTCCTTTGACCTGCACATCAGCTTGATGTAGATAGGTTATATTTTGCAGGATTTGGTGTAAGGGGTAATGTCTCCTAGCGTCAAGATATCCTTGAACAAAATAGGGGTGTATTTCAATGTGTTTAGAAATTTTAGCAGGATCGGTTTCTTTTGTTTGATGTAACAAAAGCAATTTGGAAAAAAAAATATATAAAATGGTTATAATCGGTAATGCAGCATGTTCCTTTGCATTTAATGCGCAAATACTAATGATTTGATAGCTCTTTGGGTAATCTTTTTGCATAATGGCTTTCTGCAATTCAAATACATTGAAAGGTTTAGATAAGTCTATATAGGTCTCTACGATGCTGTCGGTAATGGTATTGCCTGTATTCAGGTTAAGCCGTAATTTATGGAGTTCATTGACTATTCTAGTTAGATCATTGCCAATGCACGCTTGCAGCATCCAAATGGCTTTTTCTGTTATAGAGAGCTCTAACGTTTTTACAAAAGATTTGATAAAAGTAGGTAGCTGTTGGTTATATAGTTTTTTGGAAGTAACCAGAACTGTATTTTTATTCAGCACTTTACTAAAAGTACTTCTTCCATCGATGGTTTTATATTTGTATGCAAAAACCAATAATGTAGTAAGTTGTGGATGGTGCAAGTAATGCAATAATAACTGTTGCCCAGTAGCATTTTTTAAGTCTGCCATCTCTTGTGCTTCTTTTACAATAACAATTTGTTTGTCTGCTCCCATAGGGAAACGACGCGCTTGGGTGAGTAGAGCAGCCATACTACATTCTTTTCCATAAAAAATGCTTAAATTAAATCCTTTTTCAGCTGGAGTGAGCAATTGCTCTTCGATATGCCGGGTAATGGCATCCAGGTAATAGACTTCCTCCCCTTGCAAAAAATAAATGGGTTCATAAATTTTTTTTGCTAAATTTTGTAAAACAGTTTCAGCTGATTGAATCATATGGGTCTGGATACTGTTTAAACCAAAAAATACATACCATTACTGTAATCTACCATCTTGCAGCAACAAAATTCTATCTGCAATAGTTGCAAGCGATTGATTATGGGTTACAAATACAAAGGTTTGTTTTAATGTTCTTCTTAGCTCTAAGAAGAGTTCATGCAGTACCCCTGCACTTTTAGTGTCAAGACTACCACTTGGCTCATCAGCAAAAATAATAGATGGATTGTTAACCAATGCTCTAGCTACAGCTGCGCGTTGTCGTTCTCCCCCAGAAATATCCGTTGGTAAGTAATTTTTACGATGGCTAATACCCAATAAAGATAAAAGTTCATTGGCTTTTTTTTCAACTTCTTTTTTGGAAAAATTTCCAATATAACCAGGAATACAAATATTCTCAAAAAGTGTAAACTCAGGTAAAAGATTATGAAACTGAAAGACAAGCCCTATATTTTTATTTCTAAATTCCGCTAATGCAGAGCCCTTTAGTCCTATAAGATTGATACCATCCATCGTTACAGAGCCACTATCTGGCTTATCTAAGGTAGATAAAAGGTGTAGTAGAGTAGTTTTTCCGGCACCAGAATGCCCCATAATGGCCACCATTTCTCCAGCATAGATAGATAAACTAATCTTATTGAGAATCATAAGCTGATGGTATGATTTGCAAATTTCGTTGGCTACAAGCATATATGTTTATAAAACTGTTCATAAAATTGTTCATAAAATTGTGTATTATTGTAAGACCCGCCTATGCTAGCGTTTTAGGAGCATATGTAGCCTAATGCTTGACTAGCATATATATTTGCGCTCGTAGTTCAACTGGATAGAACGTCGGATTTCGGCTCCGAAGGCTGAGGGTTCAAGTCCTTCCGAGCGCACCATTCTTAAACTTTAACGCATGCTATTGCTAAAAACAAAATGATATTCAAAAGCTTTATTGCGATCGCTTGCTTTCATTACCCGATCAAGCCTATATCCAACATCTAGCCCAAACATGGGCAAAATCGCAATAGGTAAAAGAATGCGGACTCCACCTCCTACAGATTTTTTCATACTGAATAAATCATAATCTTCGTAATTTAACCAGCTATCTGCCATCTCTACAAATCCCAAGATATAAAGACAAGAAGGCGTAAGCATAATAGGATAACGCAATTCTGTAGCAAATTTATGAAATAAGACGCCCCCTTTTATATTATTATCATAATTTTTGGGGGTAAGGCTATCATCTGGATATCCACGTAATGTAATACAATCAGCTTTCAATAGTCCACTCAAATCTGCTATATTCGTGCCGCCCAAATAAAATCGCCCAAAAGGCCCTATCTTTTTTTGAGAAAAGCCGTGCAAAAATCCAGCATGTCCACGTAAATTCAATACAAAATTACCTGGTAAACGTTTGAAAAACGAAGCGTCCATCATAAATTTTGCGAATTCTTTAAAACGTGGTATTACCGATTTTTCGGCATCATTGTAACCAAATAAAGCATAAGGAGGCGTAAGGGTTAAACAGTTAGACCAAGACCAGCCACGCGTAGGATAATTTGGATTATTTCTACTATCATGACTTAATAAAAAGTCTACATTAATATCATGTAAAGTACCAGATCTTTTTGTATGATCTTCTAACAATTCATAATTTTTGTATGTATAATAATGATAATCTATACCGAAATGACCTTCCCAATAGGTAGAAAGCTTTTTCCCTAATGCAACTCGACTGCCAATGGCAATCATGTTGCCTTTTTTAGCTAGTTTTTCAAATGGAAATAGTATTACATCTGCTACATTATCTGCAACCGTCCGTCTAGCATGTTCTAATTCTTGAAAAGAACTATTTACACTTAGATCAAATATATAGGGACTTTCTCCTAACCACAAATAAGGTTCTCGCAAAGAAAGACTAAAATGCTTATAGTCTTTACCGTACCATGCACTTGTTAAGTGCAGACGTTGACCAGCTCCCAATGGTTTTTTGCCAGTAAAGAGATTTTTAAGGGAAATATTGTTTGAACCCATCGTAAATCCTAGTACAAGCTTTCCACTATAACTGCCCTCTAATTTAAGGTCAAATTTAGGTTGTTCTTGTAATGAATAGGTAAGGTCTACCGTGCCGTTCGCCTCGTTTGGATGTATTTCTGGAAAAATTAACTTTTCAGGTTTAAACAATTCTAACATAGCCAAGTTTCGTAAAGATTCTATTCCCAGTTTAACGTTAAACTTTTCTCCTGGCAACGTTAGTAATTCACGACGAATTACATAATCATGGGTTATGGTATTACCCACAATATTTACTTGATTGATAGTGGCCTGTTTGCCCTCGTGTATTCTAATTTCTAGATCTACCTGGTTATCTTCTATACCAGTTTCAATGGCTTCTGCATGAAAAAAGACATAGCCATTATTGGTATAGAGATCTCCAATGGTTTCATTGGCCATGCCCGGTTGGAATCGACTACTAATATAAATCGGATCATATATTTTGCTTTTATCTAGGTTCAATAACCTATTGAGTTTCTCTTCATCATATACATAATTACCCACCCACTTCATATTACGGATGGTATACTGTTTGCCCTCTTCAATTTTTAAAAATATATTCAATTTCCCAGCAGCAAGATACTCCAAACGTTCTTCTGCAATACGGACATCTCGAAAGCCTTTTGACTGATAAAAAAGAATAATATTTTCTTTGGCCTTCAAAAATTTCTCTTCTGTAAAAATAGATGCAAATAGGGAAACATGGCTTAAAAAGTAGCGTTTGACATCATCCATTTTTGTAGGCAACCGTAACAATATCCCTCCCTTACGAATGGGGGCAAGGGTAATTATTTTATGAACGATATCCTTGACAAGCGTAAAACGGGGCGCCTCGTTAAGCTCTTGCATATGGTATAGTAAGAGATTGGCATCTATCTGTTCATTCCCTTCAAAAATAATTTTATTAACAGTGATTTTTTTGCCTTTATTTACCTTAATATTTAAGGTTGCTTTTCCAGCCATTTCCTTTACTGGAACCAATTCTGTAAAAACCTGCACATTTTTAAACCCCTTATCTAAAAAGAATTTTTTAATGCTAGCCGTTGTCTTATGAAGGAAAAAGGGAGATAGCGCAACATTAGTATCGATCGTAACTTTTTCAAAAAGGGATTTTTTTTCTTTTCCAGTTAAACCTTCTATCACATAGTTAGCTAAGTGAGCATGTTCCTCAATATTAATAACAACAGTTGTTAAATTATGGGTAGCATCCATATCAGTTAAGTAGATTTCAACAGATTTAACGCCCTCATGTTTGGCAATTTTTCGTATGGAAGTACGAATCTGCCCAGCATCCGGATCAATGATAGTGCCCTCTTGTAAACCAGAAAGCGCAATGAGCATTTCACGATCTAGCATAATATTACCGACTACTTGAATTTTTTGCACAGTATAACGCGTCGATCCAAACGTTGGACATGTAAAACCTATAGATAGGCAGCACATAAGAAAAAAACGTTTGACTTTTTTGATACCGGTATCTATCATTATATTATATTTAATAAGTACATTTATTAGGACCATTGAACCTTTATATCCATCCAATAAAATTAGATGAAAATTGCTAATATGCTGTTATACAAATTCATTTGCAATCTCTTTTAAAAAACACGCTTTATACGTTACAGCTAGCCGCAACTTTTTATCGAATATAGCAAATATTATTTGCTATGTTCTAAATGTAACTGTGTATCCGTTCAGTCATGGGGCCTATAGGTATCCATGTTCGTACCCATTAGAAATAGCACAATAATGCAAGATCGTAAAAAACGCGCCTTGAACAAAGCTGAAATGTTCAACAGCTTTGTTCACCAGCGCTTGATTTTTTTTGGCTACTTTTTTTGATCAAGCAAAAAAAATAGCTTTAAAAGAAGTAGTTTTTAAAAACATGGATAAAATAATCAATTATTAAATATTAGCCATATGCTTGATTATATAATCAACATAGCGTCTCCGTACAAAAAAAATCGATAATGCTTATCTATAGCTTCGGCATAAGCCGCTAAAACCAATTCTTCTCCTCCAAAAGCTGCTACACTAACCAAAGAGATAGAAGAAGGCAGGTGAAATGTGGTTAACAATGCATTACAAATTTTGAAGGAGCAAGATGGTAAAATAAATTTATTGGTCCAATTATTGTTTGCTTTTAGTTTGCAAGAAACTGAAACAGAAGATTCTATAGCTCTTAAAACAGAAGTGCCAATGGCGCAAACTTTTTTTTGATTCGCAATACTTTGATTTACCACATCTGCACTTTCTTGGGTAATTATAAAACGCTCAGAGGAAGCCTTAACCTTAGTTAAATCTTCCATATCAATGATTTTTAGTTCTCCTAACCCAATGTGTAGTGTAACAGAAACAACAGAAATATTCTGTAATTCCAAATACTTTAATAAATAAGGGGTAAAATGCAATCCAGCGGCTGGTAATACGATACTACCTATATTTTGGGCAAATATCGTCTGATAATATGTTCTATCATCTAACGTTGAAGGGCGTTCTATTTGATTAGGTAGGGGCATATGGCCAATTTGGTCTATTAGCGCATAGAATTCTTCTTCTGTTCCGTCAAACAGCAATTTGAGGGTCCGACCTCGTGAAGTAGTATTATCTATAATTTCAGCTACCAATTCACCATTGCCAAAATAAATTTTATTACCTATACGAATTTTACGAGCCGGTTCTACAATGGTATCCCACAAGGCATTTTCATTATTCAACTTTCGCAGCAAAAGCACTTCAACTTTTGCATTTGTTTTTTCTTTGTAGCCATAGAGTTTACATGGCAAAACTTTAGAATCATTAGCTACTAAAGTATCTCCCTCACTAAAATAAGAGGGAAGATCTTTCAGGGTTTTATGTTCTATTTGTCCACTATCTTTATGTAGCACCATTAAACGTGCATCTTCCTTTGGATGCATTGGATACTGTGCAATGTTGTGCGCTGGAAGCTCAAACTTAAAATTTGATAATTTCATATGTATTTAAATTGATTTATTTATACTTAATAAAATTATACCGAAAAAGAAAATAAGCGTTTATATTTAGCAACGCTTAAGTAAGTATTATGTATCCGTTCAGGGGTGTGGTAGCCATATTTTATAGATTATAGCAAAATTTCTAGATACGAACATGAACAAATACGCATGGGCCACACCGTTGAACGGATACGATTATGGACATATTTTAGTAGGTAATTTTTAAAATGTAATTTTTACGATGGCTAATACCCAATAAAGATAAAAGTTCATTGGCTTTTTTTTCAACTTCTTTTTTGGAAAAATTTCCAATATAACCAGGAATACAAATATTCTCAAAAAGTGTAAACTCAGGTAAAAGATTATGAAACTGAAAGACAAGCCCTATATTTTTATTTCTAAATTCCGCTAATGCAGAGCCCTTTAGTCCTATAAGATTGATACCATCCATCGTTACAGAGCCACTATCTGGCTTATCTAAGGTAGATAAAAGGTGTAGTAGAGTAGTTTTTCCGGCACCAGAATGCCCCATAATGGCCACCATTTCTCCAGCATAGATAGATAAACTAATCTTATTGAGAATCATAAGCTGATGGTATGATTTGCAAATTTCGTTGGCTACAAGCATATATGTTTATAAAACTGTTCATAAAATTGTTCATAAAATTGTGTATTATTGTAAGACCCGCCTATGCTAGCGTTTTAGGAGCATATGTAGCCTAATGCTTGACTAGCATATATATTTGCGCTCGTAGTTCAACTGGATAGAACGTCGGATTTCGGCTCCGAAGGCTGAGGGTTCAAGTCCTTCCGAGCGCACCATTCTTAAACTTTAACGCATGCTATTGCTAAAAACAAAATGATATTCAAAAGCTTTATTGCGATCGCTTGCTTTCATTACCCGATCAAGCCTATATCCAACATCTAGCCCAAACATGGGCAAAATCGCAATAGGTAAAAGAATGCGGACTCCACCTCCTACAGATTTTTTCATACTGAATAAATCATAATCTTCGTAATTTAACCAGCTATCTGCCATCTCTACAAATCCCAAGATATAAAGACAAGAAGGCGTAAGCATAATAGGATAACGCAATTCTGTAGCAAATTTATGAAATAAGACGCCCCCTTTTATATTATTATCATAATTTTTGGGGGTAAGGCTATCATCTGGATATCCACGTAATGTAATACAATCAGCTTTCAATAGTCCACTCAAATCTGCTATATTCGTGCCGCCCAAATAAAATCGCCCAAAAGGCCCTATCTTTTTTTGAGAAAAGCCGTGCAAAAATCCAGCATGTCCACGTAAATTCAATACAAAATTACCTGGTAAACGTTTGAAAAACGAAGCGTCCATCATAAATTTTGCGAATTCTTTAAAACGTGGTATTACCGATTTTTCGGCATCATTGTAACCAAATAAAGCATAAGGAGGCGTAAGGGTTAAACAGTTAGACCAAGACCAGCCACGCGTAGGATAATTTGGATTATTTCTACTATCATGACTTAATAAAAAGTCTACATTAATATCATGTAAAGTACCAGATCTTTTTGTATGATCTTCTAACAATTCATAATTTTTGTATGTATAATAATGATAATCTATACCGAAATGACCTTCCCAATAGGTAGAAAGCTTTTTCCCTAATGCAACTCGACTGCCAATGGCAATCATGTTGCCTTTTTTAGCTAGTTTTTCAAATGGAAATAGTATTACATCTGCTACATTATCTGCAACCGTCCGTCTAGCATGTTCTAATTCTTGAAAAGAACTATTTACACTTAGATCAAATATATAGGGACTTTCTCCTAACCACAAATAAGGTTCTCGCAAAGAAAGACTAAAATGCTTATAGTCTTTACCGTACCATGCACTTGTTAAGTGCAGACGTTGACCAGCTCCCAATGGTTTTTTGCCAGTAAAGAGATTTTTAAGGGAAATATTGTTTGAACCCATCGTAAATCCTAGTACAAGCTTTCCACTATAACTGCCCTCTAATTTAAGGTCAAATTTAGGTTGTTCTTGTAATGAATAGGTAAGGTCTACCGTGCCGTTCGCCTCGTTTGGATGTATTTCTGGAAAAATTAACTTTTCAGGTTTAAACAATTCTAACATAGCCAAGTTTCGTAAAGATTCTATTCCCAGTTTAACGTTAAACTTTTCTCCTGGCAACGTTAGTAATTCACGACGAATTACATAATCATGGGTTATGGTATTACCCACAATATTTACTTGATTGATAGTGGCCTGTTTGCCCTCGTGTATTCTAATTTCTAGATCTACCTGGTTATCTTCTATACCAGTTTCAATGGCTTCTGCATGAAAAAAGACATAGCCATTATTGGTATAGAGATCTCCAATGGTTTCATTGGCCATGCCCGGTTGGAATCGACTACTAATATAAATCGGATCATATATTTTGCTTTTATCTAGGTTCAATAACCTATTGAGTTTCTCTTCATCATATACATAATTACCCACCCACTTCATATTACGGATGGTATACTGTTTGCCCTCTTCAATTTTTAAAAATATATTCAATTTCCCAGCAGCAAGATACTCCAAACGTTCTTCTGCAATACGGACATCTCGAAAGCCTTTTGACTGATAAAAAAGAATAATATTTTCTTTGGCCTTCAAAAATTTCTCTTCTGTAAAAATAGATGCAAATAGGGAAACATGGCTTAAAAAGTAGCGTTTGACATCATCCATTTTTGTAGGCAACCGTAACAATATCCCTCCCTTACGAATGGGGGCAAGGGTAATTATTTTATGAACGATATCCTTGACAAGCGTAAAACGGGGCGCCTCGTTAAGCTCTTGCATATGGTATAGTAAGAGATTGGCATCTATCTGTTCATTCCCTTCAAAAATAATTTTATTAACAGTGATTTTTTTGCCTTTATTTACCTTAATATTTAAGGTTGCTTTTCCAGCCATTTCCTTTACTGGAACCAATTCTGTAAAAACCTGCACATTTTTAAACCCCTTATCTAAAAAGAATTTTTTAATGCTAGCCGTTGTCTTATGAAGGAAAAAGGGAGATAGCGCAACATTAGTATCGATCGTAACTTTTTCAAAAAGGGATTTTTTTTCTTTTCCAGTTAAACCTTCTATCACATAGTTAGCTAAGTGAGCATGTTCCTCAATATTAATAACAACAGTTGTTAAATTATGGGTAGCATCCATATCAGTTAAGTAGATTTCAACAGATTTAACGCCCTCATGTTTGGCAATTTTTCGTATGGAAGTACGAATCTGCCCAGCATCCGGATCAATGATAGTGCCCTCTTGTAAACCAGAAAGCGCAATGAGCATTTCACGATCTAGCATAATATTACCGACTACTTGAATTTTTTGCACAGTATAACGCGTCGATCCAAACGTTGGACATGTAAAACCTATAGATAGGCAGCACATAAGAAAAAAACGTTTGACTTTTTTGATACCGGTATCTATCATTATATTATATTTAATAAGTACATTTATTAGGACCATTGAACCTTTATATCCATCCAATAAAATTAGATGAAAATTGCTAATATGCTGTTATACAAATTCATTTGCAATCTCTTTTAAAAAACACGCTTTATACGTTACAGCTAGCCGCAACTTTTTATCGAATATAGCAAATATTATTTGCTATGTTCTAAATGTAACTGTGTATCCGTTCAGTCATGGGGCCTATAGGTATCCATGTTCGTACCCATTAGAAATAGCACAATAATGCAAGATCGTAAAAAACGCGCCTTGAACAAAGCTGAAATGTTCAACAGCTTTGTTCACCAGCGCTTGATTTTTTTTGGCTACTTTTTTTGATCAAGCAAAAAAAATAGCTTTAAAAGAAGTAGTTTTTAAAAACATGGATAAAATAATCAATTATTAAATATTAGCCATATGCTTGATTATATAATCAACATAGCGTCTCCGTACAAAAAAAATCGATAATGCTTATCTATAGCTTCGGCATAAGCCGCTAAAACCAATTCTTCTCCTCCAAAAGCTGCTACACTAACCAAAGAGATAGAAGAAGGCAGGTGAAATGTGGTTAACAATGCATTACAAATTTTGAAGGAGCAAGATGGTAAAATAAATTTATTGGTCCAATTATTGTTTGCTTTTAGTTTGCAAGAAACTGAAACAGAAGATTCTATAGCTCTTAAAACAGAAGTGCCAATGGCGCAAACTTTTTTTTGATTCGCAATACTTTGATTTACCACATCTGCACTTTCTTGGGTAATTATAAAACGCTCAGAGGAAGCCTTAACCTTAGTTAAATCTTCCATATCAATGATTTTTAGTTCTCCTAACCCAATGTGTAGTGTAACAGAAACAACAGAAATATTCTGTAATTCCAAATACTTTAATAAATAAGGGGTAAAATGCAATCCAGCGGCTGGTAATACGATACTACCTATATTTTGGGCAAATATCGTCTGATAATATGTTCTATCATCTAACGTTGAAGGGCGTTCTATTTGATTAGGTAGGGGCATATGGCCAATTTGGTCTATTAGCGCATAGAATTCTTCTTCTGTTCCGTCAAACAGCAATTTGAGGGTCCGACCTCGTGAAGTAGTATTATCTATAATTTCAGCTACCAATTCACCATTGCCAAAATAAATTTTATTACCTATACGAATTTTACGAGCCGGTTCTACAATGGTATCCCACAAGGCATTTTCATTATTCAACTTTCGCAGCAAAAGCACTTCAACTTTTGCATTTGTTTTTTCTTTGTAGCCATAGAGTTTACATGGCAAAACTTTAGAATCATTAGCTACTAAAGTATCTCCCTCACTAAAATAAGAGGGAAGATCTTTCAGGGTTTTATGTTCTATTTGTCCACTATCTTTATGTAGCACCATTAAACGTGCATCTTCCTTTGGATGCATTGGATACTGTGCAATGTTGTGCGCTGGAAGCTCAAACTTAAAATTTGATAATTTCATATGTATTTAAATTGATTTATTTATACTTAATAAAATTATACCGAAAAAGAAAATAAGCGTTTATATTTAGCAACGCTTAAGTAAGTATTATGTATCCGTTCAGGGGTGTGGTAGCCATATTTTATAGATTATAGCAAAATTTCTAGATACGAACATGAACAAATACGCATGGGCCACACCGTTGAACGGATACGATTATGGACATATTTTAGTAGGTAATTTTTAAAATAAAACGCAAATATCAAAGCAAGCAAAATGGTTATGGCAATATATTGCACTGTTATTGCTTGTAACTTTTATAATACCCGCTCCTAATACATCCCAACAGTAACTTAAGCCAACCGCAAGGCTATTGGTTAGGCTAAAATCATATTTTATGCCCATACCGCAAAGAATCAAACAACTAAATGGGCGCATTTTTAAAACAGTATCTCCTCCTGGATGCAATTTAACAATAGGTCTAGTGGGTAGATATATGGCAGGAACCAGACCTAGTTTACAATAGATACTGGTATCAATCATTATCTCACTTGTATAAAATCTGCATAATATAGGTGCCCAAATAGACTGTAAAAAATGTTCCTCATCTATGGCAAGTGTAGAGGCACTGGCAGATCGAGTCCATCCAATATGACCCAAAGCATAGGAAAGACCTGTACTAAGGCTGCAATGCTCTTGTAGCGTAAAATGATAGGCAGCACCCAAGTGTATTTTTACAGAACCTCCTTTATCACAGATGGGCGGTTTATCCGGGCAATAAATCCTATTTATGGAAAAAGAAGGGGATAATTCGACGCTAAAACGTGCCGAAGCCATAGCAGTATAACTTCCGATTAAAAAGCCCCAAGCTAGCATTATAACTTTCCTCATAGGAAACTAAATTACAGCTATTTTATTTATTTTTCACTATGGTAAAAATACATTTATACGTTTTTGAGTCAGGCCTGTGTACCTATGAAGGCATATATCCTATTTATCTACTGGCTGATTTATTACACTTTTTACTTACAAGGATGCATTATCGTTGCGTATACTGACCCAAGCGGCAGAGATGACAAGGATTACTGATATACGCTATACTAGGCAATTTGTACCATAAGCTTCCTCTTTAATATCCTTTACAATAAGCTGTAATGTCCGCGTGCCTAAATAATAATTATAACCTATGGTATAGGCTATAGAAAATGGCTTCCCACTAGAAACCAGCGGTTCGTATGACCCTAAGCCAAACCCTATGGCTTCATAACGCTGTTTACAATCTATTTGGAAGAGTTCTAGTTTAAGATGTTTTCCTTTGAGAAGATTGCATTTATGTGCATAAACTTTTTTGCTAGCAAATGCTGGAGTCGGATTCCCCATACCAAAGGGCGCCATCTGCATCAATATATTTACAAATTTTTGGGTAATCATTTGAAATGAAATAAGGAGATGAATGGTTTGCTGAGGCATTAATAAATGATCAGCTATGGTTGCTGATACCACTTTTTCAAATTTTTCTTTAAAATCAGCTATATTTTCCAGTGGCATCGTAAACCCTGCTGCAAAAGCATGTCCACCATATTGGTATAAAAGCTCACTACAAGCGGCAATGGCTTCATAAATATTATAACCAGGTACTGACCGGGCTGAGCCAGTAGCCTTCCCATCTGCAAGGGTTAAGATAACCGTAGGCCTGTAGTATTGTTCAATACAGCGCGACGCTACAATACCAATAACACCTTTGTGCCAATCTGGGTTAAAAAGTACACTGCTTTTTTTTTGGTTAGGCAATATAGTATTGGCTATTATGGCTAAGGCTTCTTGCGTAATGGTATAATCGAGTGCTTGACGCAAGCGATTTTGCTGGTTAATGGTTTGGACTAAGTCATAGGCTTTTGTTACATCTTGTTCTATTAGTAATTGAACCGTCAAAGAGGCATGGCTAATGCGTCCAGCGGCATTAATACGGGGGCCTATTTTAAAAGCAATATCAGCAATCGTAATAGCGGCAGCAAAAGGCCCATCACCCATTAGCAGTTGTAATCCTAGGCGAGGATTGTTTTCCAGCTGTTTAATACCATGGTAGGCTAAAATCCTGTTCTCATCCACTAAAGGCACAATATCACAAATAATACTAATGGATACAAGATCTAAATAATGGTAGGTTATTTCCGGCTTTAATCCTTTTTTTTGGCAAAACGCCTGTAATAATTTAAAACCTACACCGCAGCCCGATAGCCCTTTAAAAGGATAGGGACATGCAGGTTGTTTTGGATCTAAAATAGTATGGGCTATTGGTAGAGAATCTCCTACTTCATGATGGTCACAAACTATTACATCTATACCTAATGTAGCCGCTTGGGCAATGGATGTATACGCTTTTATGCCACAGTCTAGGGTAATGATAAGTTTAATACTGTTTTGGTAGGCTTTTTCTACAGCCTGCATAGAAAGTCCATAGCCTTCTACGAGACGGTCTGGAACATAATAACTTACCCTAGCGTCAGGGAGCTGTTGCAGAAAAGAATAAACCATAGCCACAGCTGACGTGCCGTCTACATCATAGTCACCATAAATTAATATTTTCTCTTTTCTGTCTAACGCTTGCAACAAACGATCTACTGCACGCTCCATGCCTAGCATCAAAAAAGGATCATAGAGTTCCTCTAAAGAAGGACGAAAAAAACGTTTGGCTGCTTCAAAGGTTTCTACTGACCTTTGGACTAAAATAGTTGAAATAGCAGGAGGTGTACCTAGCACTTCACCCAATGCGGCTACCTTTTCAGCTTCCTTAGAAGATTGTATTACCCAATGTTTGTGCATAAAACGCAATAGTAATAGGATTGACCAGCCTATTATTAGTCCATTAAGAGGAGCGCCGATAGGCGATTCGCTTCTTTAATAGCCAAATCACTACCATATTGAGATTTCGGATATTTTTTTACAATTTCTTGATAGCAATCATAGGCATCTTCATACCGGTTATGCGCTTCAAAAGCAATAGCAGCTTTAACCAAATAGCCGGGCGTGTATATACTGTTCTCTTTGTAATGGGCTGCTTTTATGTAAAATACTGCTGCCTGCTTATGATCTTGCTGTTCACTATAAGCATCTCCCATTATACACCAAGCACGTGCTTGTAAAATAAAATCCCCAAAATGCACTTTTTTTAAAAAAGCGATAGCCTTATCATATTCTTTTTGGTGCATATAGGAGCTCCCTACATAAAAACAGGCTAAATTAGCTGTTTTTGTATAGGGATATTGTTTAATTATTGCCAAAAACCCTTTATGTGTGCCATCTCCTTCTAGTGCTTTATCAAAATCACTAGATTCAAAGTGGTAGGTAGCTTCGAAAATTTCCTTCTGTGCGGCTAGTTCTTGTTTTTCTTGATAAGTATACCATATCGATGCAGCCATTAGGTGGGATATTGCTAAAAAGCCTATAACATAAAATATACGTTTCCTGGGTTGTATAGGAGCTATTGCTTTTTTGGGGTCGCTATTAAGCCCCTTTGGTACTACTCTTCTAGGTATACTATTGATATCTACTATTTTCATAAAACTTAATATTGAAGAAATGGATAGTGTGGTGGTTTGTAAATATAATTATAAACAGTTAGTGGCTGAGTAGTTGGCTCTAGAAAAGATGACGCTTCTGCGAAAGCAACCACTTCCAAAATTTGCGCTTGCACCTTTCGATTGATAGTGGTTAATACAGCTGCATGGGGAATGTTCTTTTCGATCATTAACTTTTTAAGTTTAAGAATAGGGTGTGGTTTCTTGTAGATTTCTATTTCTTCTATCGTACCGTCTCAATTGGTTTTGGTGTAATACAAGGAGAAAAATATATATATCCACATACCCAAAAAAAATCCTTCAACCTGCATAAGCGCTACCAAAACCGTGCATAAGGCTATTAAAGTATAGCGATATTTATTGGATTGAAAGGAAAAATCTTTAAATTTAATAGATATAAATTTAACCCTGGAAACCAATAAAAAAGATAGAAAAATAGCTAATAAAGGCAACGTAAACGGCTGTGTTAAGGCATGTACCAAACAAGGATAAAGGGCGCGTTCCAAAATCATAGGTAAGCTTCCTATTATTAGGGCATTAGTGGGTGTAGGAAGCCCTATAAATTGATCTTTTTGGCTATCATCAACATTAAATTTAGCTAGCCTAACTGCAGAACAAATAACCAGTAACAAAGCCGAGTAAGCACTATACGGACAAGTGCCATAGTTACTAGCCAACATATAGAAGATACTTGCAGGTAACATACCAAAAGTCATTAGATCTGCTAATGCATCTAATTGTTTGCCAATAAGCGAATCTGCATTCAGTAATTTTGCGAGACAACCATCCCAAAAGTCAAAAAAAGCTCCCAAAAAAATGCCATAAGCAGCGTATACCAAATGTCCATTTAGGGCCAACACAGTGCCTATAACGCCACTAATCAAATTTAAAATAGATAAACAGTTGGGAATATAATTTTTCATATTGTATTTTTCTTTATTATATCCGCGGATAAGCTTAAGCTTATAAATTTATTATTATGCAATGTTATAATTTTTTAATAGGATCTTTATGTATCGGTTCACTTGCGTGGCAGAAATGTTTTTCATTTAATTATTTAATTACTAAATTATTCGTTCCTTTTTTCTTATTGTGCTATTTCTAATTTTCTAATTGGTAAGAACACGGATACGCATAGGCAACATCATTGAGCTAATACATTTAATCTTGCATTATTGTGCTATTGCTAGATACGAACGTGAACAAATACGCATAAACCACACCGTTGAACGGATACCGTGTAACACATTAAGCACTATTAGTTTTATTTTAAGAGCCCACTCTTTTTGCTTCACTCGCTTTCTTGTGTATCAAATACCATGCGTAGCGTAAGCCAATACGCTGGCTGAGTCAAGTTAGCTATTTTTGTTCGATAGTCAAATAGTAATTTTTTATTTTATTGCTATTAATATGCTTATTAAAAAATAGCTTAAGGAATATTATTTGGTAGTGAAGCTAGCTAAGGCATATAGCAAAATTGCTACACAAATTCTGCTTTGATAAGTGTAAAGCAAAAAAAGTAAATGGCAAAGCGAATATTTTTAAAAATGGATTATTCGGTAAGTTAGTTAAACGAACTATCGATAATGGTATAAATTTTTTATATACCAGTATACAATTGACTTTTCTTTTAAAAAAAATGCCATACACTTAACTATAACATATATAAATATTTTATTTTGCTTATCAAATATAACAATACAATAGTTGCTTGCTTGCCAGATAAAAAGCAGAAAATTTTAAAAGCATGGAATGATTAATTTAGAGGATAATATGTTTCCAACCGTTTGGTTGAGAGGTTGGTTTTTCACTCAAATTGCTTAAAAATTTTTATATCCGTTCAGCTATGTGGCCTATGCGTATCCCTGTTCGTACTAACTAATAGAAATAGTGCAATAATGCAAGATCATAAAAACGCGCCTTAAACAAGTATCCGTTCAGTCAATGGCGTCAACTTAAGGTTTAGCTGTTATTGATAACCAAGTAGAATAGGAGGGTAGGCTAATCATGAATTGCCTTAAGTTGACGCCATTGTCCGTTCAGTGGTGTGACCTATGCGTATTTGTTCACGTTCGTACCTAGCAATAGCGCAATAATGCAAGATCATAAAAAACGCGCCTTGAACAAAGCTGTGATTAGAAAAATTCAGTCTGAAAGGTAGTAGAAAATCAGCCTGTTTGAGCCTACTCTTCGTCTTTGAAAAGCTGGCTGCGTTCCGCTTCGGGATTCAGCGTACTTGGGGTCCCCAGATGTATGCATATACATCATGGGGCGAACTCACATAGTTCTACTATGCTGCGTGCGCTTCACCCTCGCGCGCCTTGCCAGCTTCCCAAATCCATTGAGTAACCGTAGAGGGCGAGTTCTGATTTTCAGCTTTCAGACTGAATTTTTAACAGATTTGTTCACCAGCGCTTGATTTTTTTTGGCTACTTTTTTTGATCAAGCAAAAAAAGTAGCTTTAAAAGAAGTAGTTTTAAAAAAAAATAAAATCTTAAATAAATTCATAATCAATAATATAAAAAAGAAAATCATATGAAAAACCACACTCCATTTTTTCAAAAAGTGTTAACACATTCAAAAACAATATTTACAGCTCTTGGTTTGTTTTTACTTAGCATAGTGCAAAGTGGCTGTAGTAAAATGAAATGTCATATGGGTAATTGTATAGGTAATTTGAAATATTCCCATCCAACTGGAACTAAATTTGCAAAAAAACCAGTCCCCAAAAATATTAAGCCAGAGGCGCCGGTGCCAGTTGCTGCTATAATAGATGGTGAAATCGATCAAAGCTGTATGGCGCTGCCTATTGCTGTTCATGAAGATTCAGATGGTGACAAATTATTGCCAGAACGGGATCATTATGTTGAAGTTGTTGTAGATAATAAGGAAATAGTATCGCATCTTGTCGAAATAAAGGTCATGTTACAAAATTTCCTTGATGCAAAAAGTCAAAAAATAAAAAATATTGAAAATGAGGATGATGAATTATCTGAAGTCCGTACCAAGCTAATAGATGGATGGGCCGTTCAGGATAAGTTAAAAAATGAATTGGAGAAGAAAGTAAAGCAAGTAGCAATTCTTGAAAAGAAAAATAGTGCGTTCTTAGATGCCTGGGATCAAATAACTGATGCGCTAGGAGATGTAACTAAACAAAAGAATGAGCTAGCAACAAAACTTGCTACACAAGAGGAGTATATAACTAAACGTGAACAGGAGTGGGATGGGGATCGCGATGAACATGAACAAGCGTGTCTAGATTTTAATAAAAGGTGTGAATATTTAAAAAGTGTACACAATAAAGAATGTGACGAATTTTATAAAGAGTATAAGGCACTTGAATCTAAGTATAATATTGTCTATGAAGAGATGCTTAATAAAATGGATATAATAGAAGAGCTTCATAAGCAATTGAATAATAATATAAATGCTTAAAAAGTAAATACACTCAAAAGCTTACTATAAATGAATATACCGGATTACAAGAGGGAGAAATAATAATTGTATCCGTTCAGTGATGTAGCCTATGCGTATCCGTGTTCGTACCCATTAGAAATAGTACAATAATGCAAGACCATAAAAAAACGCGCCTTGAACAAGGCTGTGATTAGAAAATTTCAGTCTGAAAGCTATTAGAAAATCAACTTGTTTAAGCCCAAGGCTGCAAGCCTGGGCGAGTTTTGATTTTCAGCTTTCAGGCTGAAATTTTCAACAGCTTTGTTCACCAGCGCTTGATTTTTTTTGGCTACTTTTTTTGATCAAGCAAAAAAAGTAGCTTTAAAAGAAGTCGTTTTTAACAAAATGGATAAAATTATCAATTATTAAATATAATATTAGCCATTTGCTGTAATCTATAATATCGTTGCTACGCAAATGAACGGATACCTTTTAGTTTTGTGGCTAAAATAGTGGCAGTATAATGTGCGATCGGAATTGTAGGCTACATGATTGAACGGATACCTAAGCAGACACTAGCCTTTCAGGAGTTCCTACCTGTACCACTTAGCTCATCCATTTGATAGGCCAAAGCAACTTTTTTACCATAAAAAGCTAATGCTATACGACTAATCTTTTTTATATGCGCATAGGTTGTGAGATGCGCATCATATTTTTTGGTAATAATTTGTTCCAAACCTGCCTGAGCGGTAGCTGCTAAATCATTAGATGATGCAGCTAATTTGTGCTCAATAACCATGGCCCAGTCTCCATAGCCTACTTTAGGAAAGAGCAAGTGATCACATCTACCATAACCCGTTTCTTGGTTAGAAGTGATATGATAACGATTTGATAAAGGAGCCAACAAACCGCCTATTAAATTATGATAATCTTTTTCTTGGCTTAAATCATGGTAGCTCGTAGCGTTTAACAAATAGTTTCTTAGCTGCGCTACAAATGGTTCCAGTTGTTGGTTTAACAATAACCCTATAAAATCACGATATGCACTAGGCGCTATACGTAACTGCTTACCCACCCAATCAATAATTCTTTCTACATAAATACCCCGTACTTCCCTGTTGGGAATCGTTAATATATATTTTAGATCTTCCGGGTCATCATCTACCAGCATAGGATTTAAGTAGCCAGAAAAAACCAGCAAACTATAAAACAGATCTTTATTCTCTGTTAATTTTTCTAAGGAAAGCTGTTTGTATAATTTCCTAATCAATCCCTTCCCGGATAATAAAGTTTGTATATCTGATTGTATAGAATCTGTTAACAATGCTTTATCCACTAAACCGGTACCACCGCTGTCTAACCAATAATAATCTAATCTTCCTTTATGTGCTAAGCATTGCATCATAGACCAAGGATTGTAAATTACCTCCTCCCCGAAAGTATAGCCATTATACCAATCTTTAATTTTTGCTGGCTCTGTTTGGGTAGCTACCTTACTAAGCAAGTCATCTACTTCGCTTTGCGTAAAACCATAAAATGATGAAAATTCTTCGTCTAATAGGGTATATTCTGTAATGTTATTGAGATCTGAAAAGAGATTGGCTTTGGCTATGCGCAATATACCCGTGATAACGCCTTTTTCTAAATAGGGATTGCTTTTTAAGGCGCTACCAAAAATCCCACGGAATAGTTCTAAAACTTCTTCAAAGGACTCACTTTGACTACCAAATTTAATATATGAACTATTGATAGGGGTATCGTATTCATCAATCAAGATATAGACCTTTTGGTTAAAATGTTTGTAGAGCAGTTCACTTAAAAAACGCAACCCTTGTTTTAAATCATTTTTATAGAGTTTTCCATCCAAATAGCACTGTAATTTCTCTTTTTGAGCATTATCCAGTAATCTCCCTGATGCTGCAAGATGTACGCTTAGATAACGATGGTAGGAAAATAATGTTATAATTTGATCTTTAATTCCTTCTTCAATTTCTTGATAACTGCTTCCTTTAACATCTTTCAGGTTAAGCAAGATGACTGGAAATTGTCCCTGGCGTTTCATAACATGGGGATAGCTGGCAATTTTTAAAGGATAGAGTACTTTAGTTTCGTTAAACCCTACATCCATACTACCTCCCTTAAAAAGCAAATAATTTGTGCGTGTTTCTTCTGCTAATTTATTCCCTTCTTGGTCTACTTCAATCTCAAAAAATTTGCGCAGCATATCCATGTTCAAGCTTTTACCCCAACGTCTGGGACGGGTAATCAGTATTACCTTACTAGGCTCATCTAGTAAGGCCTGAATCATTAAGCTTTTATCTACAAATACATCACTATTTACTAATAGGTCATAAAAGTCATCGGTTCCGGTTCGGATGCGGGAATGCGTAGATACATGGGTCATAGTGGAAAGAATTTAAAATGGGACATGTAGGCTACCTAGTGCAAAAAGGAATTAATGACTGCTTTTTATGAATGTAAGGTTTAGCCTCTTTATTTAAAAATAAATCATAACGACTATTTATTTACTTCTTTTATAAACTTGGTAAGTTGACATACCTATGCCACTTCCCAGTATAGCACCACCAAGTATATCTAGGGGGTAATGCACTCCTCCATATATTCGACCATAAGAAACGATTGTAGCCCAAATGAAAAATAAGTAACTATATTTATAATTCCATTTAAAAATTTTCCAAAAAAGCATGGCAAAGGCGAATGTATTACTCGCATGGGAAGAAGGGAACCCATACAATCCTTTATGTGTACCTACCAGGTGAATTGATAGCATATCCATTGCATAACATGGCCGATATCTTCCAAACAGGGGTTTGAGCAATGTAGCAGAACATTGATCTGCAATGGCAATGGTTAAGACAAAAAGCATAACGCCATACCAGCCCAAATTTTTTCTTATAAAGAGTATCAAAAATATATACAGGGGCAACGAAAAAAAATGGCTTGTTACCAGCCTAAAAAAGTGATCTATAACCGGGTGGTGACATTTGTTTAGCATAAGAAAAAATACTTGGTCAAGTTCGGTCACAAGATTTTGCATAATTTTTTAGAGTAGGGTTTCGAAAACTAGCTATCCAAAATAGCTATTTATAGCTAATTAATATAATAATAAATAATAAGAGCAGTTAGCATTTTTGTGTAATGCCACTCTGATGTTGCCCTCTGATGCTGCTTTTTTTGTATAAATAATAGTATTTTTAGACCTCATAATGTATGATACGCATTATACATTAATAATGTAACAAGTTTCAAATCTTATTCAGAGTATAAAGCCAAGTGCAATAATTCGTATGGGTTTATATATGTAGTAGCCATATGGTATAGATTATAGAAAATTGCTAGTATTCAGTAATTAATTATTTTAATCATTTTATTTTAAAGCTACTTTTTTTATGCAGAATGTCGGATGCAGCATAAAACATCTGGGCATGGGCAGTTGGGGGTTTAGGTTTGAATGCATATATTTAGGGAAGTTTAGGGAAAGACTTTATTTCTTTCTCCATATGAATACGTAACGTTAAATGTCAAATGTCACTACTGGTAATGTAGAATGGTAATGTATAGAAGCGTTGAACCTTTTGTTCTATTTAATTAAATTTGTGGTGCACGTTATGGTATGTTTCGAAAAGTATCCCACTTACCAATATTTAAAACGATAAAATCAGATGCACAACAGAATGGATGCTGGAATAGATGAACCAATTCTCCAGGAAAACAAAAATAGATTTGTCTTATTTCCTATTGAACATCACGATATTTGGAGTTTTTATAAACAAGCAGAAGCCAGTTTTTGGACGGTAGAAGAAATAGATCTTAGCCAAGACTTAAAGGACTGGGAAAATTTAACATCAGGAGAAAAGCATTTTATCACCCATGTCCTGGCTTTTTTTGCAGCTAGCGATGGTATTGTAAACGAAAATCTGGTTCAGAATTTTGCCAATGAAGTACAATATACTGAAGCTAAGTTTTTTTATGGATTTCAGATAGCTATTGAAAATATTCATTCCGAGGCCTATTCTTTACTGATCGATACCTATGTAAAAGATCCTAAGGAACGTCACAGATTATTTAATGCTATAGAAACTATTGAGTGGGTAGGCAAAAAAGCCGATTGGGCCCTACGTTGGATTAGCCAAGGTTCCTTTGCGGAACGGCTGATTGCCTTTGCGGCAGTAGAAGGTATCTTTTTTTCGGGCAGCTTTTGCTCTATTTTTTGGCTTAAAAAAAGAGGATTAATGCCGGGGCTAACTTTTTCTAATGAACTTATTTCTAGGGATGAAGGATTACATTGCGATTTTGCTTGTTTGCTCTATAATCAACATATTAAACATAAACTTTCACGAGAAGAAGTGGCTAGAATTATAGCTGATGCAGTGACTATTGAAAGTGAATTTGTATCAGATGCATTACCCGTTAAGCTCATTGGTATGAATGCAGAGCTGATGACGCAGTATATTCAGTTCGTTGCCGATAGGCTGTTATTAGAACTAGGGTGTAAAAGAATCTATAATGTAACCAATCCATTTGATTTTATGGAAATGATTGCATTACAGGGTAAAACAAATTTCTTTGAAAAAAGGGTAGGAGAATACCAAAAATCAGGCGTTATGGGCAGTATTTCTCAAGATAAAGATAAAGCGCGCTTTGCGCTAGATGAGGATTTTTAGCCTTGGCAAGTTTCTCCCATTGCATTTTAAAAACAGTTACAAAAAACAGGTAAATGCTAGTTGTAAAAAGAGACGGGCGTTTAGAATCAGTCAAATTCGATAAAATAACCTTTAGGATAGAAAAGCTTTGTTATGGGCTCAATAGGGACTATATCGATGTGATTGCTATTGTTAAAAAGATTATTGGAGGTATTTACGATCGAGTTACTACCTCAGATATAGATAATTTAGCTGCAGAAACAGTGGCGGCGATGACGGTATCACATCCAGATTATGCCATTCTGGCTGCTCGAATAGCCATTTCCAATTTACATAAAAAAACCAGCAAGTCATTTTCTAGTACTATAAAGAGGCTCTACACCTATGTAAATCCTATAACTGGAGAGAACGCTTCACTCATATCTAAGGATGCTTATAGGGTTATTGCTGATCATGCTGCATGTTTAGATGATGCGATTGTACATGAACGTGATTTTACTTATGATTTTTTTGGTTTTAGAACATTAGAACGCTCTTATCTGCTCAAAATAAATGGAGAAATAGTAGAACGTCCTCAGTATATGTTGATGCGAGTAGCCGTAGGTATTCATGGAAATGACCTAGATGCTGTACTTGAAACCTACCAATTTATGTCAGAAAAGTGGTTTACCCATGCAACGCCCACTCTTTTTAATGCAGGAACACCTAAACCCCAGTTCTCTTCTTGTTTTTTGTTAATGATGCAAGATGATAGCATTGAAGGAATTTACAATACGCTTACGCAATGTGCAAAAATATCGCAATCCGCTGGAGGCATTGGTTTAAGCATCCATAATGTACGTGCCACAGGCTCTTATATTCGGGGGACAAATGGTAATTCCAATGGAATTATACCCATGTTGCGGAATTTTGATATGACAGCACGTTATGTGGATCAAGGTGGTGGTAGACGCAAAGGCAGTTTTGCTATCTATTTAGAGCCTTGGCATGCCGACATATTTGATTTTTTAGATCTCAAAAAAAACCATGGAAAAGAAGAAAGACGCGCAAGAGATCTTTTCTATGGGTTGTGGATCCCAGATTTATTTATGCAACGTGTAGAGGACGACAGCATCTGGTCACTTTTTTGCCCCAATGAAGCACCGGGACTATCGGACTGTTATGGATCCGAATTTGAGCAAAAATACAAACAATATGAAAAAGAAGGTAAAGCACGGCGGTCTATTCAAGCACAAGAGCTTTGGTTTGCTATTTTGGAATCACAAATAGAAACAGGTACCCCCTATATGCTTTATAAGGATGCGGCCAACCAAAAATCCAACCAAAAAAACCTGGGTACTATAAAATCTAGTAACCTTTGTTCAGAAATTATAGAATATACGTCATCCGAGGAGATTGCCGTCTGCAATCTTGCCTCTATTTCATTGCCCATGTTTGTAAAGGGTGATCAATCTTTCGACCATATGCAGTTATATAAGATAACTTATCTGGTAACTATAAATCTTAATAAGATCATTGATAGGAATTACTATTCCGTACAGGAAAGCCGTACCTCTAATTTTAAACATAGACCCATTGGTATTGGCGTACAGGGATTGGCAGATGCTTTTCTTAAAATGAAACTTGTTTTTGATAGCTTAGAAGCACGTGTATTAAATCAAGAAATTTTTGAAACCATTTACTTTGCCTCTTTAACTGCTTCTAAAGATTTAGCGCAGCAAACTTCGACTTATGAAAGTTATCGTGGATCACCCATTTCACAGGGCATTCTTCAGTTTGACATGTGGGGGGTAACCCCTTCTTCAGGTAGATGGAATTGGGATAATTTACGTAAAGAAATAGGTCAACATGGCGTAAGAAATTCTCTCTTGGTGGCCTTAATGCCCACCGCTTCAACTTCCCAAATATTGGGGAACAATGAATGCTTTGAGCCCTATACCTCTAATATTTATACCCGTAGGGTACTTTCTGGAGAGTTTATTGTGGTTAATAAATACCTATTAGAAGATTTGATTGAGCTGGGTCTTTGGAATGAGCGTATGAAGGAAGAGCTGATAATGGGTAATGGTTCTATTCAACATATGCAACGTATTCCGCAATACATTAAAAATCTTTATAGAACTGTCTGGGAAATCCCTCAAAAAGCTATTATAGATATGGCTGCAGATAGAGCACCTTATATTTGTCAAAGTCAAAGCCTGAACCTTTATGTTAAAGATGCTACAATGGGGAAACTAACTTCTATGCATTTTTATGCTTGGAAAAAAGGATTAAAAACAGGGATGTATTATCTGCGTACCAAGGCTGCAGCAGACGCTATCAAGTTTACTATACAAAAGAGAGAAGAAGTTGTTCAAGAAACGCCTTTGCCTGTTGCGCCGCTCACACGTAAGATACAAAATGAAGCAGAAACGTGTTTAATGTGTAGTGGATAGTTTACGTATATAGTACTTTTTAGTTTGAAAATACGTTAATATGCAAATTATATTTAATCCAAAATTCGATTTTGCAATGGAGTTTTTCTATTTTTATCTTTAAGATTAGTGTATCCGTTCAACCATGTGGCCCCTATGCGTATCCGTGTTCGTACCAATTATAAATAGTGTAATAATGCAAGTCATAAAAAACGCGCCTTAATCTATAAAATATTTCTGCTAAGCAAGTGAACGGATACAGATTAGTTTCTAATAAAGAAATACAATAATTTAGTAATTAAATTAAAAATATTTCTGCCACGCACACGAACGGGTATACTAAGTATATATACATGTATGTATGTGAGAAACATCAGTCAGATTGATATTAGTTTTCTTTTTATAAAAAACTTACCATAATTCATGCTTAATATTATTTTATTGGGTCCTCCTGGTTCTGGAAAAGGAACACAAACTGAACGGCTTATTCAAAAGCATGACTTTGCGCTCATTGCTGTAGGTGCACTATTGCGTAAGAAAATTGCAGAAAATTCCCCTGATAAAGCATTGATTGAAAGGTATATACATCATGGTCAATTGGTACCAGATAGCCTAACCTTTACATTAGTAGAACAACTGGTGCGAGAGCAGTGCGCAACCAAATCTTTACTATTTGACGGTTTTCCTAGAACCATTCTACAGGCAACTTTTTTAGATGATTTGTTGGCTACCTATAATACTAAAATAGATGGCGTTATTTTTTTTGATGTGTCCCATGATATATTACGACAACGGCTTAAAAACCGTGCAGCCATTGAAGGGAGAGTAGACGATCAAGATATTAATAACATTAATACACGTATACGTATACATGAGCAAAAATCGCTACCTATTGTAGACTACTATAAAGCCCAACATAAATTATACAGAGTAGATGGTGGACAAAATATAAATCGGGTAACACAGGTAATACAAAGCATTATGGATGGATTAAGACCATAACCATTATGTCATCTCCTAATTTTATTGATTATGTTAAAGTTTACCTTCGTGCTGGTAAAGGTGGTGCTGGGGTAAGCCATTTTATGCGTGCTAAATTTGTGCCCAAAGGGGGACCAGATGGGGGAGATGGAGGACGGGGAGGACATATCATTTTACGTGGTGATAAACAGCGTTCTACCTTACTGCATCTTAAATACCGAAAATATATTGCTGCTATAAATGGGCAGCCCGGAGGTGATGGCTGCAAAACAGGTGCCAGTGGAAAAGATATTATATTAGACGTTCCACTGGGGACGGTAGCTAAAAGGGGGGATCAGGTAGAAGTATTAGTAGAAATACTGGAGGACAATCAAAAATATATTTTGATGCAAGGTGGGAAAGGCGGTTGGGGGAATACCCATTTTAAATCTCCTACCCATCAAGCGCCCCATATTGCTTATCCAGGAGAGCCAGGCATGGAAGATTGGATGGTATTAGAGCTGAAGCTATTGGCTGATGTAGGCCTGGTAGGGTTGCCTAATGTTGGTAAATCTACATTACTCTCGGTTGTATCAGCAGCTAAACCACGTATTGATAATTATCCATTTACTACTTTAGTACCTAATCTTGGCGTCATAGCCTACCGAAATGATCATTCTTTGGTGATGGCAGATATTCCAGGTATTATAGAGGGAGCTGCTGCTGGCAAAGGTTTAGGTACACGATTTTTACGACATATCGAACGTAACTCTGTATTGTTATTTATGATCAGTGCAACATCTGAAAATATCTGTGTAGATTATGCTATGTTGTGTAGAGAGCTGGCAGCATATAATCCTTTTTTACTAGAAAAACCGAGGCTACTCGCTATTTCGAAAATAGATTTATTAGACCATAAAGGACGCGCATCTTTGTTGCAAGCGCTTCCTCAGGACATAGAGCGCTTGTGTATTTCTTCTAGCACAGGAGAAGGTATTGCGGCCCTCAAGGACGCCATTTGGAAAAAGCTCCATCCAAAATAACAATCCGGTTTCGAAAAAGAATGTAATGAGTACAAAAGGACGTGTATTAGTAGCCATGAGTGGTGGAATAGATAGCTCTGTAGCTGCTATGATGCTGCATGAACAGGGCTATGAGGTAGTAGGCATTACCATGAAAACGTGGAGTTATGCTGGTAGCGGTGGGAAGAAAAAAGAGACGGGCTGTTGCAGTTTAGATGCTATTAATGATGCGCGAAATGTGTCTGTAGCATTGGGCTTTTCCCATATTGTAGTTGACATCCGATCGGAATTTGGAGGTCATGTAATCAACCATTTTAAGTCTGAATATTTAGCAGGTAGGACACCCAATCCCTGCATATTGTGCAATACCCATATTAAATGGGATGCACTTTTGCAACGTGCCAATAAGTTAAATTGTGATTACTTAGCGACTGGTCATTATGCAAAAGTTCGAGAGGAGGGAGGGCGTTTTATTATTTCTAAGGGCATAGATGCTAAGAAAGATCAATCTTATGCATTATGGGGCGTTTCACAAGAAAGTCTTAGTAGGACCTTGTTACCGTTGGGAACACTGACTAAATCTTCTATTCGTGCATTTGCTACTGAGCGGGGATTTACAGACTTGGTAAATAAGTCTGAATCATACGAAATATGTTTTATTCCTGATAATGATTACCGTGGATTCCTCAAACGGCAGGTCCCAGGATTAGCCGAACAAGTTAAAGGTGGAGCATTTGTATTAGAGGATGGTACCGTAGTGGGTCAGCATGAAGGTTATCCTTTTTATACCATTGGTCAACGAAAAGGGTTAAACCTCTCCTTAGGGTATGCAGTATATGTAACAGAAATTCAGAAAGAAACAAATCGAGTTGTATTGGGTACATTTGATCAGTTGCGTCGAGAAGGTATGTATGTACATAAACTTAATTTATCGAAATATGTAAATCTTAAGGGGAAAAAGCTAGATACGATTACCAAGGTTAGGTATAATGACCAAGGAACCCCTGCGGTGATTGAGCAGGTAGATGATCGCATGCATGTGTTTTTTGGTTCTGGAGTGCATGCCATTACCCCTGGACAAGCTGCTGTATTTTATGAAGGCGAAGATGTGATAGGAGGCGGTTGGATTGTGTCTGCTTTTCAGAAGCGGTAAATACAGTTTAACTATTAAAGATGTATTTTATTGGATAATATATATTATATTTGCCTACCTATAAAGTATAAAAAGCGGCAATATATGGTAATATAATAGAGAATGCAAAAGTATAAACGTATCCGTTCAGTGGAGGGGCCTAAATCTATAAAATATGGCTACCACGCAAGTGAACGGACAATGGCGTCAACTTAAGGTTTAACTGTTATTGATAACCAAGTAGAATAGGAGGGTAGGCTAATCATGAATTGCCTTAAGTTGACGCCATTGAGTGAACGGATACGTATAAACGATTATAATCGTACAAAAACTATTTTCACTTTTTTGGCACTTTTTACGAGGTTGCGCTTAATTTAGTATCAACATGCGTATTGTTTCAGCTATCCAACCATCGGGAAGGCTTCATCTCGGGAATTACTTTGGTGCCCTTCAAAAATATATTAAAGTACAGGAAGAGGGTCAGGCGCTTTTTTTTATTGCAGATCTCCATGCACTTACGACAGTGCGTAATGGGCAACAGTTGCAAGAGATGACCTATGGTCTTGCTCTTGACTATTTAGCCTTTGGCCTCGATCCCAAAAAGACGATACTTTTTCGCCAGTCTGACGTGTTGGAGCACACGGAACTTGCTTGGTATCTTGCTACTGTTGCTCCCATGGGCCTTCTGGAACGGGCCCATTCCTATAAGGATAAGGTTATTCGAGGCCTGTTTCCCTCTGTAGGTCTTTTTGCATATCCCATTCTGATGGCTGCAGATATTCTTTTATATCGTGCCGATCGTGTGCCTGTGGGAAAAGATCAGATGCAGCACCTTGAAATCGCTCGCGATCTTGCTAACAAATTCAATACAGCTTATGTGCTAGGCTATGATGCTTCTGACCCTGAAGGCACCAAAGAGGGAAATGCACCAGGCATACTTACGCTGCCTTCCCCCTTTTTTATGAAAGATGAGTCCATTGTGCCTGGAACTGATGGAGCAAAGATGAGCAAAAGTTATAATAATGTAATTGAAATCTTTGCAGATGAAGCTATCATTACAAAAAAGATTATGTCAATCAAAACCGATTCTTCTTCTGTAATAGAACCCAAAGATATGCGTGTATCTCCTATTTTTGCACTGCTACAGTTGTTGGTTACTCCATCGGAAATGGCTGATATTGAGGAAAGTTGCCGAATAGGAGGTAAGGGATATAGTACGTATAAACACCGTCTCCTCGAATGCTTTTATGAGACATTTCGGACCGTTCGTCAGCGGCGGAAAGAACTAGAAGGGGAAAAAGGATATGTAAAAAACGTTCTTAATCAAGGGGCAGAGCGTGCTCGTCAGTACGCATCTAGCACCATGGAGGACATACGGAAGGCAGTAGGAACCGCAAGGAAATAGAAAGTATCCGTTCACTCGGAAAAGGCGTTGTATAACTGTTCTATTTGGCTAATGGTTAAACCAGTAACCTTGGCTATATAGGCAGTAGGTAGCTTTTCTTGAAGCAAATTTTGGGCTATAGCCATGGCTTTTTGGGTTTCTCCTAATTGGATACCTTCCTCTTTGCCTAATTGGATACCTTCCTCTTTGCCTATTTGGATACCTTCTTCTTTACCTATTTGGATACCTTCCTCTTTGCCTANNCTAACTATAATTTAGGTTTTAAAATTGATACACTTGGCATGTATGCTTACCATACGTAATTAGGCATGTGTTACTCGTTCTGTTTATTTATTGGGAAGATACGTTATATAACTGTTCTACTTGGCTAATGGTTAAACCAGTAACTTTGGCTACATAGGAAATAGGTAGCTTTTCTTGAAGCAAATTTTGGGCTATAGCCATGGCTTTTTGGGTTTCTCCTATTTGGATACCTTCCTCTTTGCCTATTTGGATACCTTCTTCTTTTCCTATTTGGATACCTTNAAACCAGCAAACTATAAAACAGATCTTTATTCTCTGTTAATTTTTCTAAGGAAAGCTGTTTGTATAATTTCCTAATCAATCCCTTCCCGGATAATAAAGTTTGTATATCTGATTGTATAGAATCTGTTAACAATGCTTTATCCACTAAACCGGTACCACCGCTGTCTAACCAATAATAATCTAATCTTCCTTTATGTGCTAAGCATTGCATCATAGACCAAGGATTGTAAATTACCTCCTCCCCGAAAGTATAGCCATTATACCAATCTTTAATTTTTGCTGGCTCTGTTTGGGTAGCTACCTTACTAAGCAAGTCATCTACTTCGCTTTGCGTAAAACCATAAAATGATGAAAATTCTTCGTCTAATAGGGTATATTCTGTAATGTTATTGAGATCTGAAAAGAGATTGGCTTTGGCTATGCGCAATATACCCGTGATAACGCCTTTTTCTAAATAGGGATTGCTTTTTAAGGCGCTACCAAAAATCCCACGGAATAGTTCTAAAACTTCTTCAAAGGACTCACTTTGACTACCAAATTTAATATATGAACTATTGATAGGGGTATCGTATTCATCAATCAAGATATAGACCTTTTGGTTAAAATGTTTGTAGAGCAGTTCACTTAAAAAACGCAACCCTTGTTTTA
>NZ_RARA01000023.1:43786-44362 GCF_003788695.1 Candidatus Cardinium hertigii
TACTGGATAATGCTCAAAAAGAGAAACTACAACGCTATTTGGATGGAAAACTCGATAAAAATGATTTAAAACAAGGGTTGCGTTTTTTAAGCGAACTGCTCTACAAACATTTTAACCAAAAGGTTTATATCTTGATTGATGAATATGATACCCCTATCAATAGTTCGTATATTAAATTTGGTAGCCAAAGTGAATCCTTTGAAGAAATTTTAGAACTATTCCGTGGAATTTTTGGTAGCGCCTTAAAAAGCAATCCCTATTTAGAAAAAGGCGTTATCACAGGCATATTACGCATAGCCAAAGCCAATCTCTTTTCAGATCTCAATAATGTACGGGAATATACGTTGTTGGATAAAAACTTCACACAATTTTATGGTTTTACGCAAAGCGAGGTAGATGACTTGCTTAGTAAGGTAGCTACCCAAACGGAACCAGCAAAAATCAAAGATTNATCCAAATAGCACTGTAATTTCTCTTTTTGAGCATTATCCAGTAATCTCCCTGATGCTGCTAGATGTACGCTTAGATAACGATGGCAGGAAAATAATGTTATAATTTGATCTTTAATTCCTTCTT
>NZ_RARA01000023.1:44368-44899 GCF_003788695.1 Candidatus Cardinium hertigii
ATTGAGGTGGATCAGACAGGAAAGCCTTTAGCTGAAACAGATCGTGTCAATCAGAAGCTATTCTTGGGTGGAGCCATTGATTTAAAATTAGCAACGGGAAGAAAAAAAATACTGCAAAAGCTTAAAATAGCAGCTTGTACAGATATTATAAATGAATATCAGGGGCAATTTCCAGTCATCTTGCTTAACCTGAAAGATGTTAAAGGAAGTTCTTACCAAGAAATCGAGAAAGGCATTAAAGATCAAATTATAACATTATTTTCCTGCCATCNTGCCCCTGGCGTTTCATAGCATGGGGATAGCTGGTAATTTTTAAAGGGTAGAGTACTTTAGTTTCGTTAAATCCTATATCTATACTACCTCCCTTAAAAAGCAAATAATTTGTGCGTGCTTCTTCTGCTAGTTTATTACCTTCTTGGTCTACTTCAATCTCAAAAAACTTGCGCAGCATATCCATGTTCAAGCTCTTACCCCAACGTCTGGGACGGGTAATCAGTATTACCTCGCTGCTTTCTTCCAATAATGCTTGAA
>NZ_RARA01000023.1:44905-46826 GCF_003788695.1 Candidatus Cardinium hertigii
CTACAAAAGCTTAAAATAGCAGCTTATACAGATATTATAAATGAATATCAGGGACAATTTCCAGTCATCTTACTTAACCTGAAAGATGTTAAAGGGAGTTCTTACCAAGAAATCGAGAAAGGCATTAAAGATCAAATTATAACATTATTTTCCTGCCATCGTTATCTAAGCGTACACCTAGCAGCATCAGGGGGGGTACTGGATAATGCTCAAAAAGAGAAATTACAGCGCTATTTGGATGGAAAACTCGATAAAAATGATTTAAAACAAGGGTTGCGTTTTTTAAGTGAACTGCTCTACAAACATTTTAACCAAAAGGTTTATATCTTGATTGATGAATATGATACCCCTATCAATAGTTCGTATATTAAATTTGGTAGCCAAAGTGAATCCTTTGAAGAAATTTTAGAACTATTCCGTGGAATTTTTGGTAGCGCCTTAAAAAGCAATCCCTATTTAGAAAAAGGCGTTATCACAGGCATATTACGCATAGCCAAAGCCAATCTCTTTTCAGATCTCAATAATGTACGGGAATATACGTTGTTGGATAAAAACTTCACACAATTTTATGGTTTTACGCAAAGCGAGGTAGATGACTTGCTTAGTAAGGTAGCTACCCAAACGGAACCAGCAAAAATCAAAGATTGGTACAATGGCTACTCCTTTGGAGGGGAAATTATTTACAATCCCTGGTCGATTATGCAATGCCTAGCCAGTCAAGGTACATTAGACTACTATTGGTTAGACAGTGGTGGTACCGGTTTAGTAGATAAAGCGCTATTGGCTGACCAAATGCAAGCAGATTGGCAATGTCTGGTTCAAGGTCAAACCGTCACTTCTCCCATTACCAAGCAAATTAGTTTCTCCGATATTAACAAACCAGTTGGCTTATTGAGTTTGTTGTTATTTAGTGGTTATTTAAATCCCACTGTGGTATCCGCAGAACGCCATATTTATGGTCTATCTATTCCCAATCAAGAAGTAAAATATATCTATGAAACAAGAGTATTGCAGTGGGTTACCGACCAATTAAACATAGACAGCTCTAAATACTATTCCTTTGTTCACTTATTACCAGCTGGCCATATAGAGACCTTTAAGGAGCAATTGCAAACATTGCTGTATCGTGCTACCAGTTTTTTCCAAACAGGAAGCACCAAAGCAGAACTATTTTACAGTGGCTTTATGTTGGGCATGTTACATATGTTGTGTGCTGACTATAGCATAGAAAGTGAAAGGGAAACAGGCAGTGGTCGGGCAGATATGCTTTTAATACCTCAAGTAGGTAGGAATGATAATGCACTGATCATAGAATATAAAACAACTAAAACGTTAGAAAACTTGGATGCGGTAGCCCAAGCAGGTTTGGCCCAAATCATCGCTAAACAATACCATACTAAGGTAAAAACCTATCCTCATGTAAGAAAGATTACCAGCATTGCGTTAGCTTTTTGTGGCAAAGAAGTAACCTTAGCTTATCGGGTGGATGAGGTAAATGTGTATAGGTAGTAATAGATGTTTGTATCCGTTCAGTGATTTTACTAAGCCATTTAAACTTTCTTAACNATCTATAAAATATGTCTGCCATACCCCTGAACGGATACGATTTTATTATCCTAAAGGCTTACAGTGTATAACTGTTCTACTTGCTTAATGGTTAAACCAGTAACCTTGGCTATATAGGCAATAGGTAGCTTTTCTTGAAGCAAATTTTGGGCTATAGCCATAGCTTTTTGGGTTTCTCCTATTTGGATACCTTCCTCTTTTCCTATTTGGATACCTTCCTCTTTACCCTCATTTTTAGCTTTTTTAACTGTATTTTCTTCGACCCATAACCACTTTAAATGGCCTTCATATAAGGTACGTTCTTCTGGTGTAAAGTTCATAACATTCAGTACCTGTAGTGCCTTTTTTAAATGGA
>NZ_RARA01000023.1:46832-47211 GCF_003788695.1 Candidatus Cardinium hertigii
AGCTGTTCAGTATACAATTTGGCCCAATAAAACAAAGCCCTTTTATCATAATCTGCTTCATCGCTGATTTGTATTTCAATATTAAATAGTTTACCATCTACTGCCTTGGCTTTGAGATCCAATATAGATGCTTTATCTCCTCGAAAGTTTTGCGGATTGTAGGGATTAAGCANNAATTGGATACCTTCCTCTTTGCCTATTTGGATACCTTCTTCTTTGCCTATTTGGATACCTTCTTCTTTACCTATTTGGATACCTTCTTCTTTGCCTATTTGGATACCTTTCTCTTTGCCTATTTGGATACCTTCTTCTTTTCCTATTTGGATACCTTCTTCTTTTCCTATTTGGATACCTTCCTCTTTGCCCTCATTTTTAGCTT
>NZ_RARA01000023.1:47217-47536 GCF_003788695.1 Candidatus Cardinium hertigii
ATCGGTTAAGGCTTCGTTTGGGTTATCGGTAAACTTCTTTAGTTCAATGGTGTGTAATTCTAAGTCTTTAAAATACAGTGCATTACTTTCTTCTTCTGTGATACGAAATACATTATGGTATTTGGGTTCCTCTACAATAGAAATAAAGTTCAGAATATGGATGCCAATGGCTTTAGATAAGTTTCCATAGCCTTGCCCTGCCTGTAGCTGTTCGGTATACAATTTGGCCCAATAAAACAAAGCTCTTTTATCATAATCTGCTTCATCGCTGATTTGGATTTCAATATTAAATAGTTTACCATCTACTGCCTTGGCTTTG
>NZ_RARA01000023.1:47542-48616 GCF_003788695.1 Candidatus Cardinium hertigii
CTGAAACAATGGCGTTGATTAACGAAATCAATAAGTCTTTATTTTCCTCTACGCCAAAAAGTTTCTTAAAGGCTACATCCACACGAGGCGTAATGGCTTGCATATTAACTATAATTTAGGTTTTAAAATTGATACACTTGGCATGTATGCTTACAATACGTAATTAGGCATGTGTTACTCGTTCTGTTTATTTATTGGGAAGATACGTTGTATAACTGTTCTACTTGGCTAATGGTTAAACCAGTAACTTTGGCTATATAGGCAATAGGTAGCTTTTCTTGAAGCAAATTTTGGGCTATAGCCATGGCTTTTTGGGTTTCCCCTATTTGGATACCTTCTTCTTTTCCTATTTGGATACCTTCTTCTTTACCTATTTGGATACCTTCCTCTTTGCCTATTTGGATACCTTCCTCTTTGCCTATTTGGATACCTTCTTCTTTTCCTATTTGGATACCTTCCTCTTTGCCCTCATTTTTAGCTTTTTTAACTGTATTTTCTTCGACCCATAACCNNNAAGTCTTTAAAATACAGTGCATTACTTTCTTCTTCTGTGATACGAAATACATTATNTATAGGCAATAGGTAGCTTTTCTTGAAGCAAATTTTGGGCTATAGCCATGGCTTTTTGGGTTTCCCCTATTTGGATACCTTCCTCTTTTCCCATTTGGATACCTTCCTCTTTTCCTATTTGGATACCTTCTTCTTTGCCTATTTGGATACCTTCCTCTTTGCCCTCATTTTTAGCTTTTTTAACTGTATTTTCTTCGACCCATAACCACTTTAAATGGCCTTCATACAAGGTACGTTCTTCTGGTGTAAAGTTCATAACATTCAGTACCTGTAGTGCCTTTTTTAAATGGACATCGTTTAAAGGAGGAGGTAAGTTGTCTTTGTTTAGCAAATCATGTCTTGTTAAAAAGGCTACCCATCTATCTAGTGCTGTCTTAACCTTAACGACTAAATCGGTTAAGGCTTCGTTTGGATTATCGGTAAACTTCTTTAGTTCAATGGTGTGTAATTCTAAGTCTTTAAAATACAGTGCATTACTTTCTTCTTCTGTGATACGAAATACAT
>NZ_RARA01000023.1:48622-71902 GCF_003788695.1 Candidatus Cardinium hertigii
ACAATAGAAATAAAGTTCAGAATATGGATGCCAATGGCTTTAGATAAGTTGCCATAGCCTTGTCCTGCTTGTAGCTGTTCAGTATACAATTTGGCCCAATAAAACAAAGCCCTTTTATCATAATCTGCTTCATCACTGATTTGGATTTCAATATTAAATAGTTTACCATCTACTGCCTTAGCTTTGAGATCCAATATAGATGCTTTATCTCCTCGAAAGTTTTGCGGATTGTAGGGATTAAGCAATATAATATCTGCTACTTGATCTTCTGCTGAAACAATGGCGTTGATTAACGAAATCAATAAGTCTTTATTTTCCTCTACGCCAAAAAGTTTCTTAAAGGCTACATCCACACGAGGCGTAATGGCTTGCATACTAACTATAATTTAGGTTTCAAAATTTATACACTTGACATGTATGCTTACAATCTATACGTCTAACTAGTTCCTTATGGATAAAGCTATCTTTGCGCTGTTTTGCCCCCTATATGATTCCCTATATTTTATGCATAAAGCTATGCATAAAGCTACCCTTGTACTGGGCTATCCAGTCCAGCGGCACATAGCCATATATATCTTTAGCATGTATATCTGCACCTGCTTTGAGCAGCCTATTAACAACATCCATACTATTATTTTGCTTCTCTGAAACACAGGCCCAATGCAAGGGCGTTCCACCATACAAATCTTTGGCATGGATATCTGCACCTGCTTTGAGCAGCTGCTCAATAATATCCATGCTCTTTTCTGTCGAAAGATAACAGGCCCAATGTAAAGGTGTACTACCATCCTCATCTGTAATATGCACATCTGCCTTTGTCTGCAAACATCTTTGTACCTCTATAGGACTACCTGTTTTCACAGCTGAAATTAGAGAAAGTTCTACAGATTTATCTAAATAGGAACTTTGTTTACAACTACCCGCTTGGAAACAGTAGAACATTACACTCGATAAAAGAAATTTTAGATATTTCATATAGTTATCGATAGAGCCAGTTAACACACCACACTATAACGTCCTGGTACTGTTATCTTCCAGAAAGACTAAAAAACATCCACAACCTCAATCTCAAATAGTAAGACAGCATTGCCAGGAATACGCTTGCTTGTAACATCCTCTCCATATGCTAAGACAGAAGGTATAAAAAAACGTGCTTTTTCATTTTTCTTTAACAATAATAACCCTTCCTCCCATCCTGGAATAACAGAATTAACGCCTACTTGGAATTCAAAAGGGACATACGCTTTAGGCGGCAAATAAATATTATGAGATTTTGCAATCTCCTCATTAGTTGTGTCAAAAACAGAGCCATCTAGTAACCTTCCCGTATAGTTGATTTTAACACACTTTCCTTTAACAATAGGAATATCCTCAGAAGACTGATCAACAATATAAAAAAGGCCAGAATCAGTGGAAGAAGCTTGTATATTATGCGCAGCCAAATAGTCAGTGATGAGCTGTTTATCTTTTTCTAATTGCTGTTTATCTTTTTCTAATTGCTGTTTATCTTTTTCTAATTGAGCCGCACGCTTGGTAGTCATTAATTGATCGTACTCTTCCTGATTCATAATCTTTTTTATTTCAACATCCATTACTAGTTCATCATCTTTCTTTAGATCGTTAAATTCTAGAATCTTATCAAGATCCGCCGCTGCATCTTTTAAATAATATTGGGGAGAGAACTTAAAAATCACCCGCTGTTTCTCTTCAACTATATTTAGCATTTCAGCAAGCTGCTTATTAGTTGATGTTAAATCATCATAACGCAATAAGAAGGGTTGTGGCTCCTTAAGCGTATCTATTAATACTCTTTCTTCTTTTTTTGCATTGGGCACATGCTCCTCCTCCGCTTTTTCTCCCTTTTTATATGCCAATTTCATCACAAGAACCATATCTACCACGTCTCCATCTTTTACTTTTTTTCCATTGCCTACCATCATCTTCTTATAAGAAAAACCAGATGGCACAGTTATAAAAGGATACAGATAACGATGAAATTGGTGATTATACCAAACAAGCCCTGCTACCAATGTCAATAGCACTAAAAAAAATGCTGTAATATTTTTACGTTTCATCTCGTTTATTTAAAAATTAAAGTTAAAAATGTATACTTTTTAATATTTGTTCAAATTGGTCGACCGTTTCGGTCAAACTTAAATTAGAAACGCCTCCTGCAGCATTTTTATGGCCTCCACCATTAAAATACTTCTTGGCGATCAAGTTAACGGATATATCCCCCACGGAACGAAGAGAAATATATACCATATCATCTTTTTCCCTTAATACCGCCGCTAACCATACCTCTTTTAACGAAAGAGCATAATCTACAAGCCCTTCTGTATCACCACTTTGTAAATCAAATCTTTTATAATCCTCTTTTTGAATAACAAAATAAGCTGTATGAAATGCTGGTAGAAAAACCAAACGCTGGCTAACCGCAAAACTAAAAAAATGTAATCTACTAAGCGACTTATTATCGTAAATAAGTTGCTGTACGCTACAAGCATCTACCCCACATTCCATTAAATCCGCTACAATCCGATGGGTTTTGGGGGTAGTATTTGGATTTTTAAACGAGTTGGTATCGGTTATAAGACCAGCATACAAACAAGTAGCCATAGATGCGGTGATTTTGCTTTTCTGCTCTAATAATGATATAAAAAGTTGGAATGCTACTTCTGCACTAGCAGCAGCTTTAGGATCCCAAAAAAAAAGATCTGCAAAATCTTCCGGTTCTCTATGATGGTCAATCACAATCTTGAATATATCAGGACTTTCTAATATAAATGCCAATGCACCCAAACGACTGGAAACAGAAAAATCAATACAAAAAAGCAAATCTATCTTCCCTATTTTCTCCAATAACACCTCTTTGGTATAGTGTTCCGCTATAAGTACATCATTTACCCCAGGAAGCCAAGATAAAAACTTAGGATATTCCGTTGGAGTAATTACATCTACTTTATGTCCCTGTTCTTTTAAGTACAAAGCCAAAGCTAAAGAAGTCCCAAGTGCATCTGCATCAGGCTGAGCATGCATAACCACTACAATCCGTTTCGGACTAGCTAGCTGCTCTTTTAGAATAGATATATCGTACATATAAAATGCAATCTACTAAAAGTTTATGACACAGAAAAACTAATTCCCCGGAGCTTATTCGTATTTATATCTCTGGTCGATAACTTTGGCCAATTCTTCCAGACTCTTACTAACATAAAAGGGTTGCATCCATCGCTCTATCTGCTTCATAGAGGCATCCGGCTGATCTAAACACTCCGTTTCTTTGTTATATTTTTTCTTTACATAGGCCATAAAAACGCCTTCTTCATCAATAATAGGAGGGCTGATGGAACCTGTCGACAAACCAAAACATGTTCCCACAAAAGCCTTGGCCTTCCTAAAATGCTTGTGGTCATTTTCCAAAAAACTCAGACGCTCTACCGACTGTACTGCTATATGATTTCCATATTGTTCCGCAATGCTTGATAACGTATTAGATTGAATCTGTTTAAGTTTATCCAGAATTATTTTAGCTTTTTCTTGATGCAGCACCTTACGATATACTGCATTACGCACCGAATGCAAAGGCACCAAATCACCTGCCTTGACCTGGTCAAACATAACAGCTAATAGATACACTTCTCCTAAATCAAAAATCTTGGAAACTTTACCCACCGTAGCTTCATTATATAACCAACGCACCACCTCTCGAGCAGCTGCATACGCGCCAATAGATTCATCGGAGGGAGCTACCTCTTCTTTTTGAATGGCTACTTTTTCATTAGCAGCAAATGTTTGCAAATCATTTAAATTTTTTATGCTAGCCGTAAGATGTTGTACCTTTCTAAAACATTTATTACGTGTATAATCACTGATCATCATTTTTTTTTCTATTACAGCTATTTGATATTGATAAGAAGTCTTCTCTTTTTTAATGGCCATCACTCTATAGAACATATAACTTCCATTTTCCATAATAGGCCCTACCACCATGTCTTTAGCAAGGGTATGATGCATTTTGGCAAGTGCCGCAGGGAGATCATCGGCTATACATTCCAAACGAGTCGCTTCAACTGTTCCATCTGTATGTTGCTCAGCAAAAATATAGGGATCGGCTGCAGTAGAAAATTGCACCGCAAGAGAACTTAATTCTTCTTTAAAATCAGCGCTATCCTTTTCATCTGGCTTAACAGGGAAAGTTATATACATAATAGACCTACTTTCTGAAGCTTTATAATGGCTTCTATGGGCAGCCATATAATCTTGTAATTGTTGATCTGTAGGTACAACTAAATCATCGCTAACCGTAGTAAAAGGGATATAAAGATAATCTACATCACGTAACGTACTAGCATGTTGCCTATTTTGTTTTTCTTCAGCTGATGTAACAAAGCAACTTTGAAGCATTAACTGATGCAATTTTTCTTTGGCTCTTGTTATAGCCAATTCTTTTTCGACCTGGCACCACCACAATTTCGCCCGTTCATCTTTAGATAAATTGTCCAGAAAGGTTAGTAATTTTTGCTGATCAAAAGTACCCGTTTCAGGATCCTTAAACCAACTCTGAATACGTGTATCAATATGTTTCCCTTGTACCAAATCGACCAGCTCATTGGCGCTTCCGACCATACCAATTTGTTTTATTTCTTTGGCGTAAAGCATATCCTCAACTAATTTACGCCAAACTTTACTCTTCAAACGAATTTGTTCCTCTGTTGTTAGAGGCTTTCCTTGACTTTTAACATTACGATATATCTCTTCATGCAATTTACGATAATCCGTATAGCTGATTTTTTCCCCAGCTACGGTACCAATTTGCGCCTTACTATTACCAAAGAGATAAAAAAAGATGCCCCTTATATCACTACTCAAGAACATAATGATCAATAGAACGACCACAACAGCCACAAAAGTATTACCAGCGTTTTTTCTAATATTGCTAAGAATTGCCATGTATAAAATTAAAATTAAAAATCAACCAATTGGCCCCATATTCTATACGCCAATAGTTACATCACATTGGTAAATAAAACGTATAAGCTACCTATGTATTCCCTAAGTATATAGGGGGTACAATCGATTTATAAACCACAAAACAGGTACTATTTTAATAGCCCTTTTCGTTGCAATACAGTTGTAAAAAATTTTATTTCATTATCACCATTAAATATTTTAAATGGAAGATAAAAAAACTGAACCTTAGACCGTACCAAGAGAAAGTATTCTTTTTTTTTATACGCCTTCGTAAGGTCTATCCAAGGTATGGACATCCCTTGCTTGGGATTTACCTGCATAATTAAATATTGGTTATTAATTTCATAAGTTATTCGCTCAAACATAGGGCGATTTTCTTCTAGCTGCGTAAGTCCATAAAATTGAATTACCCAAAAAAGCAAATAACAGATAAAACATATCATACCACCTACAGCAAACCAAATAGTGGGTATCAAAAATGTACCACTCATAAAAAGCACAAGCAGGGGCACTATCCACCATTGTATACGTAAAATATTTTGTATCCCTAGCCTTATATAGAGAATAGCCGGTACCTTATACTTTTTTGTTTTGACAATCATGTTTCAATCATGTTTCGATCAAATAATGACTTAAAAAGAGAGTTGCATATAACCATCATGCCAATTTTATTAATTTTCATCTTAACTTAGGTGTTATCATCTTAAAGCCTTGTGCAATATAATGATTTTTACTTATAAGGTAGTATATTGGGTACAGTTAATTACTGTTTTTTCTTAGTTTTATTCTAAAAATCAGATCTTATGCTTGATACATTACCAGCAGGAGGTACTATGCTTCCTCCTTATTGCTTAGCCCTGCCTTTTATCACTTTATTGTTGATGATTGCTACAGGGCCTTTACTGTTCCCACATTTTTGGCATAAACATTATCCAAAAGTAGCCATATTATTGGCTTCTTTTGTTATGGCTTACTACTGTATCGTTTTAGAAAACAAGATTAAACCTGTAGAAGCAGCCGCAGAATACATACAATTTATCTCTTTAATCACCGCTTTATACATGGCGACAAATGGTATCTTAATTAAGATACACGCACGAACGACCCCCTTAGCCAATATAATCTTACTTTTCATAGGTGCGCTAGCGGCTAACGTAATAGGTACTACTGGTGCTTCTATGCTTTTCATCCGTCCTTATATAAGATTAAATAAACATCGGATTAAATCCTACCACATTGTATTCTTTATATTTATAGTCAGTAATATAGGGGGTGCATTAACCCCTATTGGGGATCCGCCATTATTTTTAGGATTTCTTAAAGGAATACCTTTTGGATGGACCTTGATTCATAATTTTTTACCTTGGTTGATAGCTATTTTAATGATTTTATCTATTTTTTATATATTGGATAAAAGTAATAAAGATCTATCTGATCCGCAATATACCAACTATTCCCGTAAGGGAATGATTTCCATTAGGGGAAGTAAGCACCTCATTTGGCTAGGCATAATTATGGGAGCGGTCTTCTTAGATGTAACTATGCTCCCATGGCTACCTACTATTGCTTATCATGGCCATCATATTTCTTTTGTACGGGAACTAATTATGTTGATAGTAGCTGCACTTGCCTACTATACATCAGACAAAAAAGTATTGATATCAAACGAATTTAATTTTGAGCCTTTATATGAAGTCTGCTTAATTTTTATAAAAAATTTTGGTACAATGATTCCCGCACTTGAACTGATTGGTAGTTTTGCGCAATCTGAATGGGGTAAGCAACTCATTACGCCAACTAATTTATACTGGGGATCAGGTGTTTTTTCTGCTATTTTGGATAATGCACCGACCTATCTCAACTTTGTAACCGCCAGTATGGCCTCGCACGGGGCAGATATTTCGCTTGTAGCAAGCGTACAAGCTTATGCAGCAGGCGGTATCTACCCTAATTCAGTTATGGAGCTAAAAGCTATTTCCCTAGCCTCTGTTTGTTTTGGTGCTATGACCTATATTGGGAATGGTCCTAATTTTATGGTTAAATCTATTGCAGAACAAGCAGGCATAAAAATGCCTTCCTTCGGGAAATATATATATCGATTTTCATTACCTTTTTTGTTCCCTATACTCTTTATAATCTGGGTTTTGTTCTTTTCCTAAAAAGCTTAACTAGCCTACAAACTTATAAATACATCTGATTCCTAGATAAGTGGTAAATGGTAAAGATGGGTCAAATAGCAAACGGAATCATCTCTTTCCTTTTAGCTATTGGTTTAGGCTTATCTATATTATTAGCAGAAAAAAAACATGCTGCTTTACTATGTGAACATATTGAGATAGAAATAAAAGATCATTCTGGGCAATCTGTTATAACAGAAAAAGACATACTGGATTTACTACCATCCATACATAAAACAACCTTAATAGGCGTTCCACTACAAAAAATTGATACGTATAGCATAACAACCCGGTTAAACCACCAACCATTTGTAAAAAATGTACTGGTTTACAAAACTTGGCATAACACTTTAAAAGTGTATTTAGAAACCAAATATGTGATAGCCCGTATGATTAACCCCATTGGTCCCCATAGTATGCAGATGTATATCGACGAAAATGGTGATTTGATAGCA
This sequence comes from Candidatus Cardinium hertigii, assembly GCF_003788695.1. The sequence goes on from NZ_RARA01000023.1 coordinate 56,229, forward strand.
ATAGAAAATCTTCCCCTACTTCGCTTACTAGTTATAGGCGGTAATCCTGAAAATATAGTGGTAGAAACAGATGGGTTACAGAGATGTGCTAAAGAACTGCTAAAATTATTACATTGCCTCTATAGAGATCCCTTTTTTCGTTACCAAATTACTAGTTTAGAGGTAGAAAATAACCATAAAATCATTCTTGGAACGCAAATAGGGAATCATAAAATAGAATTTGGGTACGCCGAAAACATCTCTGAAAAGCTGGAAAAACTTCGTCTTTTCTATAGCAAGGTTATTCCCTATAAAGGTTGGAATGCCTACGGTCGTGTAAATTTAGAATTTAAAGATCAGTTGATTTGTGAATAGACAACGATTTTCTGCATGATGGGAAAGTGGAGTATTGATGACAAAACGTAATGGTCTATTGCAACGGCCTTATAATGTATGATACAGTTTAGGGTTACAATTTTGCAATTACTGGGTTCTTTTTTTTATTTTTAATGTAACACTTATAGTCAAATAGTTTAAGACATAAATCAAACAGTTTAAAGCATAGATCAAAAAAAAAATGACAAATTCTGTATATTATGTCGACTTCTTACTTATTAATTTGCTAATATCAGATGCAACATAGAGGACAAATTATTGAAAATGTAGTGAGAAAAAGCGGGATCTCTCTTTCAGTATTAGCTGCAAAGATGGGCGTTAGTAGAAATACGCTTTATAATAGATTTAAGGAGCAAAACTTGAATTATGATTTTATATTGACTTTAGGCATGATTATACATTATAATTTTGCAGTAGAATTTCCTGAGATGAGGTTAGATACAGCACCTCCAGAAGATGCACGTGCAGAATTATGGAAACTTGAGAAAAAGTATAAAAATCTATTGGAAAAGTATAATCGACTATTGAAATTTTTGTTGAAAAAGTCGCAAGACACTGACCAGCATGCGCTACATAAAAAGATTAAGGAATTTATAAATTCTTCTTCTTTTTAAGTATTAAGATACATGGCAACGGCTATAAGAATTAAAAAGGCATTAGGTCAGCATTTTCTAAAAGATCCTGTTATAGCTAATCAAATAGCAAATCTATTAACTGGTGAAGGGCTTACGCGTACCGTAATTGAAGTGGGGCCGGGCACTGGTAGCTTAACAGATATGTTATTGTCTATTCCTAGGTTATACCTTATAGAAATAGATCGTGATCTTATAGTCTATTTAAAAAAAAAATATGTCCAATTAAATGATAGAATCATACAAGCAGATTTTTTAACCTACTCTTTAGTAGAGCAGTTTAAAGGAGAACGCCTAACTATTATTGGTAATTTCCCCTATAACATCTCTTCTCAAATTTTCTTTAAAATTTTAGATAATCGTCATATAGTTGATGAGGTAGTGGGAATGGTACAGAAAGAATTTGCCCAACGGCTTTCTGCTAAACCAGGTAGTAAGATATATGGGATTCCTAGCGTGCTTTTACAAGCATTCTATACCATAGAATATTGCTTTACGGTACCTAAATATCTCTTTATTCCCGCTCCTAAGGTGGAATCTGCTGTTATTACCATGCAGCGTAACCATGTAAAACAACTTCCATGTAATGAACGTCTTTTTTTTCAAATAGTCAAAAGTGGATTTCAACAACGACGAAAAAAACTACACAATGCCCTTTCTGCTTTCAATATTTCAAATCTAACCTGCAAGGATCTATTACACAAACGTGCGGAAGAAATTAGTGTGGATGGATTTGTGCAACTCACCAACGCAATAGCATCTAAAAACCCGGTTTGATTTTACCATGCCATTTGGCAAGAGTGCTGCGCTATGATTGCTGCATAGCCAAAGATGGGATGGCAACATCCACCGCACATGGCTGGTCATAATCAACTCCTTCTACTTTAAAACCAAATAATTTGTAAAATTCACGGGTATATCCGGCCATGTCAGTAAGGGCATCTATATTTTCATTATTTAACTTAGGCCATATATCAGTAACAGCTTGCTGCACATCTGCTTGCATTTCCCAATCATCCATGCGAATACATCCTTGGGCGTCTACCAGCACCTGCCGATCTTTTCTATATAAGCGATCTGAACATAACCGGTACATTTGCTCTATACATGCCTCATGTAGCTTTTTTTCTTTCATAATTTTGTAAATTAATGAAATATAAATAGATACTACAGGTATAGCCGCACTTGCTTGGGTAACCAAAGCTTTATTCACAGAAATAAAGGCCTGTCCACCAATAGGACTAAGTCGCTTTGTAAGTATTTTGCTTGTTTCTGCTAAATGTTTTTTTGCTTGACCGATAGTTCCTTTTGTATAAATTGACTCAGTTAATTTAGGCCCAATGTAGGAGTAAGCCACTGTTTGGATACCCTCTGCCAGTACATTTGCCTCCAGTAAAGCATCTATCCACATAGCCCAGTCCTCACCTCCCATCACCATAACCGTATCTTCGATTTCTTTAGCTGTTGCTGGCTCAATACGAACATCTAAGAGATGACCACGCATTACATCGATGGTTTTACCGCTATATGGCTGTTCAATAGGCTTTAAAACAGCGTTAAAAAGCGCTCCCGTTTTGGGATGCGTGCGGCGTGATGAGGCTAGGCTATATATTACACAATCCACCACTTCCTCCCCCCAGTCCTGTTTAATGAGCGCAATGGTTTTTTGCTTTATTTCATCTGAAAATGCATTCCCATGCATGCTTTTAGCATAAAGTCCAGCTTGATGAGCTGCTTGCTCAAAAGCAGCTGTATTGTACCAACCAGCGGAAGCGGTGCGTTTACCTTCAGCTGCGTGCCCAGCAAAGACACCTATGGTTTGGGCCTGCGCACAAAAAGCAGTAACTATCCTACTAGCTAAACCATAACCTGCAGATGCACCTATAAGCAGAACTTTTTTAGGTCCAGATGGAATAGATGGTTGGTTTTGTACATATCTAATCTGCTCCAGTACATTTGCTGTGCAACCGGTAGAATGGGCTGTAGTACATATAAAGCCACGTATTCTTGGTTCTATAAGCATATGTAATAGGTATTTTTAAGAAACGGTTGTTGGTCTAGTTGCACATGTAGATAATTTTCTATTTTCTGGTTTTAAGCTGCCTTCCATATGTTCCTTATCTAAGCCAAATGACTTGGTAGCGGCAGATGATACATTTACAGAAGCAGAGGTAGCATTTTCATGTACGGTTTTGGATTCCTTATTCTTTTTGCCCATTTTACACTTTCCATCAAAATAAGCACCCTCTTCAAAAACCAATTTGCTAGCAATAATGTCACCCCATACAACCGCAGTTGATTTTAGCACGAGTAACTCTATAACTTCTATAGTGCCTTTTACTTCTCCACCAATTTCAGCATTTTGTGCTACAATATTTCCTTGTAATTGTGCCGTATGACTTAAAACTACTTTTGCTTTTGTTTGGATACCACCGGTTACCTTACCTTCTACTCGTAAATTACCTGTAGTACTTATATTACCTTCCAGGTGTGATCCCTGTCCTATGATGTTGCTAATCGTCACAGGGTCTAAAGGTTTAGCTTTATTATTGAACATTTTTTCTAGAAATTTTAATAAAATCTTCTGGATTCAGTGCTACTCCTTCACTCCAAAGTTCAAAGTGTAAATGTGGGCCACTCAAAAGTTCTCCAGATTTTCCCATAAGCGCAACCACATCGCCTGCCTTAACTAAGTTACCAACTTTTTTAAACAAAAAAGCACAATGCTTGCAAATTGAAACCAAATTATTATGATGTTGAATGACAATAATCCATCCTGTATCGACGGACCAATCCGTCAAAATCACCATTCCAGAGGCTATGGCTTTAACAGGATCCTTTTCTTTTGCAACAATATCCACGCCATAATGTCCACTTGTTTTATTGAACGTATCTGTAATACTTCCATGGATAGGCGGAAAAAATAATCCAGCCATATTTTGCATATTTTGAACGGAAGCCGCCATGGTGTGCATCGTTGATGGTGACATGTAGGACTCAGTTTTTATTACAGCTGTTTCTGCCGCCTCTGCGGTTGCTGTTTCTACCACTGGGGATTCTTCTATCGACTTTTCTTCTATAGGCATTTCTGCTGTCGGCTTGGAAATAGCAGGAGGCATAGGAGATAATGCGGCATCGGACGTATGCGATTTACCTCGAATGATATTTTGGAGCGTGGTAATAAACTTTGTTTGGGATACAATTTTTTGTTCCAAATCTTCCACTTCGGAAGCCAAAGAAAGTATTTTTTTTTGATTTTCTGCTTCTATATAGATAGGGTTCATCCATTTTGCTAGCGCTGTGCTGGCTAGCCATAAGCTAAGACCAAAGCTTACAGCAAACCAGGTACATATTACCATAATGATGGTTGCATAGCTAAAAGGGGTACTGATATATTCTGCAAAATTTTCAACATTTCGAATAATCAGCTGATATCTACTTTCGAAACTATTCAGTAGTCTTCTACGGGTACGCAACGATCAGTTTTTTTGAAGTTGGAAATCTGTTTCCTTATACAAGGTTGGCAACCTAAATGGGGCCTTAATTGCTTAGCATTACGGATTGCCCATAATATACTTTGCAAGCAATGTGGGCGGCATTGGACTCGAACCAACGACCTTTCCGATGTCAACGGAATGCTCTAAACCAACTGAGCTAACCACCCGCACTTTTGGTTTCTGGCTTCAAATGCATTTTAAACGCCTACCAAATGTGCGCAAGGGGGGATTCGAACCCCCACACTCGAAAGTACCACCCCCTCAAGATGGCGTGTCTACCAATTTCACCACATGCGCAAAACAAGCATGCTAATTTAATTTCTAGCAGCAAAACAGGGCCGAATAAGAACAATTTAGTAGATAAAAGTCTTTTTACCAAAGATTTATCCTATGATTTGTGCCATACTATTTATCAGTAAAAACAGATATTTCTATTGTTTTTGAATAAAAAATTTGGATTATATTAAAAATATAGACAACATTGCATGTTACATATACTACTGTGGGTACCTCATGCCTTTATTATGAGGCACAAATCCTGGAATTTATTAAAATTATGGAACCGCTGCTGAATCATTGTACTGATGTAAATATAGCACGAAGCCGTTGCAATAGAAAATTGCAGCGATTGTGCTACAAGGCCGTTGTAATAGAAAACAAAAATTTTATAAAAGAAAGAAATTTATACCCAAACGTTAGTCTTAAAAAGAACATAAACTATACTATTTTAGCGCTGTAAACTTATAAAGAACTCTAAATTTGTATATACAATCGCTGCAATTTTATATTGCAACGACCTCACTATTTGCCATAAAGGCTAACTTTCACCTTATAGAATCAAGTAAAACTGAATTTTCTTAGCCTTAGGCCTGCATTTGCTAATGCAATAAAAAAACGATTTAAAATGTGATTTCTCCATTAACGCACCTTGTATTTATTTAATATAACACTCATTATGAGTATTATATATTGATTTTACTTAATAAACAAGATACTGTTTTGGAACAAGCCTATCTAACACTCCCTACGACTTATTACAGATAAACTGTAAGAAAGTTGCAAATTTTAGTTTTATTTTTTAAGTTTGCTCCTTAAGGTTGCTTATAATCATTATAAAGGCGTTTTTATATTTTTTACATTCTAATATATCTATAGTTATGCTATATCAAATTTTCATTAGGGCGTTCTTATTGGGGTTATGTTCATCTTGTCAATTACATAAATTGGGTATGAATGATAGTAATATAGAGGATAAATATAATCCGGATACGGATATTAAGCTACAGGAAGAAATAAGAAATTTTACTTCTCAACTTTCTGATCAAATAAATAGCTATGAAACAATAATCAAAGAGATCGATACCCAACTTATTAACTATCAAGTTAAAGGTAAATCTTATGAGACAAATTTTAATGAGTATTCTGCACAAGCCAATCAAAAAAATGAGTATTCTGCACAAGCCAATCAAAAAGATGAACTCTTCAAGCAAATAAGAATTACTCAAGCAAGAACTTATCTTAAGGCTTATATTGTTACATACAATAACCAGATAAATCTTGCTCAAGCAGCAAAGGATCAGGCTCAGGATATTATTAGTACACTTGACGAAATTTATAGCGAATATGCGAACATATTAGCAGTAGACAAATCAGAATTAGAAAATTGTATTAAAGATACTAAAACAAATAGCATCAAATATCAAAAAGAAATAAATAAAATCAAAAATATACTAGGCTACATTCAGACAATACAAACTAATATAGACTCCTTAATAGAATATACTCAGGACCCTCAAAAGCCTTTAGACAAGAACGCTTACGAAGGCTTACCTGGATTTACAGAAGCAGCTTATAAAACGCTGGAGTCTTTGCAAGAAATGTACAAAATTTCCAAAAAAAAGTACGATACCAAGTACAATACCCTTGAGCATATGTCCCCCGAAGATATCATAAAAAATTTTAATAATGAAAGCGCCATTTATAATATATGCAACGTATTTGCTAATTCCGCTTCTGCTGGTTACTGTAATAAACTAACAACAATATATTATTTAGAGAAAGCTGGACGATTTATTCAAAGTGCCTACATTATAAATACTAGTATTAAAAACCATATTGATATTACAGGGCATATTCAGCGTACGCAAAATAATGAAAGCAATGATAATAATGCTTACATAAGCAATATTATTGAATCTTTTAAACCTTTAGTGAGAAACACACTTGAAGTAGCAGAAGCTTATATGGAACTTCATGAAAGCTTTAAGGCAGATAATATAAATTTCCTAGAATATCAGTCGGCATCACAGCAACTTACTGATCCCAGGCATGTTACAAAACTCTCTCTTGCGCATAATAACTTACTGGACAGTAGGAGTAAGATTGCAGATGCTTTTGTAAAGACTATAGATAAAGAAAAAGAAAACATAGCAATACACAGCAGTACACAAAAGGCATACTCCGTATTTGATGCTCAAAATATAGTTGATGAGATATGTAAAAACATTAATAAACAATACAATCTGATACAGCAATATTGTACGCATGCTCAAAGTATTTATGATAAAGTTGATGATGAGGAGGATGCCCAAAAAGAACCTTGGGCTAGATGTACTTATCATATGTTGGAAATAACTAAAACATGCAAAAGTATTCTTAGCATCAGCACAGAAATTTTGGATAAAGTTAATACCGATATTAGTAATACAATTATCAATAATGGCACTATAAATGAATTCAATTGTCACCAAGGGTATCTATTAAAACTAATCAGCCGCCGTACAGTTTTACTAGATAAACTAAATGAAACAATTGATTTGCTTCCAGCTAACTATAAAAATCGACTTCAATCAACCTATAACGCACTTGCATCGTGTATTAATACAGTAGATGAAATTACTAAAAATCAAATTTATCCATATATACAGAAGGAAGACTCCTTGAACAATAGCGATAAGCTCGTACAACTTATTATAGGGTTAAGCAATTTTACTCAAGCTATTCAGGAGCTTGGTCATGCTTGTGAAGCATGTGCTAAACAAGCTTGTAATACCACAGGATATAATTGAGTGATCACACAATATATGACTTATAATATATATGACTTATAATTTTTTACCATTCTATTATATAAATACTTAAAAACTATGTACTATAATTTAAACCCAGTGTTAGCAGTTGTATTCACATTATGGCTATGTTTATCTTGTCAAACACAAAAACTAAGTATGGCGGATAATATTAATCCTGGCAAATTAGGAGATATAGAACAAACGAATGTATTTAATCTTGAAACAGAATTACTTACTGCTCGAAGCAAGTATGAAAAATTGGAAACAGCTATTGAAGAGATATCTAATCAAATAGATCCACTCAAAAATCTAATAGAGCAGTTTGCCCATGATAAAAATTTAGAAATAAAGGATATAAATATTTTTGATGCTAGTAGTGCTAAAGATTTGTCAAGTGATGGTATAGTTAAGTGTTTATTACCATCTCTACTAAATACATGTAATTCAGCTCAGTACGTTAGTGACAAAGCAAGAAGTAGTCTTGTAAAGGCTCAAGATGTATTAACAAAGCTCCGAAAGCCATCTTTATATTACTTTTCATCCCATATGGAAGATGGACAAAGACTTCTTACTGAAGTAAATCAACATATTCAACAGATTAACAAATATAGGGTCCATATGCAATACGTCATAACGTTCACAAGGGGACTGATAGAAGGAATTCAAAAGCTTGATTCTACTAGTGATTCTGAAACTACTGCATCTGAACTATTGTCCCCAACGGATGACAATATATATGAATATATGGATAGAATTACATGTCGTATAAAAAATACTCAGAAAACAATTACTAAAATAGTAGAGTCAACTACCCTAGATTTAGGCATAGATAAGTTTCAAAATGAAGATAATGTAGATAAAGAATGTAATATTCTAAGTGTTATAACTAAAAATACGAATAATAAGATTATGTATTTTGTTAACCTAATATCCAATTATAGAGAGGCTACAAATGCCATTCAGGAATGCGTTACAAAGCTAAATAAACAAGTAGAGAAATGCTGCAATACAGGAAATTTTAATAGGGATAAATGCAAATATTATAAAGAACTCTCGAAAAGTTTTAATTCCATCGTAAAAGATATAAAAGGAATAATAGATCCTTACCAAGAAGCGTATTCTTACCACTTAATATTTGCTAGCTTACATGCTAAAAAACTACACGAAAACTGGGAAGAGTTCATAAATGCTGATGAGAAATCTAATTTGGAATTTTTGCAAGATTCATTTAATGAAGAAATACAAAAAGCACACGAAAAAACCAGAAAAGCTAGCGAAAAAGATAGTGATATGAATAATAAACTTATACATGCAAAACTATGCTATGATGTATTAGAGAAAATAAATAACATTGAAGATCAACTTATTAAAGTTAATGAAGATTCTGAAACCGTTACAAAGCAATATAATGCATTTACGATGGCGCAATCTTCTCCAGGTCAATACGATGATGATACACTTTTAGTTCATAATTTTAATGAGATAATACAGCAACGTCACAATATGACTCATATTATCCAATCTATTATGGAAAGCATTAGTAATACTGTTTATAAGTTGTGTATCAATGATGATCAAGCGTTAAATGATATGTTGCGATGTATAACAACACAAGAGAAACTTCTTAATAAGGCATATAGCGAATTGGAACAGTCAATAAAATTCATTCTTACGAGAAGGAAGTCTCTTGCTCACTGTAAAAAATTACAGGAAATAATAGAAATAAGTAATAAAAATATTTCTGATAAGAAGATTATAGATCAATTAAATAAACTAAAGCAAATGATTAGTTCTATGAAAAATAATCCTGATATCAATGTTTTAAAATTATTAAATTTTTTCATAGATCTTACTATGGATATAAATAAATTCACAGAAAAAAGCGTTATGTGTGCTAATTATGCTGCTGAAATTGATTTTAAGGAGATCACTGAGATTAATACATGTTAGGCGCTATCCATCTAGTGGCTTCCTTAAGTTGGATTATTTGTTGACACGCCCTAATTATTTTATCCATTTAAAAAAAAAACTACTTCTGTTAAAGCTACTTTTTTTGCTTAATCAAAAAAAGTAGCCAAAAAAATCAAGCGCTGGTGTAAAAAACTGTTGAAAATTCAGTCTAAAAGCTGATTCAAATGCAGATATATACTAATGTTTGTTACCTATATTTATTATAAAGCCTCCTTAAGCCTACGGCTGTTAGTGTAACAGTACCACCAATCATACTACTTCCTATGACTACTGGAACCCAAAAGGTAGCAGATGTAGTAGGCACATCAGATGCAGTAGTAGGCACATCAGATGCAGTAGTAGACACATCAGTAGATGTAGTAGACACATCAAAAGCTGATACAGCTGTACAACCACGGGGGATATGTCCATTTGCATAATCACTGGAGATACTTCCCTTGCCTTCTTGTAGACGCTTTTTAATCCATCCGTGCCACCTACTGTCACACTTATATATTTTGGGGGCATTGGTAGCTTGATTGTGTATGGTTACATATACACAGTCATCTGTATGATGATGGTGACCATGCCTATGGTGATGTTTATGGCTCGTTTGTGGACTTATTTCTGTTGTTGAACATATTTTTTGCATATCATTGCATACTATATCTAGAGAAGAGCAGGTAGGCTTTACGCTGGAATCACCTCTTTCTCTTTTGCCATTTTGAGGCATAACCGTATGACGCTCCGATCTGATTGCAGGTCTATAGGTTGAAGTAGACGGTCTATATGTGGCCTGTTTAGGCGCTTCATAGCCATCAACCTCTCTTATTAACCATGCCTTAAAATCTGCTATGTTTACATTTAAATGGTCACTTATACATTTTTGTGAACATTGTTTTGTACACTGCGTAAAAGCTTTGCTTACTTCTTCTATACATTTTTCATACAATAACCTTTGTGAATTATCGTGAGAACGTACAGCTGGGCAAGCTAATTCCCTATTTCTTGATTGTTTCCAACAAACATTTCTACATTGCGCTTGCTTGTCTGCATGTTTACATTGTAAAAACTTATTTAAACTATCCTTATGAAAACGTTCCTGTATATACTGAATAAAAGTAGGGCCCACATTATACCGTTCATTTCCATTCCAATAATCCCCATTATAAAAATCATCATGTAGAACAGATTCAATCGTATTGGTAGTTGCAGAAGAGTCTTCCCTTTGCAACCATTCTAATGTACATTTTGCAGCATCCAATTTTCCCTCATCAGATAATGATACATATTCTGCAATACCATCACTTATTAAGTGTGGGAGACCTTCTCCTTTCGTATGTGCACTATGCATTACATGTCCCATTTCATGTTTGGGCGTATGTGATCCATTTTTTCCCAAAAAAAGTTGCATTAGGTGGTAAATTTTTTTTTCTGCAATATTTCCTTCCCGAGGACATGGCCAATATCGACCAAGTACCTCCACCCCTTGCTGCGTCCATCGAGAATGATCCCATTTCTCGACATAAATCATATGCATTGATTCAGGCTCTATACGATCAATTTCCTTTTCATAAGTATTTATTACCTGCTGCCAGGATAATTTCATTTTTTCAATCTCCTCATGAGTGAATTTTGGATCTAGCTTAAAACAGAATTGCGTATTGCTTACCGTAGCAGTCATGCATGTTGTCGCCTGTTTAGCAAGTGCACAATACGTTTCAGGTTTTACTGGTTGTGGAACCGCAGCTCTTTTATAGCCCTTTGTCTGCCTATTAGGCTGCTTGTCTTCCATATGGGCAAAAGGTAATAACTGAATAGGTGTTTCTTTATGCCGTTGAAGCATAACATACTGATATATATCCTCATCTGTAACTACAGCATTAGGATCTAGTTGCTTTATAAAAGCTTCATATTGCCTAGCATCCTCTCGTTCATGCTCCGTTAACGCACTTGGATACGTCATTCCATTAAGACTATAAGGATGCGCCCTATCATCCAATGTACTACTGTTACTAGCAACTGCATAAGTATTGCTATGTTCAGCTAGCGTTTGAGTTTGATGAACCCAGCCATTCCCATTAAAAACACTGTTAAAAGATGCTATTATCCATCCAATAATTTTGATATTCATAATATTTATTATATTAAATTTGAAAGTTAAAAAGATTATTAACCAATTATAAAAATTTTTGTCCCTGATATAGAGACACAATAGTTTTAAACTATTTTATGCTTTTTGAAGCAACAAAAACTACGCAAAGCTGTTTGACTTTTTGTCCATGATCATTTACTACTTCTACTTCTTTTATCTCTTCTACAGTTAAACAATAATGTGTACGTGGTACAGTAACTTGTTTTGCATGCAAAAGCTGTTGCTCCTTGGCTGCAGCCACGGATAGTAAAGTAGATGACACTGCTTGTGTATTTATATTTGTTTGCAAACGATAGGTAGTTTGACTACATCCCATTAAGCATACTATAAGCGTACTCCATAGAATGGATGGAATAGTTGTTTTTTTCATTTTTATTTTGTAAGTTTTTGTATGTGGTTATAGATTAAATTTGCTTTTTATTTTAGTTGATTTATACAATGTATTTTTTATGGTTAAAAAGGATCTTACAGCTAATAATTGGTAAAAGTTCCCCATGGATCCTTTTAAGGTAAGACCTGAAAAAAATAGTAACGAATGACATTACCTGATTTGCATTGCCATTATTTCCTACTGAAAAGCAGCAAAAAAACCAGGTAATGGCCGTGGCGCCATGCTATTATTGTTCGTTATTTATTTTTCTGTTTCTTTCATCCATGCTGCTTACAAAGCTTTTATCATTTTGATAATGTTGATAAGAGAGTGTAATATTGTTTAGCTTACCTGCGTTATATTTAAGCTGTTCTTCCAATGATGGCTCACCTGTTTGCTGTTTAGGGGCATCTCCGAATATCTTACTACATTTATTACTGTTTTCTTTCAATGATAGCTTACCTTTTTGCTGTTTAGGGGCATCTCCGAGTATCTTACTACATTTATTACTGTTTTCTTTCAATGATAGCTTACCTTTTTGCTGTTTAGGGGCATCTCCGAGTATCTTACTACATTTATTACTGCTTATACTATTGGGGTCTGTTGGTACCAACGGTTGTATAGCAGCGCTATTATCTGTTGAAAATGCAGTGCCGTTTGACTGATGTTCATCATGATGTTCATCATAAAGTTCATTATGGCTATTTTCTGATGTAAATGAGGTTGTAGAATTAACAGTGAGATGGCTGTTGCTGCTGGATTGGCAATTTATTTCTGATGCATTTTCATTATTGTAATCTCTATATTTCATTCCAAGGTGCTTATACAATATTTTAACTTGACTATCACTTATTTTTCTTTTTTTAAAAAAATTTCTTTTTTCATAAAAAGTTTTTATTTCTTGTGGAATAGCTGTTGCCCGATGACTGTCAGGTAAGTCATTACTAGTCAGTTTAAGTATAGCATCAAACATTGCGTTACTACCTAATCTATGTTTTGGTTTTGCTAAGTAAGCACATGCCCATACAGAACGTTCTTCTCCGTCTTTTTCAAGAAGTTTATTAACGGCTGTAGTTATGCCTGCTTCTTCTTTGATCTTATTAAACATCTGACCTAATCGCTTTTTTTTATTATACCGTGCAGCCATATGCAATGCATTTCGCCCTTTTTTATCCTTGCTATAGAAGCACTCTATAGGTAATCGTGCAATTAATGCTTCTGCTAAAGTTGAATAGCCATATTTAATAGATAAATGGAGTGGTGTATTATCCAACTCGTCTTTTACGTAAAGCATATGTTTAACATTATGACCCTGCCCCTCAGTGGCTATTTCTTTATTTCTACGTAATATATAATTATCGAATACTATCTGAGCCATCTCTCTATCTTTATTATGCAGGGCTAATAAAAGTGCATTTAGGCCTTCACCTGTATTGTATACATCGATATCGGGATGCTGTACTAAAAGTTTAACTATTTCTTTATGATGCATTTCTATAGCTTTACCTAAAGGCGTTTTTTTGCTATGCGCATTTATGCTATTTGGAAAATTTTCCTGATACAGTGCTTTTTGATTGTCATTGTCTTGGCTTATACGGTCTAGTATAATCTTTACAGCCTCAATATCATTTAATTTTACTGCAATATACAACCGATCTTTTTTGTTCTCCACATTACCAATATTAACGGTATTTTTTATGCTTTGTTCAAATGCTTCTGATGTGCTATGTTTTATTTCATATTTCATAGTATTGCCTCTGCTTTTACCGAATAAATCATAGCTGCTTTGCTGTGAACAAGATGACAAAGCAAACAAAAGCGGCATCCATATGCTGCTTTTTAAGAGCTGTTTATAATACTCGATTTTTATTTTTATTATGTTCGTTTTCATGATTATTATGTTTATTTTTTTGTTTTATAATTATGTATTATTTGTTTTATTTTAAGATTAGACTTGATGAATTCGCTTAATGGAATTCGCTTGATGGAAGCAAGTTTAAGCAAAAGAAAGATATTGTCCAAACCTAATATAACAAGGACATCTATCTGTTCAACCGTTAGGTAACAATATGAGGCCATTGCAAAAAATCGACCGTATCATTTTTTCTATTTTTCTACTATTATATTTTTGTTATTTTTGATATTATGACAGTAAGAACATTGTTAGTTATTGATTTTCAGATATTTTTTAACAAAAAAAAACTACGTTCATGATATATACCAGCATCAGCTATTATTTTTTCTATCCATCTACCATTAGCTAATATGGACAGAATATATTAACCTTGCACAAGGCAATGCCAATAAATAGTAATAGACTATTGGGAGCTTAGTATTTGTGCATAACAATAATTTTTATCCATATAACATATAACAATGACTATGTATATAACAAAACGATTAACCGCTCTTTGGTGGATAGTCCTCCTAGCTTTAACAGGATGTAGCAAAAAAGCCATTTCGCTAGGTATGAACCACGATCCACAGCATATGGAGGCAGTAGCAGGGACGTCAAGTACAAGCGACAATCTTATCGATACCGATACATCTTGCAAAAGAAAAAAAGAGGCAGAAGACCTTAGAATAGAAGGCTGGATAGATATTTTAAAAGCTAATGGAACTTTATATCTGAGGGACAATTCTTTAACTATAATTCCCTCTTCTTGCCTCGATGCAAAAAAGATCAAGGAATTGCTGCGTTATTTGTGTAGAAAGTACAATAATGTTTTTAAAGAATTTAAAATTGAGTGTGGCGGTTGCGGTTATTATGGTAGTCACAGGGCCATTGCTAGTATACAAGATCGTCCAAGTAGTGAGTGGGAAAACAAGAAGATAACAGAAACATTTAGTGCTATATTCTCTGCCCTTGAAGGCACATCTGTTTCTAATCTATCTATAACGGGTTGGTGGTGGCAATGGAATTCCGATGCAGTCCTTCAAACATTGAGTTTACTTAAAAATGTAACGGTTAAACGCTTGCATTTCGACGAGCTTATTGGATTACTAGGATTTCGTAATAATGTCATTGCCCTGTTTTCTGCTCTTGAAAATACGTCTGTTCTGGATCTAGATTTATCTGACATAGTTGATATGGGTGGCAATGATAAAGAATTAATGAGAGCAATGGCAGAGAAAATCTGCGAAGCATTTCCTTTACTTAAAAAGACAAGGATTAAGACCTTAGATATTGCTAGATGGCCATTAGGTGAAGTAGAAACAGACATATTGGAACAAGCATTTTCTTCGCTCAAAGGTTCTCAAATTGAAGCACTAGGCCTTATGGGTTCCGAATTAGGCCATAAGTTCGAGGTTGTATCCGCTGCCCTCGAGGGAACGGCTGTTCGTATGTTAAAGTTGGGTGGATTTAATAACGACGATGGAATCCAAGACGCATTCTCTAAAACTTTCGTTTTACTGAAACATACAGCAGTTGAAGCATTAGATTTTACAGCGCCATTTCTAGATGGAGAGGAGGAAGAATTTTCTTTTAATGAGTGGAAACCAGATTCTATCGATAGTGTATTTTTAAAATTAAATGGAACAAAGGTACGCAAAGTTAGATTCGATAAGGAGTACTATCCAGGACTAGTGGATGCGTTTAATACAAAAGTTGCCTATCCAAAT
>NZ_RARA01000023.1:71908-89579 GCF_003788695.1 Candidatus Cardinium hertigii
TATATAGTCGTGACAAGGTGAATAAACCTAAACGGCATCATGTCTTTAGGAGGGTCTGCTAATCATGAATTCACTTAAGTTGACGCCATTGACTGAACGGGTACATATTTTTGTATGCTATATTTTTTTACTTTTTTTTCGATGTATTCCCTATTTCTCTCTGTAATATATATTGAGGTATATTTTTCTTTTTAAGTATATGGGAAAAGAGTTCATCTGCCACTCTCGTACTACCTTTTTTTAAAGCTATATCTAGTGCTGTATGTCCAGATTGATTTTTAATGTCAATGTCTATATCTTTATGATTCAATAATACCTTAACTACTTCTACACGATCATATAATGCAGCAAAATGCAAAGCTGTATCAACCCAAAAATCATCAGTATTAGGGAGATCATCGTCAAAATCATAATATCCAATTGTCTGGTTAGGATTAATATCTGAATTTTCCAATAACACTTGCATCACCTTCTCATGGCCATATATCGCAGCTATATGCAATACTCCAATTCTGCCCTCAAAATTATCATATCTGCTTTTATATTTATATTCTACATAGTCTGTATCTTTATCTTCATATTCATATTCAATACCATTAACTTCATCATCAAGGTCCATATGGCCATGGTTTAAGAGTACGTGCACCGATTTCCAATAGCCACACCTTACGGCATAACATAATGGTGTCATTAACTTAAAGGGTTCATTCTCAAAATACTCTTCAAAATTGGCCTCTATATCATACTTTAACAACACTTGAATCAGCTCCCAATTATCAACTTCTACAGCGTCCTGTAATAATTTTATACACATCTCATCTTGACTATCTCCATAATACTTTCTAATAGCATGATCCATATCTGAATTTTCCAATAATGTTTGAATGGTTAAAAAATGCATTTTTTTTATGACTAAATCACCGTCTGCTGCAGCTTTCCATAAAGTTTTACACACTCCTGCATGGATATTTGGATTTATACTTGGATGCTCCAATAACAGTTGAACAACGCCCCAATCACTTTTTCTTATGGCTAGTAGCAGCGGTATTCTATCATCATAACCAGCATTTGGATCTATATTGGGTTGTTCCAATAACAATTGAACAATTTCCGACCTATTCCAAAATATAGCATCAAATAAAGGAGAACGACCCAATTCTGTTTTAGCGTTTACACTTTCTGGTTCCCTTTCTAATAATGCTTTGACACAAAGTATATGTCCTTGATAAATGGCCCAATGCAAAGGAGTCATAGACATAGGAATATGTTCTTTATAAATGGCCCGATGCAAACGAGTCGTAGATATAAGAATTCCATAATCACCGTTTACACTTATAACTTCACGATCAGATAGCTCTAAGCCTTCATTCGGGCAAGATGCACAACATTTTCGTATCTTACTAGAAGGTGCTCCTACCATAGATTGCTGTGTAACCTGATACAATTGCTGACTAGATGCTTGCTTATTAGGTAATATATTTTGCTGCTGTTGCGTACAACTGCACATATAAATAAAAGCTAAACTATAAAAAGCAAAAAATGATAATTTATTGTTGGGAAATCTTGTAGTTGTTGTGGACATTATTTACTATATTAAGTATTAAGTTAGCTATGTATGGCGTGTAATGGAACGTCTACTTAAGGTACTTGCCAAAATTAAGCAATTTTATGTATAAAATCCAAATAAATACCTCAAAAATAGAGCACAACTTTTCCCCTTACCATTAGCCCTCTTGTATAGTAATTTTTAAACTCTTTTTGATAAGTTTCAGTTAATTACAGTTTGTGCTACCAATTGCATCAGCCCCTTAACGGCTGACATACATGGTCATTCTTCTTCGGATGAAGATCCTTCTTTTATAGAATAGACAATTTAAAATATGCATAGAAGCAATACGCGACTTTTTCTATAATGGTGTTTGTGGTATGCTTGTTATTGTAGGAGTAGACATATTGGAGCAAGCATTTTCTTCGCTCAAAGGTTCTTAAATTGAAGAGCTAGGCCTTATGTGTTCCGAATTAGGCCATAAGCTTGAGGTGGTATCCACTGCTCTAGAGGGAACGGCTGTTCGTAGGTTACAGTTAAGTGGATATAATAACAATGAAATCGGAGACTCATTATATAAAACCTTCGTTTTACTGAAACATACAGCAATTGAAGAATTAGATTTTACATCGCCATATATGGATGAGGAGGATGCTTCTTTAAATGATTGGAACCCAGATTCTATCCGTCGTGTATTTTTTAAATTAAATGGAACAAAGGTACGCAAAGTTAAATTCGATAAGGAGTACTATCCAGGACTAGTGGATGCGTTTAATACAAAAGTTGCCTATCCAAATGATACCATATGTTATGAAAATGGATTGCAGCGCGTATGCATGCGTACTATTATACAATCCATGCCAGACCCAAAGCATATACAAAAATTGCCTGTTCCTAACAGGCTAAAAGAAGCTATTAAAACATATGCAGCTGATATGCCTGGCCTATATATTAGGATTAGAAGGAAATAAATAGACTTATAAAAAGCACACTTTGGCTGATTCAAATGCAGATACCTACTAATCAAAAATCAGTATCCGTTCACTTGCGTGGTAGCCATATTTTATAGATTATTGATGATTTTATCCATTTTTTTTTAAAAACTACTTCTTTTAAAGCTACTTTTTTTGCTTGATCAAAAAAAGTAGCCAAAAAAAATCAAGCGCTGGTGAACAAAGCTGTTGAAAAATTCAGTCTGCAAGCTGAAAATCAGAACTCGCCCAGGCCTGCAGCCTAGGGCTCAAACAGGCTGATTTTCTACCAGCTCTCAGACTGAATTTTTCTAATCACAGCTTTGTTCAAGGCGCGTTTTTTATAAACTTACATTATTGCGCTATTTCTAAATAAGAACATGAAAAAATACGCATAGGCCACACCACTGAACGGATACAAAAATCATATTTGAGATTCTAGTAACTATGCATTATGCATAGGGGTTAGTGTAAAACATTTACCTGGTAATGCACGTAATATCCCTTGTAATTCTAATGACAATAATGCAGCTTGTAGTTCTCCCGAAGGTAACGCTGTAGTAGCACTTAAAGTATCAATGGCTATAGGTTCTGCTGCTTGTTGGAGCTGTTTTAAGATCATTTCTTCTGAAGGAGTAAGCTGGTAAGTGGCATAAATGTCTTTTTTGGGTAGTTTTTTGGTAGGTTCTGTCCAGTTCATAATATAGGCTAAATCATTGATATGGGTCAAGAGATGCGCTTGATTGCGCTTAATGAGTTGATGGCACCCTGCAGAAGTCGCTGCGTAAATATTACCCGGTAACGCAAAAACCTCTCGGTGGTAATTATTGGCATAATAGGCTGTTATCAATGCACCACTTTTTTCTTTTGCTTCAATAATAATGGTTACATCTGATAGGCCTGCTATAATTCTATTGCGAGCCACGAAAGAATATGCCTTTAGTCCACTATCTATAGGATACTCTGAGAGCAATCCTCCTCCAAGCATACACATTTGAATAGCTATTTTTGTGTGCATGGTGGGATAAATTTTATTCAAGCTTGTCGGGAGTACGGCCACTGTGGCTAACCCTAACGCCAATGCTTGCTTATGTGCCCATATATCTGCACCATAGGCCAGACCACTTACTATAAGTGGCTGATAGGGAAGTAGTTGTTCTAAAAATTTAGTAATGGATGTTTGTCCATAGGACGTAAGTTGCCTGGTTCCAATAATACTAACCACGCGCCGTTGATTCAGTGCTGCTTTTCCCTTATAGTAAAGAATAGGAGGGTTGTCTGGTAATTCAATTAACCGTTGGGGATAATCATCTTCCTCTGTAGTTATCAGTTGAATTCCTTCTTGCTCATGTAGTTGCAGAATCGTTTTTGCTTGAGCCAGTCTACTGTTTGCAGAAATATGTTGAGCTATTTTTTGCGGTAGATAGGAATTTCTGCTATTAGCAGCTTCGAATATGGCTTTGGCACTTCCAAAATGCACTAATAATTTCTTTAACCAGGTACAGCCTATACCTGGTATCAAAGAAAGTGCTAATCGGTAGTGTTTTTCTTCTGGGCCCATTATATTACTAAATAGCGTAAGTTAGGATACCCGCTCACCTGCGTAGCAACCATATCTTATAGATTACAGAAAATTGCTAATATTTAATAATTAAAGCTACTTTTTTTGCTTGATCAAAAAAAGTAGCTTTAAAAATCACATCTTATATAACAAACGCATATTCAGTAAAGTAGCCCTCCTCTAAAAATCTACTTCTCTAAAAAAACCACTGTTTTTTTACAAAAACTGACTTTGGCATTATAATAATTAATTTTCAGGCTCCTTTGTAAAAAAACTATCTCTGTGCATTTTATGTATTTTCTTTTCGCATACTAGCGCATGATGCTCTTGCATTTACCCACAACTTAAGCGCATTGGCCTGATCAAACACACCTTTATTTCTTTTTTTTTGTGGCCATAAATAATGTGTAGTTATCATAACCAAACTATTGATTAACATACAAGGAAAGGCACCGTTTACATCTGTTACTGGTTCAACCCATTTATTCCAAATTATAATGGCTAATATACCTGTAGCCATACCGGTCAATACACTATAGGAACTACTCCGAAAACCTAAAATAGTTAAGATAAAAGGGCCAGTTACAATAGGTATAAAGCAATCAAAACCTAATTTTATTAATTCCATTAAATCATTGCAGTAAAAGCTAAGCATCAAAGAGAATATACCTAAAATAGGCGTTGTGATTTTAGCTAATAGAAACTGATGCCTATCGGGATTTTTTTTCTTATAGACTATATCCGTTATTTCCTGACTAATCATAATGGCAGAAGAGTTTATGTGAGAATCGGCGGTAGACATAGATACAGCTAATAAACTTATAACCACAAAACCTTTAAACAGGGGTGAAATATTTGATAGGATATGACCCCAAACCACTGTTGCTGGTAAATCTGGTGCACTGACAAATGCAAATAAACCAATTAATAACATAAACAATTTAATATACAAGCTACCCATACCGGTATGAAGGAAAACTTTACTGGCTTGGAAGTGATCGGATGACATATAAATCCTTTGAATATTTGGGGGGCTTATATTGAACACTAGACGAGATAAAAATAATGTAAGCATACTCCATAAGTTATGATTAACCTGAAAAAGCTTACTAAACTGGAATCTCTCTTGCGTTTGTAAAAACGAAATAATTTCGGGCATTGGTTTCCCAATGTATCTAAATATGCAACAAGAAAGAAGGGGAAGAATTACGAGAAAAGTTCCCAGCTGCACCAGATCTGTAATTAAAACAGCATGAACACCTCCAAATGTAGAATACAAAATAAGGATTAGCATGGAAATAATGGTAATAATTTTAGGGTCAACTGAATCTATACACATACCTATGGCTATGGTCATTACATTGATTTGTATAGTAATCATAACAATAGATGCAAAAAGATTTGATAAAACAACCATTACCCTTGGGTATTTACCATATATACTACCTACGGTTTCTGACATAGAGAGGTGATGCATAAATGGAGCCATACGTAACGCTAATGGACTAATAATCCAGAAAGAAAGACAACCAGTTATAATTCCGGTAAGTATCGCGCATAGGCCAAATTTATGAACTTCCGTTACTGAATGCATCACAGTTCTTCCTCCATAAGCAGTAGCCAATACAGTAGCTACTAAATAGGCAGTAGAAAATGGCGTGTTGCCTATAGCATATTCTCGAAATGTAGTTGGAACTCTAGCAAAGCGAAATGCAATACCTAAAACAATTGACAAAAAAACCACTACCATAAGAAGGGGAATATTAAGGGGAATATTAAATAACATCATACATCATATAGATTTAAACGTGAACAAACTTTTGATACAAACTCTTATTTTAACTATTTTTTTTAAAAAAATCAAGGAATCTTAACTTGCAACGTACATTTATAATGTATGCATTACGTTTTAAGCAAAAAAACGCCCATTTCTTATATAGATTATAGATGAAATAAAGCATTTAACAAAAAGAAGTTATGTTAACCTACTTCTTTATGAGGCCGTTGCAATAGACGATTCAAAATATACATAGAAGCAGTACGCGACTTCTTATGTAATGATGTTTATGGTATAATTATTTTATAAAATGCTTATTATTAGCACTATATTTATATAGCTAGTTAACATCAGTAAGCTATCAAGTAACATGCTGAAGCGGTAGCAAGACTAAACCATGCTGTGCTACCGCCTATTATAACGGCCTCGTTATAATGGAGGGAGAGGAATAATTGTATTGGACACCTATATGGTACTTGAAGTTGGATCTGTGGATACTTCCTTTAGTACATTTTTATTAACTTTGCATAATTTTGCGGTCATGGCCTTTAAATCTTCTACCACTTTGGTAAAGCTTTCAAAATTTAATTGGTCCATAGTATCCGTTGCACTATGGTAATTAACATCTCTCTTATCAGCCGTATCAGTGATCATAATAGCTTTATAACCCTGGTTCCAAAAAGATTTATGATCAGATCGTCCAATTCCTGGATCTAGTTTATATGGTAGAGATATATAATGCATTGGAAATGCTTTTTTAGTTTTTTTATAGCTGGACGTACATTCTTTTAAAAAACCGTAGGAATCTATATTACTAACAAAACCAATAAAATTCCCTTTACTATGATACGGAAGCCCTATTAACCATCTAAGCCATGAGGGAAGATATGGAGGATAGTCTTGGCTTTTTGTGTTATCAGTATAATTACCTAAACATTCAAGTGATATCATACCTTTTATAGCTTCATTATGTTCTCTAGCTTTTGTTGCGTAGTTTACGCTCCCCATATTATTTCCGAAAAATGCACCGGTTACTGTGTCCTTGCTATAAGGGGATTCTTCATTAGGAAAGGCCACTAGTTTTAAAGTTTTTTTAAGCTTACAATCATATTGTTTCATATACCTTGCGATTTCTAAGAGAGCCGCTACGCCTGAAGCGTTGTCATTAGCTCCAGGTGAAGTATTAACTGTATCATAGTGCGCGCCTATTACAATAGATTCATTTTTACGGTTACAGCCAGGACTGCTGTTAATGACAACTTCTATATTTTTCATTACATAAGTCTGATCATTATACGTTGCAGCATATTCATGAATTTTAAGGTTAGGTTCCGTAAATCCCATTGCTTTAAATTGTTGTACAATATAGTTAGCTGCTGCTTCTAATTTTTCAAAATTAGACTGATTTTCAATATTTCTAATTCCTATTGTATGTGACAAGTTGTGGACATGATCTTTTAAACGATCTTTTTCTAGAGAATCAACTGTTTTCATATAAACATGTGATTGGCTACAGCTACTTTGTGTGATCACTACCAGCACAATAGCTGCGAGCCATATTATTTTTCGATTCATTAACTCTTTTCTAATTGATTTAGTATTGTGTTGCATTTGCTTAAAATTTTGTTTGCTTGAAATGTTGAAATTACTAACACATTATGAATATCCTGCAAACAAAAAAAGTAAGCGTTACCTCTACCATAAGCGTTACCTCTACTATGCATTTAGCTATTTAGTTTTTGATACTTCCTCTTTACGCCAACCAAATATATCAAACTTTCATCAGCGTAGCGCAATTTATGAACTTTATTTCTAAAATACTATTATATTTTAAGTTTTCGGAACGAAATCGATATTTAGTATAGAAGATGTAACCTATTACTTAGTATCCGTTCAGTGGTGTGGCCTATTCGTATTTTTTCACGTTCGTATTTAGAAATGCGCAATAATGTAAGTTTATAAAAAACGCGCCTTGAACAAAGCTGTGACTAGAAAATTTCAGGCTGAAAGCTATTAGAAAATCATCTTGAGGCCGTTGCAATAGACAATTAGTACTTAGGACGTTGAAATATAAAATAGTACCATTAAACGAATAAAAATATGAAAAAGCAGTTTATCCTTCTTAGGTTGTTTTTATTAGGTAGCAGTTTTACGGCATGCCAGATTAGCAACCAAACAAACAATAGATCCTATAGACAAGACAAAAAAGATAAAAATACGGCTTCCAAATGAGTTAACGGAACAAATAATGCAATGTATGCCTGGATTGGTTCTAAAGGAGCAAAAGCGCTAGCTATGGTTTTGGAAAATAATAGCACAATTACGGAAATTGACCTGAGTTATAATAATATTGGTTTTGCAGGGGCAAAAGCGCTAACTACAGCTATGGAAAAGAATAGTACAATTCGATATATTGATCTTTGTAACAACAATGGTCTTGAATGGCAACCAAATCTAGCTACAGATTTGAAAAAAAGACGCATAAAGGTTAATTTCATACTATAGTATCCGTTCACTTGCGTGGAAGCCATATTTTATAGATTATAGCAAAATCTATATATCTTCATCTTCATTCTTGAATTTCTTGAATAGCTGATACCCAATTGTAAGTGTAAAGCAGTAGTTTTTCATATTTTCTTCTTCACATTTGCTACCAAGTCGCTTATAAGCTTCATAACGGCTACGTTCTCCTTCAATTTGGGAATAGTTTTGTATTTCACCTATTTTTGTCCTAAGCATACCTAAAAATCCTAGTATGCCTCTTAGATCTAGATACAATCCAGAATCCCATTCGTACGCTGTTCCAAGTGATAGAGCGATGTCCCCCTTAGCTAATAAGGTAGCTAAATCACCTGTAGGTTCAAATTTCTCTTCCTTAGAATTGTTGGAATTTTTAACTAGCCAAATTCTTTTAGGAATAAAGTTAAATACTCCAGTTAAGCATATTTTCCAGATACCTGTATTCGGCCTAAGACTTAATGGGTATATACACATTCCTCCTGATAAAAATACGGTATGGTTAATGATTTTTAGATAGGATTGATCCAAATTTTGCTGTTCATCAACTACTAAAGTACCACCTTGGCGTAGGTAACCTACCCCAACTTCGGCACCTATATATTTATTTTCAGCAAATTCTACACATATACTCCCAGTAAATCCTGGATTTTCTAAAAAACTATGTTTCTTAACTTTTCCCTTAATACCAACTGAATCTAATCCAGTAAAATCAAAATTTTTCCAAGTGCTCCAAAAGGAAGAGCCACTTATTCCGGCTTTTGCACCTATCCCCCAGTATTCTATACCGGCCTTTTTTTTGCTATCCTGATCTGCATATGCATAATCTCCCTGTAAAGTAATATATATCAATGTACTGATTATTATATTTTTTTTGGAAATCAACTTTTTTAAATTGATCCTATTGTTAACTAACATAGTAAAAAAGATTAGATGTTTAATACCAGACTGTGGTGACGTATATTGATATTGATATTGATTCAAACTCTTGATGGCGCACTTTTCCCATAGAACAAAATTTTTCTCTTCTTGTTTGGAATGATATTTTCTTAACAAGGCTACTGCTGCTGGCCAATCCCTATGGAGGCCTCCCCTGTGCTGGTTTCTTAATAAGGCCATTCATCAAGTTAAAATTAGCCTTGTATTATCCTATTACTATAGAAGCTTTTTGTAGATTGCCTTCCAATGCATGCTTTAAATTTTTATATGCCGTGCTTTGCAGTGCCTCATTGGGGATAATGCTTTTTAGAATGGTTACTATATCAATAATTTCTGTGTTGCCATTTTTATATGTACATGACCTATGTACAGATAGCCAGGGTGAATCTATCTTGAAATTTAACTTTTCACAATTTTTAATGTGCGTTTTTTCTATGATAGAATGATTTTCAATAATACAAGGATCCCCTATAAAAACATCTGATACCTGATCAGGAGCAGTAGACACAGTGTTTTCAAACCAATTCTTAAAGTAACAAATCGAATCTAAAATTAAAGCAGACCCTAAATTTGTTTGAAAGATCTTGTTTTTTTGTTGAAATGCATACCTTATCGTAATGTCCTGTACAATAGAAGAAGTAAAATCGGGTAAATCCATAAATTTCTTTTCTTCATCGGTAAGATATACGTTACTTATCTTATAAAAGATAAAGTCTTTCAATGCTTCATTTGAAGAATTTAGCGCTATTTGTGTTAAATCTAACGAAGAAGCTCCTTTAAACACCATAGTACCCTGTTGGTTTACCACATTGTCCTGTATAGCTAATCTATTATAGCATAGGATTTTGGAAGTGGTAGGATTTATGGGAGGAACCTGTATTAAACCACCTTCCTTATGATCCAATAGTAACGCATCTCTATCAGCAACATCTGGAAAAATCCCTTGCGCCATACTAACTTTATTTGTTGGATCAATCCAATATACGTTTTTTTCATTATTGGTTACTTTTAGCATTGCATGGTTAAATCCTAAATGAGGTAGCAACGCACAGTCAGCTATTATCTTAGTATTTGCAGTACTACCTCTATGCACAAGAAGAGGCTGTACTTGATAACCCAGCTTTTGTAAAATAGAAGCAGTAGCAGCAGAAAAATCTTTGCAGTCTCCCATTTGGAAATGAGCAGTTTTTTCTAGATCTCTAGGGAAATGGCCACCTTTTACAGTACGCCAATCTCCCATATATTGTATCTGTTTATTCAATTCTGAAGTAACATAATTGATGGTTGCCTCATCCCCTTCTTTAGTAGCAGCAACTTCTGCTATGGCTACAAAACTTTTGGGAAGGGGTTGATTGATTACTTTATAATATTCAGTGGCAAATGCTTGTGCGAACTCTTTCCAGCTACTTACATTAGACAAAGATACCCATGTCCTATATTTTTTATTTACAAAATAAGATCTTTCGTTCGTTACAGACCATTCTTGAATAGGCTTTTCTAAAGTAATAACTATATTATGTGTGTCTTGCTTGTATGGTTCATGGGAAACTTTCAATACGTTTTTAGGATCATTTACTTTAACTTTTAAAGGTATTTTTGACTGAATTCTAGTATTATATGATTTTATATAACTTCCCGTATAATATAAAACCTCTCCAAAAAAGTTTTTGATAGGGGCCTTTTTCCTAAAAATCTTATACTTTAGGTATATTTCTGAACCGAGCTCTATTTTAGGGAAAGCTATGGCTATTTGCCTTTCAGTATCAAAACCAGACTTTAAACTAGATACAGCTTTATCCTGAATCATATTTTTAACCACTTTGTATTCCTTGCCTTGGCAAATAGTTTTTGCTTCTAGGATAGTAATTTGCATGTTTTGATTATTGTAATCTATTCGATAAGGTGCAAATATTTCACGCCCATGTTCTTTCAAGATTTTACTGCGCGACTCTACGATAGAGGTATAAGTGCCATCTGCATTAACAAACATATCTTCTTGAATGTCAGATTCTAATTCCAGTTGTTCATATTTAGACCATTTGGCTTCAGCTATGGGCATGCTAAAGATAAAGAATGGCCATAAATAGAAAAGTATCTTTACATGTCTTATGCTAGCTGGTAAAGCACACTTGTTCAAGATAGTTAAACTGTATACCCGCAGCTTATGTTTAAATGGTAACTTTTGCATAGCGTTTAAATAAATAATATGTAGTTCTTAGACTTTATTAATATGCTTAATCCTGAGCCGACGTAATCGTATATTATATTATTTATAATATTCATAAATATAAAACAAAATAATATTCATAAGTGTATATAATACTCATAATATATAAAATAAAAAAGGCTAAATCCCATGTAATCCCTAAGCTCTATTATTAAATCTTAATCCTAATGTATCCATCTTAAAAATAGCTAAAACGTTTTTCTTTAAAAAATAAGATGCTTACATGCAACCACTTCCCTCTTACATTTTTTTCTTTTAAATTTTACTAAATTCATAAAAAAACAACCATTACTTTCTTTTTGTGCTAGGTAGCCTATATGTCCCATTTCAAATTCTTTCCATTATGACCCATGTATCTACACATTGCCGCATCCGAACGGGAACCGATGACTTTAAAACCCTATTGTTGCATAGTGATGTATTTGTAGATAAAAGCTTAATGATTCAAGCATTATTGGAAGAAAGCAGCGAGGTAATACTGATTACCCGTCCCAGACGTTGGGGTAAAAGCTTGAACATGGATATGTTGCGTAAGTTTTTTGAAATCGAAGTAGATCAGACAGGAAATCCTTTAGCTGAAACAGATCGTGTCAATCAGAAGCTATTCTTGGGTGGAGCCATTGATTTAAAATTAGCAACGGGAAGGAAAAAAATACTACAAAAGCTTAAAATAGCAGCTTATACAGATATTATAAATGAATATCAGGGACAATTTCCAGTCATCTTACTTAACCTGAAAGATGTTAAAGGGAGTTCTTACCAAGAAATCGAGAAAGGCATTAAAGATCAAATTATAACATTATTTTCCTGCCATCGTTATCTAAGCGTACACCTAGCAGCATCAGGGGGGGTACTGGATAATGCTCAAAAAGAGAAATTACAGCGCTATTTGGATNNAGGGGGCCTTTTTCTATTATATTATTCCTATAGTAGGAAATATCGTTGTACGTATTTATTTTTAAAGACAAGTGATCCCATCGTTTAAGCCATTTATACTTTAACGTAAAGAGCCTTTCTCCTATATGGTCGTTGTGATAAATGGGGAAATGACCATTAGTGAGCAAATGACCATTTATGCTTCCATCGTGGGTAGAAGATGCGCTGGCTTGGCTGATAAGTATGCTGCCGTTTATTTGATTGAAATTGCGTACGGAAGGGGGTTCTTGAGTGGATTTTGTACGTTTGTAGTAGTCGGACTGATAGTTGAAATCTATTCCCAAGCACCCTAATCCTATACCATACTTTCCTTTTATATCAAATAGCTCTTTCCCTGATTTTGTATCCCATAGTTTCGGAATATAAGCAATCTGTGCCGACCAAATACCTTTTAGTAGGGAGAGGTTGTGGAGAGAAAGGTCTCCATAAATACATCTTAGTAGGGAGGGGTTGTGGCTAGAGAGGTATCCATAAGAGAGTAGTAATGAATAAATGCCTAGCCTGCAATAGTGATTAAAAGGCAAGATAAGTTCCTTCTTTTCTGATGGCAAGAGAAAATGTGTTTCGGGTGCAGGCGTGAATGGTAAATGTTCTAGCGTTAGATCTTTTATGATGGCTAAAGGTTTGTAGCTTTTTTTGGATGGCCGGGTGGGAGCCTTAAAAAATAGTCTTTGCTCCTGACTTATTTTATTTTTTTTTTGTTTTTCAATTACAAACTCAGCATCCTTGATTGCTCCTGTCTGCGTTTCTGCATAGCATATAGCACCATGCGTCCAAAAAAATGTGCAAATAAATGGCCAAATATATTTCATTTTTGCTAATTGTTTAAGAAAAGAAAAAATGTGCTAATGCTGTATGGTTGTTAGTTACTTGTTTGGTATCTGGCCCTGTTTCTATTATCGTTTACCGTTGTAACCAGTTACAGTAGCAAGCCCAAAAGATATTTTCCTCTAGTATAATGTTTTTAAAATTACGAAATGTCCGCGAGAACATCACTAGATCTTTTGCGAATCTACATAATAGATACTTATACGCTTGATTTTCAGACTTCAGACTGAATTTTCCAACAGCTTTGTTCATCAGCGCTTGATTTTTTTTGTTTTTTTATCAAGAAAAAAATAACAGTAATGATTTAATTATGTTTTTCTACTTTGCTAGGTTCACATGTATCAAAATTAAAATAGGTATTAGGGTAATCTTCTGGAGCGTAAGTATAATGCCACCATTCCTTCTCATAGGCTACAAATCCATGTTTTTCCATTATTTTTTTCAGAAAATTTCGATTTTGTGTTTGTTCTTCTGTGACTAGATTAGAGTTATGGTTAGATGATACATCAAGAAAATCAAAATGGGTTCCCATATCCACTGTCCCATCATTTAAGTACATAATGCTTGTTCCATCAGCAAGCGTTCGGATTTCTTTAACGAGCTGAGTTGAGTAGTGTTTCTTTTTACTTATAATGGTTAAATCGAAAGTACTCCCTCGGCTATGACCTGATTTTTTTGATATATAACCTTTTTTAAATAAATCTTCTTTATTTTCTCTTGGGTAATAGAGTCCTTTATTTTTATCACTATATACTTTGGATTGACTCCATGCTAAAATAAAATTTGTCGCTTTTTGAGGACGATACACATCGTATAGTACCATGCGGTAACCTTGGCTATCGAAGTCATCATTGGCCTTTTTTAAAGCTTCTGCTGCTGATTTAGTACAAGAAAACCTGCGTCCCGTATAACCAGTAAATTTTTGGCCTATGAAATTCCAATTACCAGATCTATAATAACGCGGTATGCCTTTTATTTTTTTATCTATTTCATCAAGATATACAAAATCTTCAGGTCTCTTGTCTTCCAGTTG
Source organism: Candidatus Cardinium hertigii (assembly GCF_003788695.1). Next base: position 86,244 of record NZ_RARA01000023.1, read on the forward strand.
CTCTAGTCTACTTTCTTCCTTTGTAGGTTTTTTGCTTAATAAACTTTCAGATTTCTGAATAAGTCCTATCCCCACCACAAACCCTATCCCTATTGTTAGATTTTTAAAAATATTATTGGTTTTCATTTGTAGGTTTTTTGTTTAATAAACTTTCAGATTTCTGAATAAGTCCTATCCCCACTACAAAACCTATCCCTATGTTAGATTTTTAAATATATTATTGGTTTTCATTTAAAAAAATAAAGTATTTTTATATTTGATTATAATGTATTTGTTCAATTGGTCATTCCAACCAATATTTTTTTCATAATGAACAAAATCATCCATAATCCATTTTTCCATCATGCAGAAAATCGTTAACTTAATTTGATCTTTTAGTGTTTAATTTTAGCATTTTTATTAGGTGTTTGGTCCCATAAGGTTTCTGTTGTAAGTTAAGTTTTTACAAAATACACAATTATAATATGCTTCACCACAATCAGTGACTAAACACCTAGTTTACGTTTTTTTATCCATAAAAGCCCTTTGCAGAGGGTCTTTTTTACTTAAGAAGGGCTTCTTTTGATTAAGTAATAATCTATTTTATTGGATTTTTGTAAAAATTGATAGAAGTGTGTTATATTGTAATCCATTAGTTATATGATGCTTATCTGCACCCTTAATAAAAAGTTATGTAGACGGTTTGCATAATTTTTTGTGTAAGTGCTTGATTTTTTTGCTTCCATAATTTTTGATTACTCAAAAAATGTAGCAGATCAGTATCAGTATGTAACATCATTTAATAATTGTAATGGTAATAGATTTTTCATAACGTCAAGAAGCAGAAAGATGAAGAGGCCTTTTTTAGGTAAGAAACGGGTTGTGGCACCAGTAGGTATATTGCGAGATTGGGTAGGTTCTATATTTTTTGCCGCTATGTTTGCTACCTTAATCCGTTGGATGGTTATAGGTCTGTACATTATACCTTCTGGCTCAATGGAGTCAACGCTCTTAACAGGAGATTTCGTGTTGGTAAGTAAATTACACTATGGTGCCCGTACACCCATTACCCCTCTACAAATTCCCATAACCCATCAAATTATTCCCGGTACAAAAATCCCTTCTTATGTTGACTGGATTACATTGCCTCAATACCGCTTGCCTGGTTTTAGCAAGGTGCAACGAAATGATATTATTGTATTTAACACGCCATTAGGTACTGAACCGCTTGATTTACGCGAATATTGGATCAAGCGTTGCATTGCAATTCCTGGAGACGTAGTACGTATAGATCATAAGCAACTTTATGTTAATGATAAGCTGGCTGATACATGTGATACGATTCAATATCGTTACTTTATGAAAACGAAACGAAAATTATCTTCTGCTTTTTTTGAAAAAAATGATATTATCGTTGAGAAAAGTGCTATCAGTCATCCAGATATATCTATTGTTTCTGGCCATGAGGGGTATATTATTTATGCTACACCCAACAAAGTTAAACAACTTACTACTATTCTTCCATCCTATATACAGTCTGTGGAACCAGTAGAAGATGAAGAAATACAGCCTAATAACTATCCCAGTAGTATGTTATGGGATGATACCAAAGGTGCTATGGATCCCCTTACTTGGCATAAGGGTAATTTTGGTTTGCTGGTGCGTACAGTTTTAGGTTGGACGAAGGATAATTTTGGCCCCCTTACAGTTCCTAAAAAAGGAATGTCTATTCACATGGATGAGAAAAACATCCTATTGTATGGTCATGCTATAGCAAATTTTGAGGGAAAAAAAACTATAAAATTCACGCAGAAGGAGTGCTGGATAGATGGTCAACAGGTAAAGCAATATACTTTTGTTAAAAATTATTATTTCGTGATGGGAGACAATCGAGATCAGTCTAAGGACTCTAGATTTATTGGATTTATTCCAGAAGAACATATTACTGGAAAGGCAATTATGGTTCTGTTATCTTCAAGAAAAAAAAGTTTGTTCAGTGGTATCCGTTGGAACCGATTGTTTCATATGGTCTAAAATAGTAGAAAAAAACGGGCTTGTCACAATATTTCTTGCTACTTTTTGTTTCATCAAAAAATAACCCAAAAGTAAAACATATTTTCTCCAATTCTAAATTTGCACTTAACAATAGCAGTTCCATTGGGGGATCACCATACTTAAGAAAAAGCTTACTCAACCACTTTTCTCTTACATTTTTTTCTTTTAAATTTTGCTAAATTCATAAAAAAGCAGCTGTTACCTTCTTTTTGTGTTAGGCAGCCTATATGTCCCATTTCAAATTCTTTCCATTATGACCCATGTATCTACGCATTCCCGCATCCGAACGGGAACCGATGACTTTTATGACCTATTAGTAAATAGTGATGTATTTGTAGATAAAAGCTTAATGATTCAGGCCTTACTAGATGAGCCTAGTAAGGTAATACTGATTACCCGTCCCAGACGTTGGGGTAAAAGCTTGAACATGGATATGCTGCGCAAATTTTTTGAAATTGAAGTAGACCAAGAAGGGCATAAACTAGCAGAAGAAGCACGCACAAATTATTTGCTTTTTAAGGGAGGTAGTATAGATATAGGATTTAACGAAACTAAAGTACTCTATCCTTTAAAAATTGCCAGTTATCCCCATGCTATGAAACGCCAGGGGCAATTTCCAGTCATCTTGCTTAACCTGAAAGATGTTAAGGGGAGTTCTTACCAAGAAATCGAGAAAGGCATTAAAGATCAAATTATAACATTATTTTCCTGCCATCGTTATCTAAGCGTACATCTAGCAGCATCAGGGGGGGTACTGGATAATGCTCAAAAAGAGAAACTACAGCGCTATTTGGATGGAAAACTCGATAAAAATGATTTAAAACAAGGGTTGCGTTTTTTAAGCGAACTGCTCTACAAACATTTTAACCAAAAGGTTTATATCTTGATTGATGAATATGATACCCCTATCAATAGTTCGTATATTAAATTTGGTAGCCAAAGTGAATCCTTTGAAGAAATTTTAGAACTATTCCGTGGAATTTTTGGTAGCGCCTTAAAAAGCAATCCCTATTTAGAAAAAGGCGTTATCACAGGCATATTACGCATAGCCAAAGCCAATCTCTTTTCAGATCTCAATAATGTACGGGAATATACGTTGTTGGATAAAAACTTCACACAATTTTATGGTTTTACGCAAAGCGAAGTAGATGACTTGCTTAGTAAGGTGCCTACCCAAACGGAACCAGCAAAAATCAAAGATTGGTATAATGGCTATACTTTTGGGGGTGAGGTAATTTATAATCCTTGGTCTATGATGCAATGTCTAGCTAGCGAAGGCTTGCTTGACTACTATTGGTTAGA
>NZ_RARA01000023.1:89585-95205 GCF_003788695.1 Candidatus Cardinium hertigii
ATACGATACCCCTATCAACAGTTCATATATTAAATTTGGTAATCAAAATGAATCCTTTGAAGAAATTTTAGAACTATTCCGTGGAATTTTTGGTAGCGCCTTAAAAAGCAATCCCTATTTAGAAAAAGGCGTTATCACAGGCATATTACGCATAGCCAAAGCCAATCTCTTTTCAGATCTCAATAATGTACGGGAATATACGTTGTTGGATAAAAACTTCACACAATTTTATGGTTTTACGCAAAGCGAGGTAGATGACTTGCTTAGTAAGGTAGCTACCCAAACGGAACCAGCAAAAATCAAAGATTGGTACAATGGCTACTCCTTTGGAGGGGAAATTATTTACAATCCCTGGTCGATTATGCAATGCCTAGCCAGTCAAGGTACATTAGACTACTATTGGTTAGACAGTGGTGGTACCGGTTTAGTAGATAAAGCGCTATTGGCTGACCAAATGCAAGCAGATTGGCAATGTCTGGTTCAAGGTCAAACCGTCACTTCTCCCATTACCAAGCAAATTAGTTTCTCCGATATTAACAAACCAGTTGGCTTATTGAGTTTGTTGTTATTTAGTGGTTATTTAAATCCCACTGTGGTATCCGCAGAACGCCATATTTATGGTCTATCTATTCCCAATCAAGAAGTAAAATATATCTATGAAACAAGAGTATTGCAGTGGGTTACCGACCAATTAAACATAGACAGCTCTAAATACTATTCCTTTGTTCACTTATTACCAGCTGGCCATATAGAGACCTTTAAGGAGCAATTGCAAACATTGCTGTATCGTGCTACCAGTTTTTTCCAAACAGGAAGCACCAAAGCAGAACTATTTTACAGTGGCTTTATGTTGGGCATGTTACATATGTTGTNCTTCACACAATTTTATGGTTTTACGCAAAGCGAAGTAGATGACTTGCTTAGTAAGGTGCCTACCCAAACAGAACCAGCAAAAATCAAAGATTGGTATAATGGCTATACTTTTGGGGGTGAGGTAATTTACAATCCTTGGTCTATGATGCAATGTCTAGCTAGTGAAGGCTTGCTTGACTACTATTGGTTAGACAGTGGTGGCACCAGTTTAGTAGATANTAGTAGATAAAGCGCTATTGGCTGACCAAATGCAAGCAGATTGGCAATGTCTGGTTCAAGGTCAAACCGTCACTTCTCCCATTACCAAGCAAATTAGTTTCTCCGATATTAACAAACCAGTTGGCTTATTGAGTTTGTTGTTATTTAGTGGTTATTTAAATCCCACTGTGGTATCCGCAGAACGCCATATTTATGGTCTATCTATTCCCAATCAAGAAGTAAAATATATCTATGAAACAAGAGTATTGCAGTGGGTTACCGACCAATTAAACATAGACAGCTCTAAATACTATTCCTTTGTTCACTTATTACCAGCTGGCCATATAGAGACCTTTAAGGAGCAATTGCAAACATTACTGTATCGTACTACCAGTTTTTTCCAAACAGGAAGCACCAAAGCAGAACTATTTTACAGTGGCTTTATGTTGGGCATGTTACATATGTTGTGTGCTGACTATAGCATAGAAAGTGAAAGGGAAACAGGCAGTGGTCGGGCAGATATGCTTTTAATACCTCAAGTAGGTAGGAATGATNGCAAATTAGTTTCTCCGATATTAACAAACCAGTTGGCTTATTGAGTTTGTTGTTATTTAGTGGTTATTTAAATCCCACTGTGGTATCCGCAGAACGCCATATTTATGGTCTATCTATTCCCAATCAAGAAGTAAAATATATCTATGAAACAAGAGTATTGCAGTGGGTTACCGACCAATTAAACATAGACAGCTCTAAATACTATTCCTTTGTTCACTTATTACCAGCTGGCCATATAGAGACCTTTAAGGAGCAATTGCAAACATTGCTGTATCGTGCTACCAGTTTTTTCCAAACAGGAAGCACCAAAGCAGAACTATTTTACAGTGGCTTTATGTTGGGCATGTTACATATGTTGTGTGCTGACTATAGCATAGAAAGTGAAAGGGAAACAGGCAGTGGTCGGGCAGATATGCTTTTAATACCTCAAGTAGGTAGGAATGATAATGCACTGATCATAGAATATAAAACAACTAAAACGTTAGAAAACTTGGATGCGGTAGCTCAAGCAGGTTTGGCCCAAATCATCGCTAAACAATACCATACTAAGGTAAAAACCTATCCTCATGTAAGAAAGATTACCAGCATTGCGTTAGCTTTTTGTGGCAAAGAAGTAACTTTAGCTTATCGGGTGGATGAGGTAAATGCGTACAGGGAATAGATGTTTGTATCCGTTCAGTGATATGGCCTATGCGTATCCCTGTTTGTACCCATTAGAAATAGTACAATAATTAGCAATAGTACAATAATGCAAGATCATAAAAACGCGCCTTGAACAAAGCTGAAATTTTCAACAGCTTTGTTCACCAGCGCTTGATTTTTTTTGGCTACTTTTTTTGATCAAGCAAAAAAAGTAGCTTTGATTGCTATAATCTATAAAATATGTCTGCCATACCCCTGAACGGATACGATTTTATTATCCTAAAGGCTTACAGTGTATAACTGTTCTACTTGCTTAATGGTTAAACCAGTAACCTTGGCTATATAGGCAATAGGTAGCTTTTCTTGAAGCAAATTTTGGGCTATAGCCATAGCTTTTTGGGTTTCTCCTATTTGGATACCTTCCTCTTTTCCTATTTGGATACCTTCCTCTTTACCCTCATTTTTAGCTTTTTTAACTGTATTTTCTTCGACCCATAACCACTTTAAATGNGTAGCCCAAGCAGGTTTGGCCCAAATCATCGCTAAACAATACCATACTAAGGTAAAAACCTATCCTCATGTAAGAAAGATTACCAGCATTGCGTTAGCTTTTTGTGGCAAAGAAGTAACCTTAGCTTATCGGGTGGATGAGGTAAATGCGTACAGGTAATAGATCTTATAAGCGGAATAATGGGGGTTTTTTATATAAAAAAAGTGTTTTCAAGCCCACTAAACAAATCTGACTATAACAAATTTCTAATTATACAAATTTTTTACTTAATTACCCTCAAGCTTACATGCCCCTAACATGATCTTAAATAGAGCATTTTTCTTACAAGATACCAACACAGTAAGTACTAATTTAATTGGTAAAGTAATATGTTGTAATAATTTCCAAGGTATTATTACTGAAACAGAAAGCTACATTGGTATGAATGATCCTGCTTGCCATGCTGCCAAAGGCATTACTAAAAGAACAAAAATTATGTTTGGGTTAGCTGGGTTCAGCTATGTATTTTTAATATATGGTAAGTATCACTGTTTCAATATCGTTACGGAAGCATTAAATTTTCCAGCTGCTACGCTTATTAGAGGCATAAAACTCATCCATCCTCCCTACACATATATAAATGGTCCAGGTAAAATTTGTCGATTGTTAGGTATTGATTTAACGTATAATGCCATCGATATAACTTTGTCAAATACATTATATATTAAAGATATAGGCTATCAATTACCCTATAGATCCACACCTAGAATAGGTCTTTCTAAAGGATTAGATAAAATGTGGCGCTATATTATTACGGATAAAGATTTTAGCACAACCACGCCATTTTCCTACTAAACGTAAGTTTAATTGGATATCCTTAAAAATTTTTCTACCATTAAGAATGATGTCTTTTTAGACATCATTGGTTACCATATCAAAATTATTATAACGCCAATAGCGATGCGTATGCCTATACATAATCATCATGTTATTTTACGTAGTCGCATTGAAGTGACTACTGAAAAAAGCCATGATCAAAATAGAGCATTACAGTATGCAGTCAATAGAACGGTTGAACAACAACTTATACCTCTATTATCCAAGCTCTTTTCCCAATATGTTCCGCAAGATGTAGTGATTCATATAGACAAGCTTACCGTAGATGGAGGTAAATTGAACGTATCTAATCTTAGCAGTCAGCTACCTTATCAGATAGCATCTGCCTTACTACCTGTATTACAAAAACAGATCGACAAGATTATGCATAATCCTAACGTCCATCAGGTAATACCACTACTAGAAGCAAAACTGCAAGCTATAGCATACTATTTATCGGAGGGTAATTTTGCCTGGTGGATGACAGAACATTCTGATAATCAGATTGAAAAGATATATATATGGTTACTACATAATGCGCCCTTACGCATAGAACAACTTTGGCATAATATTAAAAAAAAGGAGAAGGCTATTCAACGCTGTATTGCACATTTTTCCGGAACTACTGTAGAAAATACCCTCCATCTCTTATTAAGACAGCAAAACTTTACCCCTATTCTATCAGAAATAGGATTTTTATTGCACAAAACAGGAATTTTAACCAATTCACCCTACACACCGCAACGGCAATTGCTCTCAATAGCGCTATTGGGCATGATCAATCACCAGAGGCCTACAATAGATCGCATCAGTTTTTTGACCATGTTACTCAAGCAGGTAGCCGCAAAAACATCCATAAGCTATAAAAAAATCTTAGAAAAGTTACAAACCTATTATACACAAACTGCAACCCAGTATGCTAGCTCATCACAAGCAATAACAACCAAAGAATGGGTACTCCAATTGCATGACATGACCATAACTCCACCTAAATTCTGTAATAAAGATGTCAAAAATCAGGAAACTGTACTAAAGGAACTAGATAAAATAGATAATAGTACCATGACACCCCATCAGCTATTAGAAACCATTAACCGTATCAAAGCAGCAATGGATACAATAGGTATACGAATCCTAATAAAAAGCTGGCTTAGAGAAAAAAAGAACAGAGAACGATTGGTCAAAAAGCTCCCTGATACGCTTTTTATTTCATTGATACAACCACTAGATTCTTCTGTTGCCTCTATATTTTCCACACTTACCCAGATATGGGGAGAGACTACTTCTGCTTCTACTGTAGCGCTTAATGATTCTGTTAAAGAAGCTACCTTAGCTTATTATGCTTTTGAACCATCCAAAATAATTTATTTTAAACAGATTACATCGCTATTCAACCAATATTTTTCAGAAGGAACTCCAGCGGTGAACGCCATAATGGCTCAACTGGTATCCGTACAAAAAATAGCTCCCACAGCTGCATCAGTTTTTACGCAAACAAAAACTCTGCAAAATGATATGCCAAATTTCCTAATAGACAAAAGCATAGTAATAGCAGAAAACCAACAAATATGGAATACATGCATCCCTTATCTGCATCCAGATAAAGCAGATAGGTCTGACCTTACCCAAATAGAAAAAAGCCACACAAATATTCTTGAACAAACTGTTGCTATATCTAAAAAAAACCATACAGCTGATCAATACCATCTAGAAAGAGAGCACACTGAAAAAAACCATACAGCTGATCAATACGAGCTAGAAAGAGAAAATATAGCAAAAAACTATACAGCTGATCAATACCATCTAGAAAGAGAAAATATAGCAAAAAACTATACAGCTGATCAATACTATCTAGAAAGAGAAAACATAGCAAAAAAACATACAGCTGATCAATACGAGCTAGAAAGAGAAAATATAGCAAAAAAACATACAGCTGATCAATACCATCTAGAAAGAGAAAACATAGCAAAAAAACATACAGCTGAT
>NZ_RARA01000007.1 GCF_003788695.1 Candidatus Cardinium hertigii
GCTTTTCCGGCTACGCATATGCCCCGTTTGGATTTTTCATTTAGTGGTATAAAAACGGCTTTTTCACTTTTTATTCAGGATAAAACAACCGAATATATAGCAGCCAATCGGGCTGATATTTGTNACGATTGAATCAGCTACCATCTTAGAGCGCGTAGCACCTGTATGCCCTGGTTGGCCACCTGGCTTACGCCCACTCTTATGACTAGGACGTTTCTTGGATTTGTACAATTCTTTTGAACTGGGTATAGAGGAATTCTTAGCATTTAAACCAAGTTTTTCTTTTAGGTGGGCATTCTCTAAACGCAACGCCTTGTTTTCAGATTCTAATAACGCAATCTTAGCCTCTAAGATCTGAACCTGACTTAGTAAATAGGGAATAATTTCTATGTTTAATTCCATCTAAGGGAAAGGTTTATGGGAAAAATCTAAACTAACTTAGTATTAATAATTATATTTTACAATAGAGCTAGTAAACGATTTAAGCCACTCCGCTGAACGGATACGTTAGTTTTTCTTAATCAGAAATCGCACAGAGAACCAAATACATAGCAAATTGCCTATTGCTGTTAGCCAACACAACATGTACAAATAGTTCCAGTGCTCTCCTTAAAATCAAATTTAGCAGCATAACTAGCACACTCAGCGTTTTGTTCTGCAAATTTACTTATAGCTATAGCAAGACTTTTGCTAGCTTTTATTACTTTTAAAGAATCAATATCATTATCATTAGGAACAATCTTTTGCTTTAGTTGATTTAAACCATATGTAATCTTATTAAAAAGTTCTTTAATATTACCACTTATTTCCATCACTTTCTGTAAGTTTTTACAGTTAGAAAAAAGGTTTTTTTGTCGATCAATGTAACATATTGACTGTTCCAATTCCTCGTATTCTTTATTAAAAGATTTTTCTTCTTTTTCTATATTCGATAGCATATTATTTAACATTTCATAATCATTGTTATGCAACTTAAAAACAGTATTACTAATTTCTGCGATAATAGTATAGATACTGTTAGTCATACTCTTAAGATGCCGTATTGTCTTACTAAAATTGTGTAGTAAAATTGTAAAAGCATCGAACCTAGGTCTAGGGTCTTTCGCCGTAAATTCATCATATTGCGCTTTAGCGGTGCTAGAATTTTTATTAGCAATACTAAGATACTGTTCAATGTTATTCATATGCTGTAATGTATCATAGTGTACTTTAAAACAGGTAAGTTTTTCATAAGCTTGCCTCTCCTTTTTACTAGCTTCTTTGATTTTTTCGTCTGCCGCTTGACTTTCTTCATAAAATTTATTGAATAAAATTAATAAATTATCACTATTACATTCTTCATTAGTATTCATGTATTTCTCCCAGTTATTGTTTAGTTTTTTAGCAAATATATAAGCAAATGTTAAGTGTCTATAATACGCTTCTCGGTAAAGATTTATTATGGCTCCTATCTCTTTTATTAAGGAATCAAGATATTTTAAATTAGCGTTATAAAGATTGCGTTTATCCTGATTAACATCTTCTGTACTTGTACTGAAATTTTTTACTTGCATGTTTAGTTCATTAAGGTATTCCTGAAGCCCCTTTATAGTATCCACATAATTTAATAATACGTCAGCAACATATATAATCTTAAAACTCATATTTTTGGGCATGAGGGTTAAAATATTATATTCTTTACATTCTTCTTTAGGGTTACAAATTTTTTTTATATCCTGTTGAATATTATCAACTTTCAATTGATTTAATATTTTATCAGTTATTTTCCGAGTCTTTTTTAGACGAAGATCAATCTTTTCCCAATTATCATTTGGGGACAATAGACTAGATGCAGTAGATTCAGCACCACTAGAATCATACTCATTAATACTTTTTATCAGATGCTGTATTAACTCTATGACGTATTCTATAGAGACCTTATATTCTTCAATTTGCCGATCAAGTTGATCGAAATTAGCAAGATGCTTCTCCCCATTTATAATAGAATTATCGTCAAGATCTGTATTTATGGCCATCATTAATGCATTATTAGCTTTATCAAGTCTATCTTTTGCTTTGTTTTTAATGTTTTCAGCTAACATATGTGAATACATCATAGATGTGAGCAAAAGCTTAGACATATTATTATTTACCAAATATTTAGTATTAATAGCATTAAAATCATCCCAACCCTCAAAATTATTCCAATCATTTATTTCTAAATTTTTATTATCGGCAAACTTTTTTATGTCGTTTTTGATTACATCTATTTCAGAAGATGTATTTTCAATAGTTATTGTTAATACTCTAAATTTTTCTTTAGTAATTTCCAATTCTGTTTGAAATTTATTTACTCTTGATCTCTCCATAGGATTTAAGTTAGAAAGATCAATATTAGTATCCTGCATACTTAGTTTTTGTGTTTGACAAGACAAACATAGCCATAATGTAAATACGACTACTAACACTTGATTTAAATTATAGTACATAGCTTCTAAGTATTTATTTATGTATAATATGGTAAAAAATTATGAATCATATATTGTGTGTTCACTCAATTCATGGATCTACAAATTTGATTAACACATGCTTCACAAGCATTACCAAATTCCTCAATAATTTGAGTAAAATTGCCTAAACATATAATAATTTGTACTAGCTTCTCACTATTGTTAAGCAAGTCTTCCTCACACATAAATGGAAAGATTTCATCTTCCACAATTTTCTTTAGTTTTTGTATATGCGATGCAAGTAATTGATAGTTAATAAGTAATTCACGGGTTTGTGTAATTGAATAATTACATTGCTTTGGAAGCAAATTAATTGCTGTATTTAGATTACAAAGGAAATTTTCATGACGTGAAATTAGACACTTTAGACTCTCTTGATGTTGATTAAGGTTAGCGCTAGTGACACTATTGCTAATTATATTACTAATACTGGTATTAACTTCAGACACAATTCCTAAGCTTGTATTAAAAATACTTTTGTATGTTTTAGTCATTTCATATAGCTTAAGAGTAAGCCTAGCCAAACTTTCATTTTCCTGATTTTCATCATTAACTTTTTCATAAGTCTTTTTAGCATACGTAACATATTGCTGTACCTTCTCATATTGATTATTAAGTATTTTATATACAGTATTAACTATATTTTTAGCATCCAATATGGAGTATTCCATTTGCATACCGGCGTGCATACTTATGTTTACTTCTTCTTTTTGTATAGCATTTACAAAAGCATTTGAAATTCTATTTTTACTCTTCAGTAAGTTGTCACGCGCAGAGCAGAGTTTTTCAACTTTCTTGGTATCAGTAAATTGCTTCGATGCCAATGCATAATTTATCAGATCTGTCAAACTTGTATGACAGCTATTATGAACTTGCATATAAGCCTCTGCGACATCAAGTGTGTTTTTCACTAAAGGTGTAAAAGATTCAATAACACTATTTATGTAATAATCATCATTATCAGTACTTACACTACCTTGCGTAGGATTAATGTTAGTTATAATACTAATATGATTTTGAATACCAGCCTTCATAAGTAAAGCAGCTGTAAAAAATTCCTTAGCTTTATTTAAGCAACTTTCTGCTATCATTAAATCAGCAGAACCAAAAGAAGGAGAAGTAGACAATACATTGAATATGGAATGTAGTTGGCGTTCATCCTTAAAATTTCGTACCATATCGTTAAGTGCTTGAAGTGTTTGAGTAATTTGAGCAGAATGAGAAATATTAACATCACCCTGGACATTAAGGTAATCTTGGTACTCCTTATGGAAATCTTGGCACATATTTTCCAGATTCTGTAATATTTGCTTATAAGTTACTTCTTTATGGGCAGATAAGCCTTCGAAAATGTCCTCAGTGAAAGCCTCTTTAGGATTAATAGCATATGCTATTAATCTCTCTATAGTAATTTGTATTTGCTCAATACTGGCCAGTATATCTTTGATTTCTTGTATTTGTTTTTGTATTTGTAATATAGCTATTTTAGATTTTCCAATATATTTTTCGCGGTCATCTGTGCTGTTCGCATTCATCTCATAATCGCTTACAAAATCAGCCATAGTTTCATTAGCCCGATTCAGCAGTACTGTTAGATTAGAATTTACTTTATCATTGTACATAATAATATAAGCCTTAAGATAAGCACTTACTTGAGAAATTCTTATTCTCTTGAATATATCAGCTATTTGATCGACTTCGACTTGTGCACAATACTTATCAAACATTTTATTATAAGAATCACTTTTTTGTTTATACCCATTAAGCTCGACCGTGATTTCACGGAGGCGTTGTTCATAACAAATCAATTGATTATTAATAATTTCTGTTTCTTTTAATAAGATACTTGGCTTATCTTTATAATACTGACTACATTCATTCTCCTTATTACTATCATTCATACCCAATTTGTGTAATTGACAAGATGAACATAATCCCAATAAGAACGCCCTAATATAAATTTTATATAGATTATTAATCATAATTGTATATTTTTACTGCTAGAACCATCTTGATACCCTTGCATACCTAACTTATGCTCCATGTTACTACATCCAGCTAATTTCAATATTATAAGCTCCAAGAGCTATCATACATTTCATGCATTTTCGATAAAACCTCTAGACATGATGCATGACCCTTTCTTATTGCCATATCTAATGTTATCTCTACTGCTTTTTTTCCCTTTGAATTCTCATAATTTAAATATGCCATCTTATTTTCTGGGCTCAAACCACTAGTTAAAGCTAAAATAGCAACCTCATTGTCACATCGAGCTGCTTCATGCAAAGGGGTATTACCAAAATCATTTTTTATAAATCTATTTGCACCTGCTCCTCCACCTCCCTGATCTTTAGGCTGCGCATCCATACATAAAAACACAATAATTCTTTCAGTTAAGGCGTTATTTTTCAGCCGAACTGCTTGATGTAAAAGCGTATCACCATCTGAATCAACTATATCTACTAAATTAACCTTTGGATTTAGCATGTTATGCTGCCTTATCCTCACCTCCCCCATAAAACTATTAAATATTTTTTCCAGAGCAGTTGCCAAATGCGTATAAGCAGAATCTCCAGCATTCTCTATTAACATATGTAATGGCGGCCTTCCTTCTTCATTAGGTATATCTATCTTAGCCTCTTTTTCAAGTAAAGCTTTAATACATTCTAGATACGTCTCTTCATCATCACTGATCAGGGTTACATCATCATGTTTAGAAGTAGATGTAAAAGACAACAAGTGATGTAAAGAAGTATTTTTACCTACACGATCCTGTATATTTGGATCTGCTCTGTAGTCTAATAGACACTCTATATGGTCTTTATCCAGTTTAGTTATATATTTTCTAGGCATCTCATCCCTTTCGCCCTTTAGGCCATTTTCAGTTTTATATACCAACTCACGAATAGAAAGTGCGTCACAACCACAAGCATAATGCAATGCAGTAAAACCCTCCTCATTAAATTCATTAGGATTCAAACCTCCCTTCAATAATAATCGGAGTATTTTAACATTAAGTTTCTTCATTGCCACTATATGCAGTAAGCCATGTATATTTCTCTCGTTTATTGGTTTAGAGTTATGATAATAAATAATACGTTTTAATATTCCTTTTTCATCCAAATTTTCTACATATTCAACATTATCAATCTCAATTTGAGTAATTAGTTCTTGCAAATGCTGCACCTCTTTGTATTTTGAATTATAATAGTTGCAATATTGTCCCTGACATATCTTACAACTTGTGCTATCTATATCATTTAAATCTCCAGACGTACTATTATTAGACCTATTAGAAGTATTCATCTTTGAAATAGAACCAACTTTGCTACAACTCATCAATAAGCTATTGTAAAATAATAACTGATATAGTATGCTATTCTTTTTTAATATCTTTAGAAGATAAATTAAGGAAAAGAAATTTTTAAACATGATGGTGTAATATGAATATGAGTTAAACATATTCGGATCTCTATTCCTGAAGAATAAAAAATGATTCTCGTGCTCGCCTCGTTTTATCTGCACTAAAACGGGTTACTCTTATCATACGTTCATTACCCTGTTCTAGGTATTCTATAAATTTATTTCCACAATTTATAAAAATATCGGTTTCGGTTTTGAATAGTCTTTTCTCAGCCTCCTTGAAACGAGCACGAAAATCAGTAATCCCTTTTACTATATTATTTATCTCTGTAAACGAAGGCACTATATTGCTATACTTCTGATGAACCTGAAATGGCTGATTGTTTCTCAAATAGTAAATGTAAGAAGAATGAGAGCGTAATTCACCAATTTCTTTCTCTAAATCACTACGGTATTTGTTTAAAGATTTCTTAAAAAAAGATAACGACGCTTTAGCTGAACCATTTTCTTCGTTTAACGAATCATTAAATGCCTCTACGAGATTATTAAAAGCATCGGATAATACTTTAAGGTTCTTGAATATATCCTGAATCTTATCCATTTTGTCCACTGATTCACTCAGTAGATTATAGAAATCTTCTTCTGTATCTGTAGTATTTCTATTTGAAGACAAATTACTCTGTATAAATTTCATTTTATTCAGAATTTCTTTTAGATGTCTACCATAATAGTGTATTTGCATTACAGCATCTGTAACTAAAACTTCTCCTATATTGCATATATGCATTGCATATTCGATAAATTTATTCTCTAAAGGCGTATTATCCGTAGTGATTGCACGGAGAGTTGATAAGGCATTATCATATTTTTCCTCTTCTTCGGAAAGAAACGTCATAATTTCCCTATGAAATTTTTTTTGGCTAGTAATAGTTTCTTTACTTGGTTTGCCTGAAGTAATCTTACTTTCTACAAACTCAAAATATTCCTTAATCATACTCTTCTGAAGAAGCTTATCCTGATAAGCAAAATCGCTTATACATTCAATAATTTTATCATGAAATCTTAATTTTTTATTCGAAGAGGAGAAATGCGTAACATCATCATCATAATTTTTCTTCTTATAATTATAAGAAGAAGATGAACCAGGTTCTTGGTTATTCATTTTATTATTAACTTCTGTGCTACATCCATAATATATACCACTGGAAGTAACCATCATAAGTAAGATTGGCTGAAATTTTATTCTTTTCATATTTCTAATTTTTATAAACTGTACAAATACACAAGCAAAAATATCTAATGCTAAACTTAAATAGAATTAATCTTAGTTTAAACTAGCTGTAGATGCTATTAGTAAAGCAATTTTACTTCATTTAATTGATTTTTCCTAATATTTTGAACAAAAAGGTATTCCATCCTTCGTCTACCAGGGCAAGGGTGGAACTGGATTAAGGAGTTTAAAAAATATATTCGTTCAGTTTAGCGATGTGTCTTAAAGCCGTTGATGCCTCTAAAGTTTACACACTTAAGTGGACAGGCCCCACGCAGGTGAACGGACAATGGCGTCAACTTAAGGTTTAGCTATTATTGATAACCAAGTAGAATAGGGTATTTTTTTACATTTTCTACATGGCTTCTTATTTAGCGAATAAATTCTTTTTTTATTATTTCATAAAAAAGTGTATGATACATTTTTTTATGCAAGAGTTTTTAGGGGAAAATTTTATTTCGGAAATTAAAGATAAATTGTATTCAGCAATATTTCAGACTATCCCTTCCCAAGGCGGCCATATGTTCACGCGCAGAAGGAAACTTACTTTTCCAATAGTATTTTCCACTATTTTAAAGCTAGTTAAGCGAAGTTTAGGCATAGAGTGTGAACTTATGGAACCGTTAACGTACAAAATTCCTCCATCCAAGCAAGCTTTTTCCNTAAAACATGTGAAGTTGAATTAAC
>NZ_RARA01000014.1:0-16885 GCF_003788695.1 Candidatus Cardinium hertigii
GCAAGCAAACAGGAGGTATTTTGTCCATGATATCGTATGCTGGTAGAATATTTTGTGTGCTATCATCGGTACTGATCGAAAATGCCAGGGCGGGCAAGGTAAGCATTTTTTTCCCGGTTTGGGTAACTATTGCATAATCGTAACGTAAAGTGGTATCAGAAACGGTTAACGTAACCATATGATCTGCAGCTTGTGGACATTTGCTAATCTCCCATATATTTAAGGTTAAAAAACATTCAAAAAGTGAAGGATCTGTTAATAGCTGTGTTACTTCTGTGTGGTTGCGCAAAAGCAATTGCATAGGCTCCCCTAACCCTCGAATGACCCCATAAACTTTTAAAATAGTGGGTTCGATTTCTATTGGCTTTACTGCTTTCTGATTTAACTCTAGGCTACGTTCTTCCTTAGCTCTTTGTAATAATAAGCTGCTAAATTTCTGCAGTTTATGCATAAATAGATTGATATTTTCTCCCAGTTGTTCTTGACCATGGGTATAAAGATAGTGACAAGGTTTTTGCAGCATTGCACCCATTTCTTGCAGCAGCTTGCTACCATGGGTCATATCTAGCCTGGACCAGTTGGCTTGGTTATAAATGGCTTCTAAAGCGATGCGTCGTTCATAATTTCCCCTAAGCTCTATAACTTTGAGTTTAGCGTTAGCTTTATCCCGTAAGTGTTTATAGGTACCCAAACCCACCATTGCTGCAGTGATTAGCAGCATAGCAAAAATTAATTCTATAGAAATTTCGTTATATCCAGCCCAGAAGCAGTTCCAAAAAGGAACGCTAGGCGGAATACATAAATGGGTTATTATGGCTATCCCTAGCATAGCCATGCTTATTTCTAAAGACAAAAAGACGATACCCAAAGTTAGATTAGAGACAAATAGGGCACAAACCATAGGGCTAAAATGGCCCAATTTTGCAAATTGTAGGTTAGCTACAAAAAGTAGCATACCTACCAATCCAGGCCATAGCCAATGGAGAAGGGCGTTGCCCTCTTTCTTATAGGAGTGAAAAGTGGGATAGATGACTAAGATCGTTCCTATTGCCATGGAAGACATATATCCATAGACATAAGGGAAGAAATAATCTTTTTGTATAAAACAAAGGGCTATAATGGTGCTGATGATTACATAGATACCAAATAATATAAAGGTGCTTCCCTTTTTAGGAAAAAGTGTTTTTCGATATGATTTGGTAAATGGAAGGGTAAGCCGTTGTAAGCGTTCCTTCCACCACTGTTTGGTGGCTTGATTTTGTAAATCCACTGGACTATGTTCTTTAATGCCCACCCAGCCCGTATGCGGGCATTGAGGGAGTATATAATGGATAACCAATAAAATAAGTGCACTAAAAAATAGTGGTTTAAAAATGTTCTGTGATGATATAAGTTGATTGGTATAATATATACGGTAAATCGCTAAGATGATATTTATACCCATACTACATAGGACCGTAATAGATCTGGGTCTAAAACCAAAACAAGCCATGAGGAAAGGAATAGAAACAACCGGGCCATATATACTAGCCGTTTTGATAAATAATTGTGCATTATTCCTTGTATGTAAGACTAAAAAAAGGCTAATGATTCCTATTACAACAGAAGCCACCCGCACAACCTGGAGTGAGGGCTTACCAACTCGTTTAGTTAAACTACCCATCATAGGCCATACATCATTTGCAAATAAAACAGAAGCCGCGTGTAAATTGGAATCAGCGGTAGACATAAGCAAAGCTATAATAGTAGTTACTAAAATACCACGCATACCCGGAAAGTAAGGCAGACCTATAATGTAATGGAGTACACTTTGATTTGGTTTGATCACATGCCCACCTACATATAAAGCTATTGCCACGCTTAAAAAAAGCATAGGTAAAATGATTCGGATGATAGCGCTTTTGCTAAAAACTTTTGCAGCTTTCCATACAGAAGGTGCCATATAAAAACGTTGAATAGGTGCAGGATTAAAAGAAAATACAAAACTAAAAATAAAATAGGCAAGTACCTTGCTTATGATTCCATTGTTCCAAATATGCATTTTGCCTATGTTAAATTGTGGCATATCCATAAGTTTTTGCCATCCAGCTATTGGATCTTTGGCATAGTATAAAAGTACAAAAGAGAGCATAGGAAAGCAGAGGCCAAAAAGAAGAAATTGATAAACATCTGTTAGAGCTACCGCCCTAGCTCCTCCAAATGTAGCGTAAAAAACTACTAATGTAGCTAAAAATATAGCTGAAGGAGTCGAAAATAGGGCTGTTTCAGGAAATAAAATAGCCGTAATGTTTAGCCCAATTTTGATCTGACAGGTTAACAATGTTATCGTCATCATGATACCAAATATTCCTGTAAGCATTCGAACCGTTGGACCATACATGCTTCCCATAGACTCAGCTATAGAAAGGTGGCCTACAAATTCCTTCATTCTTATAATTACAAATCTGGAGGCTAAATAGAACGCAATAGGATGTACTAAATCCATAATCAATTCATACAAGCCTAGATCATAATATATATTGAGCCTAGAACTTAACATGTTGCCTCCATAGATAGTGGCGATTAAGGAAATGGTAATGACTAGGTTAGTCATTTTTCTATTGCCGACCGCATAATCTTGAAAGGTTGTGATTCCTTTACCGTAATAAAACCCAATTGCAAGCGTTATGATTAAAAATACCCCTACAATTACTAAATCAATGTTTACCATAATTAAATATTTATATTTTGCTAATACCTAACAATGGTTAAGGTAATCTAGAAGAGGTCATTTATGCAAATGAAATGGTCCAGTATAAACATATATGTATAAATATTGACCTTTTTATAGTAAAAAAATCAAAAACAAAAACAATAATGTATTTCTTATAGCGCGCAACACAATAGAACCCATTTCTGTTTAATGTGGTATGGGTAGCAAGCGATATCATAAAAGGAGAAATGGCAATATGGAAATTCCACACGCATGAAGGATATGGGATAGGGATACTAAACGATAAAAAGCATGCACTTCCTTACTTTTTTCTATACAAATGTATATATTTGTATTCTACGAGTAGTAGACAGAGTCTGCGGTGAGTAAACGGAATCTACTAAGTAAACGGAGTCTACGGTAAGTAATAAGTAAGGTAAGTAATTGATTGTCCGGTAGTGTAACGGCAACACGTCTGGTTTTGGTCCAGAAGACTCTAGGTTCGAATCCTAGCCGGACAACTGAAGGGATATGTCACTTCTACAGGTAGAAAACAAGTAATTTACTAACTAAATAAATAATTTTAAAATTATGTTTTATCTAAATTATAAATATGGATTAGGGTTGTCGTTTTTGCTACTACTAAGCAGTAATGAAATAAGTGTAGCCAAAGTGGCAAAAAAAGAGGTGAAAAATAGCCCTGCTAAAATTGGTACAACTGCTAAAAATAAGCTAAAAAATGTATTAGAAGCAGAAAGCACCAAAAGCACTACTGACGGTGATACAAATGATACCATTGCTAAAACCAAGCTTAAAAATGCATTAGACGAGGAAAATGCGCTTAATCGTGCCATCTTAGAAAAAAAACTTTCAGCTATTTCTGCAAAAATTGCGCAACTTAGTCTTGAAAAGGAGCATAAGCGTCTACGTAAGGAAATAGAAGAAGAGGATATCCGAGAGGCACATGAGAAAGCCATACGGTTGCTAAGAATGGAAAGAGAAAAGCTTGCTGCTGAAACAGAACTGGCCCAAGCTAAGTTTACCAAACAGATGGAGCAATATAGTATCCAGATAGCTGAGCTAGATAAGAAATTACAATTAGATAGGGGACAGACCCAAGTGCTGCAAGAGGCCAAAAATCGATTACAAGCAGAAATGGAAGGGTTAAATACTAAATTAGAGCGAAGCAAGCGCATTGAGCGGAAGCCTGTTTATCTTAAGGATCCCTTGCGTAAAAAAGATAATGTATTGGTGCTTTCGGATCGTTGCATTCAACTAGATGGCCATATTACGTGCTGGAAAGCAAATTATATAGTAGATCAAATTCAGTTTTTTAACAATAAAGATAGCGTTTATCCTATTTTTTTAGTCATCGGTGTCTCACCAGGTGGTAGTTCATGGGCAGGCCATAATATTTTACAAGCCATTGAGCGTAGTAAGGCACCGGTTTATGTAGTGGTGAGACAATGGGCTGCTTCTATGGCCGCAATCATTGCTACATTGGCACCTAGATCTTATGCTCTTCCAAATGCAGAAATTCTGCATCATCAGGTTGCGCAACTTGTTTTTTATAGATATAGACTAAATGTTAGGGAAGCACAGGAGTTGTCTGATGAGCTTAGGAAGGACTGGGAGCGTCTAGGCGGGCGTATAGCCAAAAAAATGGGGATATCGCTTAAAACGTTTGACAAGAAGTTATATGAAAAAGCTATGGATGGCTGTTGGTCGGAGTATGCGGATCAGGCTAAGAGGTTAAAATGGGTAGATGTAATCGTAAACGGTATTGAAGAAAGTGCCGTAAGTGTGCTCCCAGATGCTGCAGATTATACTTTAGAAAAGTATTCCAAAAACTATTTGGGTACTAATCAGACGGTAGATGGTACTAAATCTGTTGATCAATTGTATGGCTATCCCTTAATGCCACATGATTTTGATTATAGCTATAGGCCACCTCATCAGCAGCAAGCTCAGCTGATGGGAAAGGAATAATATTGTATCCGTTCACCTGCGTGGCAGTCATGTTTTAAAATGGCTAATATTGCGCTTTCTTTATTGCTAATGGGTACGAACACGAATACGCATGCCATACCGCTGAACGGATACTAACTTACTTCTTCTTCTAGTAAATATTCTATAACGGGTTTATTTACTAATGCTGGGTGAACGGCATAGGCTCTCACTGAATTACCACTCTTAACAGTAGATTGCGGATCTTTCGTAATCAATGGATGCCAATCAGGTAATGTTTTGTTTTCGTTTACTAAACGATAGGCACAACTTTTTGGTAACCAGGTAATGGTTTGTATATTTTCCGCATTTAATTTTATACAATCGTCTACATAGCTAAAACGCTCCTTATAGTTGGAGCATTGGCAGCTTATGGTATTGAGTAATCGACAACAAATCTTTGTGGTACGTATTTTTTGGGTTTCTGCTTCTTGAATTTTAAGTAAGCAACATTTTCCACAACCATCACATAAAGATTCCCATTGCGAAGAAGTCATTTTTTTAAGTGGTGTATGTAACCAAAATGGTTCACTAGGTTCTTGATCATTTTTCATAATAACGTTATTTATGGGTTATATTTTAGTTAGTGATTTCCCTCCAACAACCAAAAGCACTATGCTTATTAAGCTTTTGACAAATGCAATAGGTAAAAAAAGACATACCATATATTTTATTAAAGATATCCCAAATAGCGGTGGGCCTGTCCAAAAAGTATTTATATAGAGAAGTATATAAAATGCTTCTTTTCCGAAACACATCATAAAAAAGAAAGGTTTTGAAGTATAGTAATAATTCAATATGGGGTTTTGGGAAGCCTTGTGTGTTTTTGCTCCGCTTAAAGCGGCTGTATGCAGATAAAGCCAATGAGAAGAAATATCCAGCATAGCAACCATTTGAAAGAACAGTATCCAAGAAGGATATAAATAGCAAAATAGCATAAGAAGTCCAAGTAGTGCACACCTATCGATAATTTGATCAAGTAGAGCTCCAAAATGACTGGTTTGTTTGCATATTCTAGCCAGATATCCGTCAAGCATATCCATAGAAGTGCTTAAAATATAGAGCAATATTGCCCACCAAGAAGGGTATTTATACATAAAATACCATGAGAGTAGAGCTAATATAATACGTATATAGCCAATTAAATTTGGATAGAAAAAAAAAATATTTACTTTAGCCATGATATTAATTTTATTATGATGTAAATATAACGTATGTGCCCTATGATCCCTTTAGCTATTTGCTGACATGGTTCATTTCTAGGAACCCCTAATATAGATAACTGTATAGTCCCATCCAAATTATTTGGGTATCCGTTCGCCCAATGGCGTCAACTTAAGGCAATTCATGATTAGCCTACCCTCCTATTCTACTTGGTTATCAATAACAGCTAAACCTTAAGTTGACGCCATTGTCCGTTCGCCTGCGTGGCAAATTTTTTAATTTAATTATTTAATTACTAAATTATTTGTTTGTTATTTTTTTTCTTGATCAAACAAAAAAGTATCCGTTCAGTCGTGTGGCCTATGCGTATTTAAAATTTTTTGTTCGTATCTAGCAATAGCGCAATAAAATGTAAGTTTATAAAAAATGCGCCTTGAACAAGGATTAGAAAATTTACAGGCTGTAAGCTAGTAGGAAATCAGTCGTATCAGTTCAGTGGTGCGGCCTATGCGTATTTGTTCGCGTTCGTATTTATAAATAGCGCAATAATGTAAGTTTATAGAAAATGCGCCTTGAAAAAAAATAAAGCTGTGACTAGAAAAGAAAGGCTGCAAGTTGGTAGTAAATCAGCCTGTTTGAGCCTACTCTTCGTCTTTGAAAAGCTGGCTGCGTTCCGCTTCGGGATTCAGTGTACTCGCATAGTGGGGTATCCGTTCAGTGGAATGGCCTATGCCTATTTTTTCACGTTCGTATTTAGAAATAGGGCAATAATGTAAGTTTATAAAAAATGCGCCTTGAAAAAACTGTGGAAAGAAAAGAAAGGAAAAAAATCAAAAGAAAATCATTTTGTCTGAGCTCCGTAGGAGCGAGATTTGATTTTCGGTTTTTTTCCTTTCTTTTCAGCAGTTTTTTCACCAGCGCTTGATTTTTTTTGGCTACTTTTTTTGATCAAGCAAAAAAAGTAGCTTTAATTTCTATACCATAATAGAAAGGCTTTGCGGATGAAGAAAGGAAGTTGTTTAATTTTGCTAAAAAGTCTAATAGCAAAGTGTTTGTGTTTGATTTGCCGNGGCTGAATACAATTTATCTTTAATTTCCGAAATAAAATTTTCCCCTAAAAACTCTTGCATAAAAAAATGTATCATACACTTTTTTATGAAATAATAAAAAAAGAATTTATTCGCTAAATAAGAAGCAATGTAGCAAATGTAAAAAAAATATCCTATTCTACTTGGTTATCAATAACAGCTAAACCTTAAGTTGACGCCATTGAGTGAACGGATAAAAATATTTTTGCCACGCAAGTGAACGGATATTTCTTTTAAAGCTACTTTTTTTGTTTGATCATAGGTACGAAGTATCCGTTCAGTCATGTGGCTTATACGTATCCGTATTCGTAAACAATTAGAAATAGGTACAAGTTCAATTATGTGGCCTATGTGTATCCGTGTTCGTCAATTAGCAATAGTGCAATAGTGCAATAGTGCAATATTATAAAAAATGCACCATTATAAAAAATGCGCCTTGAAAAAACTGTGGAAAGAAAAGAAAGGAAAAAAATCAAAAGAAAATCATTTTGTCTGAGCTCCGTAGGAGCGAGATTTGATTTTCGGTTTTTTTCCTTTCTTTTCAGCAGTTTTTTCACCAGCGCTTGATTTTTTTTGGCTACTTTTTTTGATCAAGCAAAAAAAGTAGCTTTAATTTCTATACCATAATAGAAAGGCTTTGCGGATGAAGAAAGGAAGTTGTTTAATTTTGCTAAAAAGTCTAATAGCAAAGTGTTTGTGTTTGATTTGCCGCTTGTTTACATACTTCATCATGTTCAGCTGCAGACAATTCTGCTGCAAAATATTGAACTGGATCCACCCGATTCCTATTTTGGAAGATTTCATAGTGCAGGTGGGGACCTGTTGAAGCACCTGAACTACCCACTGTGCCAATTTGCTGCCCCCTAACTATTTTTTGGCGTTCTTTAACCGTTATGGAATACATATGAGCATAGAGTGTTTGAAATCCATTGCCATGCTCCAGTAGTAGATGATTACCTAGTCCTTTTTTATCATTTTTTAACGATTTAACATATCCATCAGCAGCAGCATAAATAGGCGTATACATGGGAGCAGCAAAATCAACTCCTTCATGCATTTTACGTATTTTAAATATTGGATGCAAACGCATACCAAAAGATCCTGAAATTCTTTTTAAATGCTTTTTAGATAGGGGAGGGAAGGTAGGTTTAGATTTCAATGTACTGACATGTGTTTTAGCCACTCCTAATATGTAATCGTAAGATTTTTTTTGAATGTTTAACTTACTAATGAGTTGGTCTACCTTAGACAAGGTTTGGGCAATTAACGTCTCTTTGCCTAAGTGGGCATATTTATCTACGCCTCCCATACCCGCATCACGTTCTGCAGTGGAAAGCGGATTTCTATTTAATAATACCCTGAGCGTATCTTCGCGTTCTTGTAACGCATTCAATATTTTTGTGCTGCTTTCTATTCTTCTTTGTATATCAATATAATAAGTTTTTAATTTTGTATTGTCCGCTAGTAGTTCAGCTTCTTTAGGAGAGACAAAATGACCTTTATAGTACCTGACTATGGCACTAGCTAGCACAAGCGATAAAGCTATAAAGCCACATCCACGTAAGATACATGCTAATATAGATGTTTTTATGCTCTCATAGCTACAAGTAGCAGGGTTATAGTAGTACTTAGCCTTTCGCATAAAATGTATATAATCATATATATAAAATAGGGACCTATAGGTCCCTATTCAAATCTACTAATTTTAGGCTTAATAGGCAACTGTTATATCAAAAATTGTGGCTTATTCAGAAAATATGTGTCCGTTTACTTGCGTGGTAGCCATATTTTATAGATTATTGATGATTTTATCCATTTTTTAAAAAACTGTTTATTTTAAAGCTACTTTTTTTGCTTGATCAAAAAAAGTAGCCAAAAAAAATCAAGCGCTGGTGAACAAAGCTGTTAAAAATTCAGTCTGAAAGCTGAAAATCAGAACTCGCCCAGGCCTGTAGCCTAGGGCTCAAACAGGCTGATTTTCTACTACCTTTCAGACTGAATTTTTCTAATCACAGCTTTGTTCAAGGCGCGTTTTTTATAATCTTGCAATAATGCAAGCCATACAAAACGCGCATGTGAGCAAATACCTCTTAACGGGTAACATGGGAAGTTATTTTACCTCTTCAAATTCAGCATCTGCCACATTGTCTTCCCCTTCGCCCGTTTTTCCTTGTTCTTGCGTAGTGGCATTTGGCGTTGCTTGAGCGGTCTGAGCTTTTTGATAAACTTGCGTCATTATCTCACTCCAAACCTTCTGTAAGGATTGCAATTCCTTATCTATTGTAGCAAAATCTTTTTCCGCATGCGCTTTTTTTAAGCTTGCCAAAGCAGGTTCTACATTTTTCTTATCTCCCTCCTCAATTTTATCACCCAATTCTTTGAGTTGTTTCTCTATTTCAAATATTAAAGACTCGGCTTGATTGATTTTATCTATTTGCTCCCTTTCTGTTTTGTCTGCAGCTGCGTTTATTTCTGCTTCCTCCTTCATACGTTTGATTTCATTTTCCGTTAACCCAGACGAAGCTTCGATGCGAATTTTCTGCTCTTTTCCAGTGCCTCTATCTTTTGCAGAAACATGTAATATGCCATTAGCGTCTACATCAAAAGCGACCTCTATTTGCGGACCGCCTTTGGGAGCGGCTGGTATATCAGATAAGTGAAACTGGCCAATGGTACGGTTATGCTTTGCCATCGGTCTATTGCCTTGTAGCACATGTACCATAACTGAAGATTGATTATCTGTAGCGGTAGAAAAAACTTCAGATTTTCTAGTTGGAATAGTAGTATTTGCCTCGATTAATTTAGTAAACACACCCCCTAATGTTTCAATACCTAACGAAAGTGGAATTACATCAAGCAGAAGAATATCTTTTACTTCTCCAGTTAATACACCACCTTGAATCGCAGCTCCTATGGCCACAACTTCATCAGGATTTACCCCTTTTGAAGGTTTTTTACCAAAAAAGCGTTCTACTTCTTCTTGTATTTTTGGTATACGAGTGGATCCACCTACTAAAATAACTTCATTAATCTTATTACATGGATTAGCCATATCACCAAAAGCATCTTTTAAAGCTTGCTCACAAGGCCCTAATGTACGTTTAACCAATGGATCAACCAATTGTTCAAATTGTGCCCTAGATAATTGTTTTACTAAATGTTTAGGGACGCCATCAATAGCCGTAATGTAGGGCAAATTAATCTCTGTAGTGGTTGCACTAGAGAGCTCAATCTTTGCTTTTTCTGCTGCTTCTCTTAGACGCTGTAGAGCCGTTGGATCTTTTCTTAAGTCTACACGCTCTTCTTTTTGAAAATTATCTGCAAGCCAATCAGTTATTTTTTGATCAAAATCATCTCCACCTAGATGAATATCTCCGTTAGTTGATTTGACCTCAAAAACGCCATCACCTAACTCCAGAATTGAAATATCAAAAGTACCACCTCCTAGGTCAAATACCGCAATGGTTATATCTTTATTTTGCTTGTCTAGGCCGTAAGCTAAAGCAGCAGCAGTAGGTTCATTAATAATGCGTTTTACGGTAAGGCCAGCTATTTCTCCTGCTTCTTTAGTGGCTTGCCGTTCTGCATCATTAAAATAAGCAGGTACCGTAATAACAGCTTCTGTAACAGTAGTACCTAAATAATCTTCTGCAGCACTTTTCATCTTTTGCAAGATAATAGCTGAAATTTCTTGAGGCGTATACAGTCGATCACCTATTCGTACCCGAACGGTATTGTTACTCCCGGGTTCTATTTTGTAAGCCACCTCTTTGATTTCGTTTGCAACGCTACTGTAACTTTTACCCATAAAACGTTTAATGGAGCTTATGGTATTGTGCGGATTTATAATCGCCTGCCGTTTAGCAGGATCGCCTACTTTACGCTCACCCTGCCCATTGTTTAAAAAGGCTACTACAGATGGCGTAGTTCTTTTTCCTTCGTTGTTCGCAATGATCACTGGCTCATTTCCTTCCATGACCGCTACACAGGAATTTGTTGTTCCTAAATCAATTCCAATTATTTTTCCCATTTCTATTTCGTTTGAATTGTATTGATATTTTTTCCTCTATTTTCTATGTACAGTACGCTATGTACAGTACAGAGGGATTTAATAATTTATTATTAAGTTGATATAAAGTCCTTATAACTTATTATAAAGTTAATACAAAGTCCATGCCAAATTGGGCACACCTAGGAAGCTATGTCATTTTGACATAATTGATCAAAAAATATATTTTCATCTTCCGATATAAGGAAAATAACAGGCCTTTATACAAGGAGGAGGGGAGGGGAGGGAAAATATTGTATCCTTCACTTGCGTGGCAGAAATGTTTTTAAATTAATTATTTAATTACTAAATTATTCGTTACTTTTTTTGATCAAGCAAAAAAAGTAGCTTTAAAAGAAGTAGTTTTAAAAAAATGGACATCAATTATTAATTATTAGCCATTTTCTGTAATCTATATAAAATATGGCTGCCATGCAGGTGAACAGACACCTTAATATGTAAAATATCTGTATATCAATATTAAATATATATTTAGAACAAAAACTCAAAAATCTATTATTGGGTGCTTATACAGATTTCCCATTTGCAGCAAAGCCAATAGCTTTATCAATTTCGTAGAGTCCGATGCCTTCTTGAGGAATGAGGTCAAATAAGTCTAAATTTCTTCTGGCTGTAGCCTCTTCTTCTATCTGTTCTGTAACAAACCATTGTAAAAATCCAAAGGTAGCAAACGACTTATGCACTAAACAATAATCTACTAAGGTATGAATAGCTTTGGTAGTATGCATTTCATTTTGTAATGCTTGCAGAAAAACTTCTTTTAATGAAGAAAAAGTATCCAATATTCCTGTTGTAGTTTTGGGAGCTAATGCATGGCCGCCAGCATTATTTACATAATGCATAATTTTAAGCATATGATGCCTTTCTTCTTCAGATTGCTTATATAAAAAGGAGGCTGCATACATATATTTTTGCGCATCGGCCCATGAAGCCATTGCTAAATATTGGACTGATGCATTATATTCCACCTCAATTTGTGCTTGCAGTAACACTAGAACGTCCTCACCTAAGATACATTTTAATTTTTTATCATTCATATTCAATATAATATTTATTTAAATGGTTTTCTTTTTTGAGTTTGTCATATGCACCCTACATGACAAGATCAAGTCCTGTATATCTGCTATTGGGTTGCAGCATATCATGCGCTATTACAAACCTATGTTAGCCATAAACAGAAACGACTCGGCAAGCATACAATAAAAAATATTTGTGTTTATTTTAATTTGTAGGGTAGCCATACAAAAATATCTATATATTTCATTACATTGCATTTAATTTTATAAAAGTAATGTATTTTTGGCCTATTTACCACTTATGACACAGTACTTTTTTTTATCGTATCTTAAAAGGTGGTTACAATTTATTTTTCCCATAAAAAAAACTGAAAGAAAAAAAGTTGTATTGTTATTGTTTTTAAAATTTCTTATTTCTTTTGTTTACTGCATTCTCACCGCGCTAAAAGATACTGCACTTATTACAGCCAGTCATTCTGCTGCTGAAGTGATTCCCATTGTGAAAGGTTCTATTATTTTTCCTATTTCCATAGGAGCGCTCGTATTATATACCAAGTTAAACAATCACTACAAGCAATCTACCATCTTTTATGGTACCGTCCTATTTTTTTTAGCCTTGATCCTTTTATATGGATTTGTTTTATATCCCAATGCAAACAAGGTAAGCCCCCATACTATAGCGGATGCATTGAGTATATATACAGCTGGTAAACACCTCCATTGGATTGCTGTATTTCGCCATTGGATTCATGTATTATTTTTTGTGGTTGCAGAACTTTGGGGGCAAATAGCCCTGACGGTGCTCTATTGGAGTTTTGTAAATAGTGTATGTACTATACAAGATGCCAAACGATTTTATGCCCTACTAATCGCTGCCGGAGATGTGGCACTGATTAGTACAGCTCCATTGATTATAGCTTATACTCAAAAATATAGCCATATTGATTTTTTATGTACTGTGCAAGTATTAATCGGATATGTTACTTTTTTTTGTTTAATAATCATATTTATATACTACTTGGCCAATCGCAGTATAAAACGAGATATTCCCGTTGGACTAGGTAAAACGTCTACAAAACTTCAGTTATCGCTTTGGGATAGCCTAAAGCATGTTGCCTCTTCTCGATATTTAGTAGGCGTAGCTATTATGGTGGTTTCCTGTGGGCTTTCTATTAATATTGTGGAAGGCATTTGGAAATCTTATCTCAAAGAACTATTTCCAAAAGCCGCAGATTATCAAAGTTTCGTATCAGAATGTACTTTCTGGACAGGCATTATTGCCCTAATCTTCTCTCTCTTTTTTAGTGGGGGTATGTTGCGCAAATTTGGCTGGAAAGCAACTGCACGTGTGACGCCAGTAGTGGTTGGGGTGATGGGGCAGCTCTTTTTTTTAATGAGTTACATTAAAAATAATGTATTGTATTTAACAAATTGGCTAGAACCTAAATTGATCCTATACATTGCCATTTTTGGCGGTATCCAAAATGTAATAGCTAAAGCTGTAAAATATGCTTTTTTTGATAAAACAGCCCAAATGGCTTACATACCATTGGATCCAGAAACTAAAATTAAAGGGAAAGCTGCTGTAGATTTGCTAGGCTCTCGTTTGGGAAAAGCAGGCTCCTCCTGGATTCAAATTGCATTGCTAGAAATTTTTCATACCAATAGTATCCAGCCCCTTTCAGGGGTATTGTTTATATTTTTACTAATAACCACTATTTGTTGGTATCAATCTATCGATTATGTCGATAAGAAGCTTACATTACTTGAAGTATAAGAGCACTGAAAAACTGAACTTCCGAACAAAACTTACCTCCTTCTTTATTCATAAAATTTATACCAGACCATGCCCATTATAGAAAAGACAACCAGGATGGTTATATTAAGGAATAGGTAGGCCCAGCCTAGACCTAAAAAAGCGAATCTTTCTGGCCATAAGGAGATTTTCCCTATCGCTAAAAAGGTAAATAAAAGAAGCAAAAATGCTTTTTTATGATATTGTATGGGGTAGCATTTTTGACCTATATAATACCCCAGTAGCGTCATAGCAGTTGCGCCACTAATATAGGCGTAGACACAGCCCCAATGGCCCCATATCGGAATTAATAGCAGTGACATCACTAAAATAACTAAGCTGCCGAAAGCATTTATCCAAGTATTGTACCGTGGATTATTGCTAAGCTTAAATGCAACACTAATGTTATAATAGATGCCTAAAACAATGTGCCAAAATGCCAAGTAGGGTACGGTATCAACTGTATTGCGATAATAGGTATTAGGAATGATGATTTTTGCAATCCACTTTATATTTAAACTAAAAAGTAGTAGAGATATGCAAGCTGCTAGTATAAACAGGTACATAACTTGACCATATAATTTGGTGGCATTTTTGCGATCTGCATTAGCAAAAAAAAATGGTTCTGCAGCATATTTAAAGGCATGAATCCCTAGTGTTATAAATAGCATAAGTTTGGAAGAAATACCAAAACTGCCCAATATTTCCTCCTTAGTAGAGGTCGCATAAAAATTACTGGGTATCAATCTTCGAAATAGTAATCTGGGCAATATTTCACCAATCCGAGCAAATAGCGTCGTAAAAAAAAAGGTTGAGCCATACGCCCACATCATTTGTACAGTATTGCTATTCCAAATCAATCGAAAACCCTTGAACTGCGGTAATAAAAACCCTAAAGTGGCGATATTAGACAGCAAATTGGCGATAAAAACGGCATCTAAAGTATTTAATGCTATGGTTATATTAAAACAGCTATAAATCGAATGCTCTATAGAGATTAAACAACAAGGAAAATAGAGTAAGATAAACGAAAAAAAAACGTTAGTAAAAGCTTGTAAAAATTTTATCAACAGAAATTGCAAAATTTTTTTTTCCACACGGAGGCTTACATAAGGTATAGCCAGCAAAGTATCTAACGTAAGAATAGCAGTTATGTAGTAGAAATAACGTATATGGGATAAGTGGTCAGTTATTTGTGCAATTTGTGGTGTATAGATGATTAGGGAAATTGAAAGTAAAACACTAGAAATCAATAATATTGTTATAGTCGTATTGAAAGTGTGCTGTCTTCCTAGTTTATATACAAACCTACAATAGGCCATATCCATAGATAAAAGGAAGAGTACATGACCCAAGGAAATGTAATTTCCGTAAAATTCTGTGATGATACTATATTCACTGGTAACCAGTATATTCGTTTGTAGTCGTAAAACTAGATAAGAGCCTCCGCGTACTATAATACCGCTTAGACTGTACATAATTGTCTCCTTAGCAAGGGTTCTAACCGTATTATGCAGCATTATTAAGGTGTTCGCTCACCTGCGTGGC
The DNA here is from genome assembly GCF_003788695.1 of Candidatus Cardinium hertigii. Next base: position 15,380 of record NZ_RARA01000014.1, read on the forward strand.
AGCCATATTTTATAGATTATTGGTGATTTTATCAATTATTAATTATTAGCCATTTGCTGTAATCTATACAATATGGCTGCCACGCAAGTGAACAGATACTGCAAGAGTAGCTACTATGTACCTACACTAATACGCCTAAATGCAGTAACCGTTAAAGCTGGCGCAATGGATTGAAGATACTGTGCTACAGTCAATTTATTATTTTTCACAAATGGTTGCTGTAATAGTGTGTTTTCTTTAAAAAATTTATGCAATCTACCTTGTATTATTTTCTCTGCTTTATCTACCGTATATCCTTCACCTATTACCTGTTCTTGAATAATAGCCATTTCCCTAGCCACTATAGATTGGTCAATTTGATCCGTATCCAGCGCTACTGGATTCATGGCAGCTATTTGCATAGCCACATCTCTTCCTGCAGCTATTACATTTTCTCCCTGGGCACCTTCCAAAAGTACCAATACCCCTAAGCTATTACCTGTATGTATATAAGATACCGCTATCTCCCCTTGTAACCTTTCATAAATAGAAATAGTAATTTTTTCACCTATAGTACCAACAGATGCTATAACGGCTTCTTGAACAGTTTCCTTCTTCAATGGCAAACATTGTAGTGCTTCTATAGAAGCAGGTTTATATGCTACTGCACTTTCCAAGATAGATGTACCTAATTCTAAAAAAAGCGCATTTTTAGCTACAAAATCCGTTTCACAGTTCAATACCAATAAAAATGCCTCTGTATGGTCACTGTTTGTACAAGCAAAAACCGCTCCTTCACTTGCATTACGTGCCAAACGATCTGCAGATATTTTTTGTCCTTTTTTTCTAAGTAGATCAATAGCCTGTTCAAAATCACCTCCGGATGCGTTAAGGGCATTTTTACAATCCATTATTCCTGCACCTGTTCTTTTCCTCAGTGTAGCCACATCTTGTGCTGTAATTGCCATATGAAAATAATTTGTATAAATACAATAGAGATTGATTAACAATCAAAAAAATGCTAAAATAATTCAACCAGCCCTTCCCTGCTACGATTCTGTTTTGGGGGGCTGATCTGTAGGAGGCATAGATGCGTCTTGCCCAGGATCAGCTATTGCAGGGGCTGCAACCGTAATAGGCGTAATGGATACGGCGTGTTCCTTTGTTGGGGGCTGATCTGTAAGAGGCATAGATGCGTCCTGTCTAGGATCAGCTATTGCAGGGGATGTAGCCGTAATAGGCGTAGTGGATACGGCTTGTTCCTTTGTTACAGAGCTCGCAACTTTAGTTTTGGGAGAGGGGGTGCTTTGTTTCATTACTACACCTTGAATTACTTTTATGCCTCTTTTAGGCGTAATTTTAGTTCCTGTGCTACTCAACTGTTCTTCCTCTTTAGGCACAGTTTCTACTTTATCTTTTTTGTATGACTCTATCCCTTCTCTAATGGCATCAGCCACGTAACGAACTACAATATCAACAGAACGAAATGCGTCATCATTACCAGGAATAGGAAAATCAACCGCATCT
>NZ_RARA01000014.1:16901-21925 GCF_003788695.1 Candidatus Cardinium hertigii
AGGAAAATCAACCGCATCTGGATTGGTATTGGTATCTGCAAGAGCAAAAACTGGAATACCTAATTTTCGAGCTTCTTTAACTGCAATATGCTCCTTGTTAATATCTACCACAAACAATGCAGAGGGAAGCCTGGTAACATTGGACAAACCTTGTAATATTCTATTGAGTTTTGCTTGTTCCCGCATTATAACCAATTGTTCCTTCTTGGCTAGGTTTTTATAGGCAGCTGTATGTATATTTTTTTCTATAGAAAACATACGCTTGAGTAGCTTCCGAATAGTCACAAAATTAGTTAATGTACCACCAAGCCACCTTTCTGTAACATAGGGCATAGCTAAATCTTTTGCCGCTTTTTCTACCGAAACCTTGGCTTGTTTTTTAGTAGCCACAAACAAAATCTTTTTTCCAGCTCTTGCTAGTGCGTGTAACTGCAAAGCAACCTCCTCCATAGAGGAAATGGTTTTGTTCAAATCGATAATATGTATACCACTTTGCTTCATAAAAATGAAAGGAGCCATCTTAGGGTGCCATTTCTTAGTCAAATGACCAAAATGGACGCCAGCATCAAGAAGCGTTTTATGTTCTAATTTTATCATTATGGATAATTATAATTTCTTAAATAACAGAAAACAGAGCTAACGCTTGGTAAATTGGAATTTCTTCCTTGCCTTTTTACGGCCATATTTCTTGCGTTCTACTATTCTAGCATCCCTAGTGAGGAAGCCTTCCTTCTTTAACAGAGGCCTATTATTTTCCAAATCTAATTTGCAAAGCGCTCTAGCAATTCCCAAACGAATGGCCTCAGCTTGACCCCTCAATCCTCCGCCAGAAACATTAATATTCAGATCAAACTGATCCGATATTTTTAATATTTCCAAAGGTTGTTTAACCATTAGACTAATTTCTTTTACTGGGAAATAATCCAAAAGCTGCCTACGGTTAATGGTAACATTTCCGATTCCTTTCATAAGATACACCCTAGCTACCGCGGTCTTTCTTCGACCTACTGCATTGACTCTTTCCATCCGTTAATAATTAGTATTTTAGCGTTATTTCGTTTGGTTTTTGCGCCATATGTTGATGAACATTTCCCTCACAAACATGCAAATTATGGAACAACCTCCTCCCTAATCTGTTTTTAGGCAACATACCCTTTACGGCATGCTCTATAACACGCTTGTAATTAACAACTTGAACTTCTTTAGGTGTTGCTTTTTTTACTCCACCAGGATAACCTGAATAGGTATAATACTCTTTTTTTACCCACTTATTACCTGACAAAGATACTTTACCAGCATTAAGCACGATAACATGATCTCCCCCATCTACATGGGGTGTAAAATCAGGCTTATGCTTGCCACGAATCATGTAAGCAACCTGGCTAGCTAACCTACCCAACGTCTGTGATGAAGCATCAACCACAACCCATTGTTTGTTAACACTTTGCTTGTTAGCATATTTTGTCTTATAACTAATATAATCCACGTGTTTTAAATAAATTTTAAATAAAAAATTGCATTAACAACAAAAAAAATAACAACAAAAAAAATGAGGAACGTATAAAAAGCTAAAGTATTTCAAACGTACCTTTTTATTGCATTAAATGCAAATTGTGTAAGTTCCCCACATGCCCATACCCCATACGCCCATATGAATTTTTTAACAAATTACCTTACAACTACTTCTGTAAAGGTATCCAAAGATAAGTATTTTTGTGCTAAACTTCTAATTTCTAGGGGCGTTATATTACGAACCTGATTGTAAAATGCAGTGTAATAATTTTGATCCAATCCATACAGATAAGCTGCTTGAAATTTTTTCATAATAGAAAAGGGATCATTAATGCTGTTTAAAAAATGACCAAGCAGATAGTTTTTAACTTTTTTTAGCTCTTCTATTGGCACTAATGCATGCTGCAATATTTCTATTTCTTTGTATATCTCTTGGAGGGCCTGCTGCCACACCGCTTGGCCTACTTCTGTTGTAATAGCTAAGTAACCCGCTTGTTGCAACGCTACTATACTAGAATGGATGCCATAGGTATAACCTTTATCTTCTCGAATATTTTGCATTAAGCGAGAACCAAAATAGCCCCCTAAAAGTTCGTTTACCGTAATCATCGGTAAAAAATCCACTTCCGTTTTGGCTAATAATTTTTTACCAATGACAATGGCAGCCTGTATATGTTGTCCCTCTACTACCTCTATTTTTTCGGGAATATTATCAGGTAGAAGCTGATTGCCTTGGATGCCTTGTTTTTGGGTCAAATGTTCTAGGGATGCTTTTATTAATTGCAAGGCTGCTGTTGTCACCTGACCACTAACAAAAGCAGAACAATCAGAAAAAAACAGCTTTTCATAATGGTAATGTAAATCTTCTAATTGGATATTGGCTACATCTTGCACAGTTAAATGTCTTCCATAAGGGTGTTCTTTTGTAAAGATAGATGCACAAAACCGCTTATAAGCAATACAATCATACTTCTTATCTACCATTTGAATGGCTTGAGATTTTACATTTTTCAACAATTTAAGCGATTTTTTGGGAAAGTTAGAGGTCAAGAGCATCTCTACCAACAGTTCTAACATGGGACTAAGATGCTTAGAGAGGGTAGAAAGCGATAGATAGCAAAAATCTGCTTGGGATCGAGCACTAATGGTTGCACCATAATAATCCATAATATGGGCAATATCCTGGGTGCTTTTGCTTGTAGTTCCCTCTAGCAACATGGAAGCGGTAAAATAAGCTGCACCTGGATAGACCTCGTAGCAGCTACCAGATTTGAAAATTAATTCTACTTCTATAACCGGCTGACTACCCATATTGAGCACATAAAGTGGAATATCATTGCGGAGTAGATGCCGTACGGGCCACGAGAAATTGATATTTTCAATCTCTTTAAATTTTGGAGGAACGGTTCTATCGAGCATAAAAAGGGGTGAAAAACAGTTAGTATTTTTTTGCATAAAAAATTACTTTTATACAAAGAATAGATTCAGCAATTTAATGAATCTTATGTATTTAGGCTACAAAAGTAGCATAATTTCCCTGTGTTATTATAAAAGTCTTAAAAAGGACATAAACCATACTATTTTAGCACTGTAAACTTATAAAAAACTCTAAATTTGTATCATACAATTGTTGCAATTTTCTATTGCAACGGTCTCCCTGCGGTGATGTAATATGGAAAATAGACATTTTGTTGTAAACCAATAGTCTATAAATCTATGGAATAGTAGCAATGCCCATATTGGATTTATTTTCAGGGAGCAGATAATATGTTTAAAATATTTCAAAAACAATGATGATGCGTTATGTAATATGGACCTTTTTACTCTTTGTTATGGTTATGGCACATCCAAAGGCTATGGGTGGTACCTCTCATGCATGGAAGCTAAAAAAAAAGCATTATGAAGAAAATCTTGCTCCATATAGGATGGAATTTTGTAAGCGTGCAAAAAAAGAAAAAAAAGAGCCGCTGTTACCCTTGACCATGCAATGGGACCAAACCCAATATTTAGAAAGCCTTTTAGCAAAACGAAAAATAGCTTATAAACGCATGAATAGTTTAAAATTCTATACCATACAGGTCTATATGGGCAACAGTAGAGCAGCAGCATTAGAAGCGCAGGAGCTAGTCCGTACGCTTCAATCTACCTATGTCCCTGAGTTCAATTACAGACAGCCTTATTATACTGTTCGAATGGGTCTTTTTACTGATAAGCTCGAGGCCTATTTTGTTTATCTGACTTTAATAAAAAGAATGCCTAGTGCTATGATTCGCCCTTGCATGCTTACAAAGGAAGATTATGTAGCGTATAAGGCTAGCTGTAAAGCGCTATTAGGATATTATTGAAAATTTCAGTAAACTGCGGCAGTTTGCGGTACATAGATACGGGCGTGAGCAAGTGTAGGCATTTTAGATTAAAGCTTAACTTTACTTGCTACAATATATTTAATTTATTTACTAACTATTTACTACCATTTCTTGGTTATAGCTATGCGTTTCAAAAGAAATTTTTTATTGTTTTTTTTATGTTTATTAGGGAATAATATTTGTTCTTTCTCTGTAGGTGTGGATAATGCTGGTCCTTTGTATATAGGTTTGCATGATATTTCTGTTATATCTACTTGGAAGAATTATTTAATAGAATCTTGTGAACGTGAACGATTAGAAAATTGTAAGAAGCATGGTTCCAAAAAGAAGCATGGTTCCAAAAAGAAGCATGGTTCCAAAAAGAAGCATGGTTCCAAAAAGAAGCATGGTTCCAAAATTGAATTTTTTAAAGAAAAGTTTAACTGCTTAGAAGAAAACGCTCCAGTAGAAGAAAACGCTCCAGTAGAAGAAAACGCTCCAGTATTAGTTACGATTCAGTATAAGGGTCAGCCTGTGGAACTTTTTAAGAATAAAGATGATTGTAGTGTTACTTTATGCCCTGCATTGGATATCGATGGTAACGAAGATAATGATAAAAAATGTATAGCATTGCTTATTGAGCTTGCATTAGGAGGGGTTAGGAAATTCTTATTATTGCAGAATCATATATTGAAGAATCAGATATATGATCAAAAATGTATAAAACATCTTATACTTTTGCCTTGTCACCTTAAGCAGAATAATAAGTGGGTATTAGCAAGGATACAATTAACGCTTGAATGTAGGATTTTTACCGATTGTATTAAAGATATATGGTTTAATATTACAAACCATAATATTAATTCTACCTCCGATTATGTACAAGACATTATTCAATACATTTTAAGTGTGGAGAAAATTTCCAAGATGATTCATACAATTGATCATTACGGTTTACTCTCTCCCTCATCCTCTCCCTCTCCCTCATCCTCTCCCTCATCCTCTAGCTCATCCTCTAGCTCATCCTCTAGTAGCTTACCCTCTAGTAGCTTACCCTCTAGTAGTTTACCCTCTAGTAGTTTACCCTCTCGTTTACCAGCAACACAATATTTTACTGGAATAAATAAAGATCTAAAAGAGAGTAGATATTGCGAGTGACATATATGT